>CAYULW010000005.1:0-4411 GCA_964445815.1 uncultured Flavobacteriales bacterium
AAAGCCGAAGCAGTTGCACCACCGTCAGAGAAACCGTTACAAGAGACATTAGAATCAACCACAGAGGCAGCCATCAGCATGGCTGGTTCAGTCACAGTAGAGTTAGAAGAAGCCGTACATCCGTTATTATCAGTCACAGTGACGGTATAAGTGCCTGCAGCAACTCCTGTAATGGAAGCCGTAGTCGCCGAATTAGACCATAAATACGTATAAGGCATAGTTCCTCCTGAAGCCGAAGCTGAAGCTCCACCATCTAAGAAGCTGTTGCAAGTTACATTACTATCTACAACACTAGCTGCTATCAGTATAGCGGGTTCGGTTAATGTTGTTGAACTTACAGCAGTACAGCCGTCAACATTTGTAACAGTCACCGTGTAAGTTCCTGCAGATGCGCCTACTAGACTACTTGTTGTATCTCCATTACTCCATAAGTAAGAGCTCAAGGCAGGTTGACTTCCGCCTCCACTTCCTGAGACAGGTAACATTAATCCTGAGTTTAAAGTGCCTTTAGAAACGGAAATACAACTCCAATCTGTATCTGCATTATTATCTGAATTTCCAATTCTAGTAAAGCTGTTAACGCAAGTTGAGTTAATCCCGGCAGTAGACCAATCTGATGCAGAAGGCGAAATGGTCACTCCATTAACAACAGCAGCCATTCCAAGTATGTCAGCATTGTTCCAACCCCAAGCCATAAAGTCAGCTATATTTCCATTGTTATCGATAATAGCTACCCAACCGGGGCTTCCGCCATTGTAGAAAAGGTTATTTCCCCAATAATTACTTCCTGTTGCATCCTCCCTATAATCGACTTGACCTGCAGCCCAAGTACCGGACAGATCCCAGAACATAGAATTCGCTGTATTGATAACAGTATAACTATTGCTGGTTGCAACAAACCAACCTGTTGCATCAACAGGGCTGCTTGAGGTATTAGTAATTTCAATAAAGTCAGGAGATCCCGGATCAACTTCCGTGATCAACAATCCTGCACCACCACCTCCTGTACTAACAGAAATAGAACCTGAATTGTCACCATTACACAATAGATTTGTACCACTCAAAGAAATATTTACGGCAGCAGGTTCTGTAATAGTAGAGCTGGCAGTAATAGCAGTACACCCATTATTATCAGTTACTGTTACAGTATAAGTCCCTGCAGCAACTCCTGTAATGGAAGCAGTAGTAGCAGAGTTCGACCACAAGTAAGTATAAGGCATAGTACCACCCATAGCTGAAGCAGTTGCACCACCGTCAGAGAAACCATTACAAGAGACATTAGAATCTATAACAGTAGAAGCCATCAGCATGGCTGGTTCAGTCACAGTAGAGTTAGAAGAAGCCGTACATCCGTTGTTGTCCGTCACCGTGACGGTATAGGTTCCAGCCATTACTCCTGTAATCGAAGCCGTAGTCGCCGAATTAGACCATAGATACGTATAAGGCATAGTACCACCCATAGCCGAAGCAGTTGCACCACCATCAGAGAAACTGTTACAAGAGACATTAGAGTCAACCACAGAGGAAGCCGCCAGCATGGCTGGTTCAGTCACAGTAGAGTTAGAAGAAGCCGTACATCCGTTATTATCAGTCACAGTGACGGTATAAGTGCCTGCAGCAACTCCTGTAATGGAAGCCGTAGTCGCCGAATTAGACCATAAATACGTATAAGGCATAGTTCCTCCTGAAGCCGAAGCTGAAGCTCCACCATCTAAGAAGCTGTTGCAAGTTACATTAGAATCGACCACAGAAGTAGCCATAAGCATGGCAGGTTCCGTAATGGTGACAGAACCACTATCAGTTAAACCAAGCCCATCAGTCACAGTTACCGAATAAGTCCCTGCTGCTATTCCCGTAATTGATGCTGTAACAGCGGTATTACTCCAATTATAAGTATAAGCTCCTGTTCCGCCAGTTGAACTTGCAGTTGCTCCACCATCTAAAAAGCCATTACAACTAACGGTTGAGTCTACTACTACGGAGAGTATCGGATTTTGGGGTTCAGATAAAACAACAGAAGCAATGATAGGACCACAACTATTGTTATCAACTACTGTTACCGTATAAGTTCCTGCAGCCAACCCATTAATAGAAGAAGTTGTTGCTCCAACACTCCATAAATAGGTGTATGGTGATGTACCACCACTTGGAGTGGCAGCAGCAGTTCCATCCATTCCTCCTTGAGTTGTAGCATCTGTTGAGCTTATACTTAAGCTCAATGCTCTTGGCTCTGTTATATTATTACTTGTTGATGCTGTGCAGCCATTAGCATCAGTTACAGTTACAGTGTATGTGCCGGCCATAATCCCTGTGATCGAAGCTGTAGTTGCTCCGTTGGACCATTGGTATGTATAAGCTCCAGTTCCACCACCTGCAGATGCTGTTATTGATCCGTTTGTTCCTCCGTTACATAAAACATCTGTACTTGCTGTAATAGTTGCATTCACGGCAGTTGGCTCAGTGATCACCATATTACTGCTAGCACTACAACCATTGGCGTCTACAACATTAACAGTATGAGTTCCTGCCATTAAGTTGAATGATGTTGCTGACGTATCTCCATTGCTCCATAAATAAGTATAAGGCGCTTTACCATTTGCTGCTGTTGCTGTTGCCGTTCCATCAGAGCCACCATTACAGCTGACATTGGTACTGCTCAAGTTTACTGTGGTTTGATAGGTACTGACATTCACAGTATTTGAATTGGCACTGCATGATGTACTACCAATAGTAGAGTTAAATCCTACCACCCAATCGCCAGCTGTCATGTTCGTCAGTGTTCCATTATTTCCGCCAGATGATAAGTCGGTCAAAGTAGTACCGCTGCCCTCTTCCATGTTATAATAAGCCACCAAACCAGTTTCAGTTCCTGTTAGTGATACATTCATATTGGCTTGAAGCTCAGTTCCGGTTCTGGCCACATTCCAAATTCTTACCTCATCCATTAAGCCCTCATAGTTTTGATTGCTGGTACAAGTCAATCTTCCTAATCGAACAGGGTAGGTACTATTAATATTCGGATTACCATTTACAGCGGTTGATACATCAAATACACCATCAACATAAGAAGACATGGTAGCTCCTGATTTTACAAAGGCAATGTGGTGCCACTGGTTGTCATTGACTACGGTATTTCCAATAATACTGGAGTTGTTACTTGGACCTCCGGCATTAATGTTCAACTGCACTTTTCCACTAGAGATTGCTAAACCATAAAAATTGTCATATCCACAGATATCCCTTTTGCTTACTATATATCCTCCATTATCGGTGGTTTTTATCCAAGCTTCAATGGTGAAGTCACCTGTTCCAAAATTCAGATTGGCATTGTTAGGAATCAAAACAAAATCATCATTACTATCACCTCCATCATTAAAATCTAAAGCTCCTCCGGCACTTGAATTTAAAGTATTATCGGTCACGGAATTAACATAGAACCCGGTAGTGCTGTTTAGATTACCGGTATTGAACTGTAATATTCCACCGTTCCCGCTCATTGGACCATCAACGATGCTATTATCACTTGCATTTCTTAGCGTATATTGATTGCTTGAGTTTGATGAGGCAAGTGTGACTGTCGTAGAACTTCCAACACAAACACTATCATCTTGAACTGTAATGCTAGGAGCAGAGGGTTGTATAATGGAAACACTAGTAGCATTTGTACAACCATTATTGTCGGTTATTGTAACAGAGTATGTTCCTGCCATTACTCCAGTTATAGAGGCCGTGGTCGCAGAGTTAGACCAATTGTAAGTGTAAGGCATAGTGCCACCAGACCCAGAAGCCGAAGCACCACCATCAGAAAAACCGTTACAGGTCACGTTTGAGTCGGCGATAGCTGATACAGTAATCGTAGCCGGTTCTGTAATGGTTACCATGCTCGTAGCCGGCCCGCAACCGTTATTGTCTGTGACAGAAACTGTATATGTTCCTGCAGCCACTCCGGTGATTGAAGCAGTAGTAGCACTATTAGACCAGCTAAAAGTATAAGGAGGTGTTCCACCGCTACCTGCTGCTGATGCTCCTCCATCAAGGAAGCTATTACATGTTACGTTACTATCTGCAACTGAAATGGCAGATAAAGTTACGGGCTCAGTAATTGTTGTTGAAGTTGTTGCAGTTGTTCCAACATTATCAGTGACAGTGACTGAATAAGTTCCTGCAGCAACGCCTGTAATAGAGGCTGTTGTTGCTGAATTGGACCATAAATAAGTGAAAGGCGAAGTACCACTAGAGGCAGAAGCAGTTGCTCCCCCATCTAAGAAACCATTACAGGTTGCATTAGAATCAACCACAACAGAAACAGAAATAGATGCGGGTTGAGTAACCGTGGTTGAAGCAGAATCTGTACAGCCATTGGCATCGGTGATGGTGACATAATAACTATTGGCACTTAAGCTCGATACAG
>CAYULW010000005.1:4511-67527 GCA_964445815.1 uncultured Flavobacteriales bacterium
TAGCAGAAATAGCAGTTGGTTCAGAAACAAAAGCAGAAGCGGTAGCTGTAGTTCCAGCATTGTCCACACAGGTAACCGTATAAGTGCCCGAAATAAGACCGGTAATTGTTCCTGTAGTAGCTCCATTCGACCATGAATAGGTATAAGGAGTTGTTCCACTCGATCCGCTAGCCGTTAAAGCACCATCATTTAAGCCATTACAAGATGCGCTTGTATTAGAAGTGATTGACACGGCAACCGGAGGGGCCGGCTGAGTAACTGTAGTGGAAGCAGAATCTGTGCACCCATTGGCATCGGTGATGGTGACATAATAACTATTGGCACTTAAGCTCGATACAGTAGCCGTAGTTGCACCCGTATTCCAACTATAGGTGAAGGGGCTTGTTCCTCCTGTGGCACTACCTGTGACTTGTCCATCAGATCCTCCATTGGTAGTGACATTTTGATCCGTAGAGGCCGCAGCGACTAAAGCTGCCGGTTCAGTAATTGTAGTCACATCCGTGTCCGTACAACCATTGGCATCGATAACGGTAACGGTATAAGTTCCTGCAACGACTCCTGATAAAGAAGCCGTAGTAGCTCCATTTGACCATGCATAAGTATATGTACCGGTACCACCTGAAGCAGACCCCGTAGCTGAACCATCACTAAAGCCATTACAGGAGACATTAGAATTAGTAGTTGCAGTAGCAGAAATAGCAGTTGGTTCAGAAACAAAAGCAGAAGCGGTAGCTGTAGTTCCCGAATTGTCGGTGACGGTAACCGTATAAGTCCCCGATGCAAGGCCTGTAATTTGATCTGTAGTTGAACTTGTATTGGAAGTTGTAGCCCCGTTGGACCAACTATAAGTATAATTTGGAGATCCGGGTGTAACGGTAGCTGTTACTGAACCATCTGAACTGCCAAAGCAAGAGGTCGAAGTAGAGGAAGCTGAAACTGAAACAGCAGGGCTACTAGAGCTTCCTGATAATGCAATATTATCAAAAACAAGCTCTTCTGACCCTCCATTTACATCAACAACAACAAGGATGTCTAATAGAGACCCTGTTCCTGAAATAGGCTCTGTAAAAGAAATAAATGTAGAAGAGCTTCCATTTCCGATAATAACACCGTCGGGGGTACCGTCTAGATTGGAATCTTCTTGGAAGGCGCCATTTGCACCATCTGATAAGTCATTTCCTGTAAAGTAAGCTAGCTTTATCCAACTGGTATTTGAATCAAAGCGATAAAAAATAGAAAGAGAATCCCAATTATTTATTGTACCTAATCCATTATCATATCTATCATTTCTTGGAGCAGCAACTAAATAAGACAATTCTAAATTTGAGTATCCGCTTACATTAATATCATCAAATTGTAGGGTAATAAAACCATCTGTATCGGGATGTCCGTTATCATCTGTATCTTCAAATGCCAAATACCAACTACCATTCTCACCACTTGGTGTATGAAGATGGGAAGATCCTAAGATTGCGTCAGTAGTTCGCATAGCGTAATCACCGGAACCATCATAAAAACCGCCATCTGCAGTATTGCCTCCTGAACTAGGATATGGATCAGCGGTTACTCTTGGGTAAATGGTATATCTTGTTCCATGTCCATCAGTTTCAAATGATTCTGACATTAATACCGTTTGAGAGAAAGATGAAATGGAAAGAAATAAAATAGAAAATATAAAAAGTAAAACTCTTTTCATGTTAGATGGTATTTGTTAAAAAAGCTAAAAATAATGCTTTTTATATTAAAAGGCGTTAATAAAAAAGCCTATGAATTTTCATAGGCTTTTAGCATTTCTAGATGGTTTACAATTACTTTACTTGTCCCCAAACTTGTACTGAAAACCAATGGCCAACACGTATTTAAATTGTGTGCGTGGCCCAATTAATTGATTGCCATTGCTATCAAGCTTTGGTGTACCGTCTGATTTTGTTTCGGCAATGTCAATGTCATGATCATAGATCAATGATGTAGTAATGGTGGTTGTTAAATATTTATTGATTTTCATACTCAACAAATTGTCCCAGTTGACATCGATATTTTGCGGCTCTTCTGAGTAATTAGAGAACAAATCGAGGTTGGTTTGGTAAGACACATTTTCCATAATGTCTCTTTTATATAGCATTCTCAAATAGCCTCCCACTTCAAGGCGTGTATTTTCTCCATCTTTGGTTTTTGTTCCTGTAGCATCGTACTCTGCTTCCTCCACACCAAAAGCACCTGCATCTGCCAAAGCTTGAATGCTAACCACCGTCATTTTTGCCGTCACCGGAGAAATGAAAACCGTAAAGTTGTCACTGGGTTTATAGTCCATTCCAATCGCACCTAACAAATAACCTGGTGCCATGAAATCAGAAATTTTCGTTGTTTCGGCAACATCTGAAAATCCCGGAGCAAATTGAGATTTAAAATTAACCAAAGCAGCATAATACCAGTCTTTTGTGGCTTTTTTACCATACTTTGAGTTGAATAAAATACGGTCATCCGATTTGAACCAATCGCTTCCACCTAATTTGGTTTCACCATAACCCAAAGTCAGGTTATTGTCCCATGCAGAACTGCCTTTTTTGTAATTGGCAAATAAATCCAGAAGCCCGTTTAAAGAAACCGAACTCTGACCACCGGCTGCCCAATTGGTCAAAGACACTTGTGTAAAGTTGGCACCAAATACTCCTCCCGACTTCCATCCTTGAGTAGTATCGGCGTTCTGCTTTTTGAGAGCTTTCTCAGCTTCTGTGGTTTGTGCATGACTTCCTAAGCCCATGCCTAAAGCCCAAATTAATATTAGTTTTTTCATCGTTTTTCTTATCACTTTAATTACCCTTCTTTATGTACATGAACATCCATTTGCGGAAATGGAATGTTTATGCCTTGTTGATTGAATTCGTTATACACTTTTTCCATAGTTTCCATATAAATGCCCCAATAATCAGCTGCATTGACCCATACACGAGTAGCCAAATTGACTGAACTGTCAGCCAATTCAGAAACCTGAATGAATACACCTTTATCTTTGATCACTCGCGCATCTGCTTCTAAAATGGAATTCAAAATGCCTCTTGCTTTTTCTATATCATCACCATATCCAATACCGAAAGTCCAGTCCACTCTTCTGGTAGCTTCTGTTGAATAATTAATCATGGCACCTGTAGACAAGCCACCATTTGGAATAATAATGGTTTTATTATCCGGTGTTTTTAAAATGGTGTTGAAAATCTGAATGGAGTGCACAGTTCCGCTATAACCTTGAGCATCGATAAAATCTCCCACTTTAAATGGTTTAAGAATTAAGATAATGACTCCCCCTGCAAAGTTTTGCAAAGTACCCGAAAGCGCCATACCCACTGCCAAACCAACAGCACCCAGTATCGCAACAAATGAAGTCATGGCAATGCCAAGCATACTCATGACAGAAATGACCAACATGACTTTTAGTAATGCACCGATTAATCCGGTAAGAAAAGGAACAAGAGAAGGATCCATGTTTCGTTTGTTAAATCCTTTTTTCACTCCCCCCATAATGGCTTTGATGATCCAAAGACCTATAATTAAGGTAATGACGGCTCCAATTAATTTAGGGCCATATTCTAAAACTAGATTCATTATCAGATCGGAATACTCATTTACTTTTTCCATCGTTGTATTTTTTGAATTAGGCGGCAAAAGTAAAACATTTATCTAAGGAAAATCGTTTAACTTTCAATTTTTAAATGACTTAACTTTAAGCTTAATAATTGAATAAACTTGTATTAATTCTCCTTTTTACTCTTCTAACGATTGCCATAGAGTACTATGCTTATCAACTGTATAAAATCCTTTTTGTCGATTATTCAGAGAACGCTCAAAAAATAGCCAAATGGATTTATTTTGGCTTTGGGCTGATCTCTTTGATTGGCTTTTACATTTACCATCTCGTTCACCCGGATTTCATTGGAAGACATACCCGAACTTTTATTTTATCAGGAGTGGTGATCAATACACTAGCAAAGCTTCTCATGATGATTTTTGCTCTTTTTGACGATGCATTACGTGCGGTGAGATGGATCATCAAACGTTTATCTAATCCTGAGCAATTACAAGCGGAGGGAGGCATTAGTCGATCGGAGTTTTTAGCGAAAACCGGACTTATTGTTGCAGCTGCCCCTATTGTGACATTGTCCTGGGGCATTATTAGCGGGGCGCATGATTATCGCATTCGCAGAATTACTTTGCCAATTCCAGGCTTACCTAAGGCGCTTTCAGGAATTCGTATCGCACAATTGTCTGACATACACTCTGGTAGTTTTTGGAATAAAACAGCTGTGGAGGGTGGGGTGCAAATGCTAATGGATGAGAAACCAGATATTGCTTTATTTACAGGAGACTTGGTCAATAACAGAGCATCGGAAATGCAAGACTGGGGGAATATCTTTGCGAAAGTAAAGGCACCTTTAGGGACATACTCTGTTTTCGGTAATCACGATTATGGTGATTATGTAAGTTGGGAGAGTCAGGCAGCCAAGGCGAAGAATTTAAGGGGTCTGGCAACTATTCATAAGAACATGGGGTGGCAACTCCTGATGAATGAACACAGAATAATTAATGTTGATGGTGAACAGCTAGCAATTCTTGGAATAGAAAACTGGAGCGCAAAAGGACGATTTCCCAAATATGGTCAGTTGAATGAAGCCGCGAAAGGCTTAAATACGGATCTGACAAGTATTTTGCTTTCGCATGATCCCAGCCATTGGCAGGCAGAGGTATTACCAAGTTATCCACACATCGACCTTACCCTCTCTGGTCATACACATGGTATGCAATATGGTGTAGAAATACCGGGCTTTAAATGGAGCCCGGTCCAATATGTGTATAAAGAGTGGGCCGGCTTATATAAAGCCAATCAACAGTATTTATATGTTAACCGTGGTTTTGGTTATATCGGTTATCCGGGTCGTTTCGGTATTTTACCTGAGGTCACGCTCTTGACATTGGAAACTGCTTAATTTTTATATATTTGGTTAGCGATTAATTATTTGAAAAATGAAAACCTCCTTTTCAACTTTTCTTGTGTTGATGTTGGCTCTTTTTATTTGGGCTTGTCATGCTGATAATGAAGAAGATCTTTTTCCGGAAGAAATGACTAAATCTTTAGATTCTAATAAGGTGGTTTCCTACTCTATGGAGATAGAGCCGATTATTAATGCTAAATGTGCGACGTCAGGTTGTCATGTTGCCGGTGGAACAGGTAATGGACATTTGACAAATTACAATGAAGTTAAGCTTAAAGTAGATAACGGATCTTTGCGTAATAGAGTGTTAAATGATCCAAGGAATCCGATGCCTCCCTCGGGAGCACTACCCAACTCCGAAAAAGATCTAATCCGTTTGTGGTTGGATCAAGGTGCAAAAAACAATTGATACCATGAGAAATCGACTACTTTTCCTGATTTTATGTCCTTTGGCTTTGATGGCACAAGAGGAGCCAAAAAAAGTTTACAATACGTTTGATGACACCAGAGTTATTAATGGCCATTCTGTAGAGACTTCGGAAGAAGGTCAAATGAAGTTTATCATTGGCCACCGTTTTGGTCGGGTTGATGGGGGCATACAAGAACTGTATGGCTTAGATCAATCAACAATACGATTGGGCTTTGACTATGGCATTAGCGATGACATTACGATAGGAGTGGGACGAAGTTCTTTTGAAAAAACATTAGATGGGTTTTTAAAAGTCAGGCTATTGCATCAAAAGGAGAGCAATGGTAGTCCGATAAGCATGACTTTTCTGAGTTCAGCAAACTATAAAACCTTAGAACATCAGGATCCGACCAGAGAAGATTTAGATAAAGTGAGGTGGGATTATGTGAATCAAGTTTTGATCGCACACAAGTTTTCTGATTTTGCTTCCATTCAATTAATGCCTACGCACCTTCATAAAAATCTCGTGGTAAGTAAAGACGATGCCAATGATATTTTTTCTATAGGTTCGGCATTGCGCATACAATTAACAAAAACAATATCGTTCAAAACAGAGTATTATTACAATTTGCCTGATCAACTTCCGGAAAATCGTAAAAATCCTCTTTCTATAGGGTTTGATATAGAAACCAAGCACCATGTTTTTCAGCTGCACTTTTCCAATTCAACAGGCATGACAGAAAAATTCTTCATTGGAGACACGTTTCATGAATGGCAAGACGGAGGGTTTAAGTTCGGGTTTAACATTACCAGAGATTTTCAAATCAAAGGTAGAAAGTATAAATAAGTCGAACCATGAGACGATTAAGCCATAAATCAGGAGCAATACTTGTATCAACGGTTTGTATGTTATGTGTTACCATGGCTTTGGTGACTCCTAAGCAAGCTTGGGATGATGCTACGCCATTATATACGATATTGGAAGACTTAGGTGAAACCTTACCGGCTCATGCGCCTAAAGAACATAATCGAGAAAAAATAAGGCAGGGGAAAGAGTTGGTTTTTGAAGGACGTACGATTGGACCAAATGGGAAGAAATCAAAATACATCAGTAAGTTTTATGTCTGTACAAGCTGTCATAATCCGATGAGAGAAGATCCTGATTTAAAAACGTTAGATCCGCAATCCAGATTGGAATATGCAGCTGAAAAAGGGCTAAAATTTTTACAGGGCAGTACATTTTACGGAATTGCTAATCGTGAGACCTGGTATAATGATGACTATGTGTTGAAATATGGTGATTTGGTAAAACCTGCCAATCATAGTTTGGCAGAGGCCACTCAGTTATGTGCCAAGGTCTGTTCATCTGGAAGGTATCTGGAAGATTGGGAATTAGAGGCGATATTGGCCTATTATTGGAACAATCAAATTCAACTAGGGGACTTGGATTTAAGCACCGAAGAAAAGCAGAAAATTCTTTCTAAATCAGGTTCAAACAAGGAGTTGGTTCAGTTAATCAAAAGCAAGTACGCACAAAAGTCTCCGGCTACATTTGGAGAGCTACCAAAAGATCATCAAAAGGGATATGGCATGAAGGGCGATCCCGAAAAT
This sequence comes from uncultured Flavobacteriales bacterium, assembly GCA_964445815.1. Taxonomy (GTDB): domain Bacteria; phylum Bacteroidota; class Bacteroidia; order Flavobacteriales_E; family Vicingaceae; genus CAYULW01. The sequence goes on from CAYULW010000005.1 coordinate 11,517, forward strand.
GGACGTCTGATTTATGAATTAAGCTGTCAATCTTGTCATCAGGAACAAGGAGTAGCTGGAATGACGCTTGAACAAGACAAATTAACTTTTCAGAAGTTTAAACGCAATCTGAATAAAAATACAGACTATAATATTTACAATATATCCAGACATGGTACTTATGCAGCCGAAGGCAAACCAAGATATATGCCTTTGTATCCGGAAGAGCGCATGAGTAATCAGCAACTCGAAGATTTAAAAGCCTACATTTTAGCACAAGCAAATTAGCGTTCATTTGAAACATTTTTGATTTTGTTTGTTTAGTATGAAAAATAAAAGATGAATTGGTCTCGAATTGATTTATTGCGAGAATTAAACAAAGTCAAGAAAAATCGCCCAACCAAGGGCATAATAGAAGAAGTGTATCAGATTTTGAATGAGGACCTTGAGAAAGAAAATGAGATCATTAATCGCATTTTTGAAGGCAATTCATCAATTGTAAAATATTTGAGTGAGCTGAATACCGGACAAGTTTTTGATTTGGCCCATATAAAAGAGCTTTGTGTGCGATTTCGCCTAAGGTTTTTAGATGCAAAATACTTTAAGGGGGAAATTCCATATGAAGCCATTCAAAAAATAAAACAGCTTGAAGAAGAGCTGGGTATTCAATTGAATAATTTTAAAATTATTGCACCGAAAGAACTCTTTGATTTGGAGGATAAAGACTCAGACCCAATGCTTTTTATACAATTGAGCAATAACAAGTTTTATTTTATTCATAAATGGGGGAGAGACATGACTTTAGGAAGAAGCCTTTTGGCTTTTCCTTTTCGTAACATAGAGACCATGTTTTTTACCCTTTTAGGTTTGGCGACCCTCTTTTCTTCAATAATACCAACGCCCAATACGACCACATTTATTTTTCTGCTTGTACATTCGTTTATTGCACTGTGTGGTATTGCTTGCTTATTGGTTATGATGTTCAGAGAAAATTTCAGCAATGAAGAATGGGACTCTCAATATCTTTCCTAGTCTTCAGATTGCGAATCCGCATAGCCAAAAACTTTCTTAAGCAAACTAGTTGTACGTTCTAAAGGGTTTTCGCGTATTAAAGCTTCTTCTTTTGCGATTTGCAGGAATAAACCGTCCACCGCTTTTTCAGTAACATAAGCCGGCAAATCTTCATTCACCTGATTCACAAATGGAATTTTGTTATAAGTACCAATGATGTCTCCCCAATACTTTGTGGCATTGACCTTGTCTAAGGAGTTTTGAATCTTAGGCTGAAAAGCAGATTCTAAACCGGGACGTGTTTTGCGTATAAGGTAACCGGTAGCAGCTGTATCATTGCCAAAAAGGATGTTTTTAGCATCGGCAAAAGTCATTTCTTTAATCGCATTGATAAAAATGGGCTTCGCTTCAATGACAGCATCTTCTGCTGCAGCATTTAAGGTGCTAACCACTTGATCAACTTCAGATCCTAGCCCTAAATCTCTCAATCTGTTTTCCACTTTTTCCAAGTCCTGAGGAAATGGTATTTTCACCTGAGGATCATTTAGAAAGCCTCCGGTTTCATGCAATTGATTTACGCCTAAACTTGTGCCTTTAATTAAAGCCTCTTTCAGACCTGAAGCCATTTCCATTTGAGTGGGAATAATACTTTCTGTTCCAGTGGTTTGTTCAATATCTCTTAATACTTCATCAAGATTAGCACAAGCAGATAAACGTATGGAAAGAATAATAATAAACGCGACTTTGAAATTCATAAGGTAGATTTAGTCGCACAAAGGTGCTAAATAATCCAATAGAAAATGGCATTGATTACTGCCAATACAACACTATACAATAGAGCCCATCCAAAGTTTTTAACCTCAAAACCGGTCAATAACCTATCGACAAGTAAAATCATCAGTGCATCAATGACAAATAAAAATAAGCCAAGTGTTAATATGGTTGCAGGTATGGTAAGAAAAATTAGTATTGGCTTAAGTGTAGCATTAACGAGTCCGATAATTGCCGCAACCAAAAGTGCACTTAAAAAATTCTTGACTTTAACCCCTTCGAGAAATTTTGCTCCAAGAAAAACAGCTAAAGCATTGATCAATAATTTAAAAGCTAAACTCATAACCTCAATTTGAGGAATGAAGGTAGCAAAGAATTATCAACTTTGACCGTTTTAAACGAATTTTATCTTGGAATTAGCCTTAAGCCTATTCTTTAGGAATTAGTCTTTCCCAAAGCAGTTTACCTTGGGCATCAAAACAACTAATACTGAGCAAACGTTCTTCAAAAGATCCTTTAAGATGCAACAGTCCAAAATTTTGTGTTGGTACATGAGTGCCTTCTACTCTCAAAGTATTGTCTTCATCATGCGTGTCATAGGCTGTTGAACTTAATGGTGAACAAGTGAAATCGTAAATGCTAATTCCTGATTCGGTCTTTAGTTTTGAAAGCTCTGTTTTATGGCGATCACCACTTAAGAATATCACGTTTTTTATGCCTTCTTTGTCAATGAGGTCAATGATTTTCTGACGTTCTTCTGCAAAGGTGGCATGGTTCTCATGCACAGCTGCATTGCTCACAAATTGTCCTCCTATCGCCACAAATTTAAAAGTTGCTTTACTGTTTACTAATGCATCAATTAACCATTCAATTTGGTCTGAGCCAAGAATAAAGCGTTTACCTGTTTTGCGTTTATTGGGTGTTCTGAAGTAACGGTTATCCAATAAAAAAAAGTCGGCGTCATTATAACTGAATTGGGAAGTAATGCCACCTTTATCATTGATCCCATAATTTTGGTTTCCCCAAAACAATTGAAAGGCTTTTAGGGTGAGGTCTTTATTGATAAAACTTCGGTCGGCATCATTGGAGCCAAAGTCATGATCGTCCCAAATGGCATAATGGTGCATTGATGACCACAAGTTTTGAATTTCAGGCATGGATTTAAAGTGCGAATAACGATAGAAGATTCCACTTTGACTGCTCCAATCGGGCTCTCTTAAATAGATATTATCCCCTAACCAAAGCATGAAATCAGATTCCGTTTTGGCAATTTCTTCAAAGATGCCATTACCTTGTCCATATGGTTTTCCGGGGCGATCGTATTTAGCATCATTGGTATAGGCGCAAGATCCTGTTGCAAATGAAAAGTCAGGAGGGTCTTCTCGATGTTGCCATAGCTTTTGGGTAGTAAAGTTTCCTGAACCAGCAATTTTGTTGCTTCCATCGAGATAAATTGAGAAGTTGTACTTTGTTCCAGGCTCTAAATCCGTAGCAATTAATTTAGCAGTATAAGCCATATTCTTTGATGTGGCTACAGAAATACTATCGCTTATACCATTGCTATTTTTCCATGTCATTTTAACTTTTTGTGCTTTTTCTGTTTGCACCCATACCAGTACCTCTTTCATGGTATTATAACCCAACATAGGACCCGATTGGATTTGACTGTATAGACTTGCAAAAGTTAAGGATAGAGTGAAAGTAAGAAAGAAATAAAGCAGTTTAAGTTTGTTCATCAGGAATAATATTGTTTTCGTCTTCAGAAGGAGCTATGGGTGTGTCTGCTAGTAATGTTTCTTCCGTTTCTTCTTTATAGATAAACGACATGTCTTTTATCGGTATTACTTTTTTACCGCTAGCCACTAAAGCAGCTGCCATAATCAGACTGGAGATAATAATGGCGTATAGCAGTATGCCCGAGTTAAATGCGGGGTCTTTGTATTCTACAGGAATGGCAAAAAACAATAAAATGGTAATTAAACCTCTGGGAGCCAGATAGACTTGAGGAAAAATATCTTTTTGAATAAATGCCTTAATAAAGATAAAGCGAACAAGATATAAAGCGCCCAAGATACAGAAGCTGATCAATCCGACTTCAAGATTAACAAGGCTACTAAGTGTGATAGAAATACCAAATAGGACAAAGAAAAATGTTCTGACTACAAATGCAGATTCTATGGTCACCAAATGAAAGTCTTTTAACACCTCTTTGACCTTATCTTCTTGTGTCCATTTTTTGAGAAAACCTCTGAAAAATAATTTATGATTATTGAGTACCAGGCCGAAAATGAGAATAATCAGTAAAGAGGAAAGATGGAAAAGTTTACCCACCGAGTAAAGAATTAATAACACGGCAATTAGCATAAAGAGTTTGACATGAGAGGTCATTTTTTGAAATACTAGCACGAGTCCATAACTGATTACTATCGATAAAACAATGGTGATCGTAATGTTACCAACCACATCCATCACCACAACTTTGGCAGTGTCAGCTTCTGCGTTACCGATAAGAAAGTAAAAAAGCATAATGCCCAGAATATCGGAAAAGGTGCCTTCATAGACCATGAATTCTTTCTTTTTCTCCGGCAAACCACCAACTGAAGGAATAATGATCGCACTGCTCATAATAGAGAGCGGTACGGCATAAATGAGAGCGGTAAACAAGTCCGGAATAATAAAGAAGTGAATAATGTATGCGCAAGCTGCGGCTGAAAATATCAACGATAAAAGGGCAACGGAAAATGACTTCCAGATGATGGGCCATTTTTCTTTGGTGAGATGCAAATCAAGTGCAGCTTCAAGAACAATCATGATTAAACCAACAATACCAAGAATTTCAAGTACATTGAACAATAAGTCTCCGGTCGATAAACCCATTGCCTTGAGACCTTGCTTGATCAAAATGCCCAGGACAATTAACATCAAGACAGAAGGAACATTGGTTTTTTGTGAAATGACATTAAAAAAATAGGAAACGATAATGATGATACTTACACCAATAATTGCGGTATAGGGGCTAATTACATCCATTTCTTCAAGCTGCTTTTAATGCCTTTATCTTGTTCTTCTTCAGGAGGAAATAAATCCTCATAAATTTGCCTAGCCAAGATAGGGAAATAGCTTTTAATAATTACATTGATGTCATTCTCGGTAGAAGGGAAGGTTGTTCGGGAGATGCCTGTGGATAATATTTCTCCATTGAGATGATACAACGTGTAATGCAGCTTAATTTCCCGTGTATAGTTCATGTTTTGCATGGCTATTGCATCCTCATAATTGGTTCTGATATCCAATTCATTGACAAATAAAAAGTATTTGTTGTTAAACTTTGAATTCAAGCTGTCAAGTACTTTTGGGCTTTTGACAATGGCTTTCATGTAGCGCTCTCTATCATCTCTGCGGCTTACAACTTCTCCATTCTTGATGCTTGCTCCCTGATACGAGTCGTCCTCCTTTTTTTTCAGCTTTGATTTGAGTTGCTCAACCTTCGTCTTTTCTTCCGTTTTTGACACTAACTCATATTCCAGCTTTCGATTCTGAAAAACATAAGCCAAATCTGTTTCAGCTTCTTCGTCCTCAAGTAAATAAAATGAACTCACATCACATTTTTCTTGAAAGGCGTATAAAATACTTTGATCAACTGCAGAGGTGAATCGTCTTAAAATTTCTGCTGAACTTATATTGTTAGTTTCTGCCAGTTGGCGGTTGATGTCAGTAATATACATTTGGCTTTCAAAGGGAATGAGTAAAAGCGACTGTTGGTTTAAGTTGATGGGTTCATCTGTAAAACGAAGAGTTGAATGCTGTGAAACGGCCACAAAGCTTAATAATGAAAGCCATATAAACGTTAAGTTTTTCATCGGTTACCTATTTTGAATAAAATTAGAACTGCTGAGTAGAGATTTTTATGTGAAAGTGTTGAATTAGGCACAAAGGACTGTTAACAACACTCACATAAATTAGAGAGTGCTTTTTCTAATTAGTTGCCGTTTATCCAGCGTAAAACATCATTTCCATTGGCCAGTAGCATTAATGCTAACAACAGAATGATTCCCGCTATTTGGGCATATTCTAAAACCTTATCATGAGGTTTTCTTCCAGTAATGATTTCATAAAGTAAAAACATCACGTGTCCCCCGTCTAAGGCAGGTATGGGAAGAATGTTCATGATGGCAAGTATAATTGATAAGAAGGCAGTGAAGCTCCAGAAACGCTCCCAATCCCACTTTGGAGCAAAGGCCTTAGCAATTGTTCCAAAACCTCCAAGTGACTTATAAGCTTCAGTTTCCGGATTAAAGATCAATTTCATCTGCTGAATGTAATTGTCAAAAGAATCATAGGCTTTATGAATGCCAGCAGGAATGGATTCAATTAGTCCGAACTTTTCTATTTTAACAGTTAATTGCTCATTTGGAGGAATTATTCCAAATCCTAGCTTTCCCGCTCCTGTTACTGTAGCATTTAAATCTACCTTGGTATTATTTCGGAGTACACTTAGAACAACATCTTTCCCCTTGAACTCTGCAAGAATGTGCACTACATCTTGAAAAAATGGAGTTGGTCTCGATTCTATAGCAATGATTTTATCTCCCTTCATCAAGCCTGCAGCTTCAGCATTGGAACCTACATCAACGGCATCTATAATGGGAATAACAGCGGGTTGTATAAACTGTTTTTGTTCTTTAATAATTCTGGCTTTACTACTTGCAGGAATGTCCACGAAAGCTTTCTGTCCATCTCGGTTGACCTCTATTGCACCATTTTCCTCAAATAAAATTTTGAGCGGAATGTCGCTGAATTTTTCTATTTTTTCTCCACCTACACTGATGATTTTATCGCCACTTTTCAAGCCCATCTCTTGAGCTGAAGAGTCGGCATAAATACCATACTTTAATCCGTCAGTAGGAATGTATTCATTCCCCCAAACGAATAGTACCATGGTATAAATGGCCATACCTAGAAAAACATTCACGGTTACCCCACCAATCATTATAATGAGACGTTGCCATGCCGGTTTTGAGCGAAATTCCCATGGTTGTGGAGGTTGCTTCATTTGCTCTTTATCCATTGACTCGTCAATCATTCCGGAAATTTTTACATAGCCACCTAGAGGTAACCAACCGACACCATATTCTGTCTCTCCTCTTTTGAACTTGAACAATGAAAACCAAGGGTCGAAAAAGAGGTAGAACTTTTCTACTCTTGTCTTGAATAGCTTTGCAGGAATAAAATGCCCTAATTCATGCAGAATGACAAGGATAGATAAGCTAAGAATAAGTTGAGTAACGCGGATTAAAATTTCCATTCAAAATAATTATCGTGCGAAATTAAGGATTCTAAGCCCTCTTTCTTGAAGCATAAACATCATTTAACAGCATGACTTTTCTGAACCAGTTCCTTGGCTATTTGTCTGGCTTCATCGTTACAATCAACATAATCATTTAGACTAGGACTCCTTACCCATGAGCATGTATTCATGACTTTCTCATTAATGTCCGCAATGTCTAAGAAACCAATTTTTTCTTCTAAAAAAGCAGCATTGGTTATTTCGTTTGCTGCATTAAGTGCACAGGCGCTGGTTCCGCCTTTTTCCAAACATGCATAAGCTAAAGCGAGGTTTTTAAAGGTATGTATATCGGCACTTTCAAAACTAAGTTGAGGATAGTCCATGAAGTTAAAGCGTGGAAAATCACTTTTGATGCGATTGGGGTAGGTCATGGCATATTGAATGGGTAATTTCATATCGGGTAAGCCCATTTGAGCCTTCATACTACCATCATCAAACTGTACGATACTGTGAATAATACTTTGTGGATGCACAATCACATCGATTTGATCCGGATTTAGATGGAAAAGCCATTTGGCTTCAATGACTTCTAAACCTTTATTCATTAAGGTAGCAGAGTCAATAGTGATTTTTGCGCCCATTTCCCAGTTGGGATGTTTGAGTGCTTGTGTCTTATTCACTTTTGCTAAGTTCTCTGAAGACCAACCTCGGAAAGGGCCTCCAGAGGCTGTTAGGTATATTTTTTCAATTTTATTGTGGAACTCTCCTACCAAGCATTGAAAAATGGCAGAGTGTTCTGAGTCAACAGGAATGATGGGCACGCTGTTTTTGGCTGCCAAGCGGGTGATCAATTCACCTGCGACAACTAGTGTCTCTTTATTGGCTAAGGCAATGGGTTTTTTGGCATTTATTGCTTCAATTGTTGGTTTTAGACCTGAATAGCCAACTAATGCTGTTAACACAAGGTTGACTTCTTCCATTTGAACAACCTGTTCTAGAGCTTCTTTACCACAATAGGTCTTAATTTGATGCTTCCATAAAGCATTATTGACCTTTTCATACAGCGATTCATTTACAATAACTACTGTATTTGGCTTAAATTCTAAGGCTTGTTCGATCAATAAATCCGAGTTTGAATGCGCAGTAAGCACTTCAATTTCAAATTTGTCTGAATTTTGTCTGACGACCTCAAGTGCCTGTTTACCAATAGATCCCGTTGATCCAAGTAGTGCAATTTTCTTTTTAATAACGTTCTCTTTCATTTTTCTTGAAACAAAAGTGCAATTTTTGCCGTAATTAAACCGCAACCATAGAAATATAGGTGATAAATTTGTAATGGGGAATAATTAAACTACCATGAATCAATCCAACTCAATCTTAAGAACAGTAATTTCTTTAGGTCTTGCCATAGCAGTGGCCCTTTTAGCGATTACAATTCAGAATCAAATTCCGAAGCCGAATAACGATCAAAATATTGAGGCTAGTGCAAGCAATAAAGTAATTCCTCACTTTGGCAAGTGATTCAATTGCTTTTTGATTGACCTTTTACCTCTTCCAGAAGCTTTTTAACATCTCCCTTATTTTTAATACGGATAAAATGTCCCTTTCCTAAATCACTGATTTCTTTTAGAGACTTATTTGTCCATTGTTCATTTTTTATGCCAACTGTAGTAATAATCAAGCCATTTCCCGCTTCTTTTTTAATTTGTGTTCGGAGACTTTTATTTCTTTCTCCGATATCAAAGGCACCGTCAGAAACGAGAATTATTTGGTTGTTTCCGTTTTCTAAAAAGTTAGATTTTGCAACTTTGATGGCTCTCTTAATTCCTTTTACAGCTTGTGTACTCCCATCAGCTTTGATGTTGTTAATCTGTGTTTCAATTTCGTTTTTGTTAATTGCTGAGGTTGGTGCTAACAAAACCTTTGCCTCTCCTGAATATGTTACAATAGCCAAATAGTCAATAGAACGTAGTGGGTTCAAAAGTTCAATCATTGCCTGCTTTAGCAAGTCCATCTTTTCTTCTTTTCGCATTGATGTAGATGCATCGAGAAGAAAAATAATATTGTTGGGTTTATAATTTTGATTAAGTAGGGTTTGATCTGCTATAATTTCAGCATCACTTTGTGTGCTGTCTTTTAAAGAAAGTGAAGCATCTTCCTTTTTCCCAAATAGAATCTCACCAAGTGAAGGCTGGGATCTTCGATCATTTGTAATTGGTTCGTTTGTTTCCAACTGTTTTTCCACCCGATCCACAACTTCATCTTTTTTGCTTGTAGAGCTGCTATCGATTTCATGTTCTTGATTTGCCAATTTTTCAGTAAGATTTAAAGTAACACGAAACTTCTGAAACTCACCGGCATCTTGCCTTTCATAAACTCCGGTTGAGGGGTTCAGTTGGAAACGTCCATCAAATCTAGGGCAATCTTGTCTATTATTTTTAGGGACCTTAAGCACTTTGCTGTTTAATTTAATACTTAATGGCTCATCTTGGTGACTTAAGTAGAGTTGAACAACTTCTGATAGCCGTCCTTTTTCTTTTGGGTTAAGTTTAATTCTCACTATTGTTGAACTACGTGGTAGAATTTGCTTTGAATACAAACTAGTCTTAACCGGAGTATTTTGTTCTGTTCTTAAAATGTAAATACTTTCTTTTCCCGGATTGTATATCTCAATGTCAACTACATCTTCGTTAAGTTGGTCTATTGCCTTTAAATTAAATTGCTTACTATTTTGTCCGATTAGGTAAACGGAATAAAGCAAAAAAACAAGAGTGGAAAACTTCATATTAATTGAATGGGCAAAAAAGATGCCTAATTTTTTAAATATCCAATAAGGATAATTCCAAAGATCAAAAAAACGGTAGCTCCCCAAAACAAATAATGATGTGGCATTTCTGCATGTAGCTCTGACGGGCTGATGTGCGAAAAGACAACATTGGTCGACAAACTGAGCTCAAATTTCAAATCAAATATGGCCTTTTTAATTGGCCATAGAGCTTCATAATTCAAAGAAGAAACACTACCCAGTTCTGCATTTAAATGTTTTAATTGGGCATTTAGGTGTTGATTTTGGATTGCTTTTAATTGTTTGATTTCCTTCATGTTTTCAAACAAACCTTGCAATGCTTTTAAGTGACGCTCATCAAGTGGAGAAGGTGACTTGAGAACAAAAACATCAAGAAATTGACTGGCTAAATGTTTGTTTGCAGACTTGTTGAAATGGGGTATAATATCACTCCAGTCGTGTCGATAGATTTGTTTGATTTCGCGTATATCTTTTAATCTGGTATAATCTTCCAAACTCAGCCCCGTTCTTTTTATGAATTCAGTTTGATCGTATTTAAGATATTCGTCGATAAGGAAAAGAGTGCCTTTATCACTCAGTGTTCTTGTTTTAAAAAACACCCTTGTTTCGTAATGTGGAGTTGTTGTTCCCCATGCTAAATAACCAACGATTAAACCAAGCAAAAGAAAAGTAATAAGCAGATACCATTTCTTCAGCATTTTAATGCATAAACCGGCTAGGGTTTTTCCAGCCCATGAAGAGCGAAATGCACTAAGTCCTTCGGATATATTGATTCTTTCTTTCAAACCACCTTTGATATCAGCTAAAATAGTTAATTATTGAGCTTATTGTTTAAGTTTACCTCTGCTAATGTGGAATCGCATCAGTCATATTTTTTTAGGCAGAGGCCTGGTTTTCAAAAACTTTTTGGCATTAGCTGTTCTCCAAGGGACTAACTTCTTAATTCCTTTAATTATTATGCCTTATTTGATTCAAACGATTGGCATTAAAGGTTATGGGATTGTTGGGTTCGTTCATGCAATAATGATCTATTTTATTAGTTTGACCGATTATGGGTTTAATATTTCAGCAACGAGAGATATAGCGATCAACCGGGAAGATCACAATACGATCTCTAAGATTTTTTCTAAAGTGATCGTAACGAAATGCTTGCTTTTAATCCTTTCCTTTCTTGTACTGTGTTTTCTAAATGCTTTAGTTCCTGATTTTAATGAAATTTCATTTGTCATTTTTATTGGATTTAGTGTTGTTGTAGGTCAGACCTTATTGCCGGTTTGGTTTTTTCAAGGCATGGAACAAATGAAATACATTACCTATTTGAATGTAGCATCTAAGCTCATTTTTACCCTGCTTATTTTTTTGTTTGTAAAAAAGATAGGAGACGAATATCTGGTGTTGTTGTTTCTTGGCTTAGGTAATGCAGTATCGGGTTTGTTTGGTTTGATTTTGGCAATGAAGCAATACAAACTAACTTTTGTAAAAGTATCGCTTAAAGATATTCAGCAAGAGCTTGTTATGGGATGGAATTTGTTTCTATCTAATTTCTCAATTGTGTCTTACATGAACTCAAATGTATTTATCTTAGGTCTTTTTACTTCTAGTCTAGTTGTAGGGTATTATAGTGTTGCTGAAAAAATAGTGATGGCTTTGAGACAAGTTTTAACTGTTTTTCATCAAGCCACCTATCCCCATATCTGTAAAATAGCTTTGGAAGGGAAGCAGGTTGTCATTCAGTTTTACAAACAGATTTTTGTGCCCTTTACTTTTATGATTTTATTGGCTTGTGCAGGAGTTTATGTTTTTGCATTTGAGATCATTACATTTTTTGCAAATGAGGCAGAAAATAGCATTGGTATTCTACGACTCTTGTGTTTTACTCCCTTTATAGTTGTCTTGAATATCCCAGCTTACCAGTATTTATTGGCCAATAAGTTTGAGAAAAGTGCCACTTTTATATTGGTGCTTGGTTCCCTGCTCAATATTGCACTTAATTTGATCTTAGTTCAAATTTTTGAAGCCAATGGAACTGCGATATCTGTAATTATTACTGAAATTTTGATCACCATGGGTCTTCATTTCATATTGTATTTTAGGCATTCTGACTACCGTTTATATTTAGCTAAATGAAGGCTATAGAGAAATTCGGCAAGTGGCTTATATTGATTGCCTTTATTTTATACGGCATTAATGGACAAGTTTTTGAACGTCATTTCTTCTTTAATGAAGCTTTGGCTTTTGTTGGGATATTAGTATGCATTGTAGCGACTTTCAGGTTTGAAGAAAAGTACAATGTGTTTATTCCGGATTCTAAAATCTATCGCTTGGTTTTGCTTTTACTAGGCTTATGCATTTATCATTTGGTCTTTTCACTTTTCTTTAAGACCAACATGTATTTCTACCTAAGAAATACGGTACTGTTTTATTCCATTTTTAGTTTCTTTCTCTTATTCTATCTTCAGCCACATGTAAGTTTTATGCTTGAACGACTGAAGATTCCACTCCTCTTATACTTTCTATACGGATTAATATGGCCAAATGATCAGGTGCTGGACCGGTTCAATACTGCTGCTTTTTTTCCGCTTCTGTTTAAAAAAATAAAGTGGTGGGTTATTGTTCTTATTTTAGGAATGAATATTCTTTTGGCTAAGCAATATTCATCAATGACAGTTGTGTTGATTGCGGCACTTCTTTTAGGCATTGTCATTCTTCCTAGCTTCAAAGTGTTTAGGTTGGTTTTTTTAACTGGCTTAACGACATTGATTCTGTTCTTTACACTTTATTCAAATAAAATCGAGGGATATAAAAATGGCCCATATAGTTTGTTCGGAAACACTTATGAAGTTATTTGGAGCGACCCCGTATTTTCTAAGGATGTCAATTCAACATGGCGTGTCATCTTCTGGTATAGGTTGGTTAAAGAACGATTTCCTGAAAATCTTATAGGGATAGGCTTTGGAACCCCATTGTTAAAATACAACCATGGTAGTAATACCGTGATTAGTGATCATGATGACCTACATGATATCCATGTTTCTGGGGCACACAATACTTATTTGACCATGACGCTCAGGTTGGGTTTGTTTTATCTTGTTCTAATGACATTGATTTTTGCTGAGGTGTTTCGATCTTTTTATAAAAACAAAAAGCAGTGGTTCAAAAACGATGTTGGGGGCTATTATTTGGCCTTTTTCTCGGTTTCGATTATTGGAATGTTTAATCTGGTTCAGGAAAGCCCTTTAAGTGCATCTTTGTTTTGGGGTTTATTGGGTTTATTGGCAGGTGCGATGCATCAGCAGAAGTTGTTTAAGCCTCAGCAATAATCGTTGAATAAATCTTCTCCAAGTATTCGAGGTTTCTTTTGGGAGAGTATAGCTTTTCATATGTAGAACGAGCTCCCCGATAAAAGCTCGATGTATCTTGCTTTTCAAATTCGTTTAAAGAATTGTTTAAGCTTTCTTTTGATCCGAATTGGAAATGCAATCCATTTTTGCCATTTTCAATATAATCTTTGATATTTTTTTGATTGGCCGTAAGTACAGGCGTTCCGGTAGAAAAACTTTCGAGCAATGTAATTGGCATGCCTTCATACCAAATTGATGGAAAGATTAATGCTTTACATTTCTTAAGTTTTTCGATGATAAAATCCTTATCTCTAAAACCGTGATAAACGATATTTTGATTTTTTTCTGAAGCCTTTTCTACTAAGTCTTGCAAATCTCCAGTGCCTATAATTTCTAATCTTTTATCATTTTCTTGGAAAGCTTCAAGTAAATAGTCAATGCCTTTCTCTTTCGACAATCTTCCAATAAATAAGTAGAAAGACTCTCGATCCTCTTTTTGACCAGCACCAAAGTCTTCTACAAAGTTTGGTTTTATGCGTATAGCCGTTTCATTCAGACCAAGGGAAGAGTCCAAAAAGCGTTTTTTTAAGAAAGGGCTAAAGACTAAATATGCATGGACTTTTTTATTCCATGTTTGCCAATATTTGTGAATGGCGGTGATTAAAGTAAGCTGGAGAGACTTAAGGTAGGAGTTTTGGAAACATTTGTATTTAACTCCCGCAAAAGGAAATTTTTGATGTACACAAATTTCACAGACCTGCTTATTTCTTAACAACAGAGCATTTGCACAAATCAATCTGAAGTTATGGAGAGTCATTACAACAGGTATTTTTTGTCGATATGCTGTCTGAATTATGCTCGGACTTGCCTGATAAAAAACATTATGAATGTGAATGATGTCTGGTCTGAATTGCCTTATTTTTTTTTTCATCAACTTGGCACTTTTTGAGTTATAAACCGAGTTAACAAAGAGGCTAATTACGGATTTTCCTGCTAAATCATCGTTATTAAAGATCAGAGTATCTACATCAAAAATTTGACTTAAGAGAGTCTTTTCAGCTTCAAATACGGCATCTTCTCCTCCTCTGTTCTTGTACGTGTTATGGATAAGAAGAATGCGCATTAACTTCGTTTTGAGACAAGGACGATCAGGTTGTTGTAATAATCATGACGTCTTGGCATAATGAGCATTAATATCAATCCAAGAATGTTAAAAGGAGCAATTAATAATATGGTCATCAATGTGTTCCAAATTCTATTTTTTGATTGAAAAAGTGTAAAGAGATAGAGTGTCCACATTTGAAACAGCGCTTCGGCAAAGTGATTGGATTTATTAATTTCAATGACGTCAAAACCATTTCGTTCAAAGATATCTTTTGCAGCAAATGAAGTATATCGAGCAAAATCAAAAGGTTGTTCATGCTCTCCCCAGGCAAATGGGATGGTCACGAGCAGTTGTCCTTTAACTTTCATAACGCGGTTTATCTCTTTCAGAACATCGTCCAGATTAAATACATGTTCTAAAACTTCACTACAAAAAACTGAATCAAACGTATTATCATCGAAAGGAATGACTTTCCCATCATAGAAAACATCAATTTCAGACTCTTTGTGATCATGGCCACTCACTTCGATGTCAAGCCCAATATATTCTTTAACATTAAAAAGATTTCTGTAGGGCTTTCTTCCGCAGCCAAAGTCAAGCAGCTTGCCATCAAGACGTGGGGCCAAACGTTTAATCCCTTTATATAATCCTCTTCGGATAAAGAAAAATGGATTGATAAAAACACTCAACAGATTAGGCTGAAAACTTTGTTTTTTGAGTGTATTGATAATGCTCTGCTTCACAATTGTTAATTCAATGGATATTTTGGATTAAAACCAAGAGTTTCGTTTTTTGCATCTGTTAGAGCGGTTTTTAGCAGAGCCAATCGCTGTGTTTCATTTCTAAGTATAGCAATCGTTCCGATAAGTAGCCAAAAACAGATGCGATTGACTAAATAAATGAAATTATTCGACTTTCTATATTTCGTGTTAAAATAATGCATGTTACGGAAAACATAGTACATCGTGTTTTCCTTCCCGATAAAAACAGAGTGATGAAGCCACCCTTTTTGTTCTTCCAGGTATTCTGAATGTTCTATATCATCTATATATGCATTCTCAATTAAAATAATACTTCCGCCTTTTTTAACGAACTTAAATGTGTATTCAAAATCGTCCTGATATAAAAAATAGTCTTCATTTGGGAGTCCATTCATTGCAACCATACTTCGATGAAACAACATGCCACTATATGGGGCGGCGGCTACTTCGATTTCTAAATCATGACTCTGGTAATGCGCTTTTTTCTTGAAAAGACGTTCATTAAATTTTTGCAAAATATCTTTAATGTGGAAGCCTAAGAAATTGTTTTCACGAGACAAGATTCTTTCGCCGTTTTTTGTTTGTAATGCCTCGATAAAATTGCTTCGATCTATTCTATTGGCAAGTATAACGGTTTTTGAAAAGTCTCTTTTTTCAGTAGAAGTTTTCCATTTTTCAATAAGAATTTCAATACAGTTTGTGCGAGGTAAATTGTCATCATCAAGTATAAGGATCAGTTCTGACTTTGAATTGGCAGCAAGCTCAATAGCCGTTTTAAATCCTTTCGCAGAGCCTTTATTAGTTGAAAACCGCTTGAGATAAACGGGGATATTTTCTTCAGCAATGAACTGATCTATAGCGGTGGCAGAATTTTCTGATGAGCCATTATCAACTAAAGCAATTTCTGCTATGGGTGCAGTAAGGCAAAATTTGAGAACCTGACTTAACAGTTGAAACCGATCTCCATATGTGACAATAGCAGCACAAACTTTCATCGGAACTACTTTTGAGCTACACCAATCAGATTAAAAGAAAGTGGAATGGCTTTACCTTGTTTAAACCCTAATTCGGAAACGAATGCGAATCTTCGAAAAAAACGTGTGAGCTTAAACATTAACCAATGTATAAGTTGGTTGGGCTTTAAACTGAAAAAGATAAACTCCATTGGTAAAATCTGAATGGTTCTAAAACCACCATTATATAAAACGAAGTCCAGTGAAATTTCTGTAAATGTGACCCAGTGTGTGTAATCAATGTACCTGTTTCTATTTCCCAAAACAGAGTTGGCATTTGGTACCGAACCAATAAACTTACCCTTGCTTTTCAAAGCACCATAAATGGCATTTACAAAATCAATTTGAACTTCTGAAGGGATGTGTTCCAAAACATCAAAAGCAGTAATTAAATCAAATGAGTTGGGGTTTGCTTTTAAGTAGGCTACAGTATCTTCTACCAATTCTACATTTAAACCTTTGGCTTTACATGATTTAACTTGACCTTCATCAATATCAATGCCCTTTACATGCTGATACCCATTATCTTTTAAAGCTAATAAAAAAAAGCCCATTCCACAGCCTATGTCTAAAGACTGTATCGACTTATTTTGTGGCAATATTGGGATCACTCTTTTTGAGTAGTAGCCCACCATATTTCTGACATGTTCTTCTGAATCTGAATGCCAGTTCTGATAATGCCTTGTGTAATCAATGTTTGCCATGCGGTAAAATTAGACATTCAAGTAAAACAATTAAGCAAGAATCTATTAGCTACTTTTGCATTTAATATGAAGGCTTCAAACAGAATCATTTCATTAGATATTTCCAATTTAAGTTACATCGATTCTGTTCAACAGATTGTAGTTTGGGCAAAGCAAAGGCTATCTTCCTACGTTTGTTTTGCAAATGTGCACATGACAATCGAAGCTTATGATAACTTAAGTTTTCAGGAACAGGTAAATGCTGCTAATCTGGTTTGTGCAGACGGCATGCCTCTTGTAAAGGCAACTCAATTAGTGTTTAAAGAGAAAATCGATAGGGTAGCAGGGATGGACATGATGCCTAGTTTAATGGCCGAGGCAGAACAAAATGGGTTATCAGTATTCTTTTTTGGTTCTACCGATGAGGTTTTAGAGAAAATAGAGAATGAATCCCGAAAGCAGTTTCCTCAACTTCAAATTGCCGGGAAGTTTTCTCCACCTTTTAAAAAATTGAGTGATGAAGAAAAGCAACAACATAGAGATTTGATCAATGAAAGTAGGGCAAACATGATTTTTGTGGCTTTAGGTTGCCCCAAACAGGAAAAATGGATGGCAGAAAATTCGAGATACATTAATGCAGTGTGCTTAGGAGTTGGTGGTGCATTTCCTGTGTTTGCCAAATTGGATAAAAGAGCGCCTGAATGGATGCGTAATTTGAGTTTAGAGTGGTTGTATCGATTTGCTCAAGAGCCACGACGATTGTTCAAACGCTATTTTTATACCAATACAAAGTTTTTATATTTATTGATGTTGAATTATTTCAAAAAAGCAGCTTGAGCTATTGAAACCGAATAATAGAAAATACATAAGGTCATATGTCATTTTTGTTGACTTACTGTTATTGATCGCTTCATTAATCGGATCATTTTATTTGAGGTATCCGACAAAGTCCTTTATTGATGATGTGTATTACCTTAACATGTTGCTGCTTTATGTGATTTTGTGGCTGTTTTGTGCTTATGTATTTGGGGTTTACAAATCATACAGATTAAGTTCCATTGATAAAATATTAAAATCAGTCATTCAGGCAGTTTTCTTTCATATTCTTTTGGTTTCGGTATTTTGGGTATTGACAAAAGGATATTACTATTCGCGTCAGATCTTAATCAGTTCTTATGGTTTTATGTTTGTGACGATTCTTGTTTGGAGAGTTGCTCACTTCTACTATCAGTTAAGTCTAAGGCGATCAGGGTATAATCTGAGATCTGTTATTATACTTGGTAAAAATGAAGTCACCGAAGAGCTTAGAAATTTTTTCAAACTCAATCCTCAATTTGGGTTCAAATTCAAGGGGTTTTTTGATGATACAGGTGATGAAGATCTGGAAGGTTCGCTGAAGGAAGTAGATGAATATATTTTACAGAATCACATTGAAGAAGTGTATTGTTTGGTTCCGCATATTAAGGAGCAACAATTGATTAATCTGAATGAGTTATCGAAGAAACATCCTTTCCGGACAAAACTGGTTCCGGATATCAAATCCTTTTATTACTCCAAAACAAGTATGGATTTATATGGAAATACGCCTGTGTTAACTACAACGGAGTTCCCCTTAGATAAAGAGTCAAGCCAGGTAATCAAACGTTTGTTTGACATCTTGTTTTCTCTTTTTGTTATTGTCTTTGTTTTTTCGTGGTTGTTTCCAATAGTAGCTATCATTATTAAACTTGAGTCTAAAGGGCCTGTTTTCTTTATTCAAAAAAGATCAGGCTTAAATTATCGACCATTTGATTGCTTCAAGTTTAGGAGTATGAAATACAACAAAGAGAATGAACAGTTCAAACAAGCTACCAAAGGCGATTCCAGAGTGACAAAAATGGGGGCGTTTATTCGAAAGACAAGCATTGATGAGATGCCTCAATTTTTCAATGTCCTCAAAGGAGACATGTCAGTTGTTGGCCCACGCCCGCACCCCATTCAATTAGATGAAGAATACAGAGGCATTATTGACAAATACATGTCTAGACACTTTGCAAAACCTGGAATTACGGGGCTTTCTCAGGTTATGGGGTATAGAGGCGAAACCAAGAGTAAATTTGCCATGAAAGCAAGGATAAAGCTAGATACTTTTTATATAGAAAGATGGAACTTTATGCTTGATGTTAAAATCATTCTTCTAACGGTATATAATATTTTCAAGAACGAAGAAAATGCCTATTAAGACGGTTTTAGAAAGAGTCGGAATAAATCAATTTATTCTTATTCTGTTATTAATAGCGATCTTAATTCCAATTAAGTTAAGCAGCTTGTTGATCGCTCTTGCTGTATTAATTTGGGTCGTCTCTTCTTCTTTAAAAACCAAGCGAGATACATTAAAAAAAAACAAGGGCTACTTGCTTCCATTTTTGCTCTATTTTTTATTTAACGGACTCAGTTTATTGTATTCCCATAATACCGAATTGGCATGGAAAGACATAGAGGGAAAACTGAGTTTCTTACTTATACCTGTTGTTGTTTTTTCATTGAGTGACCTTAATCTTAAGCGAGTTAAAAACAGCTTGCTTTTTTTCGCCTTTCTGGTGATGATCATGACTGCTACGGCATTCGTAATCAGTCTTCTGAGTTTTGGAACAATTAAAGCCAATCAAGAGTTGGCCGGACTGGTTGGTATGCATGCTTCATACCTTAGCCTGTACCTGTCTTTTTCAATTTTTATATTTTTAGATAAGTACTTATTGACTAGGAACAAGTTGCACTTGGTTTTAGTTGTTTTGTCCTTTATTGCACTGGTGTTTTTGGCATCAAGAATAGTGTTTTTAGGTATTTCAGCGGTTTTCTTTATATGGTTTGTTATTCGAAGATTTTCTTGGAAAGCTTTTTCAATTTTATGCATTAGTCTTTTTGTTATGGCCGCAATATCTTGGTCTTATTCACCGATAAAGTCCAGGCTGATTGAAGCAATTGATTTTGACGATAGAGTAGAGTTAGATACAAATCCGGAGGAACACCGAACCTTGGGTCGAACATATGGTGGTAGAGCCATTCGTGTAGCCATTTGGGACTGTGCTATTGATGTAGTGAAAGAGAATTGGTTGACAGGGGTTGGAATAGGAGATGTTCATGATGCTTTGCAAGCAAGCTATAAAAATAGAGCATTCGAGTTTGCATGGAGATATAACAATTTCAATGCTCATAATTTGTTTATTGAGACTCTAATTGCATTTGGCTTGATCGGTTTGATGACTGTGCTTCTTTTGTTTTATCAAAGCTTCCGCTTGGCCTTTCATTCAAACACTTTGCTGCTATTTGCAGCAATAACACTCTTCTTTTTTCTTTCTTTTATGGAGTCCTCTTTTAATGTACATAGAGGTGTAGTTTTCTTTTGTGTTGTTTTACCAATAGTAATTCGTCTTGGTTTATCCAAGGTTCATATAAGTTGATCAGCTATTTTCCTGTCATTAGCCAGACGAGGCAATTTATTTTGCCCACCCAGTTTGCCTTGTCGCTTCATATAAGCATTGAAAGTCCCAGTAGGAACTAAAGTAATTTGTAATGGTCTCAAAATCTTTCCTTCAATTAAGTCTTTGTAATAAGGGTTGAGACTAAGCATTTTAGCATCTAATGCAGAAGCCAATTCATTAACTTGTTCAGGATTTAAGTTAGCCTCTATAAACCATTCATGATAAGGTAGGCCATCTTGCGGGCTGACTTGGGGTGCCAAATGAAACTCTTGAATAATTATACCTAAGTCCTGACATGCAGTTGTCATTGCTTTTTCAACTTCTTCGGCTATTACGTGCTCACCAAAGGCAGAAGTAAAATGTTTTATTCTTCCACTAACTATAATTCTATAAGGCTTGAGACTTACGAACTTAACAGTATCACCAATATTATAACCCCATAGGCCTGCATTTGTATTCAATATGATGACATAGTTTACATCGATTTGCACATCTTTTAGGGAAATGCGTGTGGGCCGATCATTAAAAAATTCATCAGCGGGGATGAACTCGTAAAAAATACCTGAGTTGAGCAAGAGTAACATACCTTCCTCTTCTTGTCGATCTTGAAAAGCAATAAACCCTTCTGAGGCTGGATAAAGCTCAATGCTGTCAATAGATTTGCCAATCAGTTTTTGCATGTGTTGCCTATACGGAGCATAATTAACACCGCCATAGATGAAAAGTGAAAAGTCAGGAAAAATGGTTTTAATGTCTTCCTTACCACTCAATTCGATTAGACGTTCAAAATACATTTGAACCCATGGTGGAATTCCAGAGATCAAGCTCATCTTTTCCACTAAGGTTTCATGGCAGATGGCATCAAGCTTCTTTTCCCAATCATCAATGCAATTCGTTTCAAAACTTGGCAGCCTGTTTTTTTGCAAATAGCCTGGTACATGGTGCGCAACAATTCCTGATAATCGACCGATGGGAATTGCTCTGCTTTTATCAAGCTCAGGACTGCCTTGCAAGAAGATCATTTTTCCATTTACAAAGTCAACTTTTTTTGTTTCTTCGATATAATGAAGTATAGCATCTCTAGCAGCTTTAATGTGGAAGGGGATAGATGCTTTGGTCAGAGGAATGTATTTTGCTCCCGAGGTGGTTCCTGAGGTCTTGCTTAAATAAATAGGTTTACCGGGCCATAGAATATTTGACTCTCCGTTGATTAACCTATTTATATATGGCTCTAGATCTTCATAGTTTCTTATTGGGACTTGATTTTTGAAATCATCATAAGTTTTGATTTTGGTAAATTGATGATCTTGTCCAAACTTGGTCTTAGTTGCTTTTTTTAGCAGGTGTTTGAAAACTTTGTTTTGGGTTCGTATAGGATTTGAAGCCCATGTGTAATTTTTTGAAACAACCCACTTGGCAAAAGGGAGACTTAAACTGGCTTTTAAACCCATTACTCAAAATTGATATATTCAACGGGGTTTAATGCTACACCATCTTGCCATAATTCAAAATGAAGATGTGGCCCGGTGCTTAAGTGCCCGGTATTTCCGATAATGGCAATCGCTTCTCCTGCATTGACCTTATCTCCCGTTTTTTTTAGTAGTACTGAGTTATGTTTATAAATGGAAGTCAAATTGTCTTGATGTTGTACCTGAATAACATAGCCTGTTTCAACGGTCCATTCCGCAAAAATGATCGTTCCCGGTAATGTAGCTTTTATGGCTTCATCTTTCGGTGCGACAATATCAACTCCAAAATGATCTTTACTTTCATCAAATTCTCCTGTCAACGAACCTAATAATGGAGGAAAGAAGAATAATTGTTCGGTAGAGCCGTTTTCACCATTATCACTTTCAACTAAAGAATATGATTCCTCGCGTTCGACATAATCTCTTAACAAGCTATCCTCTTTCGATTTAATCATTGGATTGCTTTGTGTTTCTACAGCTTCTATTATACTATCACTAGTGTGGCTTTCAGGTTTTTCTCCTTTTAGGATGGCTGAAATGTTATTCAAATAAATTTTGTTTCTCTTGAGTTCCTGTTCTAAAGAATCGGACTTTAGAACCATTCTTGTCAAATCTTGACGAAGACTGACATCAGTATAACCGGGAATGGACTCACGAATAGGCGTATAAACTATGGTTAATGTAACTAGAACAATAATAAGAAGTGCTGCGGTAATACCAAGTAAGAATAAATTAAGAGGAGAGAGTCGAAAAGAAAAACGCTCTTCAAACGTGGAGTCATTAAGTATCACCAAGCGATACTTGTTTTTGATCTTGCGAATAAACTGTTTTCTTTTCTTTTCTTTTTCCACTGGAACCGAGATGATCTGCGAAGTTAATCTCTTTTAGTGTATTAAAAATTGGCTGTTTAGTTTAATTAAATTTACCGGCTGAATAAAAATAATATTTCGGTCAGGATATAGTTAATACTCTGCAAACTCAATATTGAAGAAAGCTGCTCATATATCATTATTCGTTTTAATGCTCATTGCATTAACTCAACCTAGCTGTTCTCGAAAAAAAAGCACATTGCTTTCAAGGGCTTACCACAACACTACTTCTCGTTATAATGGGTACTTCAATGCCCGTGAGATCATGAAACAGAATGATCGACAATTGCAAGAAAATAATGTGGACGATTATTCCCGGCTTTTACCTCTTTTTATTTACCCTGACGAAGCAAAGTCTCAGGCCATGTATCCTGATATGGATAAAGTCATAGAAAAATGCTCGGAAGTCATTGATCGTCATACCATGTACATCAAAAAGAAGGAGCACATAAAGTGGATTGACGATAGCTATCTACTTATTGGTAAAGCCCGTTTTTACAAGCAAGAGTTTGGTTTAGCAGAAGAGACATTTCTATATGTCTATCAAGCGTATAAAAAGAATCCTAATCGATATAGCGGATTGAATTGGCTCATTAGAACCTTCATTGAAACGGAGCAATGGACTAAGGCAGAGGATATGCTTGATCTGGCAGAGGAGGAATTTAAAAAATACCCTGAGGAGCTCAAAGGAGATTTTTATGCCATTTATGCCGACTATCATTTAAAAAGAGACGATGATAGAATAAACGCTTCTCAAAAACTAGAAGATGCGATTAAGCACACCAAAGACAAGGCGCTTAGACGACGTTATACATTTATTTTGGCTCAGATCTATCAAGATGATCGTAATTATTCACGAGCCACAGAGCTATACGGACAAGTATTAAAACTGAATCCGGATTATGTGATGCGTTTTAATGCAAAAATTAACAGAGCAATCGCGTTTGATGTGACTTCAAATGATACCGAAGCCATCAAAAAGGAGTTGAATAAAATGTTGAGGGACAAAAAAAACGAAGAATTTAGAGATCAGATTTACTATGCTTTAGCAGAGTTAGCCTTGAAAGAAGATGATGAACCGCTTGCTGTAAATTATCTTAGGAAATCAATACAATACAGTGTCAATAACAACATGCAAAAGGCGTTGTCGTATTATAAATTGGCCGACCTCTATTTTGAGCGTCCAGATTATGTGAAGGCACAAGAGCATTATGATAGCACTATCCAATTTTTGCCAAAAGATCATCCGGACTATTTTGACGCTGAAGAGAAGAATAAAAATCTACAAGAACTGGTTCAGAATTTGAAAGTCATTATTCTTCAGGATAGTCTACTTGCTTTGGGAAATATGAGTGAGAAAGAGCGAAGGAAGAAGATAGAAAAGATGATAAAGGCTAAGAAACAAGAAGATGAGAAAAGAGAACTAGCAAGATTAAGAGCGCTTGAAGAATTGCAAAACAATCAAAATACAAGCAGAAACTTTGGAGCATCAACAGGAGATTCAAGAGGTAAATGGTATTTCTATAACCCTACTACAATTGCTTTAGGAACTAGCGACTTTAGACAAGTTTGGGGAGACATACAATTAAAGGACAATTGGAATAGAAGCAGTGCACAGGTAATTGGTAGCAAGATTGAAGAAAAGCGTGAAGAACTCATTGACCCTGAGCAAGCAAGGTTAGATTCGATAAAAAATGCCGAGAAATACAATCCGGACTTTTATTTAAAGGATGTACCAACAGAATTCAATGAACAACTAAGTGCGCATGCAAAAATTGTAGAGGCGTTATTTAATGTGGGAACAATTTTCAAAGAGAGCTTTAGTGACAATCCAAGTGCTGTAAAATCTTTTAAGCGAATAACTGCAGAGTATGATACTTCACGTTATAATTTGCCAGCGCATTATCAGTTATATAGAATTTATTTGTCCGAATCAGAATTAGACTTAGCCGAAGAAGAAAAGAAATGGATTTTAGAACATCACCCGTTTAGTGAATACGCCTACTTAATAAAGAATCCTAATTATAACAAAGAAAGTAAAGAGACCAAGCAAAAAGTGGAGGAGTTTTACCAGGCGACTTATAGGCTCTTTCAATATCAAATGTATGCAGATGTTATTACAAGCTGTGATCGAGCTGAGCAAGCATTTTCTAAAAATCATCTAAGACCGCAGTTTGCTTTTATGAAGGCAAAAGCGATCGGACATATAAAGGACAGGGAGACATTTAAGAAAGAGTTGCAATATGTGGTTAAAGAATTTTCAAAAGATCCTGTAAAAGCAAAAGCGCAGGAAATACTTGACTACATGAATAAGAATTTAGGTGATTCGAATTCTGAGACAAAAAAGAGTTCAGTTGAATATAAGTACGACCCAAGCGAGGCTCATATGGCTATCTTTTCCTTATCAGGAAAAGAGACGAATGCATTTAAAAATCAATTGGCCAACTTTAACGGACAATATTTTAGAGAGGCTAAACTTCAAATTACTAGCTCTGTGCTGAAAAGTAACCAAACGTTGCTCGTAAGGCCGTTTTCAAATGCAGGAGAAGCAGTCCGTTATCTTAAGGCTGCTAAAAACAATTTGCAACTCATGAAGGCGGTTAAGGAACTAGGAGGGCAAGTCTATCTGATCTCAAATAATAATTTTAGATTGTTGTTTAAAGATAAAAGTGAAGAGCTTTATTTAAATTTCTATAATTCAAATTACAAGCAAGACTAAGCTTTTTTAATTCATGGAATTATGTCTTAATTTTGTTTCTTCAAAGAAGGATTGAATGTTTAGTTCTAAAACCAAGGTTATGGCTAGAAATACAGATATAGATGCATCGGCGATCAACATCATTAGAAGTGGAACGGAGATTAACGGAGATATTGTTTGCTCAGGCGATATTCGTATTGATGGTAAGTTATTCGGAAACTTAAAGTCTGAAGGGAAAGTAGTTGTTGGTGAGAATGGTCTGGTAGAAGGAAATGTAGAATGTGCTCAAGCCACCATTTCCGGATCAATGAAGGTCAATATAAAAGTCAATGAACTACTCAGTTTGAAGTCTACAGCTAATCTTGTTGGAGAAATAGTGACGAATAAATTACAAATTGAACCCGGTGCTAACTTCTCCGGATCTTGTAAAATGGGTGCAGTAATCAAGGGCATCGAAGATAGCAAACGCTCAATAAGCAATAATTCTTCGAATGAAGAATCAAAAACGGCCTAATTATTATGCTGTTTTAAGTGGAATTGGCGTACAACTTGTCGCTACAATTTTTTTAGGAGCCATTTTTGGCCAATACCTGGATGAAAGGTATGAAATGAAAAAGGCATGGTTTACACTTGCATTAATTCTTTTATGTGTTGCTTTGGGACTATATAATGCATTAAAACAGATCAATAAGCTGAATAAAAAAGATGAATGATTTTATAAAGTTTATCCTTCGTCTCTCTTTATTCTTTTTTATTCTGTTTCCATTACATGCTGTTATCCAAAACAGTTTAGGTTACAGTTATTTTGAACATTACTTGCTCAGTTGCTATTTAGTGAACTACACATTAGTAATTGGCATATTTGCTGTTTTATATCATTACAAAGAAAAATTAGCAACTAGCTTGGGATTTTTATTCATGGGTGGCTTCTTATTGAAGCTCGTTGTTTTTTTTCTCTTTTTCAACCCCCTTTTTAAGGCAGATAGCCAGGTCCAAAACGGAGAGTTTATTGCCTTTTTTCTTCCTTATTCTGTTGGTTTAATTTTAGAAACGATAAGCATGGTGAAGATTCTCAATAAGGGGAATTAAGACTGAATTTATACAGACTTTAAATAAATTCAACTTTACTTTTTCACACCACAATATTTCTATACTTTTGCGCCGAATTTAAAGCACTATCAGATTGGTAGAAATGATGAAGAATAGATTTTGGAATTTTTTACTTGTAATTTGCTTATTTGCACCGATATACACTTTTGCAGAAGGCAGTCATGCTGAGAAAAATGAAGGCGATGTAAAAACAGAAATCAAAGAGTATATTGACCATCACTTGAAAGATTCTCATGATTTTGGCATTTGGCATGCCTACGGAATTGAATTTCCTTTACCAGTCATCTTATATGATGAGGGCTTACATTTTTTCATGTCTTCAAAATTTCATCATGGAGAAGATGTTGTTGAGTCGAACGGAAAGTATTACAAATTATATCACAGCAAGATATATAGAACTGACGCAGCGGGAACGATTGAATATGGTGAAGATCATCATCCATCCAATGTCAAGCCTCTTGACTTTTCAATCACAAAAAATGTCTTTACCATCATTTTAATTTCCATTTTAATATTCTGGTTGTTTAGGTCAATGGCAAAGTCCTATGCTAATAGTATGATTCCTAATAAAAAAGGACGTTTTCTAGAGCCATTAGTGCTGTTTATAAGAGATGAAATTGCAATTCCTAATATAGGCGAGAAAGACTACAAAAGATTCATGCCATATTTATTAACTGTGTTCTTTTTTATATGGTTTTTGAATTTAGCTGGTATGACTCCACTTGGAATAGGAGTAACAAATAATATAGCCATTACGTTCTGTTTGGCTCTGATTACTTTTATAATGACTCAGTTTATGTCAAAGAAATCATATTGGGGTCACATCTTTTGGATGCCTGGTGTACCATACTTAATGCGCATTGTCTTGGCACCGATAGAATTATTAGGTGTATTTATTAAGCCTTTTGCTTTGATGATTCGTTTATATGCAAATATGACAGCAGGGCATATTGTATTGATGAGTCTTATCGGCTTGTTGTATGTATTCCACAATTGGTTTGCAAAAGGAGCCTTTTTAGGTTTAACATTCTTTTTATCAATCATTGAATTATTAGTTGCGTTTTTACAGGCATACATCTTTACAATGTTATCAGCATTGTATTTTGGTGGAGCTGTGGCAGAACACGACGATCATTAATATGTATTCTTTAATTTAAAACTAAATATTATGGAAATTCCAGCTATTGTAGGTGCAGGATTAGTTGTAATCGGAGCCGGTATCGGTATTGGTAGAATTGGTGGTTCAGCAATGGAAGCTATTGCAAGACAGCCAGAAGCTACTAACAAGATTCAAACAGCAATGTTGATTGCTGCTGCATTAATTGAGGGTATTGGATTTGCTGCGTTATTTGCAGTTTAATTCAAAAATTTAAATCAACAGTTACAGCGGTTGGCTGTAACTGTTGATTAATTGGATTTTCAAAAGAATTTAAAAATGGAAAAATTATTAAATGACTTTTCAATAGGCCTTTTCTTTTGGCAGTTGATTTTGTTCGTTGCCTTATTATGGTTGCTTAAGAAGTATGCTTGGAACTTTATTTTGGTTTCAGTCAAAGAAAGAGAAGAAAAGATCAAAGAAGGCATAGAGGCAGCAGACAAGGCCAAAGAAATGATGCGTCAAATGAAAGAAGACAATGAGGCATTATTGGCGGAAGCGAGACAAGAAAGAGATGGCATCATTAAGTCAGCCAGAGAGGCCAAAGAAAAGATGATTGCTGATGCAAAAGACAAAGCATCCGAAGAAGCGGACAAATTGATCAAAAATGCTCAAGAAGCGATCAAAGCCGAAAAAGCAGCGGCTATGAACGAAATCAAAACTCATGTTGCTGAGCTATCTGTTCAAATAGCAGAAAAAATCTTGAAGAACGAATTAGCAGCTGATGGTAAGCAACAAGAGTTGATCGATTCAGCAATGAAAGACGCTAACCTTAATTAATAGACGATGAAAGGTAGTAGAGCAGCGGTAAGATATGCTAAAGCTTTAATGCAATTAGCTCAAGAAAAAGGAGCTATAGACGCTATTATTGTAGACGTGAAGTTAATTCACGAAACGATAAACAGCAGCAAAGAGTTGAGCAATTTATTAGCTAGCCCTTTGGTGAAGTCAGAGCAAAAGCAAAATATTTTAACGGCGATATTCTCAGAAAAGATTAATGCCTTAACGATGAGTTTTGTGAACCAAGTGGTTAATCAAAATAGAGAAGGGGTGTTAAATGTAATCGCAACACAGTTCATCGGACTATACAACGAGATGAATAAAATTGCTCAAGTGAGTTTAACAACGGCATCAGCGATTGATGAGCAAACTAAAACGAGCATTTTAAATACAATAAAAGAAAAGTATCAATTGTCTCAGATTGATCTAACCGAAAATGTGAACCCGGACTTGCTTGGTGGCTTAGTCTTGAGAATAGGAGATCAGCAGTTAGATGCAAGTATTAAAAGACAGTTGAAAAACATAGAAAACGAATTAGTTCAAGCATAAATAAATAAACAAATGGCTGAAGTAAATCCGGCAGAAGTTTCTGCAATACTTAAAGATCAATTAGCAGGTGTTAAAACAGCAGCGGATCTAGAAGAAGTAGGTACCGTATTATATGTAGGTGATGGTATCGCTAGAATTTATGGCATGTCTCAGGTTCAATCCGGAGAGTTGATTGAATTTGACAATGGTTTAATGGGAATTGTCTTAAACCTTGAAGAAGATAATGTAGGAGCAGTATTATTGGGTTCTTCTACTCAAGTAAAAGAAGGAGATACAGTAAAACGTACAGGAAGAATCGCCTCTATTAAGACAGGTGAAGGGATGCTAGGAAGAGTAGTAGATACTTTGGGTAACCCTATTGATGGGAAAGGGCCAATTGAGGGAGAAACCTTCGAAATGCCAATTGAAAGAAAAGCTCCCGGAGTAATTTACAGACAACCTGTAAATGAGCCATTGCAAACGGGTATTAAAGCTATTGACTCGATGATTCCAGTTGGAAGAGGACAACGTGAGTTGATTATTGGTGATAGACAAACGGGAAAAACAACTGTTGCAATTGATACTATCATCAACCAAAAAGAATTTTACGACAAAGGTGAGCCGGTATATTGTGTTTATGTAGCTGTTGGACAAAAAGGGTCTACAGTAGCAGGGATTGTAAAAACTTTAGAAGATGCAGGAGCGATGGCTTATACTACAATTGTAGCTGCAAATGCTTCTGATCCTGCTCCAATGCAATTCTACGCTCCATTTACAGGTGCTGCAATTGCAGAATACTTTAGAGATACAGGAAGACCTGCATTAATTGTTTATGATGATTTATCTAAGCAAGCAGTTGCTTACCGTGAGGTATCATTGTTATTGAGAAGACCTCCGGGTCGTGAGGCATATCCAGGTGATGTATTCTACCTTCACTCGAGACTATTAGAGAGAGCAGCGAAAGTGATTAACGACGATACGATTGCTTCCCAAATGAACGATTTGCCTGATTCATTGAAGGACAAAGTGAAAGGTGGTGGTTCTATTACTGCATTGCCAATTATTGAAACTCAAGCAGGTGATGTTTCTGCTTATATCCCAACCAATGTAATTTCAATTACTGATGGTCAGATTTTCTTGGAGTCTAACTTATTCCTATCAGGTGTACGTCCGGCGATTAATGTGGGTATCTCGGTTTCGCGTGTTGGTGGATCTGCACAGATTAAATCGATGAAAAAAGTAGCGGGAACATTAAAGTTAGATCAGGCACAGTATCGTGAATTAGAAGCCTTTGCCAAGTTTGGTTCTGATCTGGATGCAGCTACCAAATCTGTATTGGATAAAGGTGCAAGAAACGTTGAGGTTTTAAAGCAAGCCCAAAATTCGCCGATGTCGGTTGAAAATCAGGTGGCGATCATCTATTTAGGAACAAAAGGGCTTTTACGAGATATTCCTGTGAATCAGGTACGCAAGTTTGAGGCAGAGTTTATAGAGTATATGAATGCTAACCATAGAGATACTTTAGATGCCCTACAAGCAGGGAAATATACCGATGCTGAAACTTCAGTTTTAGAAAAGGTGGGTGCGGATTTGGCAGCTGGATATAAAGCAAAATAAGAAGCGTCTTTAAAACAAAGAAATGGCGAACTTAAAAGAAATACGTAATCGAATTACTTCAGTCTCCTCTACAAGGCAGATTACATCTGCCATGAAGATGGTTTCGGCTGCAAAGCTGCGAAGAGCTCAGGATGCAATTACCCAAATGCGGCCTTATGCCAATAAGTTGAGTGAGCTTTTGAGTAACCTTAGCGCAAGTGCAGATGAAGGTGCAGAAAGTAAGTATACAGAGACCAGAGATGTAAAAAGAGTCTTGTTGATTCCAGTTACATCAAATAGAGGATTAGCTGGTGCGTTTAACTCAAATATTATTAAGGAAACCAATCGTTTGATTTCAGAGGATTACTCGGGAAAAGACATAACAGTTTTAGCAATTGGTAAGAAAGCTGATGATGTTTTCAAAAAAACAGCGTATAACATTAAGGGGACCACTCTGCCAAGTAAATTAGAGCAATTATTTGATGATCTTAGTTTCGAGAATGTCTCTAAGGCAACTCAAAAGATCATGAATTCTTTTGCTTACAGACAGTTTGATAAGATAGAGATAATTTACAATCAGTTTGTCAATGCAGCAGTTCAAAAGGTAATGGTAGAACAATTTTTGCCAATATTACCTCCTGATACAGATGGTGCTTCTACAAATACGGATTATATTTTTGAACCTTCTAAGGAACAGATCATCACGGATTTGATTCCAAAGTCTTTAAAGATTCAAATGTATAAAGCCTTGTTAGACTCGCATGCTGCAGAGCATGGAGCCCGAATGACGGCAATGCATAAGGCAACAGACAATGCTACCGAGTTAATAGGAGATCTAAAGCTAGTATACAACAAAGCACGTCAAGCAGCAATTACCAATGAGATACTTGAGATTGTTGGTGGTGCTGAAGCTTTGAATAATTAGAAAAGAAATTTAGAATTTTGAGTTAAAAGACGCTTTACATTAAAGCGTCTTTTTCTTTTCAATAACTTGTTCAATAAACCGAATGTTCTGTCGTACCGAACTATTAGCTGGATTCGATTTCAAATACATCTTATAATACTTTAGGCTATTTCGATAATCCTTTTTTACAAAAAGAATGTTGGCTTTGTTTAAAGTATATTGTATTTCATCTGAATAAGTTCTTAAGAAAAGGTCATTGTAATCTTCTGCTTCTGTGAACTTATTTAATTCCACCAATTGTTGCATTAGTGATTCATAAACCAAATGTTTTGGGTTAATGGCAAGCAGTTGCTTGAAATACTTAATCGAGGTTTCTTTATGTCCTTGCTCACTATATAAAATCCCTAAATTTTTAATTGAAGGTTCAAATTCTGGATCAATTTTAAGCGCTTGGTTGTATCCCTCAATAGCCTTTTGGGCTTGATTATATCCTTTAAAAAAAAGTGTAGCTCTATCACTTAAAACAACTTTTGTAGGCCAAACAGAAATAGCTTTATCAAAAGCTGAAAGAGCTTTATCTAAAATCAACTTCTGATCTTTCGGATTTTTTTGCTCTGAAATTTTATCATTAAGCAAACTATTTCCATATAGGTAGTTTAGAATAACGCTATTGGGGAGTTTCTTTACATCTGTAGATGAAAGTGTATAAATATTCTTCCAATCGGAACCTCTGTTACGAATAAAAGGAAGATAAATAATGGCATAAAGAAGTACACCTATCAAAAATAACTTGTAATGTTTTTTAGTCCTAAGGAAATCATTTGCAATAAAAACAATCGCAATAACAAGCCCTAAAGAGGAAATGGTCATAAAGCGCTCTGCAACAATTCCAACCATCGGTTTAAATAGATTGATAAATGGGAGCATACCACCAAGACAAATTAAACCACCAAGACCATAAACTCTTTGTTTTAGAAAGCCATTTAAGGAGATAGCGAGTACAATAACTATAATTAGTATACCAAGGAATGTTGTAAGCGTATAATTTTCAAATTGAATTGACTGGTAGCCATAATAGCTGATTAACTCCGTTGGAAATAACATCGTTTTAAAATAAAACCATGAAGATTCCGCCGCCATTACAATTCTATTGATTTCCATTTGATCAGGTTGGAATAAAGGGTTCTCAGTAAAAGAGTACTCCCTTAAACTTCCGGATGTCTTTACTTTTTTAGTCATTAGCCGGAAAAGGAAAATTGGAATGAGCATTAAAAAGGTACTGGAAAATAGCTTCTTCCAATTCCCATTTGAGTTGTAGAAGCTTATCAAAGGCAAAACACCAAGGAAAACAAGTCCTGATTTTTTAGAAAAAATGCTGAGTATAACAAAACATAAGCCAACGACGCCAAACCAAATTGACCTTTTTGATTTCACCCAATAGATCGCTCCCAAAATCCCAAAAACAAACATGAGTAGCTCATCTCTGCACTTTATATTGTTCACAGCTTCACTATGAATGGGCATTATAAAATAGATTAATGCCACAAGAAGAGGAAGAGCAATTTTTTGCTTATTAAACAGAAGTGCGAGTAACACAAAAACCAAGTAGCAAACAATAATATATAATGATAAGTTAATGAGATGAGCGGCTTTCGGATTAAGCCCAAAGAATTCATTTTCAAGAGCAAAGCTTAGTAAAGCGATTGGCCGATACCCGAATTGGCTTGAGCCATAGTCGAACGAATTACTCAGAAAAATACTCTTAACATCTCTAAGTCCATCATTTACAAGTGCATTTTTTGTGTAGATGTAATTGTCATCTAGATTGAATCCATTGTTAATGGTATTGCCATAATAAATGGTACCTAAAACAATGAAGGATAAGAAGATGAGCGTTTTACTCTTCAAGTTTAGTTCTGAATAACTTGAATCTATTAGTTTTTTAAGCATTACATAAAAATACTCTCAATAATATCAATTCATTCCATTCAAATTCAATTCTTATTTCTTGTATTAATACTACTTTAGATTTTTGTAAGTTTTTCTAGATTTAAAATCCGGTTTATTAGAGACTTATTCGAGAAACAAGAATTTATACAACTGCATAGAAAATGAATCAGCTCAACAATTACGAACGCTTTCAGTATGGAATCTATCAGTTTATGGATCATTTCTTAGGCCGTAAAAGAGCTTATAAACTCACACTAAAGAATAGGAGAAAGTTTTATAAAAAACTGGGTCAGCGTTTAAAGCAAAGGGGTATAGGAAAAGTCATACCCATAGAACGACGGACTGGTCTTAGCTTAGAGGAATTTCAGAATGAGTATGTAAAAAAGGGTAAGCCCGTTGTTTTGGAAGGGCTTGCCAAAAATTGGGATTGCGTAAAGAATTGGAGTTTAGATTATTTTAAAAATTTACACGGGGGTGATGAGATTGTTATGGTTGATCAGGTTAACATTGAAAACCCTTATGAAAAGACGACGTTAGCTGAAGTTATTGATGATATAAAAAAAGGTGGTGGCAAATACTATCGCTTTTATCCTCTATTGGAAAGACACCCGGAACATATTTTGGATTTTGACTATTCATGGTTAAGAGCAAGACGGAACAGAATGACCGTTTTTGAAGCTTTTCAAGTGTTTATTGGTGGCGATAAGACAATAACACCTCTCCATAATGCAAACCAATGTAATTTGTTTACCCAAGTAGTAGGAGAAAAGGAGTGGAGATTATACCATCATCATGACACTGCGATAATAGATCCTAATCCGGCGCGAAATGTATATCGCGATGCTCCATTTAAAAAAGAAAAGGGGCCTTTTGATCCCTTTAATCCTGATTATGAAGAACAGTATGAGTTGTTCAAATATATTGACAGCTACTCTGTTCTGCTAAAACCCGGAGATGTGTTATGGAATCCCCCATATTATTGGCATGCCGTTAGAAACAAGGGAGTTTCCATAGGTGTTGGATACCGATGGTTAGCACCGTTTTATTGCTTCAAGCAATCTTTTCTTTACGCATTTTTAGACTGTTTTGTTACCAATCCTCCAGTTTGGAAAGCCTATAGAATATCTAAACAAGACATTAACTTAATTCATTTATCAGAAAAAGGGCGATTAGAAGATTACTTAAAGAGCAAAAAAACTGAGCAAGCAGTTAATGTATAAGTTAAGTTCACATTTGGATTCATTGGCACTATAATTTACATGTTGGTATATATGATTCTTAAATCTTTTCAACTAATTTCACCTGCTTAAGGGTTCTTTAAGATACATGACTCTTAGAAAAAAACAGATCATTCAATTAAATTTTTTGTGATAGAAACAGAATACACTTTAGAGGAGATTAGAGCCATTCCCATTTTTTTTATTGTAGGTAAAGGACGCAGCGGGACTACTTTATTAAGTACGATTTTAGACAGTCATCCAAATGTGGCATCTGCCACAGAATCCAGATTTTTATTGATCGTCTGGCAGCGATACAAGAACCTAAAGGCATGGAAACCTGCAATGGCTGAAGACTTTTTCAATACAGTTTTGGAAGATTACCGGGTAAAGTATTTATGGGATTTTAGAGAAGAGTTTATGGCTGTTCTAAAAAGCCTCCCTGAAGAGACGACAGCTCAAGATTTAATAAAGCTGGTTTACATTTATAGAAAGTCGCCTTTCCCTAAAGAGAAAATCAGCTTTATTGTAGATAAAAATCCCAGGTATACTTTATTTATTGGAAAACTAAAGTCGATTTTTAAAGAAGGCAGATTTATTAGAATAATGAGAGATCCAAGGGATAATATTACTTCACATGTAAAATTCACAAGAAAAAAAGTAGGATACTTATCAAAAAAGTGGTTGGAATACAATCGGATATTTGATGTGTTTAAAGCGAAAAGTCCCAATCGATATTTAACATTAAGGTTTGAAGATTTAGTATTAGATAAAGAGTCTTTTTTTGAAAAGTTTGAGCAGTATACGGGAATTAGCGGCTTGTCAGAGCTTGAAGATATGCGTTTGAATTATAAAGGGCAATTTGAAGAAAAATTGAGCGAAGAATTAAAGGATCAACATCAAGCCACAGTGAAGCCTCTTGATCCCAAAAAGATAGGCCATTTTAAGCATAAATTAGATAAAAAACAGATTAAGACGATTGAGTCTGTTAGCTTTCCATATGCTTTAGATTATGGATATGAATTAACCAACTCCAAGAGGAGTATAACCGTAAAAGAGTCATTTGCCTACAATTTGAGCTTTGCCTTTCACAAATACGGAAACCTATTCTTATACAATTTACCTTACACATTAATAGTTGGGTTAAGAGCATTTTTAATTAGGAATGTATTTAAGAACAAGAAAAGAAAACTTCAAAACGTAAAAGTTGAAGGAAAGTAAGATCCACTTCATCGTTGGCATTTGGCGCTCAGGAACAACATTGCTTCGCGAGGTGCTGGGAATAAGTGATGAGGTAAAGATTTTTCCGGAGCATTTTGTGCTTCTTCATCAAATTAATCAGGCCAATCATTTTGAACGCATCAAAGAGCAAATGCTTTTTGATATCATGAAAAATCCTGATTTTATCCATTTCGCTAAGCCTGATAAGCAACAATTAAAGTTAGATTTTTCAAAAACAAAAAGCTTTGAAGAGGCAATACTTTCAACCTATAAAGCTTGCCAAGCAAAAAATGAAAATGCTTCTGTTTTTTTAGATAAGAATCCAATCTATTCCTATTATTTGCCACAGTTGATGGAGCTCTTTCCGACTGCTAAATTCATTTGGATGTTACGTGAGCCTAAGGATAATTGCATATCAAGAGCCAAGCACGATATTCAATCCATAAAAAATTACACCTATCTAGCCAATTGGTGGAACATGTGCAATGAGGAAATTGCCAAGCAGGCAAAAAAGAGCCCTGAAAGATTCTTATTGATTCCTTACGACAGTATGGTTCGAGAACCCGAATTATGGATCAGAAAAGTCTCTCAATTTTTAGAGATTGAGTTTAAACATGAGATGCTTGCTTTTGAAACGAAAAAAGAAGAGCGCATTACCGAATTTGTTTTGGCGGCTAAGTCAAGAGATGGAAAAATCTCAGAAGAGTATGCCAAGAAAAAAAAGGCGATGTGGGAAAATCTTCAAAAACCTATAAATACTTCAAAAACCAAGCAATGGGAAAAGGAGTTAAGTCAAGCGGAGATAAAGGCTATCGATAGAGTTTCCGCATCGTATTATCAAGAGTTGCTTTCGGGGAATTACGATTTTATCCCACCTTATTCTTTCTTTCATAAAGCAATTGCCAATCTGAGTCTGGCTAAACTAAAATGGGACATAAGCAGAAAAGCACTGACCTAAGGCCAAAATATCTTGTTGATTTTCAAGGCCACACGTATTACAAAACGGCTAAAAGACCAGCTAAGTTTCTTTAACCACAAAGGCAATTTTCTAACATTGGGGTAGCGTTGTGTCTGCCACTGCCATGATAAACCATTTAAAACCTTAGCACAGATTTCTGATCTTTTGTTTAAGAATTCAGGTCTTATAACATCAATTAACAACACAATTCGTCTTTGATTGCTTAAATTCTGTGCCTTATGCAACTGAGCGTCATTAAACAATAGAGGTACTCCTTCTTCCCAGGGTCTGGTAATGTTGTTTACGGTAAAAGAACAATTTGGCAAACCTTCCGGAACAATAAGAGGTAGATGAACACGTATAATCGCATTTGTATCTCCGTTGTGTTCTTTGATAGCGCTATGTGGCTCTAATACTGAAATGGAAAAAGAAACCAAACCTGGTATTTTTTTAATGGTTTCCCAAGAGGTTTTAAAATGCTTGTAATTCTTTCGAATAAAATAGCCCCAAAAAAGTAAGCCATCCGTTTTCCATGAATTTTGTTTGCTTAATAAACTCTTATTAAAGTATGGCTTTAATTTATGTTGATCTATGTAAAAAAGGGCTTCTTTACGTATGGCCTCATAATTTCTTCTTAGGTCTTCCGTCCAATCAAAATCATCATTATTAAAGAAACTTTCTTCTTGATCCTTAAATGCATAAGGTTCTAATGTGTATGAGTACCAAATAGGAGAACTATTCTTCATCAGTGCGATATCGAATAGAATATTGAGGGAAATGGTTTAGTAATCGGTTTTGCCTGTAAATGTATTGTGCAATAATACCTAAGCCTAGTAAAATAATAGATGCTGAAAAGAGTATAGAAACTGCAATCGAAGTAAAACCGATCTGAGTTTTGAAATACAATTTTTTAATGATATAAAAAACGCCAATCAAAAAACTGATAATGCTTCCACTAATTCCCAGCTTAGTTAAAAATTGAGCAGGGAAAGATGAATAGGTAAACATGATATTGTTATACAAACTAAGGAGTGCATTAGACCCGTATGTTGAGGGTTTGATTGAGGGCAAAAATTGACAAGGTAAAAATTTGACATTCTTAGTGTACCAGGCTAAAATTTCGTCTAAAAATATAAAGGGGGTTTTGTGTTTGGTAATTTGACTGTAAATGGGGTTTTTAATTGCTCGAAAAGCTGAACCATTACCATAACCATCTGAAAACCATTGAGCCGAGGATTTAAAGATGCGACTCACTCCTCTTCGAACAGCACTTTTATTACTTGAGTTTGGTATGGCAAATGCTACATCAATATTATTGTTCTCAATTGCTTCTATAAGGCTTGAAATAAAATCAATGGGATGCTCACCGTCATCATCCATAGTAATTAAAATGTCTCCTTTAGCTTCAACCATACCAGCAAAAGTGGCACTATGTTGACCTACATTTTTGTGTAAGCTGATTCCCAATACATTGGAGTACTGTTTGGATTTTTGTTCGATGATGTTAAAACTGGCATCTTTACTAAAGTCATCAACTAAAATGAGTTCCCATGTCTTTGTTTTTAAGTAGTCATCGACCATTAATTGATCCACTAGCTGGGCAATGGATTTTTCTGCTTCGTAAACGGGAATAACGATTGAAATATCCATTATTCTTTAGTCTTAGCGGTTTGATCTAATTTTTTTTCTATAGCATCAACTTTTTCTTGAAGCTTATCAATTTTCTGAAATAAGACCTTATTACGTTCTTTATTATCTACTGTTTTTTTAGTTCTATGAATTCTCATCGCCAACCAATTCAAAACAAAGAAGGCCGGAACAAAATTTTTAGTGAACACTTCCAAAAGAGGCTCATCAGGTTGCTGATAAACAACATACAGCCCCCAAATAATGCTTAATAAAGTGGGAGGTCCATAGTCAATAATGAACCCTATGATATAATTTCTGTTAAGCTTCATCAGTTGTCCTTTTTAAAATTTGTCGATACACCTTCTTTAAGTCATCAGGCACTTCCGAAATTAAGAGATTGGCGTATTCTATCTCGTGTTTTTCAATGAAAATATCATTTACATTAATCGGATTGCCAATTTTAAAGTCTTCAAATTCAAATTTCTCTAGCTTCTTCCTATAAGCCATATAATCTGCCTTAGATTGCTCCATCCATAGTACATGCGGATTGTCGTGTTCTTTATCAGAAATTTTATAACCCATAAATTCATTGTAAGCAATGGCCTGTTTATTGGATTTAACCACCTG
Source organism: uncultured Flavobacteriales bacterium (assembly GCA_964445815.1). GTDB lineage: Bacteria > Bacteroidota > Bacteroidia > Flavobacteriales_E > Vicingaceae > CAYULW01. Next base: position 50,447 of record CAYULW010000005.1, read on the forward strand.
AGCATAGTTCTTTTTAAAATTGTTGATAAAGAAATTCCAATCATTGAGAATAATAGATGCTGTGATGGAGGTTTCGTAGTTCCGGTCTTCATTCCAAACAAAAATGCCTCCCTCAGAGGTTCTTTTATTAAAATCAATATTTTTCCCATTGATTAAGCCAATAACAGAATCGTTCTTATAAATTAAAAAGTAAAAATGTTTAGAGCATCTAATGCTCTTGAACCAATTGATTTGTTGAGCTCGACTAATTTGATTCCGATGAACCATTTTCTTTTTAATGGTTTCGCTATTTCTAAATTGACGAATCAACTCTAAGTCTTCACGCTCAACCTCTTTTAGTACCAGACCGTATTTTTTAATTAGCATATTATGTTCCGGTTAGCAAAAAACCTCCATCCATTGTTAGGGTAATTCCATTTATCCAACGTGAAGCATCTGAAAGTAAAAAGCAGGTTGCTTGTGCTAAATCTTCAGGTTCTCCTGCTCCAAAAGGATACTTAGCGACATGTTCCTGCATAAATTCCAGAGAACCTTTTTCGATGCCTTTTTCATACATTTCGGTTTTAACCATAGCAGGCGCAATGCAGTTACTGCGAATTAATTTGCTTTTTAACTCCAGAGCTAAAACTTTTGAAAAGGTTTCTAAGGCCGACTTGCTTCCAGTATACATGCTACCGCCGATATAGGGGTGTTTTGCAGAAATTGAAGAAATAAAAACAAAAGCACCATGGGTATTCAGCTTTCTTTTTTTGATTAACAAAGAAGCTAAGGTGACTGCCGAAAAGTAATTGATGTCCCAAATGCGCATCATTTTTTCTTTTTTGGCAAAGCGAATTGGCATTGTTTCTAAAATACCTGCCGAATAGACCACTCCATCCAAAGGAGCTAACGTCTCTACCCATTCTTCAATGAGTTCTTCCTGGCTTAAATCACCAATAAAATGATGATGATTCTCTGAAATTTGTTTGATCTCTCTTCGGGAGTTAGAATAAACATGTGCTCCGGAATCAATAAGTTTTTCAATGACAGCAAAACCAATCCCTCCGGATGCTCCTGTCACCAAGATGTTCTTGTTTTTAAAATCAAAGCTGGCAGCCTCTAATATTCTATTGGTGTCAAGCATAAAATATCCTTTGAATTAACAATACAAGTTCCCCATGAAAGGCCAACCCCAAAACCGCACATTAAGATTGTTTTGTTTTTAGCATTATTACCAAGCTCATCACAAATTGTTAAAGGAATAGAAGCTGAACTGGTATTTCCATACTTTTTTAAAGAGTAAGGAACTTTTTCGGCCGGTACTTTCATCTTTTTCCGAATCGTTTCGATGATTAGCTTATTGGCTTGGTGGAAGACGAAGTAGTCAATGTCATCTAACTTATTTTTTGACTTTTCTATCACTGAGTTAATGTTGCTTGGTGGTTCTTTTACTGAAAAAGAAAAAACATCTAATCCATTTAACTCTAAATCTTTTGCCGTATGATTTATCCCGGGACCATAATTGTTCATTACAGTCGTATTTTCATTGAGTTGATTTTTGGCCCCACCATCACGAATAATAATCGCTTCATATCCTGAACCATCGTTTTCTAATTCAAATGGAATTTTATCAGCTGATTCATCAAAGCAAATGGCTGTTGCTGTAGCAGCATCACCAAAAAGAGGATAAGTGCTTTTATCTTCATAATTGGTAGAACAAGTAGAGACATCACCCGCCACTAAAATGGCTTTTTTTAGCTGACCGTTCTGCAAAAACTGACTAACAATTGACAAGCCATAAACATAACCGGAGCAACCCAAACCAACGTCAAAAGCCATACATGTTTTTGGTAAGCCCAAACGGTCTTGCAAAATAATAGCTGAAGAAGGTAAATAATAATCTCTTGACTGAGTAACCAGAACCAATAGATCAATTTCGCTTTTATTCCAATCGAGTTCTTTTAACAACTGATTAACAGCCTTTTCTCCCAAATCTGTTGTCGTAATTCCTTTTTCGGCATGACGTTTTTCTTCAATACCGGTGGTTTTAATCAAGAACTTTCGTTCCGTCTCATTGATGTAATCGTAATCAACATTTTCTACCACTTTAGATGGAACACAGGCACTAATCCCTTTAATCGCAATATTTGGAATTTCAAAATAGGCCATTAAGCTTGCTTCGATTCAAATAGTTTAAACAGGTGGTTTAAAGTTTTTGAGTTTCTCAGTTCCTCTCCGGTGATACTAATACCGTATTCTGATTCGGCCAATGCCATAATCAACAAGGCGTGCATGCTACTCCAGTATTCACTGTTTTCTAATAATTCTTCTCGGTCTAAGACGACGTCATCATCAATTTCTAACGTTTCTCTTATGTTTTCTTCAAATTCACTCCATTCCATAGTTCAATTCATCAAGTTTCCCATATACACCCATTCCAACTTAAGCCCGTCCCAAAAGCTGCAATAAGGATTTTCATTCCTTTTTTTATTTTATTCTTTTTCTTCAGATTATGAATCAATATAGGAATAGTAACACTTACAGTATTGCCATAATCTTCCACATCAATAACAACCTTCTCTATAGGTAAGCCTGCAATTTTAGCCAAACTTTTTACGATAAATTCATTCGGTTGATGTAACAAGTACAGATCAATATCATCTTTGGCCAGTTTATTTTGACTTAATATATAGTCAATCATTTTTGGAATGCGGTCCAATGTAAACCTAAAAACACCTGCACCATCCTGATAAAAGTAAGCAGGTATTTGTTCTTCTCCGTAATCATTAATAAATGGTGTATACGAGTTTTCAGTTATAGGATTTCGATACTCTCCATCTCTAATGATTATCTTATCTTTTTTACTGCCATCATTACCGAAATAATAAGAGTGTATTTTTTCGTCATCACTTTTTTCGACAATAAGTGCACAAGCAGCATCACCGAAAATAAATCGATTCGCCTTATCGTTTTCGTGAATTTCTCTCGTCAAAGTAGATACAGCAATAATAAGCACTTTAGTTGCCGCTCCTATTTGAATTAACCCATCTGCATGTGAAAGCAAATAAATAAAGCTGCTACAGCCTTGGTGTACATCCATGCAACCACATTTATCACTAAGACCCAATTGATCTTGCATAATCCCTGAAGTAACAGGAGTATAATAATCGCGTTTCGGAGATGTGAAAAGGATAAAATCAATCTCGTCTTTTAAAGACGGATGAGCTTCTAACAATTGTTTTGCAGCAGAAAGACCAATATCTGAAGGAACGGTGTGTTCATCAAGAATGTGTCTTTTATTTATGCCTAATCTAGCCCAAGTTTTACTGTCTCTCTCTTCCGGGAAACAGTTAAAAAAATCTTCATTGCTGAAAACTTTTTCAGGAAAGAATAAGGCACTTTGACCTATTTTAGTCATACTCGCAAAATGTAAGTGCTAATGTAATGACGAAAATTGAGTTAAGAAGTTAGATGATTTACTTTATTTGACTTTCTCTACTTTTGGATTGGTTCAATTTTTGCCTTAACTCCAAAATGTCTAAAGTTCTAAAGCGCATAATCCTTCCATTAGTGCTGTTTTTTCTTGCTCAGGTTGTTCCTGACTTTTTTAATTCATGGAAGTCAGGTCAAGACATTGAAGCTTTTCAACGCCAATATCTTAAGATGTCTGAGCAACTGGAGAATAGGGTTGATTCATTGGTTGAATTACAGATAAACAACGACTTGAACATTCATAGAGATGCATTATTTGATTTATATAGAAATCATAATATAAGCCTCTTTATAGTTGAAAATGAGCAGTTAACTTTTTGGAATGAGGATGAATTGAGCTTGGACACTCGATTTTTTGCTTTAGAGGATGGAGTGCATTTATTGGCCAATGGATGGTATCTTAAGTTTTCTAAGAAAAAAGATAAAAAAACCTTTATTGGCTTGGTTCTGATTAAAGCCAATTTTGTTCATCAGAATAGACATTTAGTCAATTCTTTTACACCTAGGTTTCAGTTTCAAACCATCCAAGACATCAATACATCGGAACGAGGCGTTCCAATTGTTGGTCAATCCGGTAGTCCTGAACTCTATCTGCAAACAAATGACTTAAGTTCAACAGTTGCTTATCGGGCATTGATTTATTTTATATTAATGGCTCTTGCTTTATACTTCTTTTTGATCGCGAATTGGTTCAAACAGAAACCAGACCTACGAGCGTGGTATAAGATATCTGTTGTTTTGATCTTTAGGATTATACTGTATTACTTTTCTCCCGAGTATTTGGAGTACATTGAGTTTTTCAGACCCAACTGGTACGCCATTAATGAGTGGATACCTTCATTTGCCGATTATTTCTTAAATGCCTTGACCATGTTTTACATGGCTACGCAGTTGAATCACATTTTGAAAGAAAGCTCATCTAAAATTGCATCAATTGCCACATTAGTACTTATTGCTTTATCGAGTGTACTTGCCGTAAAATGGATGCAGGCCAGTGTGTTAAACTCTACCTTCAGTTTTAACCTGATTAATTTTTATGAATTGAACGTGTACAGCTTGTTGTGCATTTTTTCTTTTATGCTTTACTTGCTTGTTCCTCTAATACTATTAGACAGTTGGTTTAGAAAAAAAGAAACATTACTTAAAGGGTTTCTTATTTTAGTTCCCCTGATTAGCTTGTTTGATATCATAGTTTATGATCTCATAGAGTTAAGAGTGGTCAACTATTGGATAATATTTCCCTTATTGACGTGGGCATTGTGGCAAAAAAAGGATGCAAAGGCCATTTTTCTCATTATCAATCTATCTTTTTTAGCAGGGTTGAGTTCTTTTTTAATTTTTGAAAAATTTGAACAAAGAGAAGAGCAGAAACGCAATATTATTGTGCATAGATTGGCAGAAGAAAAAGATCCGATCGCTGAGTATTTATTCCAATCAGTAGAGCAAAAAATAGCCGAAGATCAAAACGTGAAGCTCTATTTAAAGCAGTATTGGATTCAATATGAAAAGCTAAATCAATATTTAAAAGATACCTACTTTTCAGGATATTGGAATAAATACAACATCCATTTTTACCCTTGCTTCACAGGAGACTCTCTGCTTGTTGAAAATCAGTATACATTATCATGCAATGATTACTATCACGATAGAATAAAATACGAGGCAGACTCTACAACGTCCGGTTCCAGACTGTATCAATTACAAAACCTTGCAGGAAGAGTTGATTACATTGCTGAATTGCCAATAGAGATAAATGACAGTCAAGATGTAAGGTTGTATGTTGAGTTGAGTTCCAGTATACTTAACCAATTTGAGGGTTATCCTGAGTTGCTCATTGATGAACGTAGTAATTTAGATTATGTTGATCTGGCAGCTTACTCTTATGCGGTATACCAGAATAAATCCTTGGCTTTTAAATCAGGAAAATACAATTATCCTTTGGTCAACAAATTTGGAGAGTTGACTTCCGGTTCAATTTCTCAAAACCAGACAAAAGATTTTGAGCACTTGTTTTATCAAAAAGACAAAGAGACTACTATAGTTCTTAGTTCTGAGAAAGGGAGTTTTTATGATGAGCTAACCAAAGTAGCCTATCTTATGATTCTCTTTTTCTTGATTTTGATTTTACTAAGCCTAATCTTTGAAGACTTTCCTTTAAGAATTGAATTCAGATGGCATGATTTCTCAAGTCGCATTCAGATTTTTTTGGTCAGTTCATTAATGATGGCCATCATTTTATTTGGAATAGGAACCTTGTTTTATATTCAGAAACAAAACCACGATAAGAATTACTCTAATATTGCTGAAAAAGTGCGATCGGTTAATATTGAATTGGAAAATAAAATTGGTGGAGAAGAAAAACTGACGGATACTTTGGCTCCTTATGTTAGTGAATTGCTGGTAAAGTTCTCAAATGTGTTTTATTCAGACATTAATGTGTTTTCCAAAGAAGGAACATTATTTGCGAGTTCTCGCTCCGAAATATATAAAAAGGGCTTAAAAAGTTCCCGCATACATCCTTTGGCATATAAGGCTTTAGAAATAGATGATTTAGGAGAATGGGTACAAAAAGAGCACATCGGGCAAATGGAATATTTGTCGGCATATATTCCGTTAAAAAATTACCGTAATAAGGTTCTTGGATACTTAAATCTGCCTTATTTTACTAAGCAAGGGGAACTAGAAAAAGAAATTTCAGCCTTTTTTGTGTCGACCATCAATATTTATGTTGCCATTTTTGCCATTTCTCTATTCATTTCAGTTCTTCTTATCAATCAACTTTCTCGTCCATTATACATGATTCGACAACAATTATCAAAGCTTAAATTAGGCGGTCATCTCGAGTTGATACAATGGAAGAGTAGAGATGAAATTGGATTTTTAGTTAAAGAATATAATCGTATGGTTGTGGAGCTAAGCGAAAGTGCAGAACGCTTAGCTCAGTCTGAACGTGAAAGTGCATGGAGAGAAATGGCTAAGCAGGTAGCACATGAGATAAAAAATCCTTTGACACCAATGAAGCTTAGTATACAGCATTTGCAAATGGCCTATGAACAAGATGCTGAAGATCTGGATGAGCGGGTGAAAAGAACAGCACAAACTTTAATTGATCAAATAGAAGCCTTAACCAATATTGCCAATGAATTTTCTCATTTTGCAAAAATGCCTGAAGGAAATTATCAGATTATAGATTTGATTGGAATAATACAAAATGCTGTAGAGCTCTATTCGGGTCATAAAGACATAAGTATACAATTTGAAACTAGTTTAGAAGAGGCGTTAGTAAAGGGAGATGAGGATCAGTTACTAAGACTTTTTAATAATTTATTGAAAAATAGCCTTCAAGCTAAAACAAAGGATCATGATTTAGAATTACAGTTGAAACTAAGTAAATCAGATAAAGACTTCACACTTGACGTTATAGATAATGGAGTGGGAATTCCTGAGGAACAAAGGAGTCAAATTTTTGAACCGAACTTTACAACAAAAACAGGTGGAACAGGTCTCGGTCTGGCCATGTCTAAAAATATTCTTCAAAGCATGGGTGGTGAAATCAGCTTAGTACCATCACTGCAAGGAGCGCATTTTAAAATCATTTTTCCCGAAGTGTCTTAAAAATATAGAATTAAGTCACCCGTTTTCTGATTGAAAATATAACTTTGTTTAAAGCAAATTCATTATGGCAAACATTATTCAAGAACAGAAAAATAGAATACTATATTTAACCATCAATCGTCCGGACAAGTTAAATGCTTTAAATCGACAAACCATACAAGAATTAGGAGAAGCGATAAGAGATGCAGATCAAAATTCAGACATTGGAGTTATTATTTTAACCGGTTCAGGTCATAAGGCATTTGTAGCAGGAGCAGATATCTCTGAGTTTCATGAGTTCAATGAAAAACAAGCACATGCTTTAGCTAAGGATGGACAAGATCAATTATTTGATATCGCTGAGAATTGTCAAACACCTATAATAGCTGCAGTTAATGGTTTTGCGCTTGGAGGAGGTTTGGAATTGGCAATGGCTTGTCATATTAGAGTAGCATCTGAGAATGCTAAAATGGGTTTACCTGAGGTGAGTTTGGGGGTCATTCCCGGATATGGAGGTACACAGAGGCTGGCTCAATTAGCCGGAAAGGGAAAGGCTTTTGAATTGATTTTTACAGCAGGAATGATCAATGCAGAAGAAGCTCTTGAACTGGGATTAGTCAATTATGTGACAACGCAGGTTGAGTTAATCTCAAAATGTGAATCCATTGCGCAAAAAATGTTAAATAACTCTTCAGTGGCCATTGCTTCAGCAATACGTGCCGTCAATTCGGGTTATTTAGACGGAGAAAACGGTTATGAAACTGAGATTACTGAGTTTGCAAAATGTTTTACTACAGAGGATTTTAAAGAAGGAACAAATGCTTTCCTTGAGAAAAGGAAACCCAAGTTTCCCGGCAAATAAGAAATAGCTTATTGAAAGCGCTTAAAAAATTAGCAGGCCAAACGGCCATATATGGTTTGCCGAGCATAGTTGCTCGTTTACTAAACTATCTTTTAGTCCCACTACATACTGACACATTTGTTCCAGAAAGGTTTGGAGTCATTACTGAGATGTATTCCTATGTGGCCTTCTTAGTTGTATTGTTGACCTATGGAATGGAAACGGCATATTTTAGGTTTCAAACTAAAGATCAACACCTTGGAACAAAAACATCGGTTTTTAGTACGGTAATACTCTCCTTATTCACTTCAACAACAGCTTTTATTCTATTTGCTTCAGTTTTTTCACAAGAGCTGGCCACTTATATAAAGTATCCGGATAATGCTGAATATGTTATATGGTTTGCTTTTATAGTTGGATTAGATGCAATATCCTCTATTTCATTAGCTAAGCTAAGAATTGAAAATAAGTCCTTAAGATTTGCTCTGATTAACATTTTGACGATTGTAGTTTTCGTTGGACTTAATTTTTTCTGGCTATGGTATTGCCTCCCGGAATATGAATCTGGAAACAGAAATTGGGTTGTAAGTACCTTTTATTCGCCGAATATTGGAATAGGTTATGTGTTTTTAGCCAATTTGTTTGCTAGTGCCTTAAAGTTTATTTTATTGTCGCCGGCACTCTTTAAACTGCGCTTTAGTATTAATTGGACCTTACTTAAAGACATGCTAAAATACAGTACCCCTTTATTGATTGGTAGCCTGGCCATAATAGTTAATGAAACAGCAGATAAGATTATGTTGAAATGGTTATTACTGGATGATTTGGGGCCAAAAGGCGCCACTGAGCAAGTTGGAATTTATGGGGCTTGTTACAAGCTTTCCATTATAATCAGTCTGTTTATTCAAGCATTTAGGTATGCAGCAGAGCCTTTTTTCTTTTCTCAGGAAAAGGAAAGAGATTCGAAAGAAGTTTATGCTCATATCTTAAAATACTTTGTCATAGTACTTTCTATTATCTTTTTAGGAGTCATGCTTTATATCGATGTATTCAAGTATTTCATACCAAACGAAGACTATTGGATAGGTTTGAAAGTCGTTCCTATCTTGCTAATGGCCAATATTTTTCTCGGCATATTTTATAACCTTTCTATATGGTATAAACTATCGGAAAAAACGAGCTATGGGGCCCTTATTTCTTCAATAGGAGCCGTTATCACGATTACCATTAACTACCTATTTATTTCAAAAATGGGTTACATGGCTTCAGCGTGGGCAACTTTCATTTGCTATGGAAGCATGGTCGTCATTTCCTATCTAATCGGTCAGAGGCATTATAAAATCAATTATCCGATAGGAAGAATAGCTGTTTATCTTGGTACAGTGGTTTGTTTATACTTACTTGCTTCTTACATAAATCAAGATAGCTCTCAACTGATAATGTATCTTATAAACACGGGACTATTACTCACGTATATCGCTTTGGTTTTTGTTTTAGAAAAACCTAAAAAAGCAATAATTTCGTAGGCTTATAGCTGCAAAATTATGAAGATCAATATCGTTAACAAATCACAACATGCATTACCTCAATACGCTACAATTGCGTCTGCGGGCTTAGATTTGAGAGCAAACATTACAGAATCAATCAAAATAGACTCATTGGATAAGGCGATTGTTCCAACAGGTTTATTTATTGAGCTGCCGGTTGGTTATGAAGCCCAGGTTCGTCCCAGAAGTGGTCTGGCTTTTAAGCATGGGATAACCGTGCTTAATTCACCCGGAACGATTGATGCCGACTATAGAGGAGAAATAAAAGTGATATTAGTGAATCTTTCTAAGGAGGAATTTGTAATTGAAAATGGCGAAAGAATTGCTCAAATGGTCATAGCAGCTCACGAACAAGCAGAGTGGGTCGAAGTCGAAACGCTCAATGAAACTGAAAGAGGTGCCGGGGGATTTGGAAGTACAGGAAAAACATAACTAACCTAACAAAAATTAAAAATGAAGATAATTGTGCCAATGGCCGGAAGAGGTAGCCGTTTAAGACCTCATACATTAACTGTTCCTAAACCACTAGTTCCTGTTGCAGGCAAACCTATCGTTCAGAGATTGGTAGAAGATATAGCTGCAGTTTGTGAGGAATCAATTGAAGAAATCGGTTTTGTTATTGGAGACTTTGGCAAAGAAGTAGAAGCTCATCTTTTAGAAGTAGCTGATTCACTAGGCGCCAAAGGGCATATTTTTTATCAAGAAGAAGCTCTTGGAACAGCTCACGCTATTCTTTGTGCAAAGGAGATTATGGACGGTAAAACCATTGTGGCATTTGCAGACACATTGTTTCGTGCAGATTTTAAATTAGATGATGATCAGGATGGCATTATCTGGGTTCAGCAAGTTGATGACCCATCTGCCTTTGGTGTGGTAAAGATAGATCAAGACAATTACATTACAGATTTTGTTGAAAAACCATCGGAGTTTGTTTCGGATTTAGCGATTATAGGCATCTATTATTTTAAAGATGGGAACTATTTAAGAGAGAACTTGCAGTACCTTATTGACAATGATATAAAAGACAAAGGAGAATACCAGATTACCGATGCATTAGAGCGCATGAAAAAGGCGGGTACCAAGTTTACACCCGGTAAAGTTCAAGAGTGGTTAGATTGTGGGAACAGACATGCAACAGTATATACCAACCAAAGAGTTCTGGAGTTTATTAAAAACGAAAATAATACAGCATCGTCTGCGACCTTGATCAATTCAAAAATAATAGAACCCTGTTTTATAGCAGATAATGTAAAAATTGAAAATTCCATAATAGGGCCCCATGTGTCAATCGGTAAAAACACAGAGATCACCGGTAGCATCTTATCCAACTCTATTATTCAGAATGACACTATACTTAAGGGAGTAAATTGTAAGGACTCTATGATAGGAAACAAAGCAAAAGTGGAGCAAAAATCTTTGAGTTTAAGTGTTGGTGACTACAATGAGATAGAGTTATAGAAAGGAATGAATAAAGGATTCCTATACGGGTTTTTATGTGTCGCATTCATCGCTTGTAGGAGTGGTAAAGAGTTAAACAGGTTACAATCTAAAGAGCTCAACGAAAAAGAAAAGATTGCTTTCGGAAACTTTTACATGGATGGGACTAGGGAAAAACTATTGGGAAATTATACTAAGGCTCAGAGTTTCTATGAAAAAGCACTGAGTATTGATAATTCCAATGCTGCTGCACATTACGAATTAGGCTTAGTTCATAATTATCAAAAAAATTACGACCAAGCCTTTGATCAGTTTAAGATTGCCACGGACTTAGATCCATCTAATTATTGGTACAAATTATCCTATGCTAGTTTTCTTGAAAGTAATGGTGATGTAAACGAAGCAATAGCGGTTTTTAAGGAATTAACCGAACAAAACCCATCACAGATTGAGTTGAAGTTAGAACTGTCCAAGTTATTGATCGGGCAAAGAAAATATCAGGAAGGAATTGAAATTTTAAACAAAATTGAGGAAGAAACAGGAATAAATGAAGAAATTACTTTTCTGAAACAGAAAATTTACCTGTATAAAAATGATGTAGATGGAGCGGCAAATGAATTGGAACACTTGATTCAAGCCTATCCTAATGAAATACGCTATTATGGGATATTATCTGATATCTATCTCAACAATGGAAGAGAAGATCAGGCTTATCAAGTGTTTAAGCGAATGAAGTCAGTCGACTCCAGTAGCTACATGGTCAATCTCGCATTAGCCGACTATTATAAAAAGCAAGGAGATAAGTCTGCCTATATGAATGAATTGAATATGGCCTTTTCTAATCCTGAGATGAATATTGATGCAAAAATTCAATACATTCTTACAAACTATAGGATTGATAGTCGAAATGAAGAGTTAAAAAAGGAAGGAATAGCCTTATGCAAGACATTGACACAGACACATCCAAATGATGCTAAATCACATGCCATTTATGCTGATTTTCTATATTTCGACAATCAATTGGATTTGGCGAAGCAAGCATATTTCAGAACTATAGAATTAGATAGCAGCAGATTTCCGGTGTGGAATCAGTTGATGGTGATACTTTCAGAGACCAATGAGAATGAAGCACTAATTAAATATGGAGTAAGAGCAATTGATCTGTTTCCTAATCAGGCCTCTAGCTACCTCATGCTAGGCTTTGCTCATGCACAGAGAAATCAGCATGAAAAGGCAGTAACCTATTTTAACTTGGGAAAGGATTTGGCGCTTGGAAATGAAGCACTGAAAGCTCAGTTTTATGCATCACTGGGTGATAGCTATCAAACATTGAAACAACATGATAAATCTGATCAAGCTTATGACAAAGCTTTAGAAATTGACCCGGATAATGTCTATGTACTAAATAATTACAGTTACTTTCTGGCTTTGAGAAAAGATCAACTTGAAAAGGCAAAAGACATGTCAATGCGTTCTAATAATTTGGCACCCGGCCAGTCTTCCTTTCAGGATACTTATGCTTGGATTTTATTTCAAATGGGCAACTATGAAGAAGCGAACCAGTGGATAGATAAGGCCTTGTCAAATGACAGTTCTTCAGGAGTACTTTTAGAGCATAAAGGAGATATACTTTTTCAAATGGGCAAAATAGATGAGGCTATCGAATTTTGGAAAAAGGCCAAAGAAAAAGGTGGTACAACTAAGATGATTGACCGAAAAATAGAAGATAAAAAGTGGTATGAAGAAGATTAGCTTTTTGGTTTTATTGTTGGGTTTATCTTTTGTCGCTTGCAAGAACAAAGAAAAGGCAAGCAGAAAGCCTCTTGAAGGAAAGAAAACACAGTATTTGTTGACTCAGTTGGAAGCCAATGAATTTCATTTTGATACATTTTCTACCAAGGCAGAGTTTAGTTTGATTCAACAGGGAAAAAAAACGAACTTCAAGGCGACGATTCGTGTGAAAAAAGACAGCCTTATCTGGTTGTCGATAACTCCGGCACTTGGGATTGAGATGGCTCGAGTTTTAATTTCTCAAGATTCCGTTAAACTGATCGACAGGTTGAAAAAAAATTATTTCACAGGAGATTTTGACTACATTAACAATAAGTTTAATGTTGATCTTCTTTTTGATGATTTGCAAGCCGTATTACTGGGGAACTCTATTGCTGTTGAGCCAGATGAAAAGCTCAAATTTGCGATCGATAATGAGATGTATTATCTCGGAAATATGAAGAAAAGAAAAGCAAAAAAAGCAGATGAAAAGCCTGTAAAGATCGAGCGTCAGAAAGATGAGGTTGTGAGTTTATGGTTAGACGAATCCAATTTTAAAATCGCTAAGTTCCTAGTTTCCGATTTGACTGCAGATCGATTTATCAGAGGGACTTACGATGACTACGAAATAGTCGAAGATCAGCTATTACCCAAACATCTGAGTATAGACATTCAATCTGATCAACCTTCTAAATTGGATATCAAATACTCTAAAATTACATTAAATAAGGAATTGAGTTTTTCATTTAAAATTTCGTCTAAGTATGAGCAGGTCTTTTATTAGATATGTCGGTCTTCTCGTTTGCTTGACGTTGAGTTTTGTGCAACTTTCCCAAGCTCAAAATAGGAAAGAACTAGAAGCTCAAAAAAAGAAATTACAAAAGGAGATAAGCTATACCAATCGTCTTTTGAAAGAAAATGAAAAAACAAAAAAAACATCTTTAAGTCAGCTTCGACAAATCAATAAAAAGATTTCTTCCAGAGAGAACCTGATCGAGGCCATGGAACAAGAGGTGGCTATTTACTCGGATAGTATAGCAGAACAAGAGTTAAAATTGGACACATTGGAGTCAAATCTTGAAGAGTTGAAGTCTGAATATGCCCAAATGATTCAAAATGCTTATAAAAATAGATCGGCCTATGATAGAATGATGTTTATTTTTTCAGCAGAGAACTTTAATCAAGCATTTAAACGTCTGAAATATTTTCAGCAATATGCCAGATTTCGTCAGATACAAGGAGAAGAGATTATAAAAACTAAGGCAATCATTAATGATCAAATTCAGCTTCTTGAAGCCATTAAAGCAAGTAAGGAAGGACTCTTAAAGGCGAAAAGAAATGAATATAACACTTTAGCTCAGGAGAAGAATAAGAAACAAGAGGTATATAACTCCTTAAAAGGCAAAGAGAAACAGTTGAAAAAGCAATTGCAAGATAAGGTGAGTGCAGCTAAGAAAATAGATAGAGCCATTGCCAAAATAATAGAGGAGGAAATTCGGAAAGCAAGAGAAGCGGCCAAAAAAGCCGGAAAATCTGAAAAGGGATTTCCTATGACTCCTGAGGCTAGGGAATTGTCTAATAATTTTGCTGCAAACAAAGGCAAACTTCCGTGGCCAGTGGCAGAAGGCGTTATTACAGGGCAGTTTGGTGAACATCCTCACCCCACCTTGAAAAATGTTAAAGTGCAAAATAATGGCATAGACATTTCCACAAAGAAGGAGAATATTGGCAGAAGTATTTTTGAAGGTACGGTAAAAACTGTGTTTATTGTGCCCGGAGAAGGGAAAGTGATATTAATACAGCATGGAGAATACTTTACCTCCTACTCTTTTTTCAAAGAAGTGTATGTGAAAATTGGGGATAAAGTGACAACCAAACAGAGCCTTGGGATTTTAATCTCGGAACAAGAGGAAAGCACATCCAATATGCATTTGGAAATATGGAAAGTCATGAGTAAACTCAACCCTGAGCATTGGATTTTTAAGAAATAATGGATTCCCGTAAAAGGCAAATTAAAATGCTACACTCTAAAAGTCATCTCTCACATTCATGAAAGAAGAGCACTAACTTTTTAGCACATCTAAGTATTTAGTCTTCATCGATAAAAAGCTTATTTTTATCGCAACAAATAACCATCATCGTCGTAAAATACGTTTTAAGTTTTTTAAAACAAAACAATAGTAACACTATGATTAGGAAGACACTACTACTACCGTTAGTCCTATTTTGTGCTTTTTTTACATTTTTTGTTTCTTCGGCTATTTCTCAAAATACCGGAATTAATTATCAGGCCATTGCAAGAGATGCTAATGGGAATACACTTGATAATCAATTAGTATCGATAAGATTTGCTATCAAGTCAGGTAATTTGTCAGGTACTGTTGTCTACGAAGAAGAATATAGTATGGTTCAAACCAATGAGTTTGGATTGATCAATTTGGTAATCGGAAAGGGAACACAGATTGGCGGAACTCAAACGGGCTTTGATGAAATAGATTGGGGAAGTCAGGCTCATTTTGTTAGGATCAGCATTGATGATGGATCAAGCGGTTTTGTGGGCATAGATTCAACACAATTAATGCATGTGCCATACGCCTTATATGCAGAAACCTCAGGTGATTCTTTAATTGCAGGGAATTCAGGAGTCGAAATAAGAAATGACTCTATATTCAATACGGGAGACCTTTCTAGTACCAATGAACTAATTGATCGATTTGAATTATTGAATGATACTTTGATCATTTTAAATGAAGGAACAAGAGAGGATACCTTAAATTTAAGCAAACTAGCAAAAGCGGACTCTTTGCAACTTTCCTTTGCGGGGAATGATTTGTATAATTTGTCAATTATAGGGGGGAACCAGATTCAATTTTCAGTCGCTGATGATGATGCAGATGCATTAAATGAAATTCAAACACTGTTTTTGAATGGGACATCCGACAGTCTCATATTAAGTAACAATGGAGGTAAGATTGCATTGAGTGATTTTGGGTTTTCGGATGATCAACAGCTGTCTCGTACAAGCAATACCTTAAACCTTACAGGAACCAATCCTAGTAGTGTAGATTTAACACCTATTCTGGGGCTAGATTCTATTTCAGTTGCTGATGACACAACTCTAAGAGTATTTTATGCAGATGGAAGGATCAGCTTATTAAGCATAACAGGAATATTGACAGATACCAGTGTTACTAATGAGATACAGACCTTACAACTAAATGCAGCTCAAGATTCTATAATCTTAACCAAAAATGGTTTAGGAGTTCCAATAAGTGCATTAGCGAGTCCGGACGATCAGCAATTAAGCCTTTCAAACGATACCATTAGATTGACCGGTGATAATCCGTCATTTGTAGATTTGGCACCATTACTTGGAGTAGATACAGTTCGTCAGTTTGGCGATACAGCAATGATTATTGAAAATCATGATGGAACAAATGATACCCTTTACTTCAAAGGAAATCAAGGGGATGTTGATCCAAGTAATGAGTTGATTGATACCATGTATTACTCAAATACGGCCTTGTACTATCAGCAGCAAGGGGTGTTAGACTCGGTTATTCTTGACTCTGTGGCCAAGTTTCAACGTGCAATACTGCGCGCTCAAATCATTCAAAATCGAAACAATGTTGATACCCTGAACAAATACTTTTCTATTGATTCTGCTTTAACCATAGCGAACAGAGACTCCATCCTTAAACACCTGCTTGCCGATAAAGACACTAGTAGTAACAATGAATCTGTAAGTGTTTTTAGACTAGATGGAGATACCTTAGAACTTATTGAATCTGGAGTAATCAGAAGGCTTGGTCTGGATCAGTTCAATACAGCAGGGTCAGATAATCAACAACTAAGTCTCAATGGAGACACATTGATTTTGGAACGTAGTGACTCGGTTTTTCTGTATGCTTTTGCCGACACATCTCAAATCAATCAACTTCAAAGTTTGATTAATCAGAGTCAAACTCGCATTAGCACTAACTCATCACGCTTAGACAATGATAGCATTAGAATTGCGACCGACTCTACGGGTTTAGCGAACTTCAAGGTCAAAGTACAGACGGACTCCAGTACAACACGCAGCAAGATCTTGACGGACTCATTGGCCTTAGCGAATCAGATCAATGGCATCAATGTGCAGGGGTTAAACTTCGACTCAAGAATCACAGCAGATAGCCTGAGACTGACAACAGACAGCACGGACTTGGCTGACTTTAAGTCAAAAGTGCAGTTGGACTCATCAAGCACAAGAGCGAAGATCTTATTGGATTCTATTGCTTTAGCGAATCAGTTGAATGCAGACTCCGCCGTCTTGGCGAATCGCATCAACAATAACGACACACGAATCACAAACGACTCTACGGACTTAGCGAACTTCAAGGTCAAAGTACAGACGGACTCCAGTACAACACGCAGCAAGA
>CAYULW010000005.1:67627-67948 GCA_964445815.1 uncultured Flavobacteriales bacterium
CCGTCTTGGCGAATCGCATCAACAATAACGACACACGAATCACAAACGACTCTACTAATCTGGCCAATGCGATATTAAGTGCAGGCAATTTAGAAGTGCGCTTTGAAATCGATAGTGTATTGCAAGATCAAGACAGCATAAGATTAGACAATTTTATCACTCAATATGGTTTAGATACAACTGCTTTTGGGAATAGAATTTTATCTAATGCAACTGACATTGCAACGAACCAAATGGGAATTAGCCAAAATGCCACTAATCTATTGGATGTAGAAACGCGTTTTGAAGCGGACTCTGCCAACAATGCCGATAGCTTAATCG
>CAYULW010000005.1:68048-199443 GCA_964445815.1 uncultured Flavobacteriales bacterium
TGGATGTAGAAACACGTTTTGAAGCGGACTCTGCCAATAATGCTGATAGCTTAATCGCAATCCGCAGTGATCTGAATGGTTTAAACATTGTCAATTATGATCCACGGATTACAGCCGACAGCACCCGTTTAGAGGACTTAAGGGCGAAATTGGTCAACGATTCCTTAGACATAGCCGATAGCCTAGCAACACATCGTTTGGCAATCGATCAGAATGCTGGTGACATTGCTACCAATGCAGGTTTCATATCAACCAATGCGACAGATATAAGCACGAACCAAACGGCGATCAGTGATAATGCCACTAATCTATTAGATGTAGAAACGCGTTTTGAAGCGGACTCTGCCAACAATGCCGATAGCTTAATCGCAATCCGCAGTGATCTGAATGGTTTAAACATTGTCAATTATGATCCACGGATTACAGCCGACAGCACCCGTTTAGAGGACTTAAGGGCGAAATTGGTCAACGATTCCTTAGACATAGCCGATAGCCTAGCAACACATCGTTTGGCAATCGATCAGAATGCTGGTGACATTGCTACCAATGCAGGTTTCATATCAACCAATGCGACAGATATAAGCACGAACCAAACGGCGATCAGTGATAATGCGACGGATATCTTGGATGTAGAAACACGTTTTGAAGCGGACTCTGCCAATAATGCTGATAGCTTAATAGCAATTCGCAGTGATTTGAATGCTTTAACTTTTACTGATGATGATGATTGGTCGGATAATGCTTCCAATACCACTGTGGTGGAAACATCGAAAAATACCAGTGTTGGTAGCTCCAATACTTTTACCAATTTTAGTCAAAATGCATTTAGCGCAGGGTCAGGGATTGATAATCAAGGCACTAATACAATTGGATTAGGAAGTGTCATAACAGTTGTAGGTGACAATTCGTCCAATATTGGGTTTAGAAATAGTTCAACTGGTTCACGTGCACATACTATAGGAAGCTGGATTACTTCTACGGGTAGTGATGCGATCACGATAGGTGGTGGGGCAAGTGCAGGAGTTTTATTAAGTAATGGTTTAGATTCAACCATTATGTTGGGTTATCGTTCTAATTTGCCCACACTGACTATACGTCCGGCGGAAGGAAGTGGAACTGTTGGAGAAGTTGGTATAGGTACAACGACTCCCGATTCTTTATTAACCGTTGCAGGAGGTATACATGCAGAATACATTCGATTAAGAGGAGGAGCTCAAAGTGGATATGTCCTCGGTTCGGATGCCAATGGGAATGCTACATGGCAAGACCCCAATACATTGGTCAGCGGAGATAACTTGGGAGACCATACAGCAACCTCAAATTTGCAGTTGAATGGGAATTACATTTCTAATGATGGAGACAATGAAGGCATAAAGATTGACAACTCAGGCTTTATGGGTTTGGGAACTAATCCCAATACCAATGCCAGGGTAGCCATTAATGAAACATCTGTAGGACAGGGTCTTTATGTGATTCAGGAAGACAATTCGTCTACACGCGCAGCCATTAAAGGTGAAGCTAGAGGAGCAAATGGTACAGAGATTTATGCATTAGAAGGAGAAGCAACATCAAGTGGGACAAACAACTATGGGTTACATGCTATAGCAACAGGATCAGGTTCAACAAACTATGGAGTTTTTGGTAAAGCATTAGGTGGCACTACCAATTGGGCGGGATATTTTGATCAGGGAGATGTCTTCATTACAGATACTTTACGATTGAATAAACCTTTCACTTTAAGCAGTGGTGCGACGGATGGATATGTGCTTTCCACAAATGCTAACGGCGTGGCAACATGGGCAGATCCTAACACTTTAATTTCAGGCGATGGGAATGGCATTTACGATGGTTCAGGATCATTAGGTGGAAACACCACCGTAACACAAGGAGCGAATACATTAGCATTTACAACCACAGCTACTAATGGATTTAGTGTGGATGGTACAACTTTTAGTGTGGATGCGGCGAATAATAGGGTAGGTATTGGAACAACCACGCCAACAAGTGATTTACATGTATTGAACAGCGACATTGTAAAATCAACAGTTGAATCTACTGCAGGAGATGCGGCAAGCTTAACCCTAAAAACCCCTGCTAAAGAGTGGGAAATCCAAAACAATAGCTTAGCAGGAGGCTATCTTCAATTCATTGACGTAACTTCCGGGAATACCCGTTTTACAATCTCTCCTGATGGTAGAGTGGGTATAGGAACAACTGTACCAAGTCAATCTTTGTTTCAAGTGGTAGGAGGTGTTCGAGTAGATTCATTAATTATTGATGGAGAGTACCATTTACCAACCACTGACGGTACAGCGAATCAAGTCATGAAAACAGATGGCTCAGGAAACCTGACCTTTGTTGATGCTTCAACTTTAATCTCTGGAGATAACTTAGGCAATCATACAGCTACAAATAATATTCAATTGGGGAACAATTATATAAGTAATGATGGAGACAGTGAAGGTATCTCCATAGATCCAGCAGGTGAAGTGTCCTTTTTGTCAACTACAGGGAATTCATTGACCATTGCAAAAGGCGGAGGCGGTGAAAGCTCATTAATGGAGTTTTTATCTTATGGCTCAGGGAATACTGCAGGGACTATTTTTGATTTGTATAATGCAAGAGGTAACTCAACAACGAAAACTGCTGTTCAAGACGGAGATCGCTTATTTACGATTAAAAGTAGAGCCTTTTATGATCCAACAAATATTGTCAACAATGAGTTGATGACCATGTCGGTAGACGGGACTGTATCAACCAACATTGTACCGACCAGAACCGATTTTCAAACAGTCGCTTCTGATGGGCTTTCAAATACCGTCCTCACCCTTCGTTCTGACGGAACCGTTGGAATTGGCGAGACCAATCCGGATTCTACTCTCACTGTAAATGGGGGCATTAAAACCACATTCTTTACCATGACTGACGGTGCTACGAATAATTATGTCTTGGCTTCCGATGCAAACGGAGTAGCCACTTGGACAGATCCTTCAACTTTGGTTTCAGGGGATAATTTAGGCAATCATACAGCAACAACAAACATTAAGTTAGATGGCAATTACCTCTCAAATGATGGGGACAATGAAGGCATTCACATTGCCACTAATGGCAATGTGACAGTTGGAAGTGACAAAGGCTTTAATCAATTTGGAGTATGGCAGGAAAGTGGGGCAACAGAATTGAGCATATTTTCTGAGGTTAGCTCCTCAACTCTTGAAATGGGTGCCTCGGGCAGTTCAGGAGAATCCAATACCATAAGTGCTTTCCGATTCAGAGGCGATTGGCCTTCCTTCTCATCAGTAGTGGCCGGAGATGATATTTTTAAAATTGAAGTCGCGCCGCATAATGGAACCGGCTCTTTATTGACCGATGCAATGAACATTACCGTAGATGGGGTAAGTGGGGGCAATATTGCCACGAGAATAGATTTTTCTACTGTAGACTTAAGTGGTTCTAATTCGACTTTATTATCCATAGAAGGGACTTCGGGTAATGTGGGCATTGGAACAACAAGTCCAGATTCGGCATTAAGTGTGAATGGCGGCATTAGAGCAGATGCCATTCGTTTAACGGATGGGGCAAGTACAGGTCGAGTCTTAACTGCTTTAGATGCAAATGGAAATGCTGCTTGGGAAGACGCTTCAAGCCTTTCGCCCTGGACAACAAACACGGATACCTTGTACAACTTGACCAAATATATAGGTGTTGGGGTGACCAATCCTGCGGCAAAAATGTCAATCTATAATGATGTCACTGCGGCAGGTTTTGAAGTGGTGACAGAAAGAAACACCAATGATAATTTAATCGGTTTGTTTGGTGGAGCAACAGGAACCGGTAACGGACAAAAATATGGAGGTTATTTCTCTTCAGAAGCATCAGGAGGCAGTCAGAATGTAGGCGCTTATGCCATAGTAAATAACTCGACTAGTACTAGTACCAATATTGGATTTTGGGGAGATGGCCGATCTCAGTCAGGAACCGAAGCTCGTGGATTGATGGGAGAGGCTTCAGGAGCAGGACAAAACATCGGTATTTATGCCCGAGCAACCGGTGGAACAGCCAATTGGGCAGGTTATTTTGAATCAGGAAGAGTATATATTCAAGATTCTCTGGGAATAGGTACCAACGTCCCTTCATTCCCTTTCCATCTTTCAGGTTCAGGCAATACAACAGCACGAATTGATGCCGGTTCAAACAATAGAGCCGCACTTCAGTTTGCAGAAGTTACAGGAGCATTTGGCTCATCTGCAACGGGCTTTGAATTGGCTTATGATGGTTCTGACGATAAGTTTCAGATTCGTTCAGCCAACGGAGGAACGATTGATACCATGATGACCTTTAGCCGCCTAGACGGTTATGTGGGTATTCAAAACAATTCGCCGCTTGCCACATTTGATGTAGGTGGAGCAATAAAAGTAGATGCAGCCATTGCAACTCCGGTAGCAGGTATGATCCAATGGAGCGGGTCTGATTTCCAAGGTTACGATGGAAGTACTTGGCAGTCTCTTACATCTTCAAATTCTACTTGTCCGGCAGGAATGACCAATGCAGGAGGGAACTTGTGTATAGAAACAGGAGAAAGAACGGCCTCAAATTGGTTTGATGCGGCTTCTACTTGTGTAGCTGCAGGTTATAAACTGCCAAATTGGGCAGAATGGTATGGTGCCATGACCAATGCCTCACTGACAGATGAGACGGATGACTGGGAATGGGTAAGTGATGGAACATCGAATACGGCAAGAAAAGTCGGCAATAGTGGGTTGAAAAATACAGCCAATGATGATCCCGATACAGGATCAGAAGCCTTTAGATGTGTATACTATTTAAAATAGAAGTTGATACAGAGGAATAAATGAAGTCATTGCTTTACATACTCTTACTTTTCTTGCCTTTTGTAGGTGCTGCACAAAACATGTCCATTAACGCTGACGGTACCGCGCCTGATGCTTCATCCATGCTAGATGTGAGTGATACGACAAGGGGGATGCTTATTCCCCGTATGACCATTACTCAAAGAGATGCCATTGTCAACCCGGCTACCGGATTATTGATCTTTCAAACCAACTCCGATTCGGGCTTTTACTTCAATCAGGGTACACCAGGTACTCCGGCATGGCTAAGAATACAAACCTCAAATGATTCCATCCACTGGCAAAAAAAAGACACAAATCTGTATTACTTGGATGGCAATGTTGGGATTGGACTGGATGTTCCACAAAGTGTTTTGCACTTATATGGTAAAGGGTCTTTAGGGGCAGGTTCAAGAATTGTTTTTGGAGATGATTATCGCTCTACGACCAATCAGTGGAATACTTTTATTGGAGAATCGGGTTGGGATGATCTGACAGATTCAGATCAATTGCAGATGCATGGGCGGCAAGGACATTATTTTACAACTGGTTCCCCAAGTGCAACACTCGATACATCCATGTTCATTTTGTCCAATGGCAATGTGGGAATCGGGAATGTGTCTTTAGCACAAAAATTTGGAATCTATACGGAAAGTACAACCAATAATCTCTTGAGAATGCAGGCCGATTCAGGACAAATTGGCCTTTGGTTTACAAACGACAGTGCAAACTGGGCCTTGTTTTCAGATCAAGCCGCTAGTTCACTGATTCCTCAAGGAAGCTTTGGAATATATGGAGGAAAAGTGGGCGAGGCGAATGCGGTAAGAATGGTAATTGATAATAATGGACAGGTTGGATTTGGAAATACCGCTCCTGAAGATGCACTTCAGGTCGGAAGTTTTTCAACTGCTCAAAATCAGTTTCTTTCGCTCAAAACATCAGGTGGAAATTTGTACAAATCAGGCATCCGACTTCTCAATTTTGCAGATGATGATGGCTTTACATTGGTGTCTGACGAAACCGCCAATAGATTCTACATTCAACGGCACTCTGGAGATACGACAACAGCATTCTCAATAGACCGTTTAACAGGTGACATTGGCATTGGTATTGATGCTCCTGCCCTTCAATTGTCAATTGGCCCTGCTGATGACGACACGGGGTTTGAAACGAACAGTGATGGCACCTTAAGTACCTTTACCAACGGAACAGAGAGAATGAGAGTGACTTCAGCGGGAAGAGTGGGCATAGGCGAAACAATTCCAAATGCCCTTTTGACCTTGACCAATTCAGGAGGCAGCTTAAACAGTGGCTTACAATTGAGTGATGGCTCATCCAATGACTGGTACATCTATCAAAACGGCTCACAAGAATTAGTGATAAGAGATGACGGTACTGATCGTTTAATTCTGGATGCTTCAGGGAATTTGGTGCCGGCAACAGACAATTTTTACGATCTGGGAAGTGCTTCACTCCGATGGGATGATGTGTATGCCACAAATGGAAGCATTCAGACCTCAGATATTCGATTTAAAACCAACATTAAACCTTTGAATTATGGACTTAAAGAAGTATTAAGCATCAATCCCATTGCATACAATTGGAAAGATAAACCCCAAAGTGATCTAAAACTTGGTCTGTCGGCACAGGAGCTTTTGCAGATCATTCCTGAAGTTGTTAAAACACATGATTGGGAAAAGGATCCTAATGGAGAACTGGTAAAAAAAGAACTGGATAAATATGGAGTGTATTACACTGACTTGATTCCGGTATTGATAAACGCGATAAAAGAACAACAATTAACCATAGATCAACAAAACCAGAACAATGAAAAGCAACAATATGAAATTGATGCCCTTAAAGATGAAGTGGAACTGCTTAAAAAGTTGATAAAGAATGGGAAATAAGCTAATCTACCTGGCTGGTTTATTAATGCTAACACAAATTTTAATTGCACAAAACATATCGATAAATGCAGATGGTTCGGCCCCGGATGGCTCGGCCATGCTGGATGTTAGTGATACAACAAGAGGTTTTTTGCCACCCAGACTGACTACTTCGCAAATGAATGCTGTTGTCTCTCCTGCCAATGGCTTAATGATTTACAATACCGATAGTTCGGCATACTTTTTCTATAATGGGGGTTTTTGGACATCAATCATGACAAGTAGTGTTCAAGCAGATTCTGCAGCAGTTCCAATAGGAACAATATTACCTTTTGGAGCAGATAGTTCAATGGTTCCAAATGGATTTTTGTTATGTGATGGAGATGCTCTATCAACAACAATATATTCAGATCTCTTTAGTGTAATTGGATATTCGTGGGGTGGTTCAGGTGGTACATTCTACCTACCAGATTTGAGAGGGCGGTTTATTCGAGGAACCGATTATGGTGCGGGTAATGATCCTGATGCGAGTTCACGATCGGCAATAAATACTGGGGGGAATACTGGGGATAATGTAGGCTCTTATCAGAATGACGATTTTGAAAGTCATCAACACAGTCTTGATAAAAGTTTTAATAATCCTAACTCTAGAAGTACAGGAAGTGGGAATTTAGTTTGGGAAAGTACTGGCTTTACTGATTATACTGCATTTGAAGGAGGCAATGAAACTCGCCCAATTAATGCTAACATAAATTATATTATCTGTTTTAGCAGCAAAATTGCAGCTAGTTCGGGATCAGGTAACTTTCAAGGTTCTATAGCAGGAGGTCAGATTACAGGTAACATTAATTTATCGAACTTACCCAATTCAGTTATTGATTCTACACGCTTGACAGATTCAGATAATGATACCAAGATTCAGGTCGAAGAAAGCACAAATGAAAACATCATTCGTTTTGATGTAAACGGTTCAGAAGTATTGAGAATACACGATAACAGTCGCCTTAATGTGACAAATACCAATAGCGGTGTTTACATCGGTTCACAGGCGGGCAGCAACATTAGCTCAGGCACTCAAAACAGCTTTTTAGGTTACGAAGCAGGGGCTTCGAACAGTTCAGGAGGAAACAATACTTTTCTGGGTTACAGGGCAGGTTATGTCAACTCGACAACCAGTAACAATACCTTTATCGGGGCGCTGTCGGGAGATGCCAATAATTCCGGAGTAGACAATACTTTTATGGGAGTGCAATCCGGTACAGCGGTGAATTCAGGAAGCCACAATACCATTATCGGAAAAGACGCGGGACGAATACTAACCAGTGGTGATAACAATACCTTTTTAGGCATAGAAGCAGGAGAAATTTTAAGCACCTCAAGCAGTGGTAACGTCTTTTTGGGAGCTTATGCAGGTTCGGGCTTGTCCTCGGCAAATAATTTGCTGTTCATTGAAAATTCCAATTCTTCCACACCACTTATTTATGGTGATTTTGCGAATGATAGCTTAAAAGTATATGGCACATTGAGTATTGGGGACTCCTTCTTTTTTCCTACCACCAGAGGAACCAATGGGCAGGTATTGCAAACGGACGGTAGCGGACAATTAACTTGGGGTTCAGCATCTGATAATTTGGGCGACCATACGGCAAGCAGCAACATTCAGTTAAATGGCAATCGAATTTCCAACGATGGAGATAACGAAGGGATATCCATTGCGAATGATGGTCAGGTCACAATTACGCCAGCGACAACAGGAGCAGGAAATGTGGCCTTGATTACAAATGGTGATTTCAGAACATCGGGCAATGGAACAGGTTACTATTTTACAGGCACTCAAATTGGGATTACCGGGAATAACAGTAATTCCGGGGACATGAGGTTTAAAACGGCAAATACTGATAGAATGATCATCACCTCTGGTGGTCAAGTGGGCGTGAATACAACAAGTGTACCAGGAGGATACATTATGCACATTAACGGCCTGACAAGAATCAACAACTTGAACATTAACAATACCTATACGCTACCTAATGTTGATGGTAACCTTAACGAAGTGCTACAAACCGACGGAAGTGGTAATGTGAGTTGGGCAGCGTTTAGTGCAACAAGGGCCGATACTTCCGGGCTGCTCTTGGATGCGGATGAAGATACAAAGATTACATTGGACAATTCAGACGATGACATCATACGATTTGCCCAAAAAGGTACGGAGTTTTTTAGAATGGATTCAGGTCGCTTTGAAGTAGTAAATACAGGTTCTTCGGTTTATATTGGACAAAATGCAGGTCTTAATGATGACTATTCAGTCACATTAGGCAATACGGCAATAGGAGTAAATGCCTTAACTGCCTCTACTCTAGGTGCTTCTAATACAGCGATTGGATTACGGGCTCTTCAAGCCAATACTGCTTCAAGTAGTACTTCGGTAGGTGCTTGGAGTTTCTATCAAAATACAGGACAACAAAACGTTGGACTTGGAGCTTCAGCTGGTTTTAGTAACCTCACAGGAACAAATAACGTGTTTCTCGGGTGGCAAGCAGGACAAGGTAATACAGGTTCAAGCAATGTTTTTATCGGTTCTCAGGCAGGTGCCACGGAAACGGGTTCCAATCTATTGTATATAGATAACTCTAATAATACAACCCCATTAATATACGGTGACTTCGCGGCTGACTCTTTACGTTTTAATGGGATTGTTGAGATTTCATCCAACCTTTATCTCCCTTCTGGAAATCTTGGTATCGGAACAACAACACCTGATAATTTACTCTCAATTTACAATGCTTCTTCCGGTGCTTATTTTGATTTGAAAGGTGTAGGTGATGCGAACAACTTTGTAGGATTCTCTTTAGCCTCAGATGAAGCGACGGATAAAAGCTGGACTTTCTTACATCGAAAAGTCTCGGGAGAATTAAACAATTTCGCTTTTGAATATTTTGATGGGTCTACTTACAGCCAAAAATTAGTGATTGAGCCCGGTGGTTTTGTGGGCATTGGAGATGGAAATATAGACCCAACATCAAGATTGGACGTAGAAGGGAGCATTGAAATAGATGGCAGTTCTTCGGGTTCTCCGGGTGATGATGCCTTTTATTTTGGTAATCCTGATACAGATGGAAGTTGGAGAATTAAAAGAGATGGGAATGACTTGTCTTTTGAAAGAAGGGAAAGTGGAGTCTGGGTGTTTAAAGTTAAAATTAATCCATGATGAAACGAATTCTTACCATTGGCTTTTTACTACTGAGTTGTACATTGTTTTCACAGACCACAACCACTTTCACACCTTTGCTCAATTCAAATTGGTCTAATCCCTTAAACTGGTCCAATGGAAAACCTTCTGCGAATGATACTGCCATTGTTCAAGTCTTTATTTTAGATAATTGTCGAGTCAATGAGGATGCCTATGTTCATGACTTATACAATGAAGATGGAGGAAACCTTATTATCGAAAGTGGGAATACACTTACCGTGAATGGGAATCTCTATTTAGGCGGGACTTCAACCATAGAAAATAACGGCAAATTAGATATTAAAGGATCAATATACAAAGACGGCTTTACACGTTTACAAGTATTCTCTAGTATTAATGTTCAAGGAAGTATAGAGTTTTGAGGAAGAATACATTGCATATAATCATTACTATTAGCATGTTGGCCTTAAGTAGCATTTCGCAATTAATGGCCCAATTTCAGATTGAACGTTCGGTTATCGGAGTGGCAGGATCTGACACCGGCAATGGCAATACCAAAATCACATCTACCATTGGTGAACCCATTATCAATACAGGAGAAGCTTCTCCACGATTTTATACTCAAGGTTTCCAGCAACCGGTAAGAATCATTGATCAGATTTTTTACGAGATCGAAGTACAAGATGCGTCCTGCATCGGACAGTCTAATGGATTGGCAAGAATTACCCATATAAGTGGTTGTGACGGTCCTTATACGATTTTATGGAGCAATGGAAAAAGTGGTGAACTGAATACCAATCTAGCTCCCGGAACTTATACAGTCCAAATAACTTCTAATGATGGTTGCACCACAGATTCCTACACCTTTGAAGTGACTACCATTAGCGGACAGGCTTGCATACTTAAGTTTTATACCGGTATCACTCCTAATGGTGACGGCATTAACGATCAATGGATCATTGATAACATTGAAGCTTTTCCAAATAGTGAAGTCAACATCTACAACCGATTGGGAAACAGAGTATGGCGAGGATCGAATTACGATAATGTGAATACAGTTTGGGCCGGTGAAAATCTATCAGGAGGAGACTCTCCTTCAGATACCTATTTTTTTACCTTCGAGTCAGATGCTATTTTTGAACGGGGTTGGATAGAATTAATCAGATAAATTGAAAAGCATTAGGTACATATCATTTATCGTATTGCTGTGGTCAACCCAATTGCTGTCGCAACAAGATCCTCAGTTTAACCAGTATTTCTTCAATCCTCTGGGCATTAATCCGGCCTATGCGGGTAGTCGTGGCATGTTGAGTGCCGTAGCCATACATCGTAGTCAGTGGGTGGGTTTTGAAGGAGCACCAAGCAGTCAGGCTTTTGCATTTCACATGCCTTCAAAAGACAAAAAAATGGGCTTTGGCTTTCAGGCCTTAAACGATAAAATCGGACCTAAAAATACAGTGGCCATTTCAGGAGATTATGCTTATTCCGTTCGAATACATCGCGGGCGATTGGCCTTTGGCCTTCGGGCAAGTCTTTACAATTATCAATTCAATTGGGATGAAATTGAGTTCAGAGAAAACAACTCCATCACACCTCAAGGCACAGAGTCTTACCTTACACCATCCTTTGATTTTGGCATGTATTATTACGATAAGAAGCAATACATTGGCTT
Organism: uncultured Flavobacteriales bacterium; assembly: GCA_964445815.1. Taxonomy (GTDB): domain Bacteria; phylum Bacteroidota; class Bacteroidia; order Flavobacteriales_E; family Vicingaceae; genus CAYULW01. The sequence goes on from CAYULW010000005.1 coordinate 79,647, forward strand.
GGAATTGACCCACTTAAATCAAGGGAAGTTGGGCATTCAGTCGGACAATGTAAATCTTCAGAATACAGTGAGGCAAGAAGCCCAAGCCATCGTTACCGCGGGTAAGGCTTTTCGCATTAACCGTTTTTTGATTTACAAACCATCTGTATTGATTAAAACGGCAAACAATAAACCTGCTTTTATTGATGTAAACAACAGCATTTTATTAAAGAATAAATTGTGGTTGGGTTTATCGTACAGAAGAGGCTACGGTGCAGTTGCCATTATGGAGTACAATTTCAGCAAAGCATTAAGAATTGGTTATTCCGTTGACTTTTCCTTAACTACATTGAGTCGTCAGAATGGAGGATCCCATGAAATCTTTATAGGATACGATTGGAATTTATTCAGGTCAAGAACAGTTTCACCTCGCTATTTTTAAATTTTGAAAAACTCCAATACTGTTCCATATCATTCAATTTTAGTTAGTGTCTTTCTCCTGCTTTTTTTTGTAGGTTCAATTAATGCCTCCCATGGACAGGACAAAAAGCTAACTAAGGGCATTGCCCTTTATGAAGAGCAAAATTATAGAGATGCCATAGAGTGGTTGATAAAGGCAAAAGAAGAGAATGAAAAGTCTTACACACGGGTAAAGTATCTGGCCAATGCGTATCGAAAAATAAGAGAATATGAAAATGCGGAACTGTACTACACTTTAGCGATCAATTCTGACTCCTCTTTGGCAGAAGATCATCTTTATTATGGGCAAACCTTAAAAGCCAATGGAAAATTAGCTGCTGCCAAAGCACAATTTTTAAAATTTGCCGAGCTAACTCAAAATAAATTTCTGGGCAACATCATGTTGCAATCGATAGATGAAGTTAAAGAATGGGAAGAGCGACCCAAAGAATACAAAGTAGAAACCGAAGCAGAATTGAACTCGAGATTATCGGAATACGGTTTGATTCGTTTCAAAGACCAGTATTTCTTTACATCCAATCGGGACGAATTTCAGGACTCACCTGAAAGCTCAACATTTGATGGCAACCCCTTTTATTCCATATATCAATTTGACACAAGTGCAATAAGCACTAAAGGAAGAGGGAAAATTAATACAGTACCGGGTCTGATCAATTCAAGATATCACGACGGACCATTGAGCATCAATGAACAAGAAGATCGCTTAATGATGACTAGAATTGACAATCAAATGCGAGGGAAAGATTATGTGAACCGCATGAAACTGTACGAGGCTGAGTATCACGATGGCAAGTGGAAAAACTTCAAACCCTTTCTCTACAATTCAGATGATTATTCAGTTTGTCATGCGCACCTTGCCGATAGTGGTAGAGTCTTGTATTTTGCATCAGATATGCCCGGAGGTCAAGGGGGCTTTGACATTTACCGTTCTAATTTAAAAAATGGAGAATGGACAAGTCCGGTCAATTTGGGGACTTCAATAAACACCTTTGGCAATGAGGTTTTTCCACATTATAAATCAGGCATGCTTTTCTTTTCTACCGATGGGTTCCCCGGTTATGGTGGTTTAGATATTTTTTATTCCGAATACATCGATTCTTGGCAGGCACCGATCAACATGAAAAGTCCGATTAATTCCAATCGAGATGATTTCAGCATTTATTTTGTAAATGATAGCTCAGGATTCTATGCATCAAATCGCGAAGGTGGTAAAGGAGAAGACGACATCTATCAATTCAAAAAACAATTACCACAGGTTTTGGTCGATATTCATGGATTGTATGAGTATAAGGGCTTACCGGTGGATAGCATCAAAGTCCTTTTATTAGATCAAAACGACTCTTTGCTTGCCATACAATATACCGATAGGAAAGGGCGATTCGTCTTTTCTCAATTGCCTTATAGTGAAGATTATGTCTTAAAGATTGATGATGAAGATGAGGCTTTAGTGAAAGAAGGGAGAATGTTTTTAACCGATGAAAAGGGGGAAAAACTGATGTTGTTAACGAGACTATTACATGGCCGTTTTAACTTTAAAGCCTTGCCTTATGAAGAGTTTCAAGGACTTACCCTTGAGGAAGCAGAAGATGTTGGATTGTACGATGGCTTCAAGTTTTTAGGCCACATCTATAAAACATTGCCTGATGAAGAATCTGAACCAAGAGTTATCTATCTGTTAAATGATGATGGGGAAATTGTGGACTCAACGATTACCGATCCCAGAGGATTTTTCAGTTTTGAAAAATTACAAGCAGATGATGTTTATATAATCCGCTTAAAAGAAGAAGACCCGGACATTAAAATTGCTTTGGAAAACGAGTTGGGGAGGATATATCATATCTCCAAGTCTGATACAAGCGGGTCTTATTTACCACTTAATCAGCTAGACCCTAGTGTTCATGTAAAAGAATCTAAAAATTTAGGCTATACAGCTTTAATTGCTAGAATTGAACACAAAGGGTTGCCGCTTAACTTTATTAAGGTGAATCTCTATGATGAAGAAGGCAATTACATTGCTACTGCTTATACGAATGGAAATGGCGAGTTTCAATTCAATCAACTTGAGTTTGATGATGCTTATTTTATTGAGTTTCCGGAATTGGATGAAGATATACTCTTTACATCTCTCTTATATCTCATTAACAAAGAAGGCGACCCTTTGTATTTGATCAATCAACTAAAAAGCGGACGCTTCCAGTTTAATTCTTTGCCCTATGATGAGTATAAAGTTCAGCAAGAGAGAGAATTGGCTTATGTGCCTCACATAATAAAAATTGCGGGGCAGGTCTATAAGAAATTACCGGGTGATGCGAGCGAGGGCATGGTGATTTACGCGTTGGACGAGGATGGTGAAATTGTCGATTCTGTGATGACCGATCAGAATGGTAAATTCAATTTTGAAAAACTCAATTCAGATAAAAATTACTCCTTTAAATTGAAAGGTGCAGAAGAAGAGATGAACATGGCCTTTTTAGATGATGAAGACAAAGTACTTGAATTGGCCACAATCAATCAAAATGGAAGCTTTACGTATAAAAAACTGACCTATCAGGTGGCACAGTTTGAGCCATTGGAAGAAGTGGATGTGCAGTTAATAGAAGATGATTTGACGCATGAATTGATGGGGCAAGTCTATCAAAAGCTGCCGGGCGATTTTCAGTCGGGCATGAAGGTTTTTGTTTACGATGAAGATGGAAACTTGTTGGGCATTACTGAAACGGATGAAGAAGGAAAGTTTCATTTTAAAAAGCTAAAGAAGGATGTCAACTATTTCTTTAAGATCGAAGATGAAGACGACCACTTTCAACTGGTCACTTTAGACGAGTTTGATCGTGTGTTGGATAAAACCATTAAGAACAAACACGGGCAGTTTACATATTCCTCGTTGAATCTGGATCATCATGAATTGCTATTGGCAGAAGAAAGAGACCATTACATTTTAGATTTAAATATGGAACGTAAAGATTTGGAAGGCATTACGATTCATTATAGATTTGACAGTGTAGAAGTTCGCCCTGTTGACAAACCCATTTTGAGAGACATAATTAAAAACTACAGCAATTCAACCTACATGTTAGAAGTTCATTCGTATACAGATAACAGAGGTTCTAAAGCTTATAACATTGCATTATCTAAGAAACGAACAGATAATGTGATTCGATTTCTTGTGAGAAATGGTTTCCCGAGAGAAAACATTATTGGAAACTACTCAGGAATGTTAAATCCGGTTGTAGATTGTAATGTACAACCTTGTAACAATGATGACCATTATCAGAATAGAAGAACAGAGTTTAAACTTCTAAAAACCATTAAATCAGACTAATATGCTAACATTTGTAATTCTTGCAGATTCGACTACAATTCCATTTAGCTGGTGGTTTATTCTTGCTTTACTTCTTCTAATTGCATTAGGCCTGTACTTTTTTTTCAAGGACAGAATAAGTCGGGTAAAAAAACAAAAGGACTTATTAGAATCGCAAGTCAAGCAAAGAACAATAGAGATCATTAAGCAAAAAGAAAAGGTTGAGCGACAGAAGCGGTTATTAGAAGAAGAAAAAGAAAAGACTGAAAAACTTTTGCTCAATATACTGCCACGTGAGATGGCAGATGAGCTTAAAAACAAGGGAAAAGCAAAGGCTCGAAAATACAGGAATGCCACTGTGATGTTTACCGACTTCAAAGGCTTTACAAAACATGCAGAGAAGTACTCTCCGGAAGGTTTGGTTGCGGAATTAGACAGCTACTTTATCAAGTTTGATGAAATCGTAAACAAACACAATGTAGAGAAGATCAAGACTATAGGAGATGCATACATGTGTGCCGGTGGTGTACCCATTAGAAATAAAAGCAATGCAATAGATACGGTTTTGGCGGCACTTGAGATTCAACGTGCCATGCAAGAAATAAAGCAAAAGAAAATCGAAGCAGGTCAGGATCCATGGGAAATTCGGATTGGCTTGCATTCCGGTAACTTGATTGCGGGGGTTGTCGGCATTAAGCGATTTGCTTATGACATCTGGGGTGACACTGTTAATGTGGCTGCGCATATGGAATCTTCCGGAGAGGTCGGCATGGTTAACATTTCGGAAACCACCTATGAGGCTATTGCAGAGTTTTTTGTAACAGAATACAGGGGTAAGGTCAAAGCCAAGAATAAGGGAGAAATAGACATGTACTTTGTGCATGGAGTTAAACCTGAGCTATCCGAAAATGAAGATGGCATAACACCAAATGAAGCCTTTTGGCATTATGTGAATTTGAAGTTATACAGTAACATCAATTACAGAAATGCTGAAAAATATATTGTTAAGCGTTTAGCAGGAGATTTGCCCGATGGATTGCATTACCATGGAATTCATCATACCAAAGATGTTTGTGAAGCGGTTGAGCGAATAGCCATTTGGGAAGGGGTTAAAGGAGAGGAGTTGTATTTGTTAAAAACAGCGGCACTTTATCACGATGCAGGCTTTATCGACTCCTATGAGAGTAATGAGCCGATCGGGGCGAAACTGGCAAAAGAAATGCTACCTAATTTTGGTTATACACAACCTCAAATAGAACAGGTGATTGAACTCATTGAAGCCACAAAGATTCCTCAGAATCCACAGAATCATTTAGAAGAAATCATGTGCGATGCCGATTTGGATTATTTGGGTAGGGGAGATTTTTATCCAATAGCAGAAACCCTTCGACAAGAGCTGATTGAATTTGGAAAAATAGGTACCGAAGAAAAAACCTGGGTAAAAATGAACATCGGGTTTCTTGAAGCACACAAGTATTTTACAAATTCAGCGCGTTTAAGAAGAGAACCGTTCAAACAAGAGAGAATAGGAGAGTTGAAGGATAAACTAAAGAAAATCGAATCCGCTTGATAGACTTAGGCACGATATTGGAATAGCAGTCTAAAAATTATTAATTTAGTATGTCTGATTCGAGAATAAATTTTTTGTATTTGGAATTATTACAGTTTCTTTGTTTTTCAAACGCTTTGAATGAAAAGATTAAATCATCACCTACTATGAAAACAAAAGTTTTCTTTTCACTTGTCATTTCATTGATCATGACCTTGCCTGTCATGGCTGGAACAATAGTTTTGGAAGGCAATTACATGGGTAAAAACATATTTGTAAAAAATCCTTTTGGTGGGGCAGGTGTTGGATTTTGCGTTTTTGAAGTCACCGTCAATGGGAAATTGTCGCCTGATGAAGTGAATCAAAGTGCTTTTGAGATTGACTTTGGCAATCACGATTTAAAATTGGGCGATAAAGTCATTATTAACATTAAGCACAAAGACGATTGTTCTCCTCAAGTTCTGAACCCTGAAGTCTTAAGACCAAAAAGTACGTTCAAAACAGAAAAAATTGCGTTTAACTCTGAGGGAGTTTTAGAATGGACCACATCTAATGAAACCGGAAAGTTGAACTATATTGTAGAGCAATACAGATGGAACAAGTGGGTGAAAGTTGGAGAAGTAATGGGTGACGGTAAGCCGGGTACGCACAATTACTCTTTTAAGATTGAGCCGCATAGTGGAGAAAACAGAGCAAGGGTAAAGCAAGTAGATGTTTCCGGAAAGCCGAGATATTCTACTCCGGCTACTTATACTTCTAATGCTCCAAGTATAAAATTGGATGGTGAAAAATTCAAAGATGTGATCAATTTTAGCGGAGGAGAAACACTTTATGAGCTTTATGATCGTTATGGAACGATCGTAAAAAAGGGTTATGGAAGTTCCGTTAAAGTAGATAACCTTGAAAAAGGCACATATTACGTAAGTTATGATAACGAGACCAAAACCATACAGTTAAGGTAAAAAGGAATTAAAATCTTGAAGCCCTCCACTTATCCGGTGGAGGGCTTTTTTATACATGTTTTTTTATGCGAAAAATAGAACATCTGGGAATTGCGGTGAAAGATCTTGAGGCTTCTTCAAAGTTATATGAAGCTCTTTTGGGAAAACCATCATACAAAACCGAAGTAGTAGAGAGCGAGGGAGTAAAAACCATGTTTTTTGAAGTCGGGCAAAGTAAAATTGAATTACTAGAAGCCTCAAATCCTGAAAGTCCCATCGCTAAGTTTATTGAGAAGAGAGGAGAAGGCATACACCATATTGCCTATGATGTCGAAGACATAGAAAAAGAGATTGCACGACTTCAAAAAGAAGGCTTTCAAATGATTCATTCTACTCCAAAAGATGGAGCAGATAATAAAAAAATTGCCTTTTTACATCCGAAATCATCAGGTGGTGTTTTGGTGGAGTTGTGTCAGGAAAAACCTTAGACCTGAATAAGGTCTTCAATCTTTGTTGCTCCGGTAAGGTGATAGGTTTTTAAGCCTGTACTTTTAGCTCCTTCCAAGTGACCTGCCGTATCGTCAATAAAAAGTGTTTTAGCCGGATTTAATTGGTGATCATGAATCACTGTTTCAAAAATCTCTCGATCAGGTTTTCGTTGATGCATTTCATGCGATAAATAGACCTTATCAAAATAAGATTCCAAATTGAGAAGATCATGCTTTTCAGCTAACATGTTATTGATCCAGTCAATATGCAGTTCGTTGGTATTACTCAAGCAATACGTGTTAAAATTAGCTTTTGCCCAATTAAGAAGCTCAAAACGGATGGGTGGAATGTCCAAAAGCATGGCATTCCATGCCTGGCGAATATCGTCTTCTGTAGCACAACCTTTTGATCGTTGAGCCAATGTGCTTGTAAACTCTTTGGTGCTGATCCTTCCTGTCTCATAGGCGTGAAAAAAGCCTCGAGCATTTAGATCTTTAAAAACGATTTCATAATCGGTTTTAAAAATAGCTTTAAAGCCATTGTCAGTAGCATCCATATCTAAATTGATAATCACCATGCCCAAGTCAAAGATGATGCTTTCAATACCTTCCAGACTAAAATTATCTTTATTCATGTGTGGCAAATTTCGATAATAAAAAAGAAAGGACTCCAACCAAAAAAATGGAAAAAGTCCTATCGTATGAGACCAACTAACTGCTTGTATTTAATTTTCTAAATCATTTCAGCCAAACCACTTATAAATACTTTACATTCCCAGTTATCATTGTTTGGATTTGATATGGCAAATCTTTCTACGATAATTTCACTAGGAGAAATCGTGAGATCAGCGGCTGAAGAAACCAATGGAATAGAAACCCAGCTCTCTTCAGGAGCACTGACCAATTCGTTTGTTGTAGTAGACAAGGTTCGTAATATTGCACCATCCATATCCATTACAAGAATTGAAAGCTCCATTGTTTCATTTGTCGACCCTAAAACACCGGATTTAAAGAAGCTTAGTTCTTTAAGTTTATATGGAAAATGAAAAGCCTCCATATTGTTAAATATTTCAGTAACGTTTTGAGGAGGATTAATGGGATAATAAAAAGGAGCGGAGAAGTTAACATCTCCGGTTCTCCAATCCGTCCATAAGCCGGCATTAACTGTTTTTATTGGGAAAATTGTGCTCACATTTTGTGATGAGCCATTAGTACTAGAGTCGTTTTGATCCGGACAGCAGCAGTTATAGAAATTGTATACAGGACTTGAATTGCACATGGTTTGTTTGTTTTAAATGATTGAATAATTGAAATGATTGCTTCATGCAATATTTCTTTAGGACAATAAATTTAGACACTCAACTGTTGATCATCAATACGTATTTACACCTGTTTTTTAAGTATGCCCTCTGCTCAAGTTAATAAGGGAATAATTAAATTTTAGGACGCCCGTTGTGAATCACCGAGTAGAAAGATTTAGGAATATATCAAAGTAGGAGCAAGGCGTTTTTCTAATCAGTCAGTATAGAGACACATATTGCATTAAAGAAAAAATGTTTTACATTTGTTTGAAATCAAACTTTATTATTATGACACATTTCCTGCCAAACCCCTTTAAAAGATTAAGCATTATACTTCTTGCAACTGCTTGTTTTGCCTGTGGTAATAATCAGAATCAAAACAAAACTGAATCAGAGCAAACAGAACCGGAATACATTGAATCTGATACCCCAATTACTTTGCTTCCAACTAAATATGGCGATGCTGAATTCCCCGTTTCAAAAATTAAGGGAATTATTCATAAGCACTTTAATCCTGACGATCATCGACACATTAAAATACATGTGGTTCATAATGAGCAACAAGAACCACATCATTTGATTGTTTATCTTTTGCACAAAGATCAGCATAGAGTGGCTGTTTCTAATGTCATGATAAACCCCAATTATGAAGTGGAGTCAGTTACTCATAATTATACGCCGACTCAATCTGATTTGGCACAGCAAAGTGGTGAAGGAAGCTACGACGGAACACCAGCCTGCCCTAATGATGCCATTCAATTTATAGCCTTCTGTCCTAACCAGGATAGCTTGGAGTTGGCAATAACCAATGAGGTGGCAGATACTGCAGAAGCTCATGGATTGGTGACGATACGACTATTGGTCGAATCTGCTACAAGAGCCAATTACCTTAACTACATGTCTTGTCCAAACCTTATTGGTAACTTTTACGATGGAGACGCTAATCCTAATGTGATTACGACCCATGATGGAACGCTTAGTTATCAAGATATAGAAAGCGTTAGTTTTCGATACAGTGTAACCAATTACTGGTTGGCTTGTGAGGCTTATAATGATCCGATGAAATCGGCTGTGATTAATACGGCAGAGACTCAAAAGTATGCTGCTGGCATTAATAACCTATTAGTAGGGCCTAGCGATAGAACAGCCGCATGTGCAATGATAAGAGCCATTCAAGGTGAAGCCTTAACTGCTTCTTTTACTGCATGTAAAGATAGCCTTGACCATACTGCAGACCAATGGGGCTATGGTGGAAATGGCGGAGATTATTTTGGGCAATAAAAGGGCAATAAAACATTTGCCAGAGCATTTCCATTAAGGATTAACTCTTATACTTTAAAGTAGAAAAGCCGCAATATTATTTTGCGGCTTTCTATTTGTGGATTCCACTAGATACAGTAAAAATGGCTTATTGAATGATTTTTCGACCTAAGAAGGCCCTAGTTTTTAATTAGTTTAAATGACTGCCTCTCCCCATCTGCAATAATGTTAATTAGATAAATGCCCTTCGGCTGGTCACTAATGTTTAGAGTAGTTTTAGATATGTTATCTACTTGGTAGTTCTGAACCAATTTCCCTTCAGTATTATAAATGGAAATGGAGGTTTCATTTTTTAATGATTGGAATTGGATGGTTGATTTCCCCTTAGTAGGGTTAGGAGACACAATTGATTCATGAGTTTTTAAATCCGAATTATCTAAGTCAACTGACATAATTGGAATACAGTTGGATGTATCAATACAATTATTTTCTATTATTTCAACCGCATAAAGGCCATTAGTAATGGCGGTAAATGCTCTATTTGTATCATTTAGAAGTTCACCGTATCCATTGTTACAATCTAACCATTGATAGTTTGATGCATTTGTGTTGTTTGCTGTGATAGTAATGCCATTAACTGTCGTGGAAAGGTCAGAAACACTGTCGATTGTTAAATTTAATGTTACAAGAGAGTCACATCCAGCCATATTGGTAAGTGTATCAATAGCTGTATTATTATTAGTAGTGTAGGTGATGCCATTAATCCAAGTAAATGAATCACAAGCATGTCGAGTATCAACCCCGGTTGAATTTAAAATAGTTAGGTTAAGTGTAACAATAGAATCACACCCTGCTGCATTGGTAAGCGTATCAATAGCTGTATTATTACTTGCAGTATAAGTAATTCCATTGATCCAAGTAAATGAATCACAGGCATGTTGAGTATCTATTCCGGTCGAATTTAAAATTGTCAGATCAAGAGTTATTATTGAATCACACCCTACTGTATTTGTAAGAGTATCGGTTGCTGTATTGTTACTTGTCATATATGTGATTCCATTAATCCATGTAAATGAATTACATGCAATATTGGTATCGATTGCTGTTGTAGAATTTAAAATAGTTAAGTCAAGTGTAATGATAGAATCACATCCTACCGTATTGGTTAGAGTGTCTATAGCAATATTACTTGAAGTGTAAGTGATTCCATTAATCCAGGTGAATGAATCACAAACAAATTGAGTATCAGTTTCCAAAGAAGAACTGAATACTGTCAAGTCAAGAGTAACAATAGAATCACATCCTGCCATGTTAGTTAGAGTATCCTTTGCAGTATTATTACTTGCAGAATATGTAATGCCATTAATCCAGATAAATGAATCACAAGCATGTCGAGTATCAATCCCTGCTGAATTTAAAATAGTCAGGTCAAGAGTAACAATAGAATCACACCCTGCCATGTTAGTTAGAGTATCCATTGCAGTATTATTGCTGGCAGAATATGTAATGCCATTAATCCATGTAAGCGAATCACAGGTATGATGAATATCAACCCCGGTTGAATTTAAAATAGTCAAATCAAGAGATACAATGGAGTCACACCCTACAGTATTTATAAGCGTATGCATTGCAGTATTATTACTTGCAGAGTATGTAATACCGTTAATCCAAGTAAATGAATTACAAGCAGATTGAATGTCCGTACTATACGAAGAATTTAAAATAGTTAGGTCAAGAATAACAATAGAATCACATCCTGCCATGTTAGTTAGAGTATCCATTGCAGTATTATTACTTGAAGAATATGTAATGCCATTTGTCCATACAAATGAATTGCATGCAGTAATAACATTTGTATCTATAGGTATAGAACATAAGGAGAATATTCTACCATGACCAGAAGAATTGTAAACCCCTCCATCAAAATGGGGAGCTCCGCTTGCAACAACATTGGAATTAGGCATACTAACCGAATAGCCTGAGTTATCTCCGTAATTTGCACCATCAATGTCAATTCCTCTTTGCTGCCAACTACTTCCATTCCAACTGTAGATTCGCACATGACCTGAATTATTGCCATTTCCATCATTTCGACGAGCCCCAATTGCAATTGTATTAGAATCGGGCATGCTAATTGATGAGCCTGAAAAGTCTTGCGCATTTTCACCATCAAGATCGCTTCCTTTTTGTTGCCAAATACTGCCATTCCACCTATAGATTCTTACATGACCTGCGGAGTTGCCGTTTCCATCATTCAATGGAGCACCAATAGCTATTGTATTCGTATCGGGCATACTGACGGAATAGCCTGAATAATCTTGCGCATTTTCACCATCAATGTCATTTCCTTTTTGTTGCCAACTGTTTCCATTCCACTTAAAAATTCTCACATGACCCGAATTATTCCCATTATCATTATTCGATCTTGCACCAATGGCCACAGTATTATCGTCAGGCATGCTGACAGAATATCCTGATCCATCACCTGCCGTTTCACCATCAATGTCAATTCCTTTTTGTTGCCAAACACCTGATTTCCAGGAATAAATTCGAACGTGTCCGGAGCCTCCTCCATTTCCATCGTTTGACGGAGCTCCAATAGCCAAAGTATTAGGATCAGGCATGCTAACAGACGAACCCGAATAGTCAAGAGAGTTTTCTCCGTCAATATCAGTTCCTTTTTGCCACCAAGTGCCTCCACTCCATGTATAAACTCTTACATGACCTGAACGACTACCATTTCCATCATTGCTTGGCGCACCTATTGCTATAGTATTGGTATCAGGCATGCTAATTGATGTCCCTGCTTCATCACCAATTGATTCCCCGTGAATGTATAATCCTTTTAATTGCCAACTATTACCGTTAAAACTATAAACTCTTACATAACCTCTATTATTATTAGCTCCTGTTGCGCCAATGGCTATAGTATTAGTATTTGGCATGTTGATAGTGTATCCTAATAAATTATTCGATAGACCGCCGGCAATATCTCCTCCTTTTTGTATCCATTGGGCTTGAATCGAATAACTAATAATTAGTAGAACTAAAAGAAGTGTATTTTTCATATCGTTCCTAAGATTAGAAGACAAAGATTAAAAAAAGAAATGATATTTAATTATGGTATATCTAGGCTTAGATATCCATTTGGATAAAATAAAAAATCCTTCTCCGTCAGGTGAGGGATTTTCTATTCTGTGGGCCCAATTAGACACATACCGAACCAGATGGTCTATTTCCTTGAAAGACTAATTCAACTCCTAATGTATAATCGAAGGATAATTAAGAATTAAAATACCTAAAAAATCAACTGCAAGATCAATTCTCCTCTTATCGTATTGACTTCTTGTGCTGTTGAAGAGTTAGTTAAAGAAGTAAGGGCTGTTTGTAGTTTCAGGTCATTGTTTTTAAAATACCTTGAAAAACCGACGGTAATTGCGGATAACTCTTGCATCTGGGAAGCAGTATTACTATCAAATTCAGGAGTAGTAGAAGCATATCTAAAATCTGCTCCGTAGCCACTTTTGGTTACATAACCCAGTTGAAGGTTTAAGGCTGTTCCCAAAGCAAGGAACTCTGAAATTTCTGTTTTCTGTAGTTCATCACTTCCTGCTTGGTCGATAAAAGAGCCTTGTAAATTGGTAGCGGTAGCGATAGAATATTCTCCTAAAAATGAAAAGCCCTTGTATTTGATTAAAATATCGGAATAAACTTGTTGATAGTCGGGGAGCTGATTGTTCCCCAATCGATTGTAAAGTAAGAACTCTCCATGACCTGCACCCACTTGATGACTCGCTCCGTCATTGAAACTTCCGGCTGCTCCAATCACTAATTTTGGAGATGCTTCATGCGCTAAATCGGCAACTAAATCATGATTACCTTTTGTAAATTTTCCAAGAGGATAGATATCCAATCGCCCTGCATACTTGAATCCGCCAAAATCCACATCACGCGAATCAGAACCAAAAGAATTGCGTCCGTCACCCGAAGTAATTGCAATTTGAGGAACAATGGCTAAATCATCTGTTCCTAATTCATAATCTAAAAACAGTCCGAACTCTCTGCCTGTTCGGCTCAATTCAGTGCTGAGCAAGCTGCGATCAGGAAAAGTCAGGAAAGTTTCCATAATCATCATTTCCCGATTGTTGCCAATGCTTTGTTTTTGCCCGAAATAAATGTTGAATTGCGCGCTAGGATGGTATCCAATCCATGCATCTAACAAGGGCTGACCCAAACTGAAATCGGTTTGCAGAAAGAAACTTACTTTTTCCTCAACGGCTTTACCGGAAAAGTTGAAGTACGAACGCTTGGCATTGAAAAAGTAATCTGCATCAATGTCTTCCGTTTTTTCGTAGGCAAATGAGGGCTGAATCATCCCACCCAATTTGAATTCGTAAGCTCCGTCGTTGAAGCGGAAATTTAATCCGCTACCCAATTCAAAACTGACTTCTTCATTGGTTTCCGTTGTTTGTGCAGCAAGTTGTATGCTTGACAAAATAAGGCTGCAAATAATGACTTTTTTAAACATATTCTTTTTATTAAGGCTGAATAGAATTTTCATTTAGGTATCTGTAAATGGGCAAGGTCGCTTCTTGCTCCGTTTCAATGACGTTAAAACTTACAAAGCTGTTTTTCACTTCAGGTTCCAATACTTCCATAGCTAAATTGGCTCTTTCCTGATCCATTTTCACAATGGCTGTACCTATAGGAAACTGCATGTTGACTTTGCTTAACTCGGTTTTCACTTCTTGAAGATTCACTCCTTCATATTTCTCAGCATCTTGATGGTACTGAATAACCTGATAGCGTTCTACTTCCATTTCTTTTGCTTCCGACAGCAAATCCACTTCCAAGCCTAAAATTTTTAAACGTTGAATCACTCCAACTGCTTCAGGCATGATTAGATAGGCTGTTGGTCTTGCCCGGCTTGATACCAAAGTCAATTGTAAAGCATCTCTGATAGTTACTTCAAAATCAATGGCTTCATTTTGATCCAAGTCAATGGTTTTAATCTTAGTGTCGTAAACCTTTCTTTGAGTTTTCAGAGCCGCTTGGTGTTTGGATGATTCTGCTTCTTCCAATTTTTGTTTCAGCTCATCGGCATGTTGATGAGCCGTTTTTAAATATGACATTCCGATTAAAAAAGCCGTTTGTACTCTTCGTTTATAAGAGGTTTTTCCAATGCCTACACCTCTTACTTCTATTAAAGTGGAAATGCAGTTTGCTAATGCGTAGGAAGTGGCACTCGATCGGGAATTTTCAGAGCCCTGATTAAAATGTACATCACCCAAATGTTTGGTCGTACTCATATAAGGGTGATGATTGAGTTGGTTTTCGTCTAACTTTTTTCTTGCCGCATCTACAAAACGTTCCTCGGTGTATTTTCTCAGATTTTCAGGCACATTCAGATTACCGGAATACAAAAACATCGCATCATAAATGGAACTGATGCCATAGGTGCTCATGGTTGCAAAATCTCTGCGGTAGGGACGGTATTCATGAAAGTCCACAGCAACCTCAGCATTGAAATCACTGAAGGTCTGTTTGAGGAATTGACTTTCGGGAATATTCAACTTGGTTTGATCCCGATTTAAGTCCAGACCATTGGCAGCATAACGATCCTGTTTGCTGTAACCATCAATGTTTGCCAGTGGAACAATGGCCAAATGCAGTCGATCAAGCAGATAACGGTTTTCCTCATTTTCCAGCAATTGATCGATCAGGTAAAGCATTGCCTCTACGCTGCCCGGTTCGTTGCCATGTAAACCACCTTGAAACCATACTTTCACCTTATCAGTTTTTTTGCTTGGGTCAACTATCGTTAAGAGAGGCACTTGTTTTCCTTTTTGGCTATTACCGATATAAGTCAAGGTGAGTAAATCGGGATATTTTGCCACTTTTTCATTTAAAAACTGAATCAACTCCTCATAAGTGGTAAATCCTTTCTTTTTTTGAAAGGCAGGGGTATTGATCGTCACTTCAGGGTCAGGAAAAAACTTCTGAGTCACCTTTTTTGACTGCGGACTTAATTGAGCCTTGCAGGCAAAGCAGCAGAAAATGAATGGTATGACTATCCAGTTTTTCATTAGAAGGAAATCGTACTAATTAAACGGACAATCCACTCATTACCGTCAATGGGTTGGCTGTAAATATCGTTTGAGCCTTCATCGGCTTCAACATAAGTGACGGAAGCCTGAACCTTAATTCCATAACTTCTATCTAAGTATTTAGAAGCTCCCAAAGTGTAATAATTGGGTCGGTTATAAAACGTACCGTTATTCAGAAAAGAATGTTGATCGGCCTCCAGATGTGTGTATCGGGCATCCACTGACCACAGGTTTTTGAAAATGTAGCCCATTTGAATGTTGTAACCTTTACCCAGCATCATTCTGCCTTTGATGTAATTTTCAACATCCCGCTCTCCATCTACATCAAAAGTGGTAGCAATGGTGCCGTCGTTTCGAATGCGTTGAGAAATATCATCCGGGACATAGGCTTCACTAGCCACAAATTCACCCAACATGGAGAATCCACGATACTTAAACAAGAAGTCGATACCGTATTTTACATAATCGGGTAGAGAAATTTCATTTTCGTCATTCAGGTATAAAATAGCACCGCTTCCTCTTCCTCGACGACTGCTCATGCCTTGGTTGTAACTATAATTACCTCCAATTACTAATTTGGGTGATCGTTCCCTTACAATGTCTGCTTGACGGAATTGCCCGAAACGGGTGAACAAACCGAAAGGTAAAAAGTCTATTCTACCCCCGTATTTCAAACCACCATAATCCCGGTTGTTCGCATTTAAGCCATCTCCATTGGTAATGGCAATTGAGGGTCTCATGTAGGTGCCTTTTCCGGTTTTAAAGGTGCCGTCTAAAAACAAGCCAAATTCACGAATACTGCTAAAGGCAGAGGTAAGCCGACTTCTTTCAGGCAACTGAAGGGTATGTGAGCCCATCCGCAATTCCCGATTATCTGTCGGTGTTGTTGATTGACCAAATGTTAGTTTAATTCTTCGTGTGAAACTGTATCTGACCCAAGCATCCAATAAAAAGCTGCTTGGTTCGTCGCCGACTTCCGCACTTCCACTTAAATCTACCTGAAAACGATAGTCGATTTTTTGTTGTGCCGCATCTCCGGTAAGTCGAAAGCGCAATCTTCGCATTCTAAAACGGTTCAGTTGACCATTATCGTTCTCGTCTTCGGTATAGCTCTTGGTTTCCACCATGGGTTGAGCATAGCCTCTGAGGTTGACTTCATAGTCTTTTTTGCCTGTAAAGGTGAGTCCTTCACCAAAAGTGTATTTGTTCAGTTTCGGATTCTGAGCGGTGAGCTGAGAAGGAACAACAAGACAAGCGAGCAGGAATGTAACTGCACTTAATGTTCCGGCTAGGCAATTATGTTTCATTTTTTTCTTCATTCGAAACTGTCTTTTACGATGACTTCTCCTGATTGCATCATTGGCTCTCCCATGGCAAAAACATCAGTTAATATTAAGTCTTCAGATAGACAGCAGAAATCTGCATCCATGCCTACCTTGATTTGCCCTTTGTTTTTCAGACCAAGATTTCTCGCCGGGTTGCTTGTTATGATCTTGAAGGCTTCACTAATAGCTATTCCACCTTTTTGAACCAAATCGACTACTTGTAAGAAATTCTGATCGATGGGAGCTTTTCTAAATCCGATGAATTCCCCTTTCTCGTTGAGCTGATCTAAGCCCGCATTACCATCACTGCTAAACGTGATGTTGTCAATGGAAACACCATCCTCTAAAGCTGTTTTTACAGAAAGATAAGGCTCTGTATACTTGGAAGCTCCTGTGGTTATATCAATCATGCCACCCATTTTTGCAAACCGGATGGCTTGTTGAAACAACTTTTCAGTTCGTCCAACATGAGTGGGGGAGATATTTTCTATGGGGAAATGATGCTCCTCTACCAAGCGGAACAACTGATCCATTTGCTCAGGATGGTTGCCTAAATGCAGATGCAGAATTCCCTTTTTATTGCCGATCATGCCTCCAACTCTAACTTCTCTTAGTAAACGAAGCAATTCTACATCGGAGGGAAAGGAAGATCGTACATCAGCAATGGCAATCTTACAACCCAATACTTTATCAATGAAGATGAAATCATCTTGTAATCGCTCCATGATGTAATTGGGGTCTAAGCCGTAATACCCTGTAAACATATAGGCGGAGATGCCCTCCATTTCCAGGGCTTTCACTTTGGCATAAAGGCTCTTGATGTTTCGGGTAGCTCCGTCGGTTCCCAATAGCCCTACTACGGTGGTAGTGCCTACTTCAATGAGTTGGGTCATTTTGATTTCAGGAGACATAGAGGCAAATCCTCTTTTCCCACCGGCTCCTATAGCATGCACATGCTGATCGATGAAGCCGGGTAACACCATTTTTCCTTCTGCATCCCAAACTTTTAAGGTGGAGGCGGAACAGCTAATGTTTTCGGAAATATCCAAAATTTTACCTGCACCAATGAGTATGTCCTTGTGTCCTAATGCTTCTGGAGCGTATATGTTGGCGTTTTTGATTAATAACATAAGGAGTTGTTTAGATGAAATGAATAATTAAAAGGAACAATAGAGAGACGCAGAGTGGAATGAGGTTTCGTTTTACAATGTCGATGGTACTTACTCCGGCAATTTCAGAGGTTGCAATGATTACACCGGCAACAGGTGAAACCGTTCTCCCCATTGAGGCTGCTAAATTCATGGGTAGAATAATGCTTGTAGTGGAGACTCCGAATTGACCGGCAATTTTAGGAATGAGCGGAGCAAATGCAAAAAAGGAGGCGTTTCCACTTCCCATTAGCATGGAAGCTAAAAATATCATGACCACCATTACGGAAGCAATGCCTGTTGCCGCTAAACCCAGATTTGTAGAAGAGGCAATTAAACCATCGATAAAACCGAGAGCAATTAAACCTTTGGCAAAAATATCTGCGGCTACAATTAAGGTGACGACTGTTTTAAAGATGTTTCCCATGCCGTTCCAAAAGGTCTTCAGCGATTCCAATACTAACTTTAGTTTTCGTTTGCGAATAAACTCAAAGATCAAAGCGATAAAGAGGCTGATGAACATAGCCGTAGTGGTATCCAACACAATGGGAACGGGGAAAAGCTGAAAAATTTCCGAGAATACGAGTAATAATATTAGGGGTAGTACCGGAATCAAAGCATAGTAATCGGGCGCTTTTATTTTCTCTTCTTTTTCTTCTACATTGATCGCACTTTCTTCTGATTTTCCTTTTCCGTCGTAGTATCTGTTGACGAAATAATAGGTAATCATCATGATTAAGCAGAGTGGCACTACCAAGGGGATTTGTTCTTGTATAAAATAGCTGATGCCGTCTTCTTTTGAAATAGTAGTTGCACTTGCAGTAATGGCCGAAGCGGGACCAATGCCAAAAGCGGTGCAGGCGGTAATGACTGATACGGCGGACAAACGGCTCACTCCGATTCGAATTAAAATGGGAAAAACAGATGCCATCAGTAATAATCCTAAACCTGCTGCCGATGGAATGCAGACAAATAGTAATTGTCCAATAGGCAGGACAGCAACGCAGGTCAGTTGCGGATAATTTTTCAATAAAGACAAGGGTTTCATGGCCATCCTGACCAAGGCATCTGATGCTCCGATAGCATCAATATAAGCAACGAAACCACCGATTGACATAATCATCAACCCTACGCCTGCATTGGTCTTTCCAAATGATTCTTTCAATAATCTGAAGAGATCAAATCCAGACCATCCGGTTTCATTTTGCAGTTCCGGTAGTTGCAAATTCAGTAAAGCCGACAGAATCAACATCAACAGTCCTGCTACCAACAAAACCGCATGTGGGTAGTATTTTTTCAATAACAGTCGCGCCACTATAACAATGGCGATTACAGAAATTATGGGACCTGCTATTGTCATGCAATCGCTTGAATTAGAACATCCTTTGGCGACTTCGATACATTCCGATTTACAATCGGAACACTCAGTCTGCCAAAGGGAGAAATATTATCTAAATCACATCTGCTCATAGCCTAAAATGAAGTGCCGTCAATTTTAGTTCCCGGTGAAAAAAGTACAGACGTATTGGTATTATGCTGTTCAAAAGCTCCGGTTATGTCAGGGTTTCGTGTGTAAGACTCGTTAGGATTGTTGGAAAGCGCATCTGAATCGAATGATAAAATAAATTTTCCATTCGGGTCTTTAACGCCAATCACTTCTCCTGAATTATTGAAATTTAACCCTGAACCTGAAGCTAATACTACTGCATTACCAAATGTAGTTCCTGCCTGGGGTGCGGTTCCGAAAACCACCAATACTCCTCTCCCGGGAATGACTGAATTGCTGGGAAAGGTATATTGTATACTTCCTGAAGTAGTGTCGTCCCAGATTTCATAACCTGCCATATCAAAGTCCTGAGAACTTGGATTGTAAAACTCAATGAATGAATCTCCATCCTGTTCATAGGTGCCATCCTTATTTGCATCGCCATCTAATCCTGAATTACTAGGATCATAAAGCACTTCGTTAATGATAAATTGTGCAGTTGCCGCCACATCATCATCCTCGATGGTAATGCTTTCCAGTTGCGCTCCCTTTAATGTAGCTCCGACTGCTGTTGCTGTTAGATCTACCGACTCATTACCTTCTTTAACTGTGTCTTGTAAAGCGGTAAGTTGAACACTTGCGCTTGTATTGCCTGCCGAAATTACAATACTGCTATTGCTTAAGCTGTAGTCTACATCTAAAGTAGCTGTTCCGGCTGCACTTAGTTGAACTGTAACCGCATTATCAGTAGCTGAGTTTATCGTGGCAGTTATGGTCATGCTGCCTGAAGCTTCTGAAACCAGCAGGGTCGAAGCATCTAAGCTAACTGTAACGGTTGGTTCTACATCGTCGGTTTCACAACTTAGTGCAAAGAGGCAAATGACCGCAACTATCCCGCTATGAAAAGGTTTTATTTTCATTACCCTAAAATTTGATACGTTAAATTACTCTTTTATAAACCGCTGTATTGCTGAACTATCCTGACTAGTCAATCGCAGTATGTACATTCCGCTTGGTAAATTGGCGATGTTCAGTTGGTTTCTTTCCAAACTGATGTTATCCATGAGTTGACCATTCAGGCTGAACACTTCTGCATTCAAAATGATTTCATCGCTTTGAATATTGAGCGTTTCACGAGCAGGGTTAGGGAATATTCCAACCTGAAAGCTTGACGCACTATTCTCATTTAGGCTAGAGAGAATGCTAAATGCCACTCCATTGGTTCTTGTTCCGGGTGAGAATAAAACATTGGTCGTATCACCATGCTGTACAAATCCACCTGTTATATCCGGAGCTCTTGTGTAAGACTCATTCGGATTGTTGGACAGGGCATCTGAATCAAAGAATAGCACCCAATTACCTCTTACATCTTTAATCCCGATTACTTCTCCTGAATTGTTAAAGTTGAATCCATTCATCGCATTTAACACGACTGCGGTACCAAAACTACCCGAAGAGGTGCTTCCTCCTCCAAAAACTACTACCGCTTCGTTTGCGGGTGCCATTGTTCCCGCAGGAAAAGTAAATTGATTGGTGCCTCCTGAAGCTGTATCGTCCCAAATTTGATAACCTCCCATATCGAAAGGGACCGAGTCTGTGTTGTAGAATTCAACAAAGGAATCATCGTCCTGATCGTAAACTCCGTCTCCATTGGCATCGCCATCTAAACCACTATTAGAAGGGTCGTACAATACTTCATTAATGATGATCGGGTTTGAAGTACTCGGCATGGTAAAAGGAGATCCATTTGTTCTCGTTCCCGGAGAAAATAATACAGAAGTAGTATCTCCATGTTGAACAAATCCACCGGTAACGTCCGGAGCTCTTGTGTAAGATTCGTTTGGATTGTTAGATAATGCGTCCGAATCGAAAATTAAAGCCCAGTTACCGCTAGTGTCTTTAACGCCTATCACTTCCCCTGAATTATTAAAATTGAGTCCTGAGTCTCCTTTAAAGACAACGGCGTTACCATAGTTTGCCAATAAAGTTCCCCCACCAAAAACAACTGTAACTTCTTTAGCAGGAATAAAAGAGTTAGCCGGAAATCTGAATTGAATTTCACCACCTGAGGTAGTGTCGTCCCAGATTTCGTAGCCACTAATATCGAAAGCAACTGAATCTGAATTGTAAATTTCGATGAAAGAATCATCGTCCTGACTGTAAATGCCATCTCCATTGGCATCTCCATCTAAACCACTATTAGAAGGGTCGTAAAGAACCTCATTAACAATGAGTTGTCCGTAGCTTAACTGAAGAGTGAATAGGGAGATAAAAAGAAGGTAAATTTTTTTCATGTCTAAATAATTTTAAAAAGGATAACCAAAAGAATCGTTTAAAGCTTTACATTTAACATACCAATTATTAATTATAATAAATACCAATTTGGAGTCAATTTTACAGAGAATTCAGTACCGCTATCGTAAAGCAATTAGCAAAGGGGAGGAGAAAAGGTTGTATTTCGTTTTGTACGAGGTGATCAGAAATGCAATTGTTGAGACGATGATTCCTGCTCAGGAGAAACTGCCTGCGAGTCGCACTCTTTCGAACTTTTTAAGTGTTTCCAGAAGTACGGTCTTAAAGGCTTATGACCTTCTGCTTCTAGAGGGTTATATCATAGCAAAAAAGGGGTCCGGTTATACGGTCAAAGGTTTGGTCAATACCGCTAAAAAGAAATTGACTAATCAACTTCATCAGCATGCAGCTTTATCAGAAAAGGGAAAGTCATTTCAAGAGAATACCAAATTAATTAATCGTACAGATGGCGTCACCGTCGCTTTTCGGCCGGGCGTTCCTCCTTTGGATATTTTTCCTGTAAGTAAGTGGAAAAACCTGACGACTTTGTATTGGCGGCAAATTAAATTTTCGGCTCTGACTTATTCTCCTTCTTCTGGCAATGAGCAATTGAAAAGGAACTTAGCCAATTATCTGAATTTAAGCCGAGGCTTGAAATGTGAGAGTCATCAAGTCATCATTGTATCCGGTTCTCTTCAGTCTTTGTACTTGATCGGAAGCGTTTTAGTGAATCAGCAGGATAAGGTGGTGATGGAGAACCCCACTTTCCCGAATGTTCATTCTATTTTTAAAAGTTTGCAGGCTAATATTTTGGGCGTAGAGGTAGATAAGAAAGGATTGAAAACCGAACTGTTGAAAGAAGATCAATTTCAAAAAGCCAAACTAATTCATACAACGCCTTCTTGTCATTACCCCAATGCTACCGTAATGAGCAAGAAACGAAGAAAAGAATTGCTTCAATGGGCGAATGCTAATGGTACTTATATCATTGAGAATGATTACGAACATGAAGTCACTAATTATCGGCAATCATTGCCTGCATTGTTTAGTTTGGATCAGCAGGATAGAACGATCTATATGGGAACTTTTAACCGCTTGTTGCACCCTTCCATTCGGGTAGGCTATATGGTACTTCCCCCTCAGTTGGTAGAGCCTGTTACCGCTCTTATGAATCATTCTCATCGTTTTGTGCCTCCTTCTATTCAGGTTGTGTTGAATCAATTCATAGAGAAGAAGTTTTTATATGCGCATATCAAAACACTGATTGCAACGGCTCATGAACGCAAGCAGATCTTTCTCGATAGTTTCCGAAATCACTTTGGTAATGGCTTTGAGTTTTTAAATGAGGAAAGTGATAGTCTTCATTTGTTAGGAAGGTTCAAAGATTTAGATCAGCATCAAAAGTTGATCGACAAATTTGCGGAAAAGCGTATTTTGAGTCATTCCTATCGTAAATGTTTTGTTTCAGGAATACCAAAGGAGGGGATCATTTTTGGTTATGCATCGGTTAAGGGCCCTCAAATTAAAAGGAAAGTAGAGCAGATGGCTGAGGTTTGGAAGAAGTAATTGCTCACTTCAATACATTCCGATTTACAATCGGAACACTCAATGAGCGATTACAATTGTACTTTTCGATACTCCTCCCCTTGGTCGGAACTCAGGGTACGGATTGCTCGCTGAGTATCGAAGGCAGAAGGTGTATCGAGACGAGCGGAACTGAGATGTTCTTCTCGATATGCTTCGCACTCGATGAACGTTTGGTACTCTGGGTATATTAAAATTGGTATTTGAAAAACAAACTATTTGGTCTGTTTTTGGCTTTGCTAAATTGAAATATTTGTTCTTTTAATAGAGTCAATGAATTTAATCAGATGCATCGTTTTAGTCGTCAGTAGCAGCATGTTGCTTCTTTCCTGCGATAACAGTGAAGACATTCCCGAACCAACAGAAAACACTGTTACCACTTCTCAATTGAAAGGATCAGGCTCATTTACTTACAATGATTATCAACCATTAAGCGGTAAGGCAGTAGAGGTTTATTATCATGTCCCTTCAACGGTGAATGCAAGCACACCCATTTTAATGGTCTTTCATGGTGGTTCAAGAGATGCTCTGCAAAATCGAGATCAATTGATTTTTGCAGCGAATCAAAAAAATCTGATCGTCATTGTCCCTGAGTTTTCGCAAGCGAATTTTCCGGGAGGGGATCAATACAATTTAGGAAATGTCTTTATTGATGGAGACAATCCTTCAGCTTCTACTTTGAACGGCGAAGATCAGTGGACTTTTTCATTGGTAGAGCCTCTGTTTGACAAGGTAAAGCAATTAACGGCCAATACAAGTGAGCGTTTCTACCTGTTTGGTTTCTCCGCAGGAGCTCAGTTTTTACATCGGTTTCTCTTTTTTAAACCTTCTGCTCGCGTTGAGGAAGCAGTTGCTGCAGCTTCTGGTTGGTATACCGTACCTGATAACCAAATCTCATTTCCATACGGAATTAAAGACAGCCCTCTAATGATCGGCAATTTTGCTCCTATCTTTGATAAAAAATTGACCGTTTTGATAGGAGAAGCGGATAATGATCCTAATGCAGGAGGACTTCGTAGAAATGCCAAAGCAGATATACAGGGCACGAATAGATTGAGTAGAGCTCAGTACTTTTTCAATGAAAGCCGACAGATTGCGATCAACAATAACTTTTCCTATCATTGGCAATATGCCACTTTACCAAGAGTAGGTCATGATTTTTCTGTGCTTTCCAATCATGCCTTGAATTCAATATTTACTTTTTAATCGGATATTGAACCCATGTTGAGTAAACGAAAAGTCGGTTTATTAGCAGGGCCCCTGGTATTCTTCTTATTGCTGATGTTTTTTGAAGCGGAGGGTCTTTCAGAGCAGGGTGTTGCTGTATTGGCTACAACCTGTTGGGTGGCAATCTGGTGGGTAACCGAAGCGGTAGCCATAGAAGTAACTGCTTTATTGCCGATTGTGCTTTTTCCATTGACCGGAGGCTTGGATCTGAAAACAACCGGAGCTGCTTACGGACACAAATTCATTTTTCTTTTTGTAGGTGGTTTTATACTGGCCATTGCTATTGAGAAATGGAATTTACATCGACGAATTGCGTTACACATCATTCAATTGGTAGGGAGTAACTTATCTAACATCATTCTGGGATTTATGTTGAGTACAGCTTTCTTATCCATGTGGATTTCCAATACGGCTACTACTGTAATGATGTTGCCGATAGGTATGGCGGTGATTAAAGAGATGAGCGATTATGGAGCAGGCAACAGTCATTCTCATTTTGGAAAAGCATTGATGCTTGCCATTGCCTATAGTGCCTCTATTGGTGGCATGGCGACCTTAATTGGTACACCACCCAACTTAATTTTTGCAGGGGTAGTGGAAGAACTCTATGCTGTGGAGATTTCTTTTTTCCAGTGGTTTCAATTTGGGTTACCCATTACCATTTTGCTGTTATTGATGTGTTGGTATTACCTCACCAATTTTGCTTTTAAGTTAAAAGGTATGCGCTATCAGGGCGGTAAATCTATTATTGCAGAGCAACTGACAAAGCTGGGTAAGGTTTCTGTAGAAGAAAAAAGAGTTTTAATTGTTTTTATACTGACTGCTGCTGCATGGATTTGTCGATCTTTTTTGTTGAAAGAGTTGATACCGGCCATTGATGATACCATTATTGCTTTGATAGCAGCTATTCTGCTATTTATTATTCCTTCTCAACAGAAAAAGGAACCACTCTTAACATGGATGGAGGCGGTCAAATTACCATGGGGCGTTTTACTGCTTTTTGGTGGTGGAATTGCTTTGGCGGTCGGTTTTGAAACAAGTGGTTTGGCGGAATGGGTCGGGAATCAATTGAGTATTTTACAAGGTATTTCACTTTTCATTATGTTATTTCTTATTGTAGCGGCGGTTAACTTCTTAACCGAGATTACCTCTAATTTAGCAACCACCGCCATTTTACTGCCCATTTTAGCTGCGTTATCTACTGTCATTAACGTTCATCCCTTTTTGTTATTAGCCGCTGCAACGGTAGCCGCTTCTTGCGCTTTCATGCTCCCCGTGGCAACAGCACCGAATGCATTGGTCTTTGGGTCTGGTTATATTAGAATGTCGGACATGATTCGAACGGGAGTCTGGCTAAATGTTCTATCTATTATCTTACTTTCCTTAATCGTCTATTTTATTTTGCCTGAGCTTTGGGGTTTTGAGGTGGATGGAGCCTTTAAGTAAAGTCTATTATAAATTATCAGAAAAAAAGACCCAATTTTATCAATTGGGTCTTTTTATTTGTGGGCCCTGCTGGGCTCACTTCAACTCCTTCGTTGTTCAGCATAAACTTCTCGCCTTAAAATCATACAAAATAAAAATCTCTTAACCTTATTGGCTAAGAGATTTCCATTTTGTGGGCCCTGTTCTTCTTCGAAGTACCTACGAAGAACGAAGCTGGGCTCACTTCAACTCCTTCGTCGTTCAGCATAAACTTCTCGCCCACCAAGACGAAGAAATAAAAAAATCCCTCACCTAACGGAGAAGGATTTTCTATTTCTAGTGGGCCCTGCTGGGCTCGAACCAGCGACCACCTGATTATGAGTCAGGTGCTCTAACCAACTGAGCTAAGGGCCCGCTCTTAAAAGAGTGGAGCAAGATTACGAATAATTGACAATATTGTAAAAAAAATACGAATATTACAGACATGATCTGTCCCCCCTACCTCAAGCCAGGTGATCAAGTCCGTATTGTAAGCACAGCTCGAAAAATAACAGAGGAAGAACTGCAACCGGCAGTTCAACTGTTAAAATCTTGGGGTTTACAAATACAGTCTAACCCCTATTTATTTGAGCAAGATCATCAATTTGCCGGTGATGTTGATACAAGGGCAAAAGCTTTACAAGAAGCATTAGACGACTTGGAGTGCAAGGCTATTATCTGCGCGCGTGGAGGTTATGGTACTGCACAGATCATTGATCAGATTGATTTTTCTGGATTCAAGTCTAATCCAAAATGGCTTGTGGGATATAGTGATGTTACGGTATTGCATAATCATGTGCAACAAGTTTTGGCTGTAGAGTCTTTACATGCCACCATGCCAATCAATTTCCCAAAAGATGGCAGAGAAAATAATGCCACTGCTTCATTAAAGACTGCTCTGTTTGGAGGACAATTGCAGTATGAAATCCAACCGCATGTTCTCAACACGCATTCTGATTTTGAAATTGAAGGTCATTTGTTAGGCGGAAACCTCTCTATCCTTTACAGTTTAACCGGAACTCATAGTCAGATTGATGCAAAAGGAGCCATTTTATTTATGGAAGATTTGGATGAATACCTGTATCATATCGATCGCATAATGATGAATTTAAAGCGTGCAGGTTTGTTTGATGAATGTAAGGGTGTTTTGGTCGGGGGCATGAGTGACATGAATGACAATACAGTTCCATTTGGTGAAACTGCTGAAGAAATCATTGTGAGAAACCTCAGGAAGTATAATGTTCCGGTCATTTTTGGTTTTCCTGCGGGCCATATTGAAGACAATAGAGCCTTAATTATGGGACGTCATCTTAAAATCAGTACATCAGGAGAAAAGATTAACTGCGTTTTTAATGGCTGAGCACAATGCTATTGGTCAACAAGGAGAGAAAATGGCTTTAAGCCATCTCAAAGAAAAAGGCTATAAAATCTTAGCCTGCAATTGGCGATTTCAGAAAGCGGAACTGGATATTATTGCCAGATACGATCAGAGCTTGGTAATTGTTGAGGTGAAGACAAGAACTTCTACTGAATTTGAGAGTCCGAAGGAGGCTGTGAGCATTGCCAAACAGCGAAGAATTATTAAAGCCGCGAATGCATATATAGAAGAGCATAACTTGGATCTGGAATGCCGATTTGATATTGTTTCCATTGTTTTAGGCAGTAACAAAGCAGACATTGAGCACATTCAAGATGCCTTTTATCCGACCTTATAAAAGCAATACCATTTGGCACAAAAAACCATTTAAGAAGCCAAGGAACACTTCTCCTAGAGTATGTCTGTTTAAATACAGTCGAGCAGAAGCGACCAGACTAGATATCAATAAAAGCAGACACAATAAATCAATGGTATTGACCTGATAGAATTGATTGGTGACCAAGAGCATGCCTCCAATACCTCCCAGGCCGGTCATGTGAGCAGATATTTTGTAGTTGGCCAGACTGAAAAGAAACAGAATAAGCAAAGAAAGTGCTGCTCCTAAGAGAATGGCTTGATAAAATGAGGGAAAACGAATTTGACTGAATAGAAAGTAGGTAATGCAATAAAGCACAAGTGTTAAACCATAAGGGTAAACGCGTTCATTGGCACTTTGCATTTCAAGAGATTGAATCATCCCTTGTTTTTTCAGATAATAGGACAGGGAAAGAGGAATGATAATAAGATTAAAAAAGATACAGGCATAAACGGCTGTAAAATAAGCGCTTGGGTATTTGTAGTTTAAGTAGATGGGAAGTTGAAAGAGAATGAAAACACTAACAAGTGGGGCAAAAATGGGATGAAATAGATAGCTCAGAAATTGTGCAATAATTCTCACTTACAGTTCTTTTCTTAAACGGGCAACAGGAATATTAAGCTGCTCGCGGTACTTGGCAACGGTTCTTCTGGCAATGTTGTATTTCTTTTCTTTTAAGATTTGAGATAATTTCTCATCGGTAAGTGGTTTTCTCTTGTCTTCTGCTTCAATAACATCGGTTAAGATCTTTTTCACTTCACGTGTGCTTACTTCTTCTCCATCATTGGTAGAAAGTGATTCTGAAAAAAAAGATTTCAGTAAAAAAGTGCCATAAGGAGTAGAAACGTACTTGCTGTTGACTACTCTTGATACGGTAGAAATATCCATTTCAATCAGGTCGGCAATGTCTTTCAGGATCATTGGCTTTAACTTGGTTTCATCTCCTTCCAAAAAATAGGCTTTTTGATAGTCGGCAATGCTGTGCATGGTTTTCATTAAAGTATTTTGCCTTTGTTTGATGGCATCAATAAACCATTTTGCCGTATCCAGTTTTTGCTTGACAAAAGTCAAGGCCTCTTTCTCAGATTTGCTGCTTTTGTCAGACTTATTGTAATGGTCAATCATTTCACGGTATTCTCTGCTTACTCTTAATTGAGGAGCATTTCTGCTGTTCAATGAGATGTCCAATTCACCATCTACAATTCTAAGGTTAAAGTCTGGAACGATAACCTGAACACCTTTTCCACTACTATTAAGCGAATTACCCGGTTTGGGGTTGAGCTTTAAAATATCATCTATCGCTTCTTTTAAATCTTCGTCTTCAATCTCCATTCGATCTAAAATCTTGCGATAGTGCTTTTTTGTAAATTCATTAAAGAATTTTTCAAGAATCTCAATGGCAATTCGCGTACTTAAGGTTTTATTCTTCTTACGCTTAATTTGAATCAGTAGGCACTCCTGTAAATCTCTGGCACCAACTCCGGCGGGATCCATTTGTTGAATCACTTTTAGCACTTCAACAATTTCTTCCTGAGTGGCCATGATGTTTCTTGTGAAAGCCAGGTCGTCTTCAATGGCATTTAAATCACGCCTTAAATAGCCGGAATCGTCCAGACTGCCGATTAAGTGATCTGCTATCTCTTCTTGTTTATCACTCAGTTGCTGTAAGCTAACTTGTGCTTTGAGGCGTTCATGAAAGGTAGTGCCGCCGCTGTAAGGAATATCTTTATCATCCTCATCGCGCCCTTTATTAGAAACCTGATATTTATAGTCAGGTGTGTCATCGTCCATGTAATCCGAAAAGTCAAATTCCTCAAATGAATCTTCTTCACTTTCCTTTTCTTCATAAGGTTCATCGATGGCATTATCCTCTTCCTCTTTTCCCTCGTCCAATGCCGGATTGGCTTCAATCTCTTCTTTTATGCGTTGTTCCAAAGCAACTGTTGGCAGTTGTAACAATTTCATCAGCTGAATCTGTTGAGGAGACAGCTTTTGAAGCATTTTTTGTTGAAGAGACTGTTTTAACATGACTAATCTGTATTAAAATTCTGCATTTTTAGGTGTTCTTGGAAACGGAATAACATCTCTGATATTACCCATTCCGGTCAAGAACAAGACTAGCCTTTCAAATCCTAGGCCAAAACCGCTATGCGGCGCAGTGCCGAACTTTCGGAGGTCTAGATACCACCATAGTTCTTCCTTAGGAATGTTCATCTCCTCCATTCTTGCTTCTAACTTTTCTAATCGCTCCTCACGTTGTGATCCGCCAACGATCTCTCCAATACCGGGGAACAAGATATCCATTGCTCTAACCGTTTTACCATCTTCATTTTGCCTCATGTAAAAGGCTTTAATACCTTTTGGATAATCGTAAAGAATAACAGGCTTTTTGAAGTGTTTTTCAACCAAATAGCGTTCATGTTCAGATTGCAAATCTGCTCCCCAATCATTGATAAGATATTGAAACTTCTTTTTCTTATTTGGTTTAGAGTTTTTCAGAACATTGATTGCTTCTGTGTAGGTGATGCGTTCAAAATCATTGTTCAGTACAAATTCTAACTTCTCAATCAAAGGCATTGGAGATCTTTCTTCAGCTTTTTTGTTCTTTTCTTCATCCAATAATCGCTTTTCTAAAAAATCCAAGTCTTCCCTGTAATTCTCTAAAACAAATCGAATCAGGCTTTTTAAAAGATCTTCGCCTAAGTCCATGTTTTCTTCTAAGTCTGCAAAAGCCACTTCGGGTTCGATCATCCAGAACTCTGCAAGGTGACGAGTGGTGTTTGAATTTTCTGCTCTAAACGTAGGGCCGAAAGTATATACTTTAGAAAGCGCCATGGCTGCCAATTCAGCTTCAAGCTGTCCCGATACAGTGAGGTTCGCTTCTTTGCCGAAAAAATCTTCTTTAAAGTTGACTTCTCCATTTTCTGTCGTAGGAGGACTTAAAGGGTCTAAGGTGCTCACTCTGAAAGTTTCTCCTGCTCCTTCAGCATCTGAGCCTGTAATAATAGGTGTATGAATGTTGTAGAATCCTCTTTGATGAAAATAATCATGTATACCATAAATTAAGGCATGCCTGATTCGGTTAATCGCACTGAAAGTATTGGTTCTAAATCTTAAATGCGCGATTTCACGAAGAAACTCAAGAGAATGTTTTTTCGGCTGTAAAGGATACAGGTCGGGATGAGACTCTCCCAATATTTCAATATGTTCAACTTGAATTTCTACATCTTGACCACTGCCTTGAGATTCAACTAAATTCCCTGAAATAGAAACAGAGGCACCAGTAGTAATTTTCTTTAATAGTCCTTCATCTGTATTTTCAAAATCGATTACAGCTTGAATATTATTAATCGTAGAACCATCGTTTAACGCAATAAATCGCTTGCTTCTAAATGTTCTGACCCATGCTTTCAAAAGCACTTTTTCACCAACCTTGCCCGATTCAAGCAAGTATTTTATTTCACTTCTTTTCATTTTAGATACTCAGTTCTTAATATCTGTGCAAAGGAAAGTTTTTCCCCGAAATTATTTGTTAATACCATTGCAGGATTACAGTTTAAATGAGAAAAATACCGTTTCAATTCCAAAATCTCCACATTGGAAACAAAAAATAAAAAAAATGTTTCCAATGTGGAAAAAGTTTCTACTTTTGCGCCCGAAATGGAATCAAAGGAAAAAGAAATCTTACTTCAGGCTGCTGATTTGTTTGCCAAATATGGCATCAAAAGCATGACAATGGACGATGTAGCCAGACACATGGGTATTTCGAAAAAAACCCTTTACCAGTTTGTAGATAACAAAAAAGATCTGGTTAAGCGCTGTATACAAGAGCACATTGATGCGGAAGAGTGTTTGGTCAGCGAATTTCTCGGTCATCAGGACAATGCGATTGATGAACTAATGGCCATGACCAAGTTTGTAGGAACACAAATGAAAGAGATGCATCCTTCAGTCATCTATGATTTGAAAAAATATCATTTTGAAGCCTATACCAGATTAACACAGCATAGAGATGATTTTATTTTCATGAACATAAAACGAAATGTGGAACAAGGAATGAAAGACGGATTATACCGCTCAAATATCAATCCTGAAATTCTAGCGCGACTATACATCTCTATGGTCAATGTGATTTTGGATCCTGAAAACACCAACTTGTCGGATTATAACCAAGCTGAGGTTTATACAGAAATGATTCGCTATCATGTTAGAGGCATTTCTAGTTCTAAAGGAAGGGAATATTTAAAACAAAAATTTAATCAAGAAAACATATAATGAAGAAATTAGGTCTATTAGGGCTTGCTGTTTTGTTTGTTTTAAGCATGGGATTAAAGGCGCAGGACAGCACTTTTAATTTTAGTTTAGAGGAGGCGAAAGCTTATGCATTGAAAAATGGATATCAAATTCAGCTAGCCAAACTTGATGTCGAACAAGCAGAGCGAAAAGTTAGGGAAACAATTGCTATTGGTTTACCTCAAATTTCTGCTGCAGCAAGTTATTTGAATAATTTGGAAATACCGGCTACAGCTTTACCTTCAGAATTTTTTCCCGGTGGAACTCCAGGAAGTTTAACGGTTGTTGAGTTTGGAGTTGAACAAACAATGACTGCATCGGTAACGGCAAATCAATTGATTTTTGATGGTTCATATTTGGTTGGACTTCAAGCGACAAGGGTTTATTTGGATTTGTCAAAAAATGAGTTGCAAAAGTCAAACATTGAAATTAAGAACCTAGTCACGCAATCCTATGGTAATGTCTTGGTTGCTAAAAAGTATCTGGAGATACTCAAGCAAAACCGGAACAATTTAGATCAATTGGCTTTTGAAACAGAAGAGATTTATAAAAATGGTTTGGCAGAAGAACAGGATCGAGATCAAATTAAATTGAATCTCCAATCAGTAACCAATCAATATGAAAATGCTGAAAGACAGCTTAAAATTGCAGAGAACCAGTTGAAGTTTATCTTGGGAATTCCAATTGAAAATCAATTGATTCTTAAAGATGATTTGTTGACCTTAACGAATACTTCAAAAGGAGACAGTTTTGTAGAAAAAGAATTTGATATAAATGTCCATATAGATTATAAATCGATACTAACTCAGGAAAAGGCAACCGAACTACTTTGGAAGCAACAGAAATCAACTTACTTGCCCAAGTTGACAGGGTTTTATACATACCAGCGCAATGCGTTCTCAACAGAATTTAATTTTATTGATGGCCCCTCTTGGAATCCGGGACAATTTTTTGGTTTGAACTTATCGGTACCCTTGTTTACAAGTTTTGCAAACAAAAATAGGGTAGAACAAGCAAAAATTGACTATCAAAAAGTTCAGATTGCTAAAAAACAAGTGGAGGAAAATCTCAAAATTCAAGCAGAAAATGCCAAATCAGCTTATCTGTTTGCTTTGAATCAATACAAGACAAATAATGAGAATCTGGCACTTGCAGAAAGCATCTATGATAAGGTAAAAGCAAAATATGATGAAGGTTTGAGCAGTAGCTTGGAATTAACCACGGCCAATAACCAGCTACTTACAACCCAACAAGCATACATACAAGCATCATTTCAACTGATTGATGCCAAAGTTAAACTCGATAAAGCACTTAATAACTATTAATACAATGAAACAAATACTTGCAATTTTAATTCTGGCAATGACCATTGCTTGTGGTACAGACAATGGAAGTCAAACAGAGTTACAAACGATCATAAAAGAAAAGGACTCTTTGCAGTCGGTTTACAAGTCACTTGGCGAACGAATTGCCGAATTAGATCAACAAATTCAAGCTTTGGATACGACAAAGAACTTGACACAAGTATCAACGCTAAAGTTGGAATCTGGTGATTTCGCACATTTTATAAATGTATATGGCAATGTAGAAGCTTCTAAGAGCATTTCTATGTTTCCTGAAATGCCGGGAAAAGTGGTAGCCATATTAGTTGAGGAAGGACAGGAGGTCTCAAGGGGACAATTGTTGGTTCAGTTAGAATCAGATATGCTCAGAAATCAATTGAAAGAGGTTGAAACAAATCTAGAGTTAGCCAATACCATTTATGAAAAACAAGATCGACTTTGGAAGAAGAACATAGGTTCGGAAGTAGAGTATTTGCAAGCAAAATCTACTAAAGAGTCTTTAGAAGCAAGAAAGAAAGCTATCCTGGCTCAAATAGAAATGAGTGAAATTCGTGCACCTTTTAATGGCGTTATAGATAATATTATGCCTAAGGTGGGAGAAGTAGCATCAGGTCAAAGTCCGATTTTAAGATTGATCAATATAGATGATGTGTATATAGAGGCAGATGTGTCGGAAGTACATTTAACAACCATCAAAAAGGGAGCATATGCAGAGGTTGAATTTCCTGCACTAAAAAAGACCATTGAGACAGCGGTCAGTCATACCGGTAAGTTTATTAACCCGAATAATCGAACTTTTAATGTGAAGATTGATCTGTCTGGCAAAGAAGAAATAGACGTTAATCCTAATCTTTTGGCAAAAGTGAAGATCAAAGACTTTGAGATAAAGGATTCTGCTTTACATATACCAAGCAGAATGATACAACAAACACCAAGAGGGGAAGATTTTGTAATGGTCCTAAGTGCTAAGGACGGAAAAAACATGGTGAAGAAGCAAATGATTAAAACGGGTATTTCATATGAAGGTGAAACATTAATTACCGAAGGGCTTAATGAAGGAGCGGTTTTGATTGATAAAGGTGCCAGGAGTGTAAAAGATGGACAAGAAGTAGATGTGAATTAGAGCCTTCTAAAAACAAGAAACATGAGTGAAGAAAAGAAATATAAAGAGTTTGGGCTAACTACCGCCTCAGTTAAGAATAAGTATACTGTTTATGTTTTAACAGCCATTATTTTTATCGCAGGTCTGATTT
The DNA here is from genome assembly GCA_964445815.1 of uncultured Flavobacteriales bacterium. Lineage (GTDB taxonomy): Bacteria > Bacteroidota > Bacteroidia > Flavobacteriales_E > Vicingaceae > CAYULW01. The sequence continues at coordinate 114,201 of CAYULW010000005.1, forward strand.
CCTATAACTCCATGCCGAAAGAGGCTTTCCCTGAAGTTATTGTACCTGAAATTTATGTCGGAACGGCCTATCCGGGAAACTCTCCCCTAGATATAGAGCGCTTGATTACACGACCTTTAGAAAAAGAAATCAATTCCATTTCAGGAATTGATGAGATCAACTCTACATCCATTCAAGGGTACTCATCAATTCAAGTCAAATTTGATTTTAGCGTTACACCTTCTGAGGCCTTAAGAAAGGTAAAAGATAAGGTAGATATTGCGATGTCGGATCCTGATTTTCCAACAGATTTACCTGCGGATCCTAACATTTTTGAGATGAACTTCTCTGAGTTGGTGCCTATTATGAACATCAATCTTTCAGGAGACTATTCAATGGATCAATTAAATGACTACGCTGAATACCTTGAAGATAAGATAGAGGACTTGCCTCAAATTACAAAGGTAGATATCCGAGGTGTTCAGGACAAAGAAGTAGAGATAAGTGTAGACCTTCCTAAAATGGAAAGTTTGAAGCTCTCTTTTAATGACATTGCCAATGCAATAAGAAATGAGAATGTTACCATTTCGGGAGGGGATTTACTTGTTGATGATTTTAAACGAAATGTCAGGGTAATTGGCGAGTTTAAAAACATGTCTCAAATAGAAGACATCATTGTTCGCCAGGAAAATCAAGAAATTGTCTATCTAAAGGACATCGCTAATGTTTATTTTAGAGGAGAAGATCCGGAAGATTTTGCAAGACAGTACATGCAACCAGTTGTGATGCTTGATGTGATCAAAAGAGCCGGTGAAAACTTGATTCAAGCTTCTGATGATATTAATGTGATTATCACTGAGGCCCAAGAACATTATTTCCCCGACAATTTATTAATATCTATAACGAATGATCAGTCTGACCAAACGAGAACTCAGGTAGATGAACTTGAAAACAGTATCATTTTTGGAGTTATTCTAGTTGTTGGAGTGTTACTCTTTTTCTTAGGAATAAGAAATGCCCTTTTCGTTGGTGTGGCCATTCCACTATCGATGTTTACTTCGTTTATCATTTTGAGTGCAATTGGTGCAACCCTAAACATGATGGTTTTATTTTCATTGGTATTGGCGTTAGGAATGTTGGTTGACAATGGTATTGTGGTTGTAGAGAACATCTATAGACTGATGGATGAAGGAATGAAGCCTGTTAAAGCTGCGCGATATGGCGTTGGGCAAGTAGCTTGGCCAATCATCGCCTCTACAGCAACAACTTTAGCCGCTTTTTTCCCATTGGCCATCTGGCCTGGGTTAATGGGTGAGTTCATGAAATACTTGCCTATTACTTTGATCACTGTATTGGCTTCATCTTTATTTGTGGCTTTGGTGATTAATCCTGTTCTAACGGCCGCATTTATGAAAGTAGATGAAGAGGATCCGAACAAGAAAAAATGGAACATCAGAAGTATAGGATTAATTGTAATTGGCGTGCTTTTCAACTTAATTGGGGTGGCAGCGTTAGGCAATTTATTAGCTTTTAGTGGTGTGATTATTTTGTTGAGCATTCACTTTTTTAATCCGGCGACTAAGACTTTTCAAGAGCGGATAATTCCGAGAATGGAAAGGTTGTATGAAAAGTTTTTGAGCTATGCATTGTACAGAAGAAGGCCAATTCGATTCGTTTTAGGAACCTTTGGTTTGCTGATCTTGTCATTCATCCTACTAGGAACATTTACTCCCAAGATAGTGTATTTCCCAGTTAATCAACCTTTGTATTTGAACATATATGTTGAAATGCCCATCGGAACAGATATTAATGCAACGAATTCCATAACTAAAGAAATTGAGGAACAGGTCATTGAATTGATGAAGAAATATGAGGATGAATCGGGAGAAAATTTCTTAGTTGAATCTATTCTAGGACAGGTAGGAAATGGTACCAGTGATCCAAACGAAGGCCCTTCTATGGGTAATACGCCTCATAAAGCAAGGATTACCGTACAATTTGTCAAATTTCAGGATAGACGAGGGGTAATCACATCAGAGGTGATGGAAGATGTAAGAAAGGCCTTAAAGAGTTATCCAGGAGTACAGGTTACCGTGAGTAAAAACTCTGATGGGCCACCGCAAGGAGCACCAATCAGTATGGAAATAAAAGGAGATAATTATCAACAATTAGTTGATGAGGCTGAAGAAGTTATTACCTATGTTAATAATGCAAACATCTATGGCATAGAAGAATTGAAGCTTGATGTTGAGCAAGGTAAACCTGAAATGCCAATCATTATAGATCGTCAAAAGGCAAGAAGGTTAAGTGTCTCCACTGCTCAGATAGGAGATGCACTAAGAACGGCCTTATTTGGCAAGGAAGTTTCCACATACAAAGACGGAGAAGATGATTATCCCATCAATATACGGTTTGATTCAACTTCACGATATGACTTAGATGCCTTGATGAACCAAAGGGTTACCTTTAGAGATCAGACGACGGGCAAGATTAAACAAGTGCCGATTTCGGCTGTAGCAGAAGCCAAAAAGACATCCACTTTTAGTGCTGTAAAACGAAAAGATCTTAAGCGAGTCGTAACAATTACTTCTAATGTGCTTGAAGATGCTAATCCAAATGAAGTGGTGGCAAAAATAAAAGAGAGAATGAAGGGTTACGATATGCCTGAAGAACTTGGTTTAAAGTTTACCGGACAGCAAGAAGAACAAGCTAAAGAGATGGCATTCCTGAGCAGAGCATTAATGATAGCTGTTTTCTTGATCTTTTTGATTATGGTATCTCAGTTTAATTCAGCGACTACACCATTTATCATCTTAACTTCTGTGATTTTGAGTTTGATTGGTGTGCTGTTGGGTCTGGTTATCTTCCAAATGGACTTTGTAATCATCATGACCATGATTGGGATTATCTCATTGGCAGGTGTTGTTGTAAACAATGCCATCGTACTGATTGATTATACCAACTTGATTATGGATAGAAAGCGTGAGGAGTTAAATCTTGATGAAGACGATCGTCTTCCAATTCAAGCGATCTTAGAAAGCATTGTTGAGGGTGGACAAAAGAGGTTAAGACCTGTATTGTTGACAGCAATAACCACAATTTTAGGTTTGCTGCCATTAGCCATAGGGTTAAACATCGACTTCTTTAGTCTGGTTTCCAGTTTAGACCCTAAGATTTATATTGGAGGAGACAATGTGATTTTCTGGGGTCCAATGTCATGGACAATCATTTTTGGATTAACCTTTGCCACTTTCTTAACCTTAGTAATTGTACCGGTGATGTATTACATCATTTGGAAAATAAGATACAAGTGGGCGAGATAAATACTCAATAAGTTTAAATAAAAAAGGGTGTTCTAATCGAACACCCTTTTTTTATTCTTTATAGATTCACTTTAATCCTTAGGTTCTTTTAATTTAAAAGTTTCCATAAACTTAGTAGTGAAATTTCCCTCTTTAAAATTTTCATCACGCATCAATTGGATGTGAAATGGTATAGTCGTCTTAATTCCTTCAATAACATATTCGCTTAAAGCCCTTTCCATTTTCTCTATCGCTTCTTCTCTTGTTTGTGCAACTGTGATGAGCTTAGAAATCATGGAATCATAATAAGGAGGAATAACATAACCTGCATAAGAATGAGTGTCAACTCTCACACCATGTCCACCCGGAGAATGGTAAGTTGTTATTGCTCCCGGACTTGGTCTAAAACCATTAAATGGATCCTCGGCATTAATACGGCATTGAATAGAATGCATTTGTGGATAGTAGTTCTTGCCTGAAATCTTATAACCTGCTGCAATCTTAATCTGCTCTTTTATCAAATCAAAGTTGATTACTTCTTCGGTTATGGTATGCTCAACCTGAATTCTGGTGTTCATTTCCATAAAGTAGAAGTTGCGGTGCTTGTCCACTAAAAATTCAACAGTTCCAACACCCTCATAGTCAACAGCCTTGGCAGCTTTTATGCCTGCTTCTCCCATTGCTTCTCTCAGTTCATCAGTCATAAATGGCGATGGAGTTTCTTCACAGAGTTTTTGATGTCTTCTTTGAATAGAACAGTCTCGTTCTGATAAATGACAGTAATTACCAAACTGATCACCGGCAATTTGAATTTCAATGTGACGCGGCTCTTCAATGAATTTTTCCATGTACATGCCGTCATTGCCAAAGGCAGCGGCAGCTTCTTTTCGAGCACTTTCCCATGCTCCTTCCAGTTCTTTGTCGTCATTGATAATACGCATGCCTTTACCACCACCTCCGGCAGTAGCTTTCATCATGACAGGATAGCCGATTTCTTCAGCTGATTTTTTAGCGTGTTTCAAATCTTCTAATAGACCTTCTGAACCCGGAACTGTAGGCACACCTGCTTCGATCATAGTTGCTTTTGCAGAGGCTTTATCGCCCATACCGTCAATCATTTCCGGAGAAGCACCTATAAATTTTACACCATGTTCTTCACAGATTTTAGAGAACTTCGCGTTTTCTGCTAAGAATCCGTAACCGGGGTGTATCGCGTCTGCATTGGTAATTTCCGCAGCAGACATAATGTTAGAGATCTTAAGATAAGAATCTGAGCTTTGAGGAGGCCCTATACAAACAGCTTCATCTGCAAATCGAACGTGTAGGCTATCCGCGTCTGCCGTAGAATAAACAGCAACCGTTTTAATGCCCATTTCTTTACAAGTTCTGATGACCCGTAAAGCAATTTCACCTCTATTTGCAATGAGTACTTTTTTAAACATTTTTATACGTGTTTAATGAATATCAAAAGAAGTATTAATTAACCTTTAGGGTCAATTAAGAACAAAGTCTGGTCATATTCAACTGGAGTTGAATCATCAACTAAGACTTTCACAACCTTACCGGAAATTTCCGATTCAATTTCATTAAAAAGCTTCATGGCTTCTATTACGCAGACTGTATCTCCTTCACTTATAGTATCCCCAACTTTTACAAATTCAGGTTTGTCGGGTGATGGTTTTCTATAAAATGTTCCTATCATGGGTGATTTTATAGCAATGTAATTTGCTTCATCATTTTTTTCCTCCTTTTTGGCTGGTGCGGCCTCTGCGGGAGCAGCTGCTTGACTAGCAGCAGGAGCCGGTGCAGGAGCCACAGCTTGTGGCATTGCCATAGGTTGGGGTACCATTTGAGCAACAACTTGTTGTGGTTCTGCAACTTGTTTGCCTTTCTTGTAAGGCGGGGTCTTAATGTTTATCTTAAAATCTTTGTCTTCAATTTCAACTTCGCTAACTCCTGATTTTGAAACAAATTTAATCAGCTCTTGAATTTCAGTAAGTTTCATATAGTAAATATTACGTTTTAAGTAACTAAAATTAGAATAATTTATTGATTCTAAAAATCATGAATCATAGGCCCATTTTACCCATATTGAACCCCATGTAAAGCCGCCCCCAAAGGCAGACAAAATTAAATTGTCTCCTTTTTTAAGTTGGCTTTCCCATTCCCATAAGCAAAGAGGAATAGTACCACTTGTGGTATTGCCATATTTTTCAATGTTGAGCATTACTTTTTCACTTCCAACTCCCATTCGGTTAGCGGTAGCATCAATGATTCGTTTATTGGCTTGATGTGGTACAAGAAAGCGAATGTCTTCACTTCGAAGACCATTGCGTTCCATAATTTCTGCAGAAACATCTGCCATATTAGTAACGGCAAACTTAAATACTGCCTGCCCTTCTTGATAAATGAAATGTTCTTTAGCGTCAACAGTTGCGTGACTTGCCGGTTTAACTGAACCACCTGCTTTCTGATGCAGGTGTACTCTTCCGGAACCGTCGCTTCTCATTATGCAATCCATGACACCAACCTCTTCTTCAGTCGGTTCTAATAGAACAGCACCACAACCATCTCCAAAGATAATACAGGTTGCTCTGTCTTCATAGTCTACTATAGAAGACATCTTATCAGCACCTACAACTACTACTTTCTTGTATTGACCAGATTCGATGTATTTTGACCCGGTCGTCACCCCATAAAGGAAACCGGAACATGCCGCCATTAGGTCAAAACCAAACGCATTACAGGCTCCAATTTTATCTGTAATGATATTTGCCGTTGCGGGAAACACCATGTCAGGAGTAACAGTACAACAAATCAACAAGTCGATTTCTTCAGCAGTTATTCCTCTTTTTTTAAGAAGTTCATTGACCGCTTCAGCCGCCATATCAGAAGTTCCTAAACCTTCACCTTTTAAAATCCTTCTTTCTTTTATACCTGTTCTGGTAGTGATCCACTCGTCTGTGGTGTCTACCATTGTTTCTAAGATTTGATTGGTAAGCCGATATTCAGGAACATAACCTCCTAAAGAGGTAATTGCCGCACGGAGTTTTGTCATAGAATCGATTTTCTAGAGTCTCTTAAAGGGGCTAAAGTAGCTTTATTTAAAATAAATTCATAATCCCTTAAGATCAAATCAATAACTGTTTACTAACAACAAAAGGTGAAATAATGCTTATTTCACCTTTTGTCTGCAAATGTGTTTTTGTTTAAGCTTCCGCTTTTTCCATCACAACTTTACCTTTATAGTAAAGCTTGCCTTCATACCAATGAGCTCTATGATAAAGGTGTGGCATACCTGTCGTAGGACATGTAGCAATGGTAGGAGCTTCAGCTTTATAATGAGTTCTTCTCTTATCTCTTCTCGTTTTCGATATCTTTCGTTTAGGATGAGCCATAACTTTTAATTTTTATTTTTTAGATTAGAAAGAGCTTCCCATCTAGGGTCTCCTTCTTGTGCATTTTTTATTGAGTAACTATTGAGTACTTCAATTACTTTCTGATTACAGTCTTTTTCTTTTTTATGCATCGGTTTTGGAGGCATAAGTAGATTGGTTAATTCATATATGGACTCAGTAAGATCTATTTCATGAGATCCGTCCGGAAGAACCAAAATCTCTTCTGAAGCATTTTGATCTAAATCTCCAAATTTTACAATCAAATGGTTTTTCCCTTTAACCTTAAGTTCCAAAGGTTCTCCGCAACGATAACATTCGGAATATATAAGTCCTTTAAAGTTAAGGTTTAACTCAATTAGAGTTTTTTGTTTCAATAAATCAACTTCAATAAGAAAATCAGCATTTTCAATGATTGAATACTCAAATTCTTGAAAGAACGATTTGCCTATTTCGAAATCAAGCTTATGCGAGCCCTCTTTCAACCCGACAAATGGGATAATTATTTTCTTTTTTCGCTTCATTACCTAATCTACCCTCTGCAAAAGAAAGGGGGCAAATTTAATAAATAATTTCTTGAATTTATCGAGTTTTTGAGGGGATTAATTTCTCCTTTTCCCATTCTTGTTTTAAAAGTCTATTTTTCGCGATTTCAACAGCTTTGTAGATAGCTGTCCTGAATGCACTTTCATTGGCAAGGTCTTTTCCTGCTATATCATAGGCTGTTCCATGATCCGGTGAGGTTCTGACGAATGAGAGACCTGCTGTATAATTTGTTCCTTTCCCAAAATCAAAGCTTTTCGCGGGGATTAACCCTTGATCATGATACATGGCCAGAATGCCATCAAAGTTTTTATAATTTGAAGAGCCAAAAAATCCATCTGCAGCAAATGGGCCGAATGGTAATATGTCTATGCTTTTAGCTTGTTGAATAGCTGGTTCTATCACTTCTTTCTCTTCTTTACCCAATAGGCCATTGTCGCCTGCGTGGGGGTTAAGACTCAGGATAGCAATTTTAGGGCGTGGGATTAAAAAATCGTCCTTTAATGATCGATGCATTAGTGTAAGCTTCTTGAGGATAAGGTCAGAGGTCAATTGCTTAGGGACTTCAGAAATGGGAATATGTCCCGTTACAAGGCCAATTCTTGTTGTTTCATTAACCATGATCATTAAAGAATCCTCAGCTTCATCTCTAGATTGGAGGTATTCAGTATGTCCAGGAAAGTTGAAGCGATCCGATTGTATCATGTCCTTATTTATCGGAGCTGTAACCAGAGTATCAATGCTTTTTTCTTTTATGGCATCAATGGCTCTTTCTAAAGATAAAGCAGCAAATTCTCCCATCAATGGGTCTGGTTTACCAGGTTCAATCTGAATCTTATTGCTCCATGTTTCAAGAACAAAGAAGCTGTTGCCTTTAATTTGATTTGGATCAGAAATGGACTCAAACTTTAATCCTTGAATACCATAGAGCTGAGATGCAGTCTTCAAAAGATCCTTTGACCCGAAAACAATTGGTGTACAAATTTCATTAATTCGGTTATCAGATAAGGTTTTTAGGATTACCTCTAACCCTATTCCATTAATGTCACCGACACTTATTCCAACTTTTATTTTTGAACTTCTACCTTTCTTCATTTTTCTTCAACTGCTTCGCATAGAACCTAATGTCTTTAAAGGTTCTGGGTGTAATTATGTGTAATTTTGAGCTACAAAGCTAACACAATTATTGAGTTGAATTGTTGTTATTACATTGTATGGATAGAAAGACAGAAGAATTATTAGCAAAAGCTATTGATAAGGCATTTTTGAGTTTAGAGGAGGGAGTTCATTTATACCATAATGCTAAAACTGCAGATTTAGCCTTCGTGGCCAATCAATTAAAGGTGGAGGAAAAGGGCGATCAGATAGTCACATGGATTATTGACCGCAATGCAAATACGACAAATGTCTGCATCGCGAATTGTAAATTCTGTAACTTTTTCAGAGTGCCAGGTCACAAGGAGGCTTATGTAACCTCAATAGAGCAGTATAAGGAAAAGATAGATGAGATGATGAAGTATGGAGGTGAGCAGCTGTTGCTTCAGGGAGGACATCATCCTGATTTAGGTTTGAAGTTCTATGCGGATTTATTTAATAGATTGAAGGCACTTTATCCTAATTTAAAATTGCATGCACTCGGCCCTCCCGAAATTGCACATATAGCAAAGTTAGAAGGATTAAGCCATAGAGAGGTATTGTTAGAACTGAAGCAAGCCGGATTAGATTCTCTTCCTGGAGCTGGAGCCGAAATCTTGAATGATAGAGTTCGACGTCTAATATCAAAAGGAAAATGTACCGGAAAGGAGTGGCTGGATGTAATGAGAGCTGCTCATCAGTTAGATATCACAACATCAGCAACCATGATGTTTGGGCATATTGAAACCATAGAAGAACGTTTTGAACATTTGGTCTGGTTACGTCAAGTTCAATCTGAGAAGCCTAAAAATACAAAGGGCTTTTTGGCTTTTATTCCTTGGCCATTTCAAGATGATGGTACTTTGCTCAAAAGAGTTAAGGGAGTTAAAAATCAGGTAAGTGGAGAAGAGTACGTCAGAATGATTGCTTTATCAAGAATTATGCTACCAAATATCCGGAATATTCAAGCCAGCTGGTTAACAGTTGGTAAGGAAACCGCACAGATATGTCTTCACTCCGGAGCTAATGATATGGGGTCAATTATGATAGAAGAAAATGTTGTATCAGTTGCCGGGGCACCTTATCGCTTTACTTCAGATGGTATTCAAGATGCAATTAAGGAGGCTGGTTTTGAACCTCAGTTGAGGACTCAAGAATATGATTATAGAGATTTACCTGAGAATATTGAGCAACAGCTAATCACGTATTAACGTCTTAATCTGGTGAAAAGACTTATAGGAATACTTCTTTTGTTTTTGCTTTCATTTGCGGCAGAGGCTACGCATAACCGAGCAGGTGAAATTACCTATCGTCACGTTTCAGGCTTAGTTTATGAGATAACCGTGACTATTTTTGCAGACCCTAATAGCCCTGCAATCGGTAGAAAGGAAATAGAAGTGGATTGGGGAGATAACACCGGTACGGATTCATTGTTCGTAGCTTCTGAAACAATCATTGTTCCTGGATTTGTTCAAAAACGAGTATGGGTGTCTAACCACACTTATCCCGGCCCCGGAGATTATACCATCAGTGTTACAGACCCAAATCGAAATGCTGGAGTAGATAATATTAATAATTCTTCAGCCGTGCCATTTTATGTCAAAAGTTTGTTGAGAATTTTTCCAATAAGCGGCATCTATAACAATTCTCCCGTTTTGCTTAATGATCCGATTGATGATGCTTGTTTGGGTCAAACATTCATTCACAATGTAGGTGCTGTAGATAGTGACGGCGATAGTTTAGCATATGCCATTTCACCCAGCTTTGGCCTTCAGGGGACTTTGGCTCCGGGTTATGAGTTTCCACCTGCAAGTAACCGGATTTTTGTTGATCCAATAAGTGGTGATTTACGCTGGGAGAACCCCTCTCAATTAGGGGTATATAATATAGCAATTGAAGTTTCGGAATATAGAAATGGAGTTTTAGTTGGACGTGTGCTAAGGGACATTCAAGTTGTAGTCTATGCTGGTTGTGATAATATCCCTCCTCGTATTTCTGTTGATCGGGAGCTATGTGTTATTGCTGGTTCATCTATTAATCTGCCAATACGTGCTTTTGATCAAAATATAAACGATGATGTTACACTTTCTATAACCGGTGAAATTTTTGCAACAAGTTTCCCGAATCAAGCAAATCAAATTATTAATTCTGCATCAAATCCAACAAGCGGATCTGTCCTTTGGAATACCATATGTGACAATGTTAGAGAACAACCTTATGGAATTAGTATCAAAGCAACTGATAACGGAACTGATAGGGGATCAACTGACCTTGCTACTTTTGAAAATTCCGACATTAGGGTAATTGGCCCCCCTGTAAGCAACTTTTTGGCTCAAAATGATAAGCGAAACATTCGTTTAAGTTGGGATAATTATACATGTACAAATGCAGTAGGGTATAAAATATACAGAAGAGTAAATTTTGCTGGATATACTCCAGACTCATGTCAGAAAGGCGTGCCGGAGTCAACGGGTTATCAACTGATAAGAGAAATTAACACTTTAAATCAAACCACCTTTATTGATAATAATGATGGTTTAGGCTTAGTTCCTGGAAGGATTTATTGTTATTTGATTACCGCAGTATTTCCTGATGGAGATGAAAGTTATGCCTCAGCAGAAACCTGTAGCGAAGTGAAAATGTACATTCCGGTTATGACTAAGGTTGATGTTGATACAACTGATGCATTAAATGGACGAATCGATATTGCTTGGTTTCCACCTGATTCTTTGGATGCGACTGCATTCCCTCCTCCATACAGATATATTGTTTATCAAATTAACCAAGATGATTCTGGGCAATTAGTAGATTCCACTAATGGACTTTACGATACGCTTTATTCGGTCGAGCGATTAAATACAGAAGATGAATTTTACTCCTATAAAGTAGACTTATTTAGTTATGGAAATGGAAAGAGCTTGGTTGGATCTTCTCCAATTTCTCAGTCAATATTTCTAACTACTTCGGGACAGGATAATCGAATAAAATTAAAATGGTCTAATAATACTTCATGGGAGAACGATTCGTTTATTGTATACAGAAAGGCAATGGGTGAACCAGATTATATCGAAAGAGCACGTATTGATAAGGGGGAATATGTAGATTCAAATTTGACAAATGGTCTCCAATATTGCTACTTTGTTGAATCTATAGGTCGCTACAGGTTAAGTTCTATTGATTTTCAACTGCTTAATCGTTCGCAAATTTCTTGTACTTCTCCTGAAGACTTAACCGTTCCATGTTCTCCATTATTTCAAGTTACAGGCGATTGTAAAAATGATCAATTGACTTTAACTTGGGATAACCCTAATCTGACCTGTCCTGAAAATTCTGATGTAGTGGGATATAAGATATTTCGTTCAGCAACTTTAGAAGGAGAGATGGAAGTATTAGATAGTGTTCAAAACCCTAATACATTGACTTATACAAATACCTTAAAGTCAGTAGCTGGTTGTTATTTAGTTCGAGCCATCGACTCTTCAGGCAATTATAGTTTGGCAACTGAGAGAAAGTGTGTGGAGTATTGTCCTATTTATGAATTACCCAACGTTTTTACGCCAAATGGTGATGGAAGCAATGATATATACGTTCCTTTAGAATTTCCAAAATTCAGGTATGTTGACTCTGTAGATTTTAAGGTATTTAATCGTTGGGGAGAATTGGTTTTTGAAACAACACAGCCCGAGTTAAACTGGACCGGAGAGCATCGTGAGAGTAAAGAATTGGTTTCAGATGGCCTATACTATTTTAGGTGTATAGTTTATGAACAAAGTATAGAAGGAACTGAATCCAGAGTCATAAGAGGTACAATTACTATCTTAGACAGTCGGAAAAAAGCAGTTGAATAATGTTTACAGGAATTATTGAATCTTTAGGCCAAGTTGCTGATATTCAAAAAGAAAAAGAAAATTTAAGATTTCGAATAAAATCTTCTCTCATTAATGAGCTTAAGATCGATCAGAGTATTGCTCACAATGGAGCATGTCTGACAATAGAGAAAATTAATGATCAAGATGAAACTTACGAAGTTGTTGCTATAAAAGAAACACTTGAAAAAACCAATCTCGCTCAGCTCAAAGAAGGCGAATTTATTAACTTAGAACGTTGCATGCAAATAAACGCTCGAATAGACGGGCATATCGTCCAAGGTCATGTAGATGCTATAGCAGTACTCACGAGAATTAGTGAGCAACAAGGGAGTTGGCAATTCGATTTTGAGCTTTTAGAGCCTTCAAAGCTAATTGTTGAGAAAGGCTCAATATGTGTAAATGGAGTTAGTCTAACGGCATTTAATATAGACGATTCTCATTTTTCGGTTGCAATAATTCCTTATACCTATGAGCATACCATTTTTAAAGATTTGAAAGAGAAGATGTCTGTTAATATTGAATTTGACATCATCGGCAAGTATGTTCAAAGGTTAAATGCCTAAAAGACATCACTTGCGATTTTTCTTACTGCAGTTGATTTTCCCATTGTATAATAATGAACACAAGGAACCCCAAACTCAATCAGTTCTTTAGTTTGTTGTATGGCCCATTCACTCCCCACTTGAGAAACATCTTCATTTGACTTGCACTTTTCCAATTCATCAGTTAATTCTGTTGGTAAATCTATATGGAAGAATTTTGGTAAGAATGTAATGTGCCTCAAACTTTCAATTGGCTTTAAACCCGGTATAATTGGGACATTGATACCGGCTTTTCTACAAGCTTCTACAAAAGCAAAGAACTTTTTATTATCATAAAATAGTTGGGTTACAATATAATCTGCTCCAGCATCAATTTTTTCTTTTAATCTTTTGATGTCGGCACTCATATTAGGCGCTTCAAAATGCTTTTCAGGGTATCCAGCTACTCCAATAGTAAATTTAGTTGGACTTGCATGTTGCAAATTATCATCCATGTAAATGCCATTATTGAGATCGACGATTTGTTTGACGAGGTCAACAGCGTATTTATTCCCTCCTTGCTCTGGTACGAAATGTGGTTCTGTTTTTATAGGGTCTCCTCTTAAAGCCAAAACATTATTTATGCCTAGGAAATTAAGATCAATCAGTGCATTTTCAGTTTCTTCTTTATTAAATCCCCCACAGATTAAATGCGGAACCGCCTCAATATTATATTTGTTTTGAATGGCAGCACAAATACCAACCGTACCGGGTCTCTTTTTTATTGAGATTTTTTCGAGATAACCTTTTTCTCTTCTTTTGTATATGAATTCTTCCCTATGGTATGTGACATTAATGAATGCCGGGTTGAATTCAATAAGAGGGTCAATGCCTTCATAAATTGATTGAATGCTTTTTCCCTTTAGTGGGGGTAATATTTCAAAAGAGAATAAGGTTTTATCTGTATTTTTTATCTGTTCAATCATACTCGATTTTAAAAACATGCAAATATACAAAAGCCACCTGCCTTTAGGCGGTGGCTTTTGTATAAATAGGTAGTAGGTAGATTAGCGAATAAGCGTTATGGTCCCTTTCATTATATCATATGCCGGATCATTAATGTCCAATACATAATAATAGGTTCCTGACTCATGATCGTCTCCATCCCAATCATTGAAATAATTATCATCTTCATAGATGAGTTTTCCCCATCTATTATAAATTTGTAAGTGGCTTCCGGGAATTAACTCAAGGAGATCAAATCTGAGGTAATCATTAATTCCATCACCGTTTGGCGTGAATACATTAATCGGTTTTACAATAATTTCACAAGCGTCTGCAAAGCCAACAGGACCATACTTACAAGGGGAATTAGGGGGCAAATTTTCGCCATTAACGGCTCTTACCCAAATTGACTTTTGAGCACCAAATTCCGTATGATTGATAAAAAATTCACCATTAGCAGTATCCCAAGTAACTCGATTATCTGAACTGATCTCAAAATGATCTGCTCCTTTCATGCCTGGCCATTCAAATACTTGTTTAATGTTTCCACCATTCCAAGTTACCTGTACACATTTGGGTTTTGATTTTTTCAAATCTTCTGCAACTGCAACGAATCCTGTATCAGAACCTGTACAGAGACCGTTTTTCGTTACAAGTAAAGAATACCAGCCCGTATTATCAACTCGATATGCTGAACTATCTGAAGGGTTTGATGGATCCATACTTATAATAGAATCATAATTAGATGCACCATCATACTTAAACCACTGATAAGTATAATCTGCACCTCCTTTATATTGAACACTATTCTCAAGCAGATAGGTTTCAAAATAACATACGGCCGTATCTCTATAAATATCTACATCAACAGGCTTTCTAGAAACATTAAAAGTATCTGAAACCAAACAAACACCATTATTTAACTCGACATTATAAACATATACCCCAGGGCCGGCTTGTGCTAAATTAAGATCAGTTGAAAGCGTTTTGATGGTAGTAAATCCTTTATTCGGGAATTGAAACTCCCATTTTTGGAAACTTCCCCCAGTATTATTATCTACTGTATCCATATTTACTATTGGCCAAGCTTCATTGGGGCAAAGATCAAAATCAGGTACATAAACAGGAGCATTTTTAGTAAACTCGATGTCCATTAAACTGGTATCATAACATACAGCGGGAGGAGCCTCAGGGCAACCTTCTAAATTAACACCAATTTCAACCTGAATATCATATTTATTTGTGTCCGGACCTGTAAGACGTCTAGGTGACCAATCGTCTGTCCGGTTAAACGGAATTCGGGAACGACTTGTTAGAGTCGTATCTAAAGTATCAGTTAAGGGGATATTAGTAAATATCTCTTTGTAATGAATGACCCAAGTATAAAAATCAGCATCATTAATACCAGCATCAACTATTGGTTGAGGATGGTCGGCGGGTGTACATTTTCGAATAGGATCTTCACCAACATAATCATATGAATAATTATCATTTACGTATATAGGAATTGTATGGTATTGAGGCATTGCAACTCCGCATTGAGACAAAATGGTGTTATTGTCCGTCCCTTTATCTAAGAAAAGCAAATATTTGCCAGGCCTTATTGGTTTTTCCAAATGAATATTAATTCGCGTTGTATTGTTATCCGCTCCACATGGGAAAGTCACATATTTAATTTCTACAGGACAGAATGGTTGTTCAACCGTTCCTTGACTAATTCTAAAATCACTTCCTGAAGGTTCAATTGAATTGCAACGTGCAGCAATATCTCCCAATTCGAATCTTAAAACAGTCTCTGTACATTCGAATTCCCAAGCATTCTCTGTTTGGTTGAATATTTCTCCTCTAAAAAGTGGGATACTTCTATTACAAGCATCAGTAAATTGCAGCCGTGTATCTCGAGTTGTAGTTGAAATGCGTGTTCTTACACTATCCAAAGTAGGCAAGGAATCAGTTCCTAAGGGGTCACCAGGTATGCAATTCCCATTTGGATCAAAACATTTATTTTTCTTAACGTACATCCAACGCCATCGTTCAATTAGAATGGTTAAAGAAGCTAGGCCTACTTCAGTTGCTTGGAACGTAAGAATTCCTGTATTAGGGTCGAGAGTGATGGGTACAGCAGATTTAAATGGATTACGAGGCCCAAACCCGGGGGTATATAATACCGCTTGACCTGGAGCAGCTAGGGGGGCAGATAATGTAAATGCAAGAGAGTCGTCTTCTCTACAGGGTACAGTAGCTTCTGCAAAAGGAATTCTATAGTGATAAAGCTCATTCAAACAAAAACCTGGGGCGGGAGAGTTGGGGTCAGAAAACTCTAAACCACTCGCATCTCTACGGTTATATAAAGTCGTATCAAAAAGAAGTGTATCTGGTTCTATGACTTCTCCCGCTAACATCACAACAGAATCATATAAATTATTAAGAAAGGCATCTACATATATCCCTTGATCTCCAGGAATATTGGTAGCTGCACTTGGTCTACAACAACTTTCATATGAGAAACGCCAATCAAATGCAGGAGGTAATAGGATGACTTCTGGATTGCCATTAGCATCTTGGTAGCGATACCAAACTTCTTCAACATCTACACAGCCTACCACTTTAGGACATGGTAAAGTGGAATCAATAGGAATGTCTAAACAAATATTTGGAGGGGAACCTGTATTAAGCGGACATCCTGTAACTGGGTCAACAACTGTAAAGGAATCCAGAGTGAGTGGGATAGGGTTTGGGTAAAGTGTTGATGAGACATTCACATCAACTGTTGGTTGTGCACCAATTCCATTGCAATCATAATAAACCTTCGCATAAACTTCATATGGTCTTGGATCATTTGGGCCTTCACTACAGTCGCCAACATATTTATAGAATAACTCCACTACAGCTATGTGTGTAGCATTAAGATTTTGTGAACCAATAAATAAACAGAAAAAAAGCCCTAAAAAAGGCAATATGGTATTCTTCTTCATAATCAAATCTTTCAGTGCAAGACGTAAAGAAACAACTTTTTTATAATTTTTTCAACACTTTGCCCTGCAATTATTGCCACTTAGACGATATTCTCTTTTTGTAAGTTGCACGAAGAATTAAAAAGATTTGGATGAATTAAACTTAATTTTGGACTTTCCTTTTTTTATCTATGAAAAACATTAGAAACTTCTGCATTATTGCTCATATTGATCATGGTAAAAGCACCTTGGCAGATCGCTTGTTAGAAACCACACAAACCATTTCTCAAAGAGAACTGCAGGCCCAGACTCTAGACGATATGGATTTAGAGAGAGAGCGGGGTATTACAATAAAAAGTCATGCGATACAGATGAACTATCAAAATGGCAATCAGCAATATGTTTTGAACTTAATTGACACGCCTGGTCATGTTGATTTTTCTTATGAAGTTTCTCGTTCTATAGCAGCTTGTGAGGGTGCACTATTGGTCGTTGATGCAGCTCAAGGCATTCAAGCTCAAACAATTTCTAATTTATACCTAGCCATAGAACATGATCTGGAGATAATACCCATTCTGAATAAAATTGATTTGCCCAGTGCGATGCCTGAAGAAGTTAAAGACCAGATTATTGACTTGATTGGATGTGATCGTGAGGAAATATTATCAGCAAGTGGAAAGACCGGACAGGGTGTCCCAGAGTTACTAGAGGCAATTGTAGAACGAATTCCGGCTCCAAAGGGCAATGAAAATGCTCCTCTTCAAGCTTTGATATTTGATTCAGTTTTTGACTCTTTTAGAGGCATACACGCTTATTTTAAAATAGTGAATGGCCAGTTAAAAAAAGGCGAGAAGGTAAAGTTTGTGAACACAGGAAAGGAATATCACGCTGATGAGATAGGTGTATTGAAATTAAAGAACGAACCTCGGAATGTGTTAAAAACAGGGGATGTTGGATATATTATTTCGGGTATAAAAACAGCAAGGGAAGTCAAAGTAGGTGATACCCTAACTTCAGTTGAACGACCTTGTTCTTCTGCCATACAGGGTTTTGAAAACGTGAAACCCATGGTGTTTGCCGGGATTTATCCCGTAGATACAGAAGAGTACGAAGAGCTAAGAGAGGCCATGGAGAAATTGCAATTGAATGATGCCTCTTTAACCTTTGAACCGGAATCTTCTGCAGCTCTTGGTTTTGGATTCAGGTGCGGTTTTTTGGGCATGCTGCACATGGAGATTATTCAGGAGCGATTAGAGCGTGAATTTGACATGACGGTCATTACAACCGTTCCAAACGTATCTTATAAAGCCTATTTAGTCAAAAGACCGGATGAAGCAGTCATGATTAATAACCCTTCGGATTTGCCTGAAGTGACCCTTCTAGACAGAGTAGAAGAACCATACATTAAAGCGCAAATTATTACAAAGTCGGATTATGTTGGCGCTGTTATGAATTTGTGTATAGAAAAGAGAGGTGAGCTTCAAAATCAAGTTTATCTAACTACTGATCGTGTGGAACTGACCTTTCATATTCCGCTTGCTGAGATTGTTTTTGATTTTTATGATCGTTTGAAAACAATTTCCCGTGGATATGCCTCATTTGATTATCACCCCATTGGTTATCAGGAGTCTAAATTGGTAAAAATGGATCTGCTTTTAAATGGAGATCAGGTTGATGCCCTTTCTGCTTTGATTCATAAGGACAAGGCCTATGAGCTAGGCAAAAAGATTTGCTTAAAGTTGAAGGAGCTATTGCCTCGACAGCAGTTTGATATTGCGGTTCAGGCGGCAATTGGCTCAAAAATTATCTCCAGAGAAACGGTAAAGGCTCTTCGAAAAGACGTAACTGCGAAGTGTTATGGAGGGGATATTTCCAGAAAGCGTAAATTATTAGAGAAGCAGAAAAAGGGAAAGAAAAGAATGCGACAAATTGGGAATGTAGAGGTTCCTCAAAACGCCTTCTTAGCTGTATTGAAGTTGGACGATTAGTTATCCAGGTGTTTCCACCCTTGCGCTTTTATTTCAGAAAGTTCTTCGCTTCCTCTCATGACCATGTTATTTCCAGATGAAGCATCTGTAATGTGTCCAATGATAGTAATTCCTTGTTGTTTCTCCACCTTTTTATGCTGCTCAAGTGGTACTGTAAATAAGAGCTCATAATCTTCGCCTCCATTCATTGCCACAACGGAGGGGTTAATGTTGAGTTCCTCGGCGGAAGAAATGGTTGCCGTATCAATTGGCAATTTGTCTTCATAAATTAATGTACCACAGCTAGATGCTTTTGAAATATGTAATAGTTCTGAAGATAAGCCATCAGAAATATCTATCATAGAGCTGGGCACAATTTGTTCCTTTTCTAACCATTCGACAATGTCCTTTCTTGCTTCCGGTTTTAACTGTCTTTCTAGCACATAATCTTTGCCGCTCAAGTCAGGTTGAATATTTTGATTTTCATTGAAAATGGCTTTTTCCCTTTCCAAAATTTGCAAACCTACGTAGGCAGCTCCTAAATCACCACTTATACAAATAAGATCATTTTCCTTTGCACCGCTTCTCTTAGACACTCTTTTTTGATCCACTTCTCCAAGTGCAGTAATGCTAATGATTAATCCACTTAAAGACGAAGTGGTATCTCCTCCTATTAAGTCTACACCATAGTTATCGCAAGCCAGTTGAATGCCTTCATATATTTCTTCTAAAGCCTCAATCGACATCCGGTTAGAGACGGCAATAGAAACTGTAATTTGTTGAGGATGAGCATTCATGGCGTAGATGTCTGAAAAGTTGACTATTGCGGCTTTATACCCTAAATGCTTTAAAGGCATATAAAGGAGATCAAAATGAACACCTTCTACAAGCATATCCGTACTCACCACCTTTTTCTTTTCAGAAACATCAATTACAGCAGCATCATCACCAATCCCCAATAAACTAGACTTGTTTTTTAGCTCGATGTGTTGGGTTAAGTGTTCTATCAATCCAAACTCTCCAATCGAGCTTAATTCACTAGGTGACTTGTTTTCTTCAATCATGCTGCAAATTTACAAATGTCTCCTCTTTCATGCTCATCAAAGCATAAGCATAAGTTGAAAAATCAAGAAGCTATTGAAACTAAAAACTTTTCTTATCGATTAGCTGTTATGAACCTAAGACAAAAGTCTTATTTATATTAAGTCTAAATAAAGATAAGTATCTTTGCAGGCCAATTAAAATAGATGATAAAAGTTAGCAATAGAGCAAAAGAAAAGATCTTCAGCCTTTTGAGTGAAGATGGCAGAAATACGGACAGCTTTGTTCGTGTTGGTGTAAAAGGGGGCGGCTGTTCAGGCTTAATGTACGATTTGGATTTTGACTCTGAACTAAAAGCAGAAGATAAGATGATTGAGGACAATGATGTAAAAATTGTAGTGGACAAGAAAAGCATGCTTTATTTGGTAGGAACAGAATTGGATTATACAGGAGGTCTCAATGGAAAAGGCTTTAGTTTTATCAATCCCAATGCCTCTAGAACATGTGGTTGTGGTGAAAGTTTTTCGATTTAGAAAGGAATATGGCATCTGAAGAAGAATTATTAGAAGAGATTACTCAAAGCGAGTACAAGTATGGCTTTTATACAGACATTGAATCTGATAAGGCACCAAAAGGCTTGAATGAAGACATTATTCGTTTGATTTCGCATAAAAAGAACGAACCGGACTGGTTGCTAGAATACAGATTAAAAGCATATAAAATTTGGACTCAGATGCAAGAGCCGGAATGGGCGCATTTGAAATATCCAAAACCGGACTTTCAATCGATTCATTATTATGCAGCACCAAAACCAAAGAAAAAACTAGATAGTTTGGACGAAGTGGATCCGGAGCTTTTAGAAACATTCAATAAGTTGGGAATTTCTATTGAAGAGCAAGAGCGTCTAACAGGTGTTGCTGTGGATGTGGTAATGGACTCTGTTTCTGTAGCGACTTCATTCAAGAAAAAATTAGCAGAGCTGGGAATCATATTTTGTTCGTTTAGCGAGGCCGTTCAAGAGCATCCGGAACTCGTCAGAAAATACCTTGGAACAGTTGTTCCAACATCTGATAATTTTTATGCAGCGCTTAATTCTGCTGTTTTTACAGATGGTTCTTTTTGCTATATCCCAAAGGGAGTGAGATGCCCTATGGAATTGTCGACCTACTTCCGAATCAATGAGGCGAATACAGGGCAGTTTGAAAGAACTTTAGTCGTTGCTGACGAAGGCAGTTATGTCAGTTATTTGGAAGGGTGCACTGCTCCAATGCGAGATGAAAATCAATTGCATGCGGCCGTCGTAGAATTGGTTGCTCTTGATAATGCTGAGATTAAATATTCTACCATTCAAAATTGGTATCCTGGTAGTAAAGAAGGTAAGGGGGGTATATACAACTTTGTCACAAAAAGAGGCTTGTGTTTGGAAAATTCTAAAATTTCATGGACGCAAGTAGAGACAGGTTCTGCGGTAACATGGAAATATCCTGGTTGTATCTTAAAAGGCAATAACTCTATTGGAGAGTTTTATTCCGTCGCTGTTACGGCTAATCATCAGCAGGCCGATACGGGAAGCAAAATGATTCATTTGGGGAAAAACTCAAAAAGCACCATTATATCAAAAGGAATTTCAGCCGGAAAGAGCAATAATTCCTACCGTGGTTTGGTCAGAATAAATAAATCGGCAACCAACAGTAGAAATTTTACGCAATGTGATTCTCTATTGATGGGCAATAATTGTGGTGCGCATACCTTTCCTTACATAGAAGTAAAGAACCAAACGGCAAAAGTGGAACATGAAGCCACAACATCAAAAATTGGTGAAGATCAAATATTTTACTGCAAGCAAAGAGGAATGGATGAGGAAACGGCCATCAACTTGATTGTTAATGGATATTGCAAAGAAGTTTTGAATCAACTGCCCATGGAGTTTGCTGTTGAAGCTCAAAAATTATTAGAAATTAGTTTAGAAGGATCAGTAGGATAAAGACAGAAAAGAAATGATTAAAATTCAAAATTTACATGCTTCCATAGATGGAACTCCAATTTTAAAAGGAATCAATTTGGAAGTCAATGCAGGAGAAGTTCATGCGATAATGGGCCCTAATGGTTCAGGTAAAAGTACATTGGCAAGTGTTTTGGCAGGAAGAGATGAGTATGAAGTAACGCAAGGGTCTGTTGAGTTTTTTGGCAAGGATTTATTAGAAATGGAACCTGAAGAAAGAGCACGAGCTGGTGTTTTTTTAGCCTTTCAATATCCTGTTGAAATACCCGGTGTAAGCAATATAAATTTTCTGAAAACGGCCATTAATGAAATAAGAGAGGATAAAGGAATGGATCCGATTTCAGCCAAAGAATTTATGAGTATGGTCAAGGAAAAGTCTAAACTGGTTGAGTTAGATGGCAAGCTGGCAAATCGATCTGTTAATGAAGGCTTTTCAGGTGGTGAGAAAAAAAGAAATGAGATTTTTCAGATGGCCATGTTAGAGCCTAAATTGGCACTTTTGGATGAGACGGATTCGGGGTTGGATATTGACGCCCTGAGGGTAGTCGCCAACGGCGTTAATCAATTAAAGTCCAAAGACACAGCTTCTATTGTAATTACTCATTATCAGAGACTTTTAGATTATATAGTGCCTGATTACGTTCATGTCTTGTACAATGGAAAAATTGTAAAGACAGGCCCCAAAGAATTAGCTTTAGAACTAGAGGAAAAAGGCTACGATTGGATTAAGGATGAATCAACTGTTTCAGCTTAAAACGAGGAATGATGACAGAAACTCTTGAGTTGAGTACAAAGGATAAATTTTTGAGTTGCTTTGAGCTTCAAGATTTTACTTTCGATGCCAATTTTTCTAAAATCATAAGAGAAGAGGCAAAATCCCAATTAAAGACCTTGGAATTTCCAACTTCAAAAACTGAATACTGGAAATACACGCGAACCAATAAGATCATAAAAGGGGATTATAAAATTTCTTTTCCTCAGGGAGCAATTGATTTAGACATTTCTATCCCAGCAAAAAATTGTCTGGTCTTTGTCAATGGCTATTTCAATGAAGAGCTAAGCTGGGGTGAAAATCAACTTGATTTCAGTTTTACGTCTCTATCAGAAGCTAAAGAAAGTAGTGAACCTCTTAAAACCCATTTCTCAAACGTTTCTAAGGAGGATGAAATTTTTTCGGTGATCAATACAGCATACCATCAAGATGGAGCTTATTTGCACGTGCCTAAAAATGTTCAAGTTGAAGAATCTTTGTATGTTGTTCATATTGTTAATGGTAGTCAAGTCATCAATAATCCTAGAAATTTCTTTTTCATTGAGAGCGGCGCAAAAGCAAATGTGGTCATGAAGACTATTTCAACAGAGAGTAATGGCTCATTCACCAACATGGTTACTGAAGTTTTTGTTCATCAAAATGCTGAATTTGAGATCAATAAAATTCAAGATCAAGGAAATTCAGAATTTCAAATAGCCAATGAAGATGTTTATCAGGAAAGAGACAGTCGTTTTAAGATCAACACCTTTACCTTAAGTGGGTCCATTGTCAGAAATAACTTAAACATTGCATTAAGGGGTCAGAATACCCAGACTTGGTTAAACGGCTTATATCCTGCGAAAGAAAATCAGCACATTGATAACCATACATTCGTTTTACATCGTGAACCCAATTGCGAGTCGCATGAGTTATATAAAGGGATATTAGATGATAACTCCACAGGGGTGTTTAATGGAAAGGTATACGTACATCGTGAAGCTCAGAAAACAAACGCCTATCAATCGAACTCTAATATGGTGTTAACAGAAACTGCATCTGCCAATTCAAAGCCTGAATTAGAAATATATGCAGATGATGTAAAGTGTAGTCATGGATCTGTTACAGGACAGTTAGATGAAGAAGCTATGTTCTATTTGAGATCACGTGGAATGTCAATGAAAAGTGCAAGAGCAGTTTTGCTGAATGCTTATGCAGCTGATGTGATTGAACATGTTGGCCCTGAAGCTGTAAGGGAAGAGATTGAACAGTTTATAGACGAGAATTATAAAATAAGCTAATTGCACAGCACGGTTGAAATAGAAAAATTTGATGTAGAGGCACTTAGAAAAGACTTTCCTATTCTAGATTCTGAGGTTAATGGAAAAAAATTGGTCTATTTGGACAATGGGGCTACGGCGCAAAAGCCAAAAGTGGTAATAGACTCCATTACTAATTTTTATGCCAAACAGAATAGTAATATTCACCGAGGAGTTCATACCTTAAGTCAAATAGCCACTTCTGCCTATGAGGAGACAAGGCATGCGATGCAAGTTTATCTAAATGCCGAATTCAGGGAAGAAATAATCTTTACCAAGGGAACAACTGACGGCATTAATTTATTGGCCAACTCTTTGGGCAGATCAGAATTGAAGAAAGGAGATGAAGTACTCATTTCCGCCATGGAGCATCACTCTAACATTGTCCCTTGGCAAATGATCTGTGAACAAACCGGAGCGATATTAAAAGTGGTTCCAATCAATTCATCGGGTGAAATCATACTTGAGGAGTATAAGAACTTACTTAATGAAAAGACCAAGATTGCTTCTATTGTTCATATCAGCAATACGCTCGGAACGATCAATCCAATAAAAGAGATGATCTCTTTAGCACATGAGGTAGGGGCTAAGTTTATTGTCGATGCGGCACAATCAGTTCCTCATATGCGCATAGATGTAAAGGCCTTAAATTGTGACTTCATGGTATTTTCCATGCATAAAATGTTTGGTCCAACGGGCATAGGCGTATTATACGGTAAGAAAGAGTTATTGGAAGCAATGCCACCTTATCAAGGTGGGGGAGATATGATCAAAGAGGTCAGATTTGAAAAAACATCTTATAATGAATTGCCTCATAAATTTGAGGCTGGTACACCGAATATTTCTGCCGGAATAGCAATGGGCAAGGCTTTAGAATATATAAAGTCACTTGATTGGCAAAGCATTAAAGCTCATGAGAAAGCTTTGTTGGATTATGCATCAATCCGACTTAAGGAAATAAAAGGGTTAAGAATTATTGGGGAAGCCAAGCAGAAGGCCAGTGTTATATCTTTTATTGTTGATGGAGTACACCCTTACGACCTTGGAGTGCTTTTAGATAAAATGGGCATTGCCGTTAGAACCGGCCACCATTGTACACAACCCATTATGCAGTTTTTTGAAATACCCGGAACGGTCAGGGCTTCATTTGCATTTTATAACACGAAAAGTGAATTAGATATTCTAGTTGACGGCATAAAACGTGCCTTAAAAATGTTAGTGGCATGAGCATAAAAGAAAGACAGGAAGAGGTAATTGAAGAGTTTTCAATGTTTGAAGACTGGATGGATAAGTATGAATACTTAATCGGTTTAGGGAAGGAGTTGCCTTTAATTGAGGAGGATAAAAAAGTAGATGAAAATTTGATCAAAGGCTGCCAATCAAGGGTCTGGCTATCTGCTGAACTAAAAGGTGATCGAATTCAATTTAAGGCAGATAGTGATGCCATTATTACCAAGGGGATCATTTCGTTAATGATACGTGTATTAACAGATAGTCAACCAAAAGAAATAATGGAGGCTGATTTGTATTTTGTTGATGAGATCGGGTTAAAAGAGCATTTATCGCCCACCAGATCAAATGGATTAGTCAGTATGATCAAACAAATGAAGCTTTATGCAATTGCCTTTCAAACTCAAACTGAAAATGGCTGAAAAGGAAATAAAAGAGGTGACTCCAAAGGAAGTTGAAAATCAGATCATAGATGTTTTGAAAACCATTTATGACCCTGAGATACCGGTCAATATTTATGATTTGGGTTTGGTTTATGAGGTAAAGGTTGACGATTCGTTCAATGCTAAAATAGAGATGACCTTGACTTCACCCAATTGCCCTGTGGCAGAATCTTTACCTGCCGAGGTAGAAACAAAGTCTGCAGGATTATGGTCAGTCAAATCAGCAGTGGTGGAGATTGTTTGGGATCCGCCATGGGATAAAGAAATGATGAGCGAAGAGGCGAAGTTTGAATTAGGGTTTATTTAAGATGAGTGAAATAATAAATCGTGTAGCTAAGAGTGGCTTAATTACGCTTGACCTCTCAGATCTTCGACCTGACGGCGAGCGAGTAACGATTGACATTAAAGATCAACTTTGGCAAGGAATAGCGCTTAAAGAAAAAGACTTCAGAGCATTTGTTAAGGAAACAGACTGGTCAACTTATCAAGACAAGTATGTCGCTATTCATTGTTCAGCAGACGCTATCATTCCAACTTGGGCTTACATGTTATTGACAACGGCACTTACTCCATTCGCTAAAAAGGTTTGTTTTGGGAGTCTCGTTGACCTAGAAAGTCTTTTAATGGAAGAGGAAATCCAAAGTATGGACATTGGTCAGTATCATGATGCTCGAATTGTGATCAAAGGTTGTGGAGATGAAAGTATCCCGCCTCATGCCTATGTTGCTTTAACGCAAAAACTACAAAAAGTAGCCAAGACAATTATGTATGGGGAGCCATGCTCCACAGTACCTCTTTGGAAGAAACCTAAATAAAATCTTATTCAGGTCTCCACATTAACCAAATTCCTAAGTTGTAATTACTGAATTTACTCTCATAATCTTTGGTGAACGATGTAACATCGCTTTCATAACTTGACCGTAGTCCAATTACGAAGTACTCGTTAAGTGAATAGCCGAAGTTGGCATTTAGGTGCTGTCCTATCACAAATTCATTGAGGGCTTTAGCTTCAGAGAAGCTGACCACTTCCGTCTGACTCTCATTGATATAACCACCAATTGCTCTATATGTATAATTCAAGGCTAAACCACCTCTTAAGCTGGTATAGATGTTCCCGAAAGATTTATGTAAACCGATAAAAATAGGGACTTGTAAGCGCTTGATCTCATTTCTATATAAATGGGGTTTATAAACATTTACTTCTCTACTGCTACGATTTTCTGTTATGTTTCTTTCAATTAGCAAAACAGGAACTCCATTACTATTGAAGCTTCCGTTGACAACTTTATATGAGGTATCATAATCAATGTCATACACCGTATTCTTCCCTAATACATCATATCTCATGCTTTCTACATAACTATTATAACGAACTCCAATACCGTATAACCAATTCTTTTTGTGCTTAATCGTATTCAACCCAAATTGAAAATTGTGTGCAACAGATTCCCGATCAGACCTGTAAGGTTCAATAGAAGAATTTAAGTTTTTGATTTGCTTTTCCGCAATGAAACTTCTATTCATTTCTATTTCATAGACATTACTGCTGCTCCTTAAAGGGTTTTTAAACTTTTGCGTCTTGTTCTGTGGAGCTGCATTTAATAAATATTGTTCTATCCAAAGTGGCTTGAAATTTAGAGGAGAAAGGATATCGTTGAATTGCTCATCATTGTTCAATGCATTTTTATTAATAATTGATTGATGATAAGACAAATTGTTAGTCGAAGTTTCGTTTTTAACATTGGATAAAGAGTTGTTGGTATGCAATACTGCACTTTTTGACAGTTTAAGATTGTTTTGCGAATCAATCTTTTTTGTTTTATTGGGGATATTTGCTTGACTCTTATGACTTATAGTGCTGGTATTCACATTTGAAGTCTTCGAATCTGTTGAGACTTCATCATCACTTGTCTTTATTTGTTTTTTGGCAGTACTATTATTTACTTTATCGGCATGCGTCTCTTTTGTAACGGCTTCTACCTTTACCTTTTGAGTATCTATACCCACTTCTTCTGTTTGGCTGTAGGGCATATTATTGTCTGATTTTAAAACCAGAGAGATGACCGAAAGTGTTAAAATTAATAGGCTATTTAGGTTAAAATACCATGCACGTGGTTTGGAGTCTAATGGTAATTCAGACTCTAGCTGATTCCATAAGTTGGGATCATAAGGGTATTCTTTACTTAGCCCATTTCTAAAGAGCTCGTCTATTTGATTATTCTGTTCCATGTTCTATAGTTTCATGAAATTTTTCTAACATGGCTTGAAGCTTTAATCTTGCTTCTCTTAAAAGCCATTTAGATGTATTTTCTTTTATATTTAGCAGTTCTGCTATTTCTCTATGTTTATATCCATCAATTGCATAAAGGTTGAAAACTTCAGATTCTCTTTGTGGCAATTTTTGAATCATTTTAAGTAGATACTCAGATTCTAATTCTGCCGCTCCTCTATGATAAGTTTGCTCTACAAAAGGATTAACCTTGCTTTCTTCAGCATAACTAAGTCGTTCCTTTTCACGTTTTTCTTTGCGGTATTCATCAATCAAATGATTAACAGCGATTCTCTTAACCCAACTGATAAAACTATTGTGTTGTTCAAAGTTGGGTAGATGTGTTAAAATTTTGAGGTAGATAGCATTTAAACTTGCACCTGCAGTATTATAGTCCTTTTTATAACGCATGCAGATACTCATTAAATAAGAAAACAACTCTTTATATAATTCATTTTGAGCTGCCCTTTTATTTTCAATACAGGCTTCAAGAAGTGCTCTTTCAATTTTCATCCCTTAGGATTTTTTACTTCTTGACTATTTTTCTGATAATAGATGCCTCATTTTGCCTTATTTCCAAGAAATAGATGCCTTGTCTCAAGTTTGATAAATCAATGTAGTTTTCTGTTAATCTTGAACGTAATATGGCTTTCCCATTTATATCTCTGATATGAATTTCTGTTGGACTTAAAAGATTTATCCCTTCAATGTTTAGAACATTATTTACAGGGTTTGGAAAAAAGCTGGCTTGTATAGTGGGTGTTTCTTCTATTCCAATAAAATCACCTTCTAAGACTTTAATGCGATATCCTCTGGACTTAATGATATTGCCATTAGAATCCAAACCAAAAGTGTCGCAAAAGGTTGAGCTACAATTTAAAATAGAATCAAAAACGGTCAAACATACTTCATGAGCTAAGTTTTCTTGATATCGATATTCAGGAAGACGGATATTGGAAGTAGATCCATCCCCAAACGTCCATAGATACTCATGGGTGTTGTCATTTGAAGAAGTATTTACAACAAATACGGTGCCGGGGAGATTGGTATCTATGGCAATTTGAAAAGAAGCGACGCATGAAGTAGAAACAGTAATATTAAGTGTATCAGAGTAAACATCTACACAACCCCTTCCTACATCTAATACAGTTTGCGTAACCACATATGTCCCACTAGCCAAATAAGTATGAAATGGATTTTCTAAACTGCTACTTGTGCCATCCCCAAAATCATATTGTAATGAATTATAATTTTTGCCTCCATTTGTAAAATAAACGGTATCCCCTGTTTGTTGCCAGGTAAATTTTGCTTGGCATCTTGGCACATTGACTTGAGTGGTTGTGCATGTTGAGCTAACACAACCTGTAGATGTGTTATAGGCAAATTGACACACGTTGTATGTTCCGGAGTTTGAATAAATGTGATAAGTGTTCGACAACCCACTTGTCGTGCCATCTCCAAAGTCGTAAGCAATTGAATCGGCATTTTGAGACAAATCGGTTACAAACAAAGTATCTTTACTTAATTCAGATGCAAAATTTGCAGAGCAAGGCATTGTAACATTGATTGAGACACAAAAAGTGTCTACACAATTATTGTTACCATATACATATTGGCATACATTATAAGTTCTGCCTTGCTGATAGTTATGTGATGGATTAGGAAGGCTTGAACTGCTGCCGTCTCCAAAATAATAGATAAGATTATTATAATTTGAGGCTGTATTAGTGATTTTTAATTCATTGCCATTCAAGCTATATGTAAATCCTGCCTGGCAGGGTATTGAAACTTGAATGGAGTCTTGATAAGTTGAGGCACAAGTATTGTTAGTATCGTTAAGGCTCAAGGTAACTAAATAATTACCGGATTGATTAAAGGTATGGCTGGCATTTTTTTGATTTAATAAAGGAGACCCATCTCCAAAATCCCAAGAATACTGAACTCCGGTTCTTGGGGCACTGGAATAATTCTTAAAGTTGTATGTTGCACTATTGGACCCTTGAGTAGCTATAAAATAAGCTTGGCAATAATTTACATAGACAGTGTCATAAGCAGTACAGACAGTCCTATTGGCGTCCATAACAACTAAAGTGACACCGTATGCTCCAGAATTGGAATATGTGTGTGCTGGATTCGCTTGAAAGGAAGGTGGGCTTCCGTCTCCGAAATTCCATGTATAAGTAAATGGAGCTGTTCCACTTACATTACTTGTAAATGATACGTTATTAAGTGTATCAACAAAATAAGTGAATGAATTAGTACATGGAGGCATAACAGCACTGACTTGAACAGTGTCACAGTACGTATCAAAACAGCCGGGACTGGCACTTATGGTTAAACAGATCGTATAAGTTCCAGATGTATTATAGGTATGACGTGGATTACGAAGAGCAGAGTTTGTACTGTCTCCGAAGTCCCAAGAGTAATTTAAGTTTCCTGAAGCATTCCAAGAGCTATCAGTAAACTGAAAAGTAGCTCCACCAACATTTGTGCTATAGAAAAATGCACCACATTGGCCGTAATTGAGAAAAGAAACAAAAAGAAAAGAAATAAAGAATAATAATCTAATCATCAGGTAAACTTTACATGAATAAGACGCAGGAATTGGCTTATCGGTTGGAATAAAGGTAAAAAAAGCCCTCGTATTACGAGGGCTTTTTAATGTGGATATTAATAACCTTATTTGGTAATTACTAACTTCTCAATATGTTGTTTTTCTCCGTTATTAAATACCAAGAAGTAGAAACCTGACTCTAGATCATTTATATCTAGATTTATGACAGAGTTGTTTAATCTGTTCATGCTTCTTACTTCCTTCCCTGAAAGATCTCTAAGACTTAGATTAACTGAACTAGTTAAGTTGCTTAAGTCAATACTGACTTGAGAGCTAGCCGGGTTAGGGAAAACTGCTATATTTTCCAATTGGTCAATAACATCATCATCAATTCCAACTGCAATAGGATTACGCACTTCAATGCCAAAACCTGCAGCCGATTTTAAATTTCCTAGAGAGTCCATACCAACAGTATCACAGTAAGTTGATGTACAACGTAACTGTTGATCAGTAATGGTCAGACACACATAGTAAGAGCCAAAGTTTTGGTATTGATGTTGTGGGGTTCTGCCTGAACCAGTCGTTCCGTCACCGAAATCCCAAGAGTAAAAATGACTTGATGCCATTGAAGAAGTATTGTAGAGAATAACTTTAAATGCGGCTGATGAATCTTTCACAACATTAAAGCTTGCATTACATCCTGCAGGAGGGTTGTTCACATTAACAACTACTGAATCCCAATAAGTGCTTTGACACATGTTTAATGTATCGTCTAGATAAAGTGTAACAATATAAGTCCCTGATGAGGCATAAGTGTGAATCGCATCTTTTTGATGAGCTACTGCTGATCCATCACCGAAATCCCATGAATATCCAACACCATACCTTGGAGCGCTTGAATAATTCTTAAAGTTCACGACTCCATTTCCAGCATTTTGTGTTGCAACAAAGTAAGCTTGACAGTAGTTAACATAAACCGTATCGTAAGAAGTACAAGTTGTTCCATTAGCATCTGTTACCGTTAAAGTCACTCCATATGCACTTGGACTGCTATACTGCACAATAGGGTTTGCCATTGCAGAAGATGTTCCGTTTCCTAGCGACCAACTATAAGTATAAGGTGCAGTTCCTCCATTTATAATACTTGTAAAATAGGCGGTATTATTCGTATCAACATAATAGTTATAGTTACATGTTAATGTAGGAGGTACTATGACATTTCCGACATTAATAGTGTCGCAATATGTACTTACACATCTTCCAGGGCCATTTGTTATAATGGTGAGACATGCCACATATAAACCGGAGTTTGAGTATGTGTGAAGAGGTATTCCCGAAGTTGTATCAGTTGTCCCATCTCCAAAATCCCATACAAATGAGTAGCTTCCGGAGGCAAATGAGCTATCAACAAATTGAACTGTATTTCCAGTAGTACCGAAATACTGAAAAAGTGCCTGACAATTCTGTGCATTAATAGTTCCTATTAACATCACTAATCCCAGGGTTAATAATAAAGGTAGTTTTTTCATCATAAAAAGTTTTTAATTGTGTTTAGAGGGAAAACGCAGTATCTAAAATTTTCGTTGGAAATAAAATGTTAAAATTTATAAGTACAACAAAATTAAATAGTTAAGCATAATTTTTTTTAACATTTGACTCCATCGCTAACTTTTTAGAAGCTTCTTTTATAGCCAAAGTATCATAGTTGCACTCCGCATAAAGCTCATCTTGAGAACCATGTTCAACAAGGCGATCAGGAATTCCCAATCTTTTAACCTTTGCACTATATCCATGATCTGCCATAAACTCAAGAACAGCACTTCCCATTCCTCCTTGTATACAACCGTCTTCTACCGTAATGATTTTGTCAAATTTGCTAAATACTTCATGTAGCAATAACTCATCAATGGGTTTTGCAAATCGCAGATCGTATAAAGCCGCATCAATATTCTCTTCTTCCAGATCTTGACAAGCCTGCAAAGCATAATTACCAATATGCCCGATGCTCAGAATGGCAATATCGGACCCATTTTTTACTTTTCTTCCAGATCCTATTTTTATTTTCTTAAAAGGAGTTTTCCAGCTTGGCATTACACCTTTTCCCCTTGGATATCTTATTACAAAAGGGCCATGTTCATCAGCCTGAGAGGTAAACATTAAATTTCTAAGCTCTTCCTCATTCATCGGTGCGGCAATGATCATATTAGGAATACATCGCATATAGGCCAAGTCATAAGCACCATGGTGTGTCGGGCCGTCTGCTCCTGCAACTCCGGCTCTATCCAGACAAAACACAACATTTAGATTCTGAAGTGCAACATCATGTATGACTTGGTCATATGCCCTTTGCATAAATGAAGAATAAATATTGCAAAAAGGAATTAAACCTGTCGTTGCCAAGCCTGCCGAAAAAGTAACAGCATGTTGTTCTGCAATGCCCACATCAAATGCCCTATCAGGCATTGCCTTCATCATAATGTTTAATGAGCTACCAGATGGCATTGCAGGAGTTATACCCACTATTTTATCATTTTTCTCCGCCAATTCAACAATGGTATGTCCAAAGACATCTTGATATTTAGGTGGTTGTGGACTGTCTGGAGCTACTTTAATAATTTCTCCGGTTTTCTTGTTAAAAAGTCCCGGAGCATGCCATTTGGTTTGATCCTTTTCAGCGAGTTCATATCCCTTACCTTTTGTTGTGAGAATATGTAAAATCTTAGGACCCGGGATTTTCTTTAAATCTGATAGAACCTCTACTAAGTGAGTAACATCATGTCCATCAATAGGGCCAAAGTATCTAAAATTCAAAGACTCAAAGAGGTTGCTCTGTTTCAGCATAGCAGATTTCAGGCCATGCTCTATCTTCTGAACAATGGCTTGAGCATTAGGGCCAAATTTGGAAACTTTTCCTAACAGTGTCCATACTTCATCCTTTACTTTATTATAGGTGTGAGAAGTTGTAATGTCAGTTAAATATTCTTTTAGAGCGCCAACATTTGGGTCTATAGACATGCAGTTGTCATTTAGGACAACCAATAAATTAGAATCTTCAACCCCTCCATGATTCAACCCTTCAAATGCCAGGCCGGCTGTCATGGCTCCATCGCCAATAACTGCAATATGTTGTCTATCTTTTTCTTGCTTTAAACGTGAGCCAACGGCCATTCCGAGCGCACCTGAAATACTTGTTGAGCTGTGCCCTACTCCAAAAGTGTCGTATTCTGATTCACTTCTTTTAGGAAAACCGCTTATGCCTTTATATTTTCTATTTGTATGAAATTTCTCTCTTCGGCCGGTGAGGATTTTATGACCATAAGCTTGATGACCAACATCCCAAACAAGTTGATCGTAGGGGGTATTAAAAACATAGTGAAGAGCCACGGTCAATTCTACAACACCAAGACTAGCACCAAAGTGACCTCCTTTAACTGAGACAATATCTATGATAAAGTCTCTTAACTCTTTGGAAAGTTGAGGAAGATCAGATTTCTCTAACTTTTCTCTCAAGTCATTAGGGAATTCAATTTGTGAAAGTAGTTTTCCGGGCTTAAAATCCATACCTATTCGAAGTTAAGGTAAAACAAATATAAGGACTATTGGTTCTAAATGTCTTTTTGAGACATTCTCAGAAATTGATTAAGAACAAACAAATAAATGATTTAGTATGCTCTTTCATTAATTCCTTCATAAAAATTGATAAAACTCTTATTCACTACCTTGTTCCCTCCTGGTGTTGGATAATTACCGGAGAAATACCAATCACCTTTATGATTAGGACAAGCGGCATGCAATCCTTCAAGTGTTTGGTAAATGATCTGAACTTCTGCATTGATGCCCTTTGGAGTTAATAATTCAGAGATTTTGTTTGAAATCTCCAAAGCCGAAAATGGCTCATATATCTCCTTAACAAAATTTCTTATCTGATTTTTAGGCAGTTTTTCCTGTTGCTTACACCTTTTATAAACACCACTTATGGTATTTTCTAGACCTCTTTCTTTAAGTAAAGCAATGGCAGCTTGAAATGCGATAAAGTCACCTAACTTGGCCATGTCAATACCATAGCAGTCAGGATATCGGATTTGTGGAGCCGAAGAAACAATAATGATTTTTTTTGGACCAAGGCGATCTAGAATTCTAAAGATGCTTTGTTTCAATGTTGTGCCTCTCACAATTGAGTCATCGATAACAACTAAATTATCTTGACCTTTTTTTACAGCACCATAAGTAACATCATAAACATGAGCAACAAGGTCATCCCTACTATCATCTTGAGTGATAAAAGTTCTCAGCTTAGCATCTTTAATTGCAATTTTTTCAACTCTTGGTCGAATGCTTAATATTTCTTCCAGTTTTTCTTTTGTTGGGTTGGAACCTAAATCGAGAATTTTTTTTCTTTTTACCTCAGAGAGATAGTTTTCTAACCCATCTACCATGCCATAAAAAGCTGTTTCAGCAGTATTTGGAATAAAAGAGAAAACAGAATTTTTTACGTCATAATTGATGCCTTTCAAGACTTCAGGGCAAATGGAACGACCTAGTTCTTTTCTTTCCTGATAAATATCGGTATCGCTACCTCTCGAAAAATAAATGCGTTCAAATGTGCAGGATTTTTTTTCTAGAGGTTCACGAATCATTTTAATATTGACTTCCCCATTCTTTTTAATAATAATGGCATGTCCTGGGTCAAGTTCATGGATTTTTTCTACAGATACGTTAAAAGCAGTTTGTATAGTTGGTCTTTCAGAAGTAACAACCACAACTTCGTCGTCTTCATAATAAAAAGCAGGACGAATGCCTGAAGGATCCCTGAGAACAAAAGCATCTCCATGACCTATCATGCCGGCCATTGCATATCCACCGTCCCATTCTTCAGCAGCATTTCTAAGTATGCGGTGAACCTTCATGTTCTTCGCAATTAATCCTGAGATTTCAGCCTTTGAATAGCCTAAAGACTTGTATTTTTTGTATAGCTTTTGGTTCTCAACATCTAAAAAATGACCTATTTTTTCTAACACGGTCACTGTGTCTGAGCTCTCTTTAGGATGCTGTCCTAAACTAACCAATAAGTCAAAAAGTTCATCTACATTCGTTAAATTAAAATTACCTGCAACTACCAAATTTCGGGTCATCCAATTGTTTTGCCTCAAAAAGGGATGACAGTTTTCAATGCTGTTTCTTCCGAAGGTGCCATATCTTAAGTGTCCTAAAAAAACTTCTCCAGTAAAACCAACATTTTGTTTTAGATAATTTACATCTTTGAGTAGAGTAGGGTCTTTTTCTTGAATGCTTTCTAATCTGCTATTGATTTGAGCAAAAATGTCCTTAATGGGCTGGTTACTGTTGGATCTCAGTCTGCTGATATACCGTTCTCCCGGCAACATATCCAGTTTAATATTTGCTACGCCTGCACCATCTTGCCCTCTGTTGTGCTGTTTCTCCATCAGAAGGTATAATTTGTTTAGGCCATAAGTGGCAGATCCATATTTTTTTAGATAGTAGTTGAGATCTTTTTTAAGGCGGATCATAGCAATTCCGCATTCGTGCTTTATTTGCTCGCTCATGAAAGAAAATGTAAGTGGGTGAACATGCTCAAATTCAAGGAGCAAATTTAGGCATATTGTTTGTCTTACAACGGAATCAAAATACCGGTTAAGATTCCCTTTCTTGGGGAGCTGAAAATTGCTTTATAATCATTAGCCCAACTCCTCCTGCAATAATTGAAGCAAAGAGTACAGCTAGCTTAGCGATACTTCTTAACTCTTCGGTTTGAAAGGCTAATTCTGAAATAAAAATGGACATGGTAAAACCGATACCTGCCATCGCCGCCGCTCCCGCCATTTGTCCCCAATTTGTGTTTTTAGGTAAACTACTTATTCCGGACTTAACCATGAGAAATGCAATTAAAAAGATGCCAGAAAACTTACCAATAACCAGCCCAACAAGGATCCCCAAACTGATAGGACTTTGTAGAACCTCTGTTAAGTTATAATTGATTTCAACTCCTGTATTACAAAGTGCAAAAAGAGGCAAAACAATAAATGAGACAAAAGGGTTTAAGGCATACTCCAGTTTTTGCAGGGGCGTTTCAACCTTTGCTCTTTCTTCTTTTAAATCTTCTATAATTTCTTGTTGCTCATCACTAATGTATGCTCCTTCAAGGCTTTTTGCACGATTCAATTTTTTCAATATGCCAAGAACCCGATGAATAAATCTTTTTTTATTGATTTTCGCTTTAACCGGAATAGTGATGGCGATCAAAACACCAGCTATCGTAGCATGAACTCCTGATAGTAAGAATGCAACCCAGAGACCACAAATGCCAAATATTGCATAGAAAAGAGTATTCCGAACCCCTATTAAGTTTCCGATACCAAGAATAATGAAAAAGACCAAGCCATATTCTAAATACAAAATCAGGAGATTCTCAGTGTAAAAAAAAGCAATAACTAGAACAGCACCCAAATCATCAACAATGGCCAAAGCGGTTAAAAATATTTTTAGACTTATAGGCACTCTTTTGCCAAGTAAAGAAAGTATTCCAAGAGTAAATGCAATATCTGTTGCCATCGGAACTCCCCACCCTGATTCTCCCACCTCGTTAAAATTGAACAAAGCATAAAGTACTGCCGGGAAAATCATCCCTCCAATAGCGGCTCCAATTGGTAGGTTTGCTTTCTTCCAATCGGATAAATCACCAGCCAGAACTTCTCTTTTAATTTCCAAACCAACGACAAAGAAAAAAATGGCCATCAGTCCATCGTTAATCCAATGATGTAAAGATTTGTCTAAAACAAATTCACCCAATTGAATTTTAAAGTGAATTTCCCATAGATGATGATAACTTTCCTTGAAAGGAGAGTTTGCCCAAATCAGAGCAATTAAAACTGCAAAAAACAACAGTATACCTGAAACCGGTTTATTTCTAAGAAGGTTATCTACTGGTTCTAAAATCCGATCTATGGGAGAGCTTTCTTCAAAATGCGTTTTTGACATACTTATTCAATTCTATAGACCGGGTTTCTAAATGCCGTTTTTTCAAAAAAATCTGAATTTTTATAGATAAAGTAGAGTTGGGCAAAGTTGTTTTCAGAAAAATCTTTTTCCTCCTTTTTTTTCTTGTCGAATCTCTTTTTCAAATCTGGTGAGGACTTTAGAATGGAGTCTGCTTTAGGATCAAATGCATATGGAGAAAACCACTCTTTCTGCTGTAAAACAGCATCAAAGAAATTCCAAGCAAAAAAACCATCAACGGATTCAGGTTCTAAAGTTTCAATCAGATAACGAACCTTAGACTGTTGTATAGGGATTAAATAATCTCCTTTGTAAAATTTTAAGCTATCTTTTTGCTTTAAGACAGAAATATTGTAATGCAGATAATGGCCTTCAAAGGGTGATTTAAGAGTTCTGAAGTCGTCGATATAATAGAAGTTGACAAAGACGGTGCTGTCATTTTGAAGTTGTCGATATTTTACATGATGTAGGTCAAAGAGCTGAATCACTTTTTCATAAGCTTGAGGAATAAGATAAAAGAGAGGTTTGTTGACCTTTTTAGTGGCGGTGTAGAGTCCATAATAAGGAAGCTTTTTTGTGTATGGCTTATCCTTATTATAGTAGATCATTTCTTGATTGGTTACATTGCTTATTCTTGTTTCTGTTTCATACCCTTTAAACTGTATTGTATCAGATACCAATGTATCAAGTTGCCATGCGAGTGAAAATTCATTTCTATTTAGATCATAGTTGAAAGCATCACTTCTAACCTTTTTTATCCTTTCGGTGTTTTTACTAGCTAAGTTAATCAGTTCATAAAGGAAGGCTTTAGTTTGAATAACCCTATCTTTAAATGGTTTAAAAACATGCGCTTCCGTTATATAACTTAAACAATTAAAAAGACTTGCATACCCTGAAGAATATCGAGGTGTTTCTAAAAAATCATGAAGACCGTTTTCAGGATTTCCTTTTATTGGATAAACGTAAGGAGTCATTTCAAAACCTCTCTGAGCCATTTTAGTATATAGTTCAGGTAGAAATTCTTTTTCATTATATGCACTTAAAACAGGATTCATTTTATCTTTTTGCGAGCTAATAAGTGTTAATGTATATTGATGATCTGACCCGTTAGTTGTATGAGTATCAACAAAAATATCAGGATCTAAGAGTTGAAAAGCTGAGATAAAGCTCACTATATTTTTAGAGTCACATTTTATGAAATCCCTGTTTAAATCTAGGTTTTTAGCATTCCCTCTAAACCCATATTCCCTAGGGCCATTTTGGTT
The DNA here is from genome assembly GCA_964445815.1 of uncultured Flavobacteriales bacterium. Classification (GTDB taxonomy): domain Bacteria; phylum Bacteroidota; class Bacteroidia; order Flavobacteriales_E; family Vicingaceae; genus CAYULW01. The sequence goes on from CAYULW010000005.1 coordinate 152,755, forward strand.
TGCCCTACTAAAGCCGCTGCGATTATGCATGCCACCTACATTTAAGACCGGAATGATGGCAATAATCACATTGTTTAAATCTACATTTTGTTTTCCTTGTAGTAGGTCTTTGGCTAATTCTAAAGAAGCATCAATACCGCAAGCCTCTCCCGGATGGATGCCATTGTTAATGAGAATTTTGACTTTTTTACTTTCACTTAACTCCTCAAGCGTTTCTATCTTTTCGGAATGAATGATAAACAGGTGGATTGCTTTTCCAAAATCACTTTTGCCAATTTCAATTAAGGATGCATTATCGTAATCCTGATCAAGTCGCTGATAGTTTGAAATGAGATCATCATAACTAAGAGTTTCATTCTTTAAATAAGCTTGGCAAAATCCTGAAGTAACAAATAGAAATGAAAATAAGACTAAAAATACCCTCATTTTATGATTAGCGGAATCGATACGCTTTGATTACCTTCAATTGCGTGAATTAAGTAGAACCCTTGTTTAAGATAATCTGTCTCCAGTTCATACTTATTTCCATTTGCATTTAATTGTTGCTCAAAAATAGTTTTGCCATTGATGTCTATGATGGATAAAATCTGTGGAGAGAAGTTGTCTTTGAATTTAATCTGAACCAGATCCCCACGAATGACGGGGTTGGGATAAACACCAACTTTAGAGTCAAATTGCTTTTCTTCAATTGATGTTGGAGAAACAACTTTGATATATTGAGTCCTGAGAAGTGTATCTGATCCTTGAGAGTTTCTTGCTATAAGTTGCACGTCATAAAATCCTGTATCTGTAAATTGAACAACTATAGAATCTGTATTAGCATTGGTGCCATTTACATAGATATAGTTAAGAGGTTGAATATCCCACCGATAAGATGCGTTTAGCAAGCTTATGCTTAAATTATTGATTTTTACTGAACTTCCGATTGGTACTTCTGTTGAGTCAGCCATAAATAAAGCTGTTGGAGACAGCACCGAAGGAACATTTCTTAAACTATCTCTATATTCCACTGAAGAAGGGATGAAAATCCCACCTATAACCGCTCCTGAAAGACTCAAGGCAGGTATTCTTAATTGAGGGCTTAACCATTTATATTCTCTTCGATGAGAAGTTAAACCAAAGTTAGTGCCTCCAAAACTTACAGTATCGGTACTTACAATATCAGTTACTACCTTTATGCACGAGAAAGTGCCATAAGGGGTTTTTAAAGTTCCCCATGCCTCTACATTATTAATTCGATAACCTTTATTTTGAAGATAAACTTGTGCGAACTGATTACTGAAAGTGAATTCAAAGTTGGAACTGTCTCTATCTTGATAATTCAACGGAAATTGATAGACTTCATCGGGATCTTGATAGGCCTGTGCAATTGGAAAAGGTAATGCTCCAAGAGTAAAACCTCGATCCGTTTTGGTAAATCCATTTGTGTTTTTTTGGTAAAACTCATAGACATTGATCAATTGTGCCGGACCTATGTTTAGTGTGTCTCCAAGCTTCTCTCCAATTTTATTTGGCACAAAAAAGCCGTACGGTGTTTGAGATGAAGCTTCATATTCATGTATGCCCTGTCGCTGAGGTACTAGACTGTCAAAGTTCCAATTAATATTTGCTCCTGTAGCAGCATAATTAAACAGTATAGCCGTATCAACTAAAGCGATGCTGTATCTCAAAGTATCACCGCTTTGAGGCATGTGCTGGCTATTAATACTTATTTGTGAGAAACAAAAACTAGGAATAATTAAGATTAAAAAAATTAGCTTTTTCATGAATACGCTTTATTCTCAAAAATAAGAAGAAGAATTTAACCGTTAATGGCTTCAACTTCAGAGATCTCACCGGGCAACATTTCTTTTAGCATGTTTTCAATACCTGCTTTAAGGGTCATTGTAGAAGAAGGGCAGCCACTGCATGCTCCCTTTAACACAACGCTCACCTTACCCTTATTATAACTATGAAAGTGGATGGCACCTCCATCACTTTCTACAGCAGGTTTTATGTATTCATCTAAGATGTCTGCAATTTTTGCATCGATGCCTTCTAATTCATTTCTATTTGGTGTTCCGGAGTCAGCTGTAGTTCCTTTTTTATCTGAGTCCAATTCAATAGAAGATTGAATAACGATTCCTTCTTTGTTAAGGTATTCAGCTAAGAATTCCCTTAACTGATGAATTACATCTTGCCATTCTATTATATCTGTTTTTGTAATTGCTACAAAATTGCTTGCAAAAAAGACCTTTGAAATGAATGGGAAATTTAAAAGCTTAGTAGCAAGAGGGGAGTTTTCAGTGTCATCTTCCAAGCCAAACTCATAAACTTGACCATCTATAATCAAGTACCGGTTAGACACAAATTTCATGGTCGCCGGATTAGGCGTACTTTCAGCATATATTGAATGAGGCGCAATTGCTTTATCCATTTTTTGGCACAAAATTAATCAATGAATCATGATTAGTTTTGTTTAAAACAAATCAAATAGGAATAAGGATGGCTTTGATAAAAACGGTAAGAAACTGCACCCCAAAAATTGGCAAAGACTGCTATCTTGCTGAAAATGCAAGTATAATCGGTGATGTAAAAATAGGAAACGAGTGCAGTGTGTGGTTTAATGCAGTGATTAGGGGCGATGTAAACACAATTAGTATCGGAAATCGAGTGAATATTCAAGATGGGGCTGTTATACACTGCACTTATGAAAAATCAAAGACAAGAATTGGGAACAATGTCTCTATTGGTCACAATGCGATTGTACACGGGTGCACTATAGAAGATAATGTTCTGATTGGAATGGGAGCCATTGTAATGGATAATGCAATTGTAAAAAGCGGTTCAATAATAGCTGCGGGGGCAGTAGTTTTACAGGATACTGTTGTAGATTCATCTGCTTTGTTTGCAGGTGTACCAGCAAAAAAGATAAAAAACGTTGAAGAGCATTTGAGAAGTGGAGAGATAGAGAGGATAGCAAAAAATTACAAGCTTTATTCCAGCTGGTTTAAAAATTAGAATCAATTTCGGATACTGAGCGTTGTTCCATCAAAGATGGTCGTATATTCTTTAAGAGGCAATACGGCCGGAGGGCGTGACACTGACCCATTAAGTAATAAGAAAGAAGATCCGCAGCATTGATCACTTGCAGTCGCATTGTTCAGATCAACTGAGACCAACGCGCAAGTGTTAGATGGTTGAAAAGTGCAATGCCTGTCGTATACTTTAAACTCTGTTTGTGATATTCTGTAGGCAATTAAGCCTCTTGAGCCGCCTGTCAAGTATTCCCAACCACCGACGGACTTTAGTTTGAGGTAGGCAGGGTCATTAATATTTACATCTACATAAACATCTACTAAAGGAATGTTGTTATTCTCACTGTCCTTTTTGCATGCTAATAGTGAGCATGTCAAGGATATGACAATTAACATTTTAGCAATGTGAAATCTATTTTTTATTTTCGCCATCTCTTTTGTCAAAATTAGAAATCATTAGAAAACAAAATCAATTAAGCGTAATGAAGATTGCACATAGAGGCATCATTTTAATTTTTTTATGTGTCATTAGTTTGGCTGGAGTTTCTCAATCAAATAAAAGGGTAGAAAAAACAGTAAATAGAAGACAAGAACAGCTAAAAAAGCAAGAAGAAGAAAAAAAGAAAGAATCTGAACGCAAGCATGAGGAGTTAAAACAAAAGCATGTTGATATGCAAACGAAAGCTGTTCAGAAGAGAATGAAAAAGGCGAAAAAGAAAGCAAAAAAGTACAACGATAATAAACAAGAATTTTTTTTAAAACGATGGTTCAGAAAGCGATAAATAAAGAAATTAAATCATCAAACATAAGGTTGATTTAACATTTTGTTAAAGAAAGTTATTTTTTTCATCAAGATGTATATCTTTACGCACCTGTAGTTTTAAGAAAACGTTAACATAAAACATCTATTATGCTAAGAAAGTTACTAAGCACTATTGCTTTGGGTTTGGGATTGGTATTGCTTGTTCAAGCACAAACCGGCCAAGGTACTGTAAAAGGAAAAGTGTTGGACAGTCAGACCGGAGAGCCGGTTCCCTTTGCGAATGTATCTTTGAAAAATGGTTCGGATTTAATTTTGGGAACCACAACTGATTTTGATGGGAAGTATACCCTGAAGCCAGTTCCTCCCGGTTCTTATAATCTTGAAGTTTCTTTTGTAGGTTATCAGACTAAGCAAATTTCAGGTATCATAGTTAATTCAGATCGTATTACTTTTCAAGATTTTAAGTTGGGGAAAGGAATTAATCTGGATGTTGTTGATGTTATAGCCTATAAAAAACCTTTGTTTGAAAAGGATCAGACTACAGTTGATCAAACAATAACTCGCGAGGAGCTTCAAAACATGGCGGTGAGAACGCCGGGTGAAATTGCTAAAACGGCTGGTAATGGTACGTTTTCAAGAGACAATGGTTCAAATGCCGTAAATTCAAGAGGAAGTAGAACCGGAAATAATGTGACTTTTGTCGATGGTGTAAAGGTTATCGGTACAACTAACCTTCCTCCAAGTGCTATAGAAGAGGTTTCGGTAAAAAGTGGAGGCTTGTCTGCCCAATATGGAGATGTTACCGGCTCAGTCACGACCATTACAACAAGAGGTGCTTTTAAGGAATATTTTGGTGGCTTAGATTACTTGACTTCCGGATTCAAGGTGTCTGATGATCAGGTAGTAGGGCTTGATAATTATGCATACAATGCCATAGACTTTAGTTTAGGAGGTCCCATCATTACAAAAAAAGATGAAAACGGAAAAGTAATAGAAGCTCCTTTAGGTTTCTTAATGACGGCACAGTATCTTAATACGGTTAATCCTCGTCCATCTGCAGTTCAATTGTATAAGCCTAAAGATGAGGTTGAAGATTTGATTCAGACTGACCCTTTCTTTACAGATGGAGTTAATCCCGGTGTTTTTAAAAGAGCTGAGTTTTTAACCAGAGATGATTTTGAGGAAATTGATTTCCAAAGAAATGTAAGAAGAAGAAATTTAGTAGCTAACCTTAAGTTTGATATTACTTTGAATGATCAAAGTACATTGGCTGTTGGAGGTACTTTTAGTTCTACAAGAAGAAATACAGATGAGCGGACTAGATTCCATTCTTTTCAATTGTATAATTATGCCAATAACCCCTTAGTGTCAACAGATGATATTAGAGGATATATACGTTATACTCAAAGATTTGAAAATGCTGAATTGGAAGAAGGAGAAGAAGACAATTCATTAGTTAAAAATGCATTCTTTACAATTCAAGCAGATTTTTCTAGGTTCAGTCAACGAGATGAAGATGAACGACATGGAGATGACTTTTTTAAATACGGATATATTGGTCAATTTGATGCGGTTACTGCTCAATCTTTTGCTTATAGTGATAACAACGGGCAAGGTGTAGAATTGAATGATGGGAATTTCTACATAGGTGAGTTTTTGACAGCTTTTAATGCTCCAATTGCGTACAATTATGCGCCAAGTGATGTTAATCCGGTATTGTCGAATTATACGTCAAGTTTTTACCAGTTCAGAGATCAGTTCCCAGGCTTTTACACTACTCGTGAAAATGTTGAAGGTTTTGGAGGCTTAGTGAATGGAAGTAATATTCAAGGAAACATATATAATTTATGGAGTGCTCCGGGTACACCTTATAACTCTTACTCAAAAGTGGATAATGATCAATATAGATTAAGTGGAAAGGGCTCTGCTGATATTGGGGATCATGCAATAACCTTAGGCTTTGAGTATGAACAGAGAGTAAATAGAAATTACGGCTTAACCCCTCTTGGCTTATGGCAATTGGGTAGAGGTTCTGTCAACTCTCATATCTCGGAAATTGATTCAACAAACTTTAGTGTTACTCAGGTTGGTAGTAATCCACGGGTTAGTTTTGAAAGGCAATATGTTGGGAGTTCAAGAACCTATTTTGCATATAACATGAGGCAAGCACTAGGTTTACCCGTAGATGGAACCGATTTTATTGACTTTGATTCATATGACATTGATACTTATAAAATAGACTATTTTGCTGCTGACCAACTCATTAATCCGGCGAACAATGTTAACCTTCAATATAGAGGATATGATTATTTGGGAAATCGCCAGACTAGTGTGCCTTCTTTAGATGACTTCTTCAATGAAACAAATGAGTTGGGCTTTAAGACAAGACCAATTGCTCCCTACCAACCAATATATATTGCCGGGTATTTGGAAGATAAATTTGCATTTGAGGATTTGATTTTCAGATTGGGTGTTCGTATGGATCGTTTTGATGCAAATCAACCGGTATTAAAAGATCAATACTCATTTTTCCCAACTAGAAATGCAGACTATGCGAGATCGCAAGGAGCCTCTGTGCCGTCTAATATTGGTGGCGATTATGTAGTATATGTTTCGGATATAGAAAACCCCTCCGCTGAGAATGTGATAGGTTATCGTGATCCGGAAACCAATACTTTTTATAATGCCTCAGGAGAGGAGTTAAATAGCTCTGCTGCATTAGAGGGGGGATCTGGAATTGCTCCATGGTTGGAAGATCCATCAGCTAGAAGTTTAACGACTGATATGTCTTCGGCATCATTTAAAGATTATGAACCACAATATACATTCATGCCAAGAATATCCTTTTCGTTCCCAATTTCGGATGAGGCAACATTCTTTGCCAATTATGATATCTTGACGCAGAGACCAACTGGTAATGTGGCACTTGACCCTATTGATATTATCTATATTCAGAACCACAGTAGGCGTTTAAATAATCCTGAATTAAAGCCAACTAAAACAATTAGTTATGAGTTAGGCTTTAAGCAAAAGCTGTCATCTAGTTCTGCGTTGACCTTATCGTCTTTTTATCGTGAGCAGCGCGATGAGATTCAGGTTGTTAGACTTGTGGGGGCGTATCCTGAAGATTATTTGACGTTTAGTAATCAAGATTTTGGAACCACTAAGGGATTCATTATTAATTATGATTTAAGAAGAACTAAGAACATCTCGCTCCGAATCAATTATACTCTGCAATTTGCAGAAGGTACAGGGTCAGGGTCTTTAAGTTCACTTAACCTTGTTAATTCCGGACAGCCGAATTTGAGAACAATCTTTCCATATAACTATGATCAAAGACATGCGATTACCACTACATTCGATTACCGATATGGAAGCGGTAGAAGGTATGATGGGCCGAAAATCAACGGTAAAAACATATTGGAAAGAACAGGGCTTAATATTGTTGTAATTGCGGGTTCAGGAACGCCGTATACGGCAAGATCTTTACCATCAAATAGTGAAAATATGTCTGGAGCTACAACGACGCAACCAGTAGTTGGTGACTTGAGTGGATCTCGTTTACCATGGACAATTCGAATGGATGCTCGATTAGATAGAACAATTGATATTAAGTGGGGATCGGAAGAAAAGAATGGAAAAGCCTGGGAAGATGGCAAAAAGACTTCAACTCTAAACATTTACCTACAAGTTAGAAATGTATTAAATAGACAAAATATTCAAAGTGTATATGCTTATACGGGAAATGCGGATGACGATGGTTATTTATCGTCTTCATTGTTCCAAAATCAAATTGAAACACAGTTAAGTGAGCAATCATTTAGAGATCAATATGGGTTCCGTTTAGAGAACATGTATAATTACGAGCTCCCAAGAAGAATAAGAATTGGTTTTCAATTGACCTTTTAAGAAGAAATAGTAGAAGTTATGAAAAGAGGAAATAGAATATTTAATGTATCGGTTTTATTATTACTCACTAGTGTCCTTTTTGCAAAAGGACCGGAGGTAGATCCGACTGATAAACCTGTAAATAAACCAAGTTTAGCTGCGGGGTGTGTGCCAGCGGTTAAAATTGTTTATCTTGAATTTAATAATGTTAGGACTCGTGTTGAGACAGGAGGACTTTGGTGGCAAGATAGACCAAACGGTGTTGCTGATTATGAGGTGCCAAAAGGGTCTAATTCTTTTGCTATATATGCCGGTGGACTGTGGATGGCAGGAACGGATGTGAACGGACAATTAAAAGCAGCAGCTAGTTTGTTTGGAAACGGAGGAGTGGATTACTGGACAGGTCCTTTAGATGATGATGGAACAGCAGAAATTAACGAAGAGACGTGCCGACTATATGATCGATTCTTTGAAACCAATAGACAAGATATTCAGGAGTTTGTTTTATACAATCAAGTAAAAGATAATGTAGACTTGTTGAATAAAAACTTTCCGGAGGGGTATACTGTCCCACAATCGATTAAGGATTGGCCTGGGAATAGTGCTCCTAATACAAAGCAGGACTTTAATCTAGCTCCCTTCGTTGATATGAACGATGACGGCTTATACGATTGGGAGGATGGAGATTATCCTTTTTACGATATTCCCGGTGCTCCGAAAGGAAACAAAGTTGTGCTTCCCAATGGAACAATAGATTGTCGTGCACCTCGTGCATCGCGAAGCGAATCAAGTACACGCCCTTTGTTTGGAGATAAAAACTATTGGTGGATTTTTAACGATAAAGGGAATCTGCATACGGAGACAAATGCTCCATCAATAGGAATGGAAATTCACGCTCAGGCTTTTGCATTTGCGACCAATGATGCCGTAAATGACATGACCTTTTATAATTTTGAGCTGATCAATCGATCAACTTTTACCTTAACTGATACTTATTTTGCCAGTTACGTAGATCCGGACTTAGGGAATTCTTCTGATGATTATGTCGGTTGTGATGTAGCTAGGGGCTTAGGATATTGCTATAATGGTGATGACTTTGATGAGAGTGTTAGAGGGCAAACTGGTTATGGATCGACACCGGCTGTGATTGGAATTGATTTCTTCGAAGGCCCTTATCAAGATGCTGATAGCATAGATAATCAGGTTGGTATTTTAGATGGTGAGGCACTAAATGGTTTAGGGTATAGTGACTCTATTATTGATAACGAACGTTTTGGAATGAGACGATTTGTTTATTATAATATTGGTTCCGGGCAAAATGGAGACCCTTCCTTAGCTATACACTATTATAATTACATGAGAGGAATATGGCAGAACGGTCAATCTATGCTTCACGGAGGTAATGGTTTAAATAGTGCCGGAGTTGAGCAAATCCCTACGGCTTTTATGTTTCCGGGAGATAGCGACCCTTTGCATTGGGGAACGACTTTTAACAATGTGACCACAGTTCCAAACAATTTGAATTGGACGGAAGATAACCCAGGTGGAGGCCAAACTGCTAATCCTCCTGGTGATAGAAGATTTTTGCAATCGGCTGGGCCATTTACCCTAGAACCCGGGAATGTTAATGATATTACGGTAGGAGTTGTTTTTGCTCAAGCAGAAACGGGAGGAAGACTGGAGTCTGTCGCAAAGATTTTTACAGCTGATGATAAGGCGCAGTCTTTATTTGATAATTGTTTTCAGGTACTTAATGGGCCAGATGCTCCATTATTAACAATTCAAGAGTTAGATCAAGAATTAATCTTGTACTTGGATAATGTAGGCTTATCAAATAACGTTGATGAAAAATACACTGAATTTGATCCTAATATTATCACACCGGATACCATTAGACAGATACTGGGACGTGACTATGATGCACAATATAAATTCCAAGGGTATCAAATTTTTCAAGTTAAGGATAATGATATTTCTGTCTCTGAGTTGTATAACCCTGAGGTCTCTAGGTTAGCTTTTCAGGTTGATATTAGTGATAATGTAAGTAGAATTGTAAATTATACATTTGATGATGAGTTGGGGGCAAATGTGCCACAAGTTATGGTGGATGGAGCAAATGAAGGAATTGCACATAGTTTCAGAGTTACTGAAGATCTTTTCGCCTCTGGCGATAGGAATCTGGTTAATTTTAAGACTTATTACTACATTGCAATAGCTTATGGTTATAACAACTATAAAACTTATCTGCAAGATGTTGCTCCTGATTTGAGCAATGTACTTGCTCCGGCTTCTGATGGTCAGAAGTTACCTTATATATCGAGTCGAAGAGGTCCATCGGGGGGCGGTATTGAATCTGTTTCTGCTATACCTCATGTCAATAAACCACAGGAAGGAGGAACAATTATTAATTCATCATATGGAGATTTGATTGGAATCACTCGCTTGCAAGGAAGAGGAAATGGTGGTAATGCGGTTAGTTTAACGGATGCTACAATCAATAGACTAATGGAAGAAAAAGCTTGGGAGACAAATATCCCTACTGTTGAGTTGGATTATAAGTTAGGTTTAGGACCAATAAACGTTAAAGTGATTGATCCTTTAAACATGATAGATGGGAATTTTATCTTGAAGTTTATTGATGAAGACCAAGGAGGAACATCAGTCGTTACCGATACCTGTGAGTGGTTTGTTGTAAATGTTGGTGGAGGTCCAGATGGATCCAATGATACGGTTTTTTCTGATAGAACAATTTCAACATTGAATGAACAACTTATTCCAAGATGGGGAATTTCAATAAATATTGGACAAGGACTTTATCCGGGAATATATAATTCAGATAATGAACCAATACATCCAACAAATGGCTATTTAGGCTCTATACTTGAATACAAAGATCCTACAAGAGCATGGGCAAATGGAATTACAGATTTGGACAATCAAAGCACTCAAGATTGGATTTTATCAGGTAGTGTTGATGGTGATCGAAGAAACAGTACTTCTGACTTTATTGATTTTAATTCAGACTTTGAAAATATACTTGGGGGTTCAGTTGCTCCATATGGACTTGTGGCTTACGGTATAGGATCAGCTCAGAATGTTGCGCTGAATAGACCGGGAGTAGGATTTATTTCAGGCAACTATGCTAAATTGGAATACTTAAATTCGGTCGCTCTTATTCTCACTAAAGACAAATCTAAATGGACTAGATGTCCTGTTGTGGAAATGCAAGAAGAGCCATCTAAAGCATTAAATGGTGATGACAAGTATGACGTAAGGACAATGCCTTCTGTAGACAAGGAAGGAAATCCTTGGGTTCCAGGAACACCAACAGATTTGAATGATCCAGAGAGTTCAACTTATATTGACTCTGTTGGAATGGGATGGTTCCCCGGCTATGCAATTAATCAGGAAACGGGAGAACGAATGAATATTGCATTTGGTGAGGATAGTTGGTATGGTGTCGACAATGGTGCGGATATGGTTTGGAATCCAACATCAACGATAATTTCAGGAGTTGGTACGACAAATCCTGTATGGGGAGGTAAGCATGTGGTTTATGTCTTTAGAAAGAGCTTGCCTTATGAAGAGCATATAATAGCTTTCCCTCCAAGTTTCAGACCTCAATTTTCTATGAATGCTTACGATGGAGGTAAAAAATTGATTGGTATGTTAAGGGGAGGATTAAGAGACTATGCATGGGGAGCATGCAGTTGGGTTGTAATGCCTGTATTGGCTTCCGGGCAAGAATTGTTAGCTACGGATGTTAGAATAGATGTTCAAGTATCTCGCCCATTTGATACTTTAAGGACAGATGTTACGGATACAACAATGATTTCTGGGCAAGTAAGAATTGACTCCAGTAAAGAGAACGACGGGCGACCGGTATATGCGTTTAAAACAGATGGTTTTGCTGTTAGGAAAGGAGTAACCCAAGTTGTAAAGGACGAATTAGATAGAATTAATGTGGTTCCCAATCCATATTATGCGATATCTGAATACGAAGAGTCAGCGGTAGATAACTTAATTAAAATTACAAACTTGCCTGAAATTTGTACAATTAGAATATATAACATGTCAGGAACACTGATTAGAACTTTCAATAAGGGAGGATTTTCACCAAGTTATCTCGATTGGGATTTAAAGAATGAAGTCGGTATCCCGATTTCCAGTGGAGTCTATATTATCCACGTCAATGTTCCAGATGTGGGTGAAAAGGTCATTAAGTGGTTTGGTGTAATGCGACCAGTGGATTTAAACAATTTCTAAAATTTATTACCTGAAGAAAATGAAGAAGTTAACATTATTATTAGGAATTTTTTGTGTAGCGAGTGTTTTGTATGCGGGTAATGAAGATCGTGCAGGAGAGGCCGGAGCATCTGAATTATTGATAAACCCATGGGGAAGATCTTCCGGATGGGGAGGAGCAAATACAGCAAGTGCAAGAGGAATAGAGGCCATGCATTTGAATGTGGCTGGTTTGGCATATACCGAAAACATGGAATTAAATTTTACATATACAGATTGGTTAGGTGGCACTGATATTAACATCAATGCCTTTGGTTTTGCAAAACGCATGGGAGAGTCCGGTGGTGTTTTGGGCTTAAGCATGATGTCTATGAGTTTCGGAGAGTTTGATGTCACAACGACCGGCAATCCGGATGGAGGTCTTGGAACATTTAGGCCAAACTACCTCAATATTGGAGCTGCGTATTCGAAAAACTTTTCAAACACAATTAGTGGTGGAATAGTAGTTAAATTAATCAATCAATCCATCTCTAATGTTAATGCAAGTGGCGTTGCAATTGATGCGGGAGTTAATTATGTGACGGGAGAAAATGATAACCTAAAGTTCGGTATTGCTCTGCGAAATGTTGGCCCAACAATGCGTTATACAGGTAACGGCTTATCAACTCGTACCCAGGTTTTAAATGACGATAAGGATTTGACTGTTAGCCAACGTTCAAATGACTTTGAATTGCCTTCTTTGGTGAATATTGGATTGTCTTATGATTTTTATTTAATGGCAGACTCTACTGAGTCTGTTTCACAGCATAGATTAACGACTGCTGGAACATTTACTTCTAATTCATTTACTTCAGATCAAATGCGAATTGGTTTGGAATATGCCTTCAAAGAAATGTTTATGTTAAGAGGAGGCTACGTATATGAAAATGACGTGTTTGATGAAGAAGAGACTAGAACAGCATCAGCAGGGCCCTCTTTTGGAGCAACTATTGAAGTTCCCGTTGGAAAGAGCGGTACTACATTTGGTATTGACTATTCTTATCGGGCGACAAGAACATTCAACGGGACAAATGCAATAGGGGTGAAGTTGACATTTTAAAAAAATTAATACATACATTTGCAGAAGAGAATCTCGGAAGAGGTTCTCTTTTTGTTTCACTATAGTACACAAGCTTATTGATTTATGTCGCAGGTTAGTTATTTCACAGAAGAAGGATTACAAAAAATAAAGGACGAGTTAAAGCAATTAAAAACGGTAGAGCGTCCGAGTATCTCTCAACAAATTGCAGAAGCAAGAGATAAAGGTGATTTATCGGAGAATGCCGAATATGATGCTGCAAAAGAAGCTCAGGGTTTGCTTGAGATGAAAATCTCAAAACTGGAGACACTTATTGCAAATGCCAGAGTGGTTGATGAGTCAGAGCTAGACACTTCAAAAGTCCTGATTCTCTCTAAAGTTAGGATTCGGAATATGGCCAATAATGCAGAGATGGAGTACACAATAGTTTCTGAAAAAGAAGCCGATATGAAAGCAAAGAAAATTTCTGTGGATTCGCCAATTGCAAAAGGCTTATTGGGTAAGAAAGTTGGTGAGATTGCCGAAGTTAAGGTGCCTTCGGGTGTGATGAAGTTTGAGATCGTAAACATTAGCCGCTAATGCCATCTATATTTTCCAGAATCGTTTCGGGTGAATTGCCTTGTTATAAAGTCGCTGAGGATGAAAAGCACCTTGCATTTTTAGATATCCAGCCTTTGGCAAAAGGGCATACTTTGGTTATTCCAAAAAAGGAGGTTGATTACATCTTTGACTTAGACGATGAAGCACTCAAAGCATTAATGGTATTTGCAAAAAAAGTGGCCTTAAAACTGGATAAGGCAATAACATGTGAGCGAATAGGTGTTGCAGTCATCGGATTAGAAGTGCCCCATACTCATGTACACCTTGTTCCATTAAATTCGGTATCTGATATTGACTTCTCTAGACCGAAGTTAAAATTGAAGCGCGAAGAGTTTGAAGAAATTCTTCATAAATTAAGTTAAGCTTTCCTATCCGGATTTGCTTTTAGAAAACTTTCCCAATTAGAATAGTTCTTAGTTGCTGAACCAAGTTTGCCTTGAAAATGATGACAAACTGCAACGGCTAAACCATCTGAAGCATCTAAATATTTAGGACTCTCTTCGTAAGGAACGATCATTTTGAGCATTGCTCCAACTTGCTCTTTTGAAGCAGCTCCACGTCCGGTAATTGATTTCTTTATTTTTTTAGGCATGTATTCAAAAACGGGAATTTCTTTTGTCAGAGCTGCAGCCATTGCAACTCCTTGAGCTCTTCCTAATTTGAGCATGGATTGAACATTTTTACCATAAAAAGGAGCTTCAATGGCGAACTCATCTACTTTGAACTCATCAATTATGGATAGGGTTCTCTCAAAGATTTTTTTCAGCCTTAAGGAGTGATCGCCTAACTTTGTCAGGTGAATGGCTCCCATAGCCAATAAAGAGATATTTTTGTTTTTAATTAGAATAACTCCGTACCCCATTATATTAGTACCGGGATCTATTCCCAGAATAATTTTTTCCCGCTGTTTAATTGATTGAGTCATTGAATAAAACAAAGCTATATAAATTCGCTAACATCACTATAAGCCTTACCATTGCTTTTCTTGCAATTTATTTTTTATACAATGCGCTTCATGAGCAAGTAACAGAAATTGAGATTGAATCAGTTCTTGTCAAATTAATACATGGTCTCGACTATTTGGTCTTAGTGTTTTTATTGATGATAGTTAATTGGTTGGTGGAAACAAAAAAATGGTACTCTCAAGTAAAATACAGCCAATACCTAAAACCTAAGGAGAGAATCATTTCAATTCTACTGGGTGTTACTGCTAGTTTAATAACGCCATATCGGGTTGGTGATATAGGTGCTCGTTTGGCATTAATTCAACCTGAAAATAGAAGACAGGTGCTTTACTTTAATTCTTTTTTAGCAGGCTCTCAGTTTTTAGTAAGCATGATCTTTGGTTTTGGGTCTCTCATGTTCTATGACGAGTGGCAGTTACTTTTTGGGCTTCAACTTCGGCCCTATAGCACTTGGTTAATTGCATTGCTATTGCCTCTGATGGGGATTCTATATTTTAGGAGTCAGGCAGTTGGAACCTTATTTAAATGGGGTGGGAAGAGTAAGATGACTCTTGTTAAGATCAGCCTGAAAGATCGACTTGTCACACTTTGCTATAGTGTGTTGAGATACATTATTTTTTGTGTTCAATTTTACTTATTGTTTCAGGTCATGGATATTCAAGCGTCGTTTTACATTGCTTTTAATATTTTATCACTAATCTTTTTGGTAAAGACCATAATTCCAAGCTCTTTTATCAGTGAGGTAGCAATACGGGTTTCCCTAACCTATTTTGTTTTTGGATTATTTGATTTGAATGGAATAGATGGCATTGTTGTGAGCTTTTTGTTGTGGTTTATTAATTTAATCATCCCTGCGTTAATAGGTTCTTTATTAATGTTCAAAATAAAGTGGCTAAGGTTAAATGATATATAAGAAAATATGATCATAATCACATTAATAATAATCACCTATGCAGCATTGATGTTCTTGTTTTCTATAGTCAATCTGCGACCGGAAGAAAAAGCGATTCAGTTAGATGATTTCCCCAAGGTATCTTTAATTGTTCCTTTTAGAGATGAAAAAAAGAATTTAGTTCGTCTAATCAATTCTATTGAGAACCAGACATATCCAAAAGAAAAGATTCAGGTTTTATTTGTGAATGATCATTCAACGGATGGAGGTGAAGAACTAATAAATCAGTTTAAGCCAAGAATTGAATTGCTTTTCTTGGAGAAAACAACAGGTAAAAAAGCTGCACTTGATTATGGTATTAAATCAGCAAATGCAAAAATTATTCTAGTTACAGATGCTGATACGGAATTACCTGCTAAATGGGTAGAAACACTTGTGACAAGATTAGAGTTTAGTCAATTGGATTTATTGATTGCTCCTGTCAATCTAAGACAGAAGAAATGGATTGATAAATTGTTAACAATAGAATTGCAGGCACTTGTTTCATCTGCTATTGCTTCTATTCGACTTGGACAAGCTTTTCTTGCAAATGGAGCTAATCTGGCCTTTAGAAAATCACTCTATCTTAAGACAGCAGAGAAAAGGAAAGATTTTAGTCTGGCCTCAGGAGATGATGTGTTTCTTTTGCATGCTGCAAAAGAGATAAATGCCAAGGTAGGAGCAATAACTGTTTCAGATTCAATTGTGAAAACAAGTTTTGACTTTTCATGGAAGCGATTTATTCATCAACGCATACGATGGTTGCAAAAGGGTAAAGCATATCGAAATGCATGGAGCATATTTCTCTCTTTCCTCGTTTTTTTAACTAACCTTTCTATAGCGATTACATGCATTGGAATTTGTTCTAGAGGACTTGATCTAGCATATGGTTCACTTATTATTATGAAGTGGTTTGCAGATGTATTCTTATTGTTTAGCTTAGGGCAAACAAAAGCAAGTTTGGGGAACTTATTGTGGACAATTATTTTGACCGTCATTTATCCCATCTACATGATTGTAATAGCTTTGTTGTCATTGATAATTCGACCCCAGTGGAAAGGAAGAACAATTTAGATTGAATGCCTCAGAAAACATATCTCCAAATCGTTTAGCCTGGAATAAATTAATTTCTAATCGATTGTCATTAATTGGATTGCTCATTATTTTATGCTTTTTATTTATTGCAATCCTTGGTCCCATAATAAGACCGGACAAAAGCTCTAAGGCAAATCAACAGCACTTGGAGTTAGCTAGAAAAAAGCCAGGTTTCAAATGTCAGGTGCTTGAGTTTCCTGCGGAGCATGAGGAGACTTTTTTTTCATGGTGGGTGTTTGGTAAATCTCACTCAGAAGCATTCATCCCAATTCATCATTACAGATTGATTTCACAGAACGAAATAGAAGTTGAAAAATACACAGGAAGTCGACCTAACGAAGGAGAAATTCAAGTGTATACAATTGAGAATGCAAGTCAATACATTAAGGAGAAGAGATTTCTTCTAGGAACCGATCGTTACGGTAGAGATTTGTTAAGTCGATTGATGGCTGGAACCTGGATATCTTTCTCTGTTGGGGTAATATCCATTCTTATTTCTCTACTTATAGGGATGAGTTTGGGCTCAATAGCCGGGTATTATAGAGGAAAGGTAGACGAGGTTGTTATGTGGTTTATAAATGTGGTCTGGTCCATTCCGACCTTATTGCTCGTCATCGCAATCACGCTGGCTCTAGGAAAAGGCTTTTGGCAAGTCTTTGTTGCAGTAGGTTTAACCATGTGGGTTGAAGTAGCCAGAGTAGTTCGAGGTCAAATCATCAGTATAAGAGAAAAAGAGTTCGTTGAAGCTGGTCAATCTCTTGGTTATACGGACTTTCGAGTTATTTTTAAACACATTTTGCCTAACGTTACCGGACCTGTTATCGTTATTTCAGCGGCGAATTTTGCAGCTGCTATTTTAATTGAAGCCGGCCTTAGTTTCTTAGGTTTGGGAGCTCAACCGCCACAAGCCACATGGGGTAAAATGATTTCAGAACACAAAGGATATATCATTACTGGAGATGCCTATCTGGCCATTATCCCCGGTGTTGCTATTTTCCTCCTAGTACTTTCTTTTGTTTTGGTTGGCAATGGCTTGAGAGATGCTTTTGATACAAAAGGAGCTAAGAATTTAAATCTTTAAAAAAGAAGAAGTACGAATAGGTATAGCATTCCACCAACCAACATCGTCATTAACGTATAAGGTAAAATCTGTTTTGCTTTTAGTCCTGTAATGCCAAGTAAAGGAAGCGCCCAGAATGGTTGTAACATATTGGTCAGTTGGTCACCATATGCAAGAGCTAAAATAGCTTTTGGCAAAGAAACCCCTATATCTTGGCAAGCTTGAATGATGATTGGTCCTTGAACGGCCCATTGTCCGCCGCCACTTGGTACAAAGATGTTGACAATTCCTGCACTTAACATTGTAAAAATTGGAAAGCTTGTTTCATTTGAAATGCTGACAAAAAAATCGGAAAGCAGTTGAACCATACCTGAACCCTTCATAATTCCCATAATTCCAAAATAGAGTGGAAATTGAATCAATATTCCGGCGGCTCCGGAAATGGCTTGATCAACTGCTGTTAAAAAGTTGGATAAGCTTCCATGCAATAACAATCCCATTCCAAGAAGCACCAAATTGAGCAAGTTGGGAGTAATGAATCGAAAGTTCAAAATTTCCTCTTCTTGAAGAACCAGATATATTGCACTAAACAGAATTAACAGACCCATTAAGCTTCCGATTCTGGAATGATGATCAATTTTTTCTGCCCCTGTCCATGTTTTATCAGATTTCAGATGAGTAGATAAAATTGAAATTTCAGGTAGGGTGTTCGATCGACTCTTTTTAGCAAGATAGAACAGGAAAGTGGGAACCAGAATTAGAATGAGTACAGAGACTGTAAGATTCATTGGAGAAAATACAGTTTCATTAAGGCCAATTTGTTCTGGTAAACTAGAAATAGCGTCTTCACTTATAATGCCTGCCATTATTGACTTTAAGTGTCCTTTTTCGGCCACTTTAATCAGAGCAGAACCGCTAATTCCTCCATGCCAAACCATTAATCCAACATAACCAGCAGCACCAACAAGAGGATAATTGATTGAGATCCCTTTTTTTAGGGCATACTCTCCTATTTTTCTGGTAAAAATGGCTCCGAAAATTAAACCCAGGCCCCAATTAAAATAGGCTACCATTATGGTTAAAAAACTTACAAGAAATGCCGCCTTTGCGCTGTTATTTGCATGTTTTACGAAAACGTCAATGATGGCGTTAATGGGTTGGCTTAAAGCAAGAACATGACCAAGCACCAGCATGAGCATCATCTGCATGGCAAACACCATAAGTCCGTTATTCCAAAGTCCGCTTTGCCAATGATTAACTAAATCTAAAATATAATTAGAATGATCAGTTTCAGGTGACTTAGAAAAGAATAAGGCAATCAGGAAAGTGAAAATGGTCAATATTAGTGCAATTGCAAAGGGACTTGGTAGTAACCACTGAAACAACTTTGTATATCGATCTGTAAATTTCATCCAAATTTGATGGATTAAAAATAGCCTAAATCAAACGAATATTTAATTTTAAGGCTATTCGCAAAGACTATGAATCCAAAAGAACGCATTGCACAACTTTCTGAAGAACTCAGGGAGCACAATTACAGGTATTACAATGAAGATGCTCCAACGATCAGTGATTATGAGTTTGATATGCTTTTAAAAGAGCTACAAAGTCTGGAAGACAAGTATCCTGATCTAGCTGATGCTCATTCCCCAACAAAGCGTGTTGGTGGTGAGGTGACCAAACATTTTGAGACCATAGAGCATAAATACCCAATGCTTTCTTTAGCAAATAGTTACAGTAGAGAAGAGTTACTGGAATTTGATGAAAGAGTTCAAAAGGGCATTGGAAAAAAGGTGACCTATACCTGTGAATTAAAATACGATGGGGTTGCAATAGGCATCTCATATAAGGCAGGAAAGTTATACAGAGCAGTTACGAGAGGAGATGGTACCAAGGGAGATGATATTACTGCTAATGTTAAGACAATTCGATCTGTTCCATTGGTCTTAAAGGGAGATTATCCGGATAATTTTGAAATACGAGGCGAAATCTTTTATCCACTTTCTGTCTTTAGTGAACTAAATGAGAAAAGAGAAAAAGAAGGAGAAGATCGTTTGGCAAACCCGAGAAATGCGGCATCGGGAACCTTGAAAATGCAAGATTCCAAAATAGTTGCTGAGCGTCAATTAGATTGTTATCTGTATTACATATTGGGAGAAGATCTTCCTTTTAGAAGTCATTTAAAAAATATAGAGAAAGCAGCTAAATGGGGCTTTAAAGTTCCTACAACAGAACGGAACTTAATAAAGGAGTGCCATAACATGGATGACGTCTTTCAGTTTATTGATTATTGGGATCAACATCGTCATGAATTGGACTTTGAGATTGATGGTATTGTCATCAAGGTAAATGATTATGATGTACAAGATGAACTGGGTTTTACTGCCAAAAATCCGCGTTGGGCAATTGCCTATAAGTATCAGACAGAACAAGCTGAAACGAGACTAAATAGTATTTCTTACCAAGTTGGTCGAACTGGAGCCATCACACCGGTTGCAAATCTGGAACCTGTGCTTTTAGCAGGAACGACCGTCAAGAGAGCCTCTTTGCATAATGCTGATCAAATTGCAAAACTGGACATCAGAATAGGAGACCTTGTTCAAGTTGAAAAAGGGGGAGAAATTATTCCGAAGGTAGTGGGAATAAATTTAGGTCTTAGATCTGAAAACGCTCAGCCTTTAGATTACATCACACATTGCCCGGAATGCTCGACAAAGCTCATTCGCATTGAAGGCGAGGCACAACATTATTGCCCTAACATCTGGGCTTGCCCCCCTCAAATTAAGGGTAGAATGGTTCATTTTATATCTAGAAAGGCCATGGATATTGATGGACTTGGAGAAGAAACCATAGAGCAATTGTTCGAAGCAGAATTAATCAGAGATGTCGCTGACCTTTATCGATTGAAGTCGGAGGATCTTCTTCCATTGGAAAGAATGGCTGAGAAATCGGTTAACAAGTTATTGAGCGGTTTGGAAGAATCAAAGAAAGTACCGTTTCCCAAGGTGCTTTTTGCAATAGGCATAAGGTATGTAGGTGCAACTGTTGCAAAAAAACTAGCAAAGCATTTCAAAACGATTGATGCCATAGAGCAAGCTAGTTTTGAAGAATTGGTTGCTGTAGATGAAATTGGAGATAAGATAGCTGAGAGTGTCATCAACTTTTTTTCAGAAGAAAAAAACGCTAAGCTTGTTCAAGAGCTTAAAGCAATTGGTTTACAAATGGAAATAGAGGAGGAGCATACTTCTCAATCTAATAAGCTTGAAGGCTTAAGTTTTGTTGTTTCAGGTGTTTTTCAATTGTTTTCTCGCGATGAATTAAAAAGGACAATTGAGGATCATGGAGGCAAAAATGTAGGATCACTATCGAGTAAGACCAATTATCTAATCGCAGGAGATAAGATGGGACCTGCAAAAAAAGAAAAAGCAGAGAAATTAGGCATTCAAATGATAAGTGAAGAAGAATTTAAAAACATGATAGTCTAGGCCCATACTTTAGTGCCTTCAGAACAATTTTTACAAATGTCTATTTCTTTTCTTCCTTTAAACAGTTGCTTCCTGAAAGAAAGATATCGTTCACCAAACCAAATGTTTTCAAAGCTGTCTTGACTAAGATCTCCTAGCCTTTGACTGGCATCTTTATCAAAACAACAGGGAATAATCTTCCCATCCCAGGTAATTACACATGAATGCCATAATTTCCAACACTTATTTTCAAGATTATTTTTTAAAGTATAAGTGCCGTCTCTATTCTTTTTATAGCGGGAATATTTTTCATTATCGGGAATGAGGGGATTTCCATTTTCATAATCGTAAACCTGAGCAGTTTTTAGTTTCACTTCGTCAACTCCGTATTCTTTGGCAAGACGATAAACATCATTTATTTGGTGCTCATTCGGTTTGACGACTAAGAATTGAAAAATAACATGAGGGGTAGATGATTTAAGCTCTCTTTTCCATTTTACAATATTTTTTGTGCCCTCCAAAACTTTATCAAGCCGACCATGAATCCTATAGTTTTCATAAGTTTCCTGAGTTGTTCCATCAATAGAAATGATTAATCGACTCAATCCCGATTCAACTGTTTTTTTGGCATTTTCTTCTGTTAAGAAATGTGCATTTGTTGAGGTTGTGGTGTATATATTTTTTTGATTGGCGTATGAAACCATATCTAAGAACTTAGGGTTGATATAAGGTTCCCCTTGAAAATAAAAGGTCAGATACATTGTTTCTTTTGCTACTTGATCAATTGTTTTCTTAAACAGATCTTGCTGTAAGTTCCCTGTTGGTCGGCTAAATTGCTTCAATCCACTAGGGCATTCAGGACAACCAAGGTTACAAGCAGTAGTGGGTTCGATGGCAATCGCAATTGGCTTGCCCCATTGTTGAGGTTTATTTAACCACTGAGAGAGGAAATAACTGCAATAAACTTTGAGCATATTTGCAATCCTCGCAATGGATAATCTTTTAAGAAACTGTTTTGCATCAGAA
The DNA here is from genome assembly GCA_964445815.1 of uncultured Flavobacteriales bacterium. Lineage (GTDB taxonomy): Bacteria > Bacteroidota > Bacteroidia > Flavobacteriales_E > Vicingaceae > CAYULW01. Next base: position 174,887 of record CAYULW010000005.1, read on the forward strand.
AACACAATTGACATGTAACAAATTTAAAGTTTAAGCGTCACATCAAGATGAAACCGAAATATTACTTTTTAATTGTCTTTTTATTCCTATTTGCCATTACCGGCAATGCACAAAACCAAATCTCAGGGACTGTTCTGGATAAAAATTCAAATGAGCCTTTGGCATTTGTGAATATCCTTTTCAATGAGGGCAATCAGGGCATTAGTACAGATATTGATGGTCATTATACCCTACCACATGCAAACATCAAGTCACTTACATTCAGATATGTTGGATATGAACCATTGACATTAACTATAGAGGAAGTTCAGAAACGAAAAGTGATTCTTTTACGCACTAAAATGTTTGGTTTGGAAGAAGTCATCATTCGTCCCGGAGAGAATCCGGCTCATCGGATTATCAATTTGGCGATTGCCAATAAAAAGATAAACAATCCAGAATTATCGACTTCATTTTTTTACGAATCGTATAATAAATTGGTTTTCACTTGCCTCATTGATTCATCCCTTTCAACACATCCAGATTCGGTTGCAAAAATGGATACTAGTACACAGGAGATGATGAGTTTTTTTGATAAGCAGCATGTATTCATCATGGAATCTGTTTCAGAACGAAATCATATTCCACCGGAATTTTCTAAGGAGGAAATTGTGGCGTCTCGTGTTTCCGGTTTGAAGAATCCGATGTTTAGTCTTATCGGAACACAATTACAATCATTTTCGCTTTATAAAAACTACATTGAATTATTCGGTGAAATTTATTTGAGCCCTATATCTGCGGGTAGCACAACGAAGTACCTGTTTGACTTGCGAGATACTTTATATGATCGGCAAGACACAATTTTCAGAATATACTTTCAACCTCAGAGTGGAAAGAACTTTGATGGTTTGAAGGGCTTTTTATCGATTAATACAAACAAATATGCGGTTCAGAATTTTATCGCAGAGCCATTTGAGTCAAGTGACTTTCATGTCAAGATTCGTCAGAATTATGAATTTATAGAATCAAAGCAATGGTTTCCCATTCAGTTGAATACTTTGATTTACTTTAAGAATATAGAGGTCAATGATTGTGAGGTGGTTGGTATTGGTCGATCTTATCTTTCAGACATCAGTCTGGATGCGAAGTTAGAAAAGCGAGAGATTGGTAATACAATACTTAAAATGAGTACGAATGCCGGGAAAAAAGATGAAGCATTTTGGAATTCAAAAAGGCAAAACCCTTTAGATGCAAAAGAAATGAGGACATATCATTTTATTGATAGCATTGGCGAAGAAGAAAATTTAGATAGGAAGCTGGCTATACTGCCAACTCTGCTTCGCGGTGCAATTCCATTTAAGTTTGTAGATATCCCACTTAAGCATTTAATGACGATTAATGGTTATGAAGGGTTTCGTTTAGGTTTGGGTGTAGAAAGCAATGAAAAATTCTTACCCTGGTTTAGACTAGGAGCTTATGGTGCATATGGGTTTAAGGATAAAGCCTGGAAACAGGGGTATTATACAAGATTTCTACCATTTGAAAAAAGCGAGTTTGAGTTAAAAACCTCTTATAGCAGAGATGTTGCACAGTCCGGGGGGGTATACTTTAATAATGAAGTAATAAATGGATTTAACCCTGAGTCCATTCGCCGGTTTTATGTTGATAAAATGGATAGTGTAGAAGAATTTAGGGTTGACCTATCTTTTAGAGCGATGCGAGACTTTCAGTTCAATCTATTTTCTAGCACTCAAAATAGAGTTATTACAAACAGCTACGTTTTTCGAAATGAAAGCAATGAGGGAGAATTACTTTCGCAATATAGAGTGGTAGAAACCGGTATCGAAACGCGTTATGCATTTCGGGAAAAGTACGTCGAGATGTTTGACGTTAAACAACCATTACCAAATAAGTATCCTGTTTTCTTTGTTAAGCTTACCAAGGGTCTGGATAATGTTCTGGAAGGGGATTTAGATTATCTTAAAATAGATTTAAAGCTTGATCAGCGTTTTACGATAAAAAATTTGGGAAAGACGATGCTTAGGTTTACGGCGGGAGCGGTCGATAACCCAATTCCAATAGGGTTGCTTTATAGAACAAGAGGAACCTATAACGATAGATATAGAATTTCATCCTTATTTAGCTTTGAAACGGCCTTACCTAACGAGTTTTATGCCGATCGATATTTCAATGCGTTTTTCAGACATAGTTTTGAAAGTTTATTGATGAAAACAAATTGGTTTCAACCGGAAATTTCTATTGTGAGTGCTTTTGCTATTGGTGACATAGGGGCAATAAATCAACATCAAAACTTTGAATTCAGTACGCCAAATCTTGGATTTTTTGAGTCAGGTTTGGAGTTGACCAATCTTGCTGACTGGCTTTCTTTAGGTGTTGGCGTTTACTATCGATATGGTGCTTACGCTAATGAAGAATGGAAAGACAATCTTGTGTTTAAGCTATCCAGTTCTTTAAACTTCTAATTGCAGTACTTTTCAATTAGCTCTTCTACCTCTTTATAATTTCGAGATTGGGCTTCTTTCCAGAAATGACAAGCATTTTCAATATCATTAAGCTTTAAATATAGGGTTCCAATTCTATGAAATAAAGGAGGTCCGGGCAAATGTTCTATGACAACCAGCAAGTCATCGATCGCATTTTGATATTCCCCAAGTTTCATGTAAGTTTCAGATCGTTGATAATAAGCTTTGTCTCTGACCTGCTCATTACCGATGGCAATTTTAAAATAGTCTAGACTTTCGCGCCAATAGCCTTCACGTGTTAAGCGCTCAGCAATTTGCGCAGCATGTATAGGATCTCCGGCATAAGTATCAAAAGTCTTTTTGGCTTCATCTCTTCTGTTTTGCTTAAGAGCGATAAGACCTAACTGAAAATTGATAGGGAAATTTTTAGGCTGGATACTTTTAAGGTAAAGAAGGTCACTTTTTGCATCTTCCAAACTATCCATTTGAAAAAATAGATTGGCTCTATTTAAATAAAATTGAGCATTTTGAGGACTGAGATGTATGGCTTTACCAAAGTCGGTTATGGCTTCTGAATAGTTTTTACGCATAGAGTTAGTGATGCCTCTGTTATTGTATAGTTCAGCACTTTCTGATTGGAGTTCAATGGCTTTGCTAAGATCGGAATAAGATTCCTCCAACTTCCCCATTTTGGCTAACAATGCACCACGGATGTTCAAAACCTGTTCAGATTTTGGATTTTTATTTTTGGCATTAGTTAAATCTTTCAAAGCTTTTTCCAATTGCTTCTTCTCCTCATATATCTTAGCTCTATTAATCAAGCCCTTTATTAATTCAGGCTCAATGCTCAGAGCCATATTAATTTGTTGAAAAGCGGCATCGGTTTGACCCTTTTTTAAAAGCACCTGGGCTTTTTCATTGATTGCCATTGCTCTCCCACGGCTTTTCTCTTGAGTGCCCTCAATAGAAGCATTCCATACTTCCAAACTGTTTTTGAAGATGTTTTTATATTGATAGCTATAAAAACCGAAAACAAAAATGATGACAATGCAAAGAACCTTTATCATTTTTGATTGATTCCCATCAATCAAATTGGCGACCAAAAAATATAAACCAATAAAAGGGAGATAGGCATACTTATTAAATACAATTTCATTCCCCGTTGGCATAAATTCTAATACAGGGAGAAGAGAAACGCTGAAAAACAGTATGGCAAAGATTAATTTTCGATGTTTTTTGTATCTGTAAATTATAATCCCGATTAATATTGGAACAAGAGCCAAAACATAGTAAATAGCCCTTAAACTTCCTCCATCTAGTTGAGGATAAAAGTTCTTTGGCGATAGGTTAAATGGAACTATGAATTTGATCAAATAATAACCATAGCTGTATGCAAAAAGGAAAACACGTTCCAGAAATTCATATGAGGTGTTTGTCTCAGATATATATTGTGCGTCCTTTTGAAGGTTAATCTTTATGAATACAAAAACAACACTCAAAAGCAACAACGGAGCATAGTGTTTTATCTGTTTCTTAACGCTCAAACCCTTTTGTAACCAATCAATAAGAAAAAACAAAATGGGTAAAACAATGGCATTGCTGTTACTCAATAAAGACAGCGTAAAAAAGAGTAGCATAAGAGCGTAACCCTTTATGCTGTTCTTATTGGAATGGTTTACAGATGAAATAAGAGATAGTAATCCGAAAAGCAGAAATAAACTGTCTTTTCTGGAAGAAACCCAAACAACATTTTCGACATGCATGGGATGAATTAAAAACAGTCCTGCTGCAATTAAACAAGTCAGTGGCTCTAGCTTTAACTTAGACAGAAAGAAAAACAGCAACCATCCATTCATAAGATGGATCAGAAGATTTGTCAAGTGAAAGTTCCTGGCATTTAAGCCATAAATTGACTGTTCAATCATCCAGCTTAAAGAGGTAATCGGATGATAAGACCCATTATTAGTGTGAGTAAAGATATACTCAAGATTTTCTGCGTTGAAGTCTTTTAGTTCAGTTCTGTTTAAAACAATCAGATCATCATCAAAATTGATCAGAAACTCAAAGTTTAGGCTATTGTAATAGACCGCAAAGCACCCTACGGTGACGATTAAGAGTATGAGATAATAATGTCTTTTTACAAGCTTTTGAAACAAACCAAATTAATTTTGAAGAAGAATTTCATTGTCCTATCTTAGACAAACAATTTTACACTTTTCAATTTAATTTGCCGTTGATGGCGCACACAGTTATTATAGGAAACGGAATATCAGGCGTTACTGCTGCTCGACATATCAGAAAACAATCAGACAATAGAATTACAATCATCTCATCAGAAACAGATTATTTTTTTTCCAGAACAGCTCTAATGTATGTATACATGGGGCACATGCAGTTTGAGAATATAAAACCATATGAAGATGGATTCTGGAAGAAGAATAAGATAGATTTGAAAAAAGCACATGTAGATGCTGTCGATTGTGAGAAGAAACAACTAAAACTTAAAGAAGAAGGAGATTTTAGTTTTGACAATCTAATCATTGCCTGTGGCTCAAAGCCTAATAAATTTGGATGGAAAGGGCAGGATTTAGACGGTGTTCAGGGACTCTATTCTTGGCAAGACCTTGAACTCATGGAGGAGAACACTAAAAATATAAGCAGAGCAGTAATCGTTGGGGGGGGATTGATAGGTGTAGAAATGGCTGAGATGTTACTTTCAAGAGGAATAGCTGTTACATTTTTAGTGAGAGAAAAACGTTTCTGGGGAAGTGTATTACCTGAAGAAGAAGGGCAGTTGATTTCCAGACACATCAAATCTCATCATGTTGATTTAAGGTTTGAAACAGAATTAGATGAAGTTATTCCAAGTGAACAGGGACGTGTCAAAGCGATTCGCACAAAGTCAGGAGAAGTTATTGCTTGTCAGTTTGTCGGTTTAACGGCCGGGGTAAGTCCAAATGTTCAATTTTTGAGCTCAAGCGACTTAAAGGTCAATCGCGGAGTGATTGTCAACGAATATTTGGAAACGAACATTAAAGATGTATATGCCATAGGTGATTGTGCAGAGTTTGAAACACATCCGACCGGAAGGAGAAATATAGAACAGGTTTGGTATACGGGTAAGATGATGGGCGAAACAGTTGCGCAAACCATCTGCGGAGATAGAACAGCCTATCGGCCCGGAGTATGGTTTAACTCTGCCAAATTTTTTGATATTGAATATCAGACCTATGGATGGGTATGGGCTAAAGCGAAAGAGAATGAATCCACATTGTACTGGGAACACAAGGATGGAACCAAATGTGTAAAATTGGTTTATGATAATGAATCCAAGTCTTTTCTGGGCATCAACCTGTTCGGCATTCGTGCCAGACATGAAGTGATGGACAGATGGTTGTCAGATCAAATAGCTATAGATCATGTTTTAGCACGACTTCCTGAAGCCTCTTTCGATCCGGAGTTTTTTGAAAATCATCTTGAAAAGGCAGCTCAAGTCATGTCAAATCAACTCCAACAAATAATACACTCATGAGTGAAGTTCAGAAAAATATGGCATTGGTTCAAGGGCCTGAGGCGGAGACTAATTCTTGGCAAAAGGCAGGAAGCATAACTGGGGTATTTGGCATCTCCATTTTGTTCATTCAAGCTGCTGCTTCTTCCCTCGAGAATCACAGTCTATGGCTTGCTGTTGCGTTACTTGCCATATTTTCAGGGATTGTCTTATTTTCTAAGGGCTTATATGCACATAAGCAAGAAGGCATCAAGAATGACAAAGTTTGGTTTTACTCCATAAGTAGTAGGGGCTTTTTAGCATGGATAGCCGGTTTGGTTCTAACTGCTTTTTACATATTACTTTACTTTTTCCCGGAGACCTTAGGTAAGGGAACAGATGGGATAAATACGGGCTTGGTGGCTTTATTCGATCCATTGAGTAAAGCTTTAAGTGGCAACCCTGCAAGCGAGTGGTTTGTGTATGGAACACTATATACAGTGGCCATTTTAGCTTTTGGTATTAAGTTCATGTGGAAATATCGCCATAACCGTTATGAAAAAATAAGAACACTTAGCGTCATGTTCTTCCAAACTGCTTTTGCTTTCATCATTCCGGAATTGATGGCAAGGTTGAATGGTGACCATTTCTACCTTCCTTATTATGATCTGAAGAATGTATGGCCGCTTAATTATTACAATTTTGAGCAATACCGGGTTGATGCCCTTATTTCTGCGGGAGATATTGGATTGGCCATTTTGCTATTTGGAGTTGCTTCCATATTCGTCATTACACCTATTTTAACCTATAAGTATGGCAAACGCTGGTATTGTTCATGGGTTTGCGGTTGTGGGGGATTGGCAGAAACTGCTGGTGATGCCTTCCGTCAGTTGTCCGATAAAAGCACTTTCGCCTGGAAAGTGGAGAGATGGGTGATTCACAGTGTTTTGGTTTTTGTTGTAGTGGTGACTACAGCGGTAGTTTCAACCTATTTAGGTTATGATTCAAACAAGTATTGGTTGACTAAAGATTTGTTTTTAACTCTTGTCGGTTCAGGTCTTACACTTCTCTTTGCATTGATTTGGGTTTATAAAAAGGAAGAATTGAAAAAAGATGCTCAAATAGGAGCAATCGGCTATTTGGTTATTATTCTTACTTTGTTAATGATCCATTTTTTTAGTGGAAACCAGCATGTTTTTCTATTTGAAGCAGAGACCTTAAGAAGTACCTATGGGTTTTTGATAGGGGCTATTTTTAGTGGAGTTATAGGGACGGGCTTTTATCCTATTTTGGGAAATCGCGTATGGTGTCGTTTCGGTTGTCCCATGGCTGCTATTTTAGGAATGCAACAACGCTTCTTTTCCAAATTTAGAATAACAACCAATGGAGGACAATGTATTTCATGCGGGAATTGTTCCACCTACTGTGAGATGGGAATAGACGTTAAGTCCTATGCACAAAAGGGGCAAAACATTGTCCGCTCTTCATGTGTAGGCTGCGGCATTTGTTCGGCAGTATGTCCTAGGGGCGTGCTTAAACTAGAAAATGGCAATGATACCGGAGCTACTCGTTATTCTTCAGATCCAATTACATTGGGTAATGATGGGATTAAATTAAACTTCTAGTGGAAAAGAAAGTAGTTGTTCTCATTCCTGCTTTTAATGAAGAAAATGCAGTAGGGAAAGTGATCAACGACATTCCTCAGGGGATAGTTGATGAGGTGATTGTGATTAACAATAACTCAACAGATAAAACTTCTGAAGAAGCAGAAAGGGCTGGAGCTAAGGTTTTGTTTGAGTCGGTTAAAGGTTATGGTAGAGCCTGTTTGAAAGGAATAGATTACTTAATAGAGAATAGAAATTCAGATACAGATATAGTTGTCTTTATTGATGCCGATTATTCGGACTATCCTGAAGAAATGGCTGTATTAATAGAACCCATTTTGACACAAGGCAAAAAGTTGGTCATCGGTTCAAGAGCTTTAGGAGAAAGGGAATCCGGTTCGATGACACTACCTCAGATAGTTGGTAACTGGCTTGCAACCTCAATGATAAAATTAATTTATAAGCAATCATTTTCGGATTTAGGGCCTTTTCGTGCTATTGATTTTGAGACGTTAAAGGCAATGAAGATGCAGGATCAAACTTATGGATGGACCGTTGAAATGCAAGTGAAGGCGGCAAAGCAGAAGATTGCATATACAGAAGTTCCGGTCAATTACAGAAATAGAATTGGATTTTCCAAAATATCAGGTACAGTTAAAGGAACCGTTTTAGCAGGTTATAAAATCATCACAACAATATTTAAATACATTTGAAATAATGATGGAATGGGTTGTTTTGTTTGTCTATGGTTTCGCGCTTTTTTTTATCTTTTGCTACAGTCTTGTTCAGCTTCAGCTGGTATTTAAGTATAAAAAGTACAAGGCTATACAGCGTTTGAGATTAAAGGAAGAAGGGCAATCTGCCTTTCAGCCCTCTATTACCATACAGCTACCACTTTACAATGAGAAATATGTAGTTGAGCGATTAATTGATGCTATAGCCAATCAGGATTACCCGAAAGACAGATTTGAAATACAAGTGCTTGATGATTCTACAGATGAAACGCTTACTATTGTTCACAATAGAGTTGAGTATTGGAAGGATTTGGGCTACTCGATTGAGCACGTGCGACGTGAAAATCGAAAAGGCTTTAAAGCAGGCGCTTTAGCCTTTGGATTAGAAAAAGCAAAAGGAGAGTTCATTGCTATTTTTGATGCTGATTTTCTTCCCCATTCTGATTTCTTGAAACGTAGTATTATTGAGTTAGAAGACCCCACAATAGGCATGGTACAAACGAAATGGAAACACCTTAATGAGAATTATTCATTGCTGACAAAACTACAAGCCTTTGGTTTGGATGCGCATTTTTCTGTTGAGCAGGGAGGGCGAAATGCCGGAGGGCACTTCATGAATTTTAACGGAACAGCCGGAATATGGAGAAAGTCTGTAATTATAGAGGCGGGAGGTTGGCAATCCGATACACTGACAGAGGATTTAGATCTTAGCTACCGTGCTCAATTAAAAGGTTGGAAGTTTAAATTTCTTGAAGAGGTCAATGCACCTGCAGAGTTGCCCGCAGAAATGAATGCCTTAAAGACACAACAATTTCGATGGAATAAAGGGGCCGCTGAGTGCACAAGAAAGAACTTGATGAAAGTCTTGAAAGCTAAAAATTTATCCTTTGCAACAAAAATGAATGCTTTGTTTCACTTGATGAATTCAGGTATCTTTATTTGTATTGTGCTGATTTCCACATTGAGTCTTCCCTTGTTGTATATTAAGCACAGTGCTTTTGAATATCAATTATTATTTAAGATGGCCAGTGTTTTTATTCTCTGTTTACCAATATTGGCTTTATTTTATTGGACTTCTCTTAGAGAGGCTAAAGACAGTTCTATAAAAACGATATTAAAGTTTATTGTTTATTTCCCTCTCTTTTTATCCGTTTCAATGGGTTTGTCATTGCACAATGCAATAGCAGTGGCAGAAGGTTATATAGGTAAAAAATCACCATTCATTAGAACGCCGAAATTCAATTTAGACGATGATAAGAAGAAATCATGGACTAAAAATGCCTATTTGAAAAAAAGCTTGAACCCTCTGACTTTTATTGAGTTGTTCTTAGCATTATATTTTTTGTTTGCAGCCATTTATGGATTTAGAATGAATGATTTTGGCTTGATGCCTTTCCATATTATGTTGTTTTTTGGATTTCTTTATGTTCCACTGAGTGCCATATCTCATGCCATTAAAGCGCAACTAGAATGAAAACTCTAAAGTGGAGTTCGCTGATTGTTGGTGTTCTACTTAGTCTTCTTGCCTACACTTATATAGCTTATGTATTGGAAAGGCATAATTTTTTAGCCTTGGTTTCTTCCTTTGCTACGGCTCTTCTTGGGCTTTTCTTTATTCTTAAGTCAAATGCTCAATTAAGAACCATACAGTTTCTGGCACTTGCTTTTCGTTTGGTTTACTTGTTTACTATTCCAATGTTGTCAGATGATTATTTTAGATTTCTATGGGATGGTAGTTTAGTAATTAATGGAATAAATCCTTTTCATTATTTACCAACAGATATAGATATAGATTTCCCATTGAAATCAGACTTGTTACATGGAATGAATAGCCCTAACTATTATTCCATATATCCTCCCATCTCTCAGGTATTGTATAGTTTTGGAGCCTGGTTTTTACCCTTCGGCATACTACCTTCCATTATTGCCATTAGAGTCCCTCTTATACTCGCCGAAATTGGCATGATCTTCTTGCTACCAAAGCTTCTAAAAAAGCTCAATATTAATCAAAAGAACAGCCTTTGGTATATCTTGAATCCTTTGGTAATTATAGAGTTGACTGGAAATCTTCACTTTGAGGGGCTAATGCTTTTTTTCCTAATAGCAGGAGTATATGCTTTCACCAATTCAAAAACGAATAGAGGGGCTATTTTATTAGGGTTTTCGGCGGCAGTTAAACTTTTACCTCTTATCCTGTTTCCGCTTTTTTTAAGAAAGTATAAATGGAAAGAAGCAATAAAGATTTACTTAATAGCAGGAGCTACTTTTACTTTGCTTTGGTTGCCACTTTTGGATGTGCTAACAATTGAACATTTTTTCGATTCATTTAACTTGTACTTCAAGAGCTTTGAATTTAATGCCAGCTTGTATTATGTGCTGAGGTGGATGGGTTATCAAATCTATGGGTACAATATGATTGAACTATTAGGAAGTGTTCTACCCAAGCTGGCTTTATTGCTCATGCTAGTCATCATGCTGTGGCAATCTATAGACTCATGGAAAGAATTATTAAAGAAGGCCTTGTTCGCCTATTCCATCTATTATCTCTTTGCCTCCATTGTTCATCCATGGTATATTATTATTCCTTTGGTGGTTTCTTTGTTCACTTCCTATCGATATGTGGTCTTGTGGTCATTTCTATGTATACTAAGCTATTCAGCTTATCATGAAACAATCGTGTCAGAAAATTATTTATTTATCGCCATCGAATACATGTTAGTCATTACTATGGCTTTAATGGAGTTTAAGATATTACCACAATTTGCTATCTTAGATCAAAAATTAATCAAATGACAATAGGGCGATTACTATTTATTGTCGGAATCATCATTGCGATATATGCTGTGGTAAGCGGTATACATTTCCACATGAGTGTCAATGATGGCAATTTTTCTTTTTCGAAAGGCTTTAACTTTAAGATCGGCACTTTTATTGGCGGAATCATTTTAGCCATTATTGGAAAGAAAATTCAGAAATAGAAGAACAATGGCTCCAATCCGTTACTCGACAACTACCTTTTTTGAAAGCCAGTGCTGATTTGAGTTTTTGACTCTTACAATATATAGACCGGAAGGTAATTTTTCTTTAAGGTTAATATCAAAAGTAGAGTGATTTAAACCTTGCTTTTCAAACACCATTTTTCCTCTCACATCAAACACAACAATCTGATCGATTTTCTCTGTCGATTGAATTTTAAATAAACCATCATTTGGATTGGGATAAACACTCAAGTGATCCTTTCCCGTTTTAAGTTCTGCGATAGAGACCACATCACAATTACCATCATCACTGTATTGAAACCCTGAGTAGTTAAATGTTTCCCAATGCGAACCGGCAGAATTGAGTAGTTTAACCATCGCATTAATGTTGTTTCCTATTGGACCTATCGTATCTTCTTTATCATAACCTATCACCAAATCGATTGACCTTCGCTCACCAGCCTCTAAAGAAAAAGAGCGAATACTGGATAATGATCTTCGATCACCCGGTGGATTTGCGTTTTGTCCTTTGCTTGTATCCAGTTCTGACCATGTGCCAGGAAGAAGAGGATGTCCCGAAAGATAATAACTAGTTGGAATATTCGTTCCGGGGTAGTTTATGCGTTTGCCATTTTGATCCATGGCATGTAAATAATTGTACCAATGCACAGGAAGAGAAGGATCGCCATTTTGCCCACTACCAATATTGTAATAGAGATGAGTCATCATCGAGTCACTTAGGTACTTAACCCCTAGACTTGGTGGATTTATTCCATAGCCCGGTTGTCCTCTTACACCATCATCAAATGCATCCCCATTGTATGCATAAGCAATATTATGAAGGCTATCACAACCAACATAATCGTCTGCAGAATTGCCAAGATCAAAATCAGTATAAAACCCAACTTTAATCGAATCAAAGGCAAGTTGAGAGCGATTCACAATGGTATATTTTAGAAATAGGGATTGATTCAATGCATCAGTTGTACTGTCACTGTAACCATAGAGCATGTAATGGTACTCTAACTTTAAGCTAGAGTCCTCGGGGTGATTGATCCAATAGACGGCTTCATCTCCTAAAATGGCTGGATAGTCACCTTTATGTGGTTCATAACAACCATTCCCATTCACATCAAAATAAGGCGCTAAATCAATTGCCTGATTAAAACTGGTATCTCCATTGGCAGGCCAATCTCTGATGCTTTCTGGCATTTGATAGTTTGGACTGGTAAACTGATTTTGATGTTTGATAATATCATTTTTACTGACTTTAACAATATAGTTCCTTCCGGTGTTAAGGTCACCAATAGGCCCTTCAATTAAGTTTGACATGTACGTATTGACGTTAACTATGGTGTTCAATTGACTGCGGTGTCGAGCAGCTAAGACAAAGCCTGCTGCATAGATGCCATTGTTCCCGCTACCTTTAGGAAATTCAAAGCCCGGACGTCTTTCACCAAAATCGTTAAATAAAGGACCATTAATATTAACTCTGGCATTGATAGAGTTGATGGAAATCTCTTCTTCTTTTTTCATGGGCTCTATCCAGCTGTTAGAAACATAAATGCCTTTTTGATCTCCTGCAACGACTACTCCGTCATGTACATCTATATTACTAAAGGATTGACTTAGGGGGCGAATTTGAAAACCATCAAAAAGGCTGTCTTGCCCCCTATACAAAGCAAAATACTCATTAAAATTCTTCCCGAGCCATTTCGTTCCGTTTGGTTCTACTTCGATGTCTTTAATGAAATGAATTTCTTGATTGGTATATTCATCAATTGCTGTTATTCTTTTTAAGCCATGTAAAGCACTTAGTTCGAAATATTGATTTTGAGGGGCTAATACAATGATTCCATTGTTACGCGTGCGTTTGAACTTGGGCTTAAAAAACACGTATCTGGTGTTTGCCTGAGTTATTTTATTCCAAGAACTACCATTAAAATATTCGAATTTTTGAAAAGCAGGGGCATCAATGATAATGGTATCAGGCATTACATAGATGAACCCATTGGTGTCGGCAACTATGTCATAGGCTATTCTTGTTGTGTCGTGAAAGAAACTAGTGCCATCGAATTTAGAAATACCATCTAAAGAGGCGATCCATAAATGGCCCGACTGGTCAGATGTTATTGCTTCTAATTGATTGTTTAGTAATCCATTTGAAGAGGTGTAATGAATAAATTGATTACCATCGAATCTGGTTAGACCGGAATCGGTAATGAAGTAAAGTACATTGTTGATAAACTCAAGATCACGAATGTTATCATCAGGTAAACTGCTAGTGTGAATGTCATAATTGATGAAACTATCCCCATTGAACAATTTTAATCCGGTATTCGTCGCAATCCATACCTTATTCCTATCTTCAATTAATATGTCTTGAATAACATTCGACGATAGTTTATTTTGAAAAGCAAAATACTCAAATCTGGGTTGTGCGTTTAAGATGAAACAAGTACAAATTAAAAATGTGAGTGCGAATTGATTCTTCATGGTCTTTTTTTATTAAGACCAATCAATGTTTAAAATTGCTGCTTTGGGAAGTAAATTAGTTAATGACTAACTTCTTTGTTTTCCAGATGCCCTTTACGTTTCTTATTCTTAGAAAATAAAGACCATTTTCAAGTTTAGAATCTAATTCAACATTTGTTTCATAGAGACCTTCTCTGCTTTGGTCAAAAACAACTTGACCTTTTAGATTGAAAATTTGGACCTGTTCCATTTTGGTAGCACTGAAAAGTTTAAAAGTGCCTTGATTTGGGTTAGGATAGATGGCGATGGCATTATGATCTTTATTGTCTTCAGTAAGACTGGTTACAGTACAATTTGCAAATTTGGCATAAGTAACATTAGCCAGGGATTGATTGGCAAAGTGGGTAGCTGCTGTATTGAGATAAGAAGTCATGCTAGAGATTGTACCTCCGATTAAAGTAGATCCGGAGTTTCCGAAACCAATAACCATGTCTATTGTTTTATGCTCTCCGGGAAGAAGAGAGAAATAGGGAATACTGGAAACAGACTTTCTTTCTCCAGGCAAATGAGAGCCTTGTGTCCCACCCGGGAACAGTTCGCTCCATCCAGATCGAAAAAAAGGATCTCCCGTGTACATAAACTTTGTCACCGCGTTTGATGTTCCGGATGAACTTAAGCCATCACCTCCATACTTAATAGTGGTTCCGTCATGCCATTTTGCATTTAATAAGTTGAACCAATCGGAGGAACTTGTTGGAGTTCCGTTTACTGCATTACCGGAACCGATTGAAACATGAGAATCAAGAGAGTCGCTTATAAACTTTATGCCTAGGGTTGGAATGTTTGTCCCATAACCGTTGATATTTGCAAAGGGGTTGGCATAGCTATCATCAAAAGAGTCTCCATTATAAAAATAGACAATGTTATTAATAGTATCACATCCGACATAATCATCACCAGGGTTACCCAAGTCTCCATTAATAAATAATCCAAGTTTTATCGAGTCTATTAAGGTGTTTGAGCGGTTGATAACGGTATATCTCAAATAGACAGACTGGTCTAATGCAAGATTAGGAGAGGAATAGGCATAGAGCATACCCTGAAACTCTAATGATTTTGGGTTATTATCCGGATGGTTAATCCAATAAATCGCTTCATCACCCATAATAGCAGGGTAATCTCCATTTATAGGGTCATAGCATTGATTATTATTGACATCTACAAATGGCAAAAGGTCAAAAGGCTCACCACGTGTGGTGTCTCCAATTGCAGGCCAGCTAGAAATCTTATTATCTAATGTATATCCTGGCCGACCATAATTGGCAATATGATTTGCAATTTCTTGTGACGTAAACTTAAATAGATAATTGGAGTGATAAGCACTTCCTCCAATTGGACCGGGCTCCATAGAATTAGCATTAGGGTCTATTGGATGCACATAAAAGCTAGTGTCTGTGGTTTGTTTAGCCGCTACAATTAATCGGGCATTAAAAATAGCTTGAATGCCGCTTCCTTTTGGATACTCAAAATGTGATGAAGAAGTTAGAATGTCATTAAAAAGAGGACCATAGATATTGATCGAAGTATTTATCTTGTTTGTATCTATACCTATAGAGGGAGAAGATGGTGAAATGGTATTACTATTGATGAAAATGCCCCGATTTGTTCCGCAAACAATAAATCCGTCCTTAGCATCAATAGCTACAATGTCAGTGCTTACTTGATCGAAAACAAAACCTTTAAAATTGCTGCCTTGTCCTTTATAAAAATTAACAGGAAGTAGACTTGATCTGCCAATCCATTCATTCAATTGTTTGTCAATTTCAACCTCGTGAAAATCATCAATAGGGTTCCCATTATCATCATAAACAAACTTTTGCGATAAATTAAGCGGATATGTAACCTCTGCATAAAAGTCATCGGAGCGACCAACAATAATAAGAGATCCGCTTCTTGTTCGTTTGAATTTAGAACTCGAAATGGCATAATTAAAGTTGGGTGTAGGGACAAACCAAGAGTTACCATCAAAAATTTCACAACTTGGAGGACCAAATGGAAGGTTGAATATGGCTGTATATTTTTGAATGTAAACATTATTATTTGTGTCTACGGCTATACTTTGAGCAAAGCGACCTGTATCGTGAAAGAACTGGACACCATCAAATCGGGTTACTCCTTGTGGACTAGCCAACCACATATTGCCTAGGCGGTCTGTATCCATGCCTTTTATATCAATAGAAAGTAAGCCGTTAGAAGTGGTATAATTGGTAAATCTTCGCCCATCAAAATATGAAAGCCCTGAATCGGTTCTTAGATAAACACTTCCATTAAAAAACATTAAATTCTTTACTCGGTCAGAATTTAAATTACTATTTGAAGAATTGTAGGTTTGAATAGATTGTCCAAAGATTAGGCTAATTCCACTATCGGTCGCTACCCATATTTTTGATTGGTTTTCAATGAGCACATCATTTACGAGATTGGATGCCAATCCATCACTTTTGGTGTAATTAACCCATTTATCTTGACCACAAAGAGAAAAGAGACCTAAAAATTGAATAAATAATAGAATTATACGCATATTGGAAATACGAAACTACAGTTAATTATTACATCAAATTATTTATAAAACGACAAATAGAGCTATTAAGTTGTTTAAAGGACTTGCTTAAGTAGATGGGGATTATCTGTTATAATCCCATCAACCCCCATATTGATGTACTTTTTGAAATTTGTTGGTTGATTAACTGTCCAAACATTAACCTTCTTATTGAGTTGGTGAATTTTATTGACAACTCTTGCATTAACGTATTTATAATTGATGTTGATTTCTTCAGCAAACTCATAGGATTTGACACGTTTGAAACTGAACCGACTACCACCATAAAATGGTGCTACAGGAATAATCGATGCAAAAAGTTTTTGAACTTCACTTTCCAGCTGCGGTAACTTTCTGAAATTATTTAGTACTCGATCATCAAAAGATTGCACAATACACCAGTTTTTCGCATTATGCTTTTTAATGATATCTGTAATATTTGCCTCAATCTTGTGATGATACGGACTCCCGTTTTTAACTTCCAGTAGTAAATCGACTTGACCGTTAACTAAATCCAAAACCTCATCGAGTGTTGGTATTTTTTCACTACTGTAAGAATGGTGAAACCATGATCCAGCACTGTAACGCTTTATCTTCCTAAGACTAGACTTTCTTACACTTCCCCAACCATTTGTGGTTCGCTTTAATGTTTTGTCGTGAATAATGACAACTTCACCATCAATGGTTTGTCGTAAATCCATTTCAATGCGATCCACACCAATTTCTATGGCCTTTGCAAATGCAGCTAAAGTATTTTCAGGAGCGATACCTGAAGCACCTCTATGTGCAATGATTAATGGAGTTTTAGCCATCAAGTAAAAATAAAAGAAATTAGATTAATCCTATATACTTTGTTTATAAGTGGTTGTCATAACATTTCTCATTGTTGGTGAATGAGTTAATTTTGCTGAACTTAATTTTACTATGAGAGTTACAGTTTCAATTGTTCTAATGGCTATTTTGAGTGTAAGCATCGCTCAAAATACTCAGTATAAATGGCCAAACGGAAAAATAAAAGCCGAGGGAAAGCTGGTACAGGGTGGTATTGAAGATGGGCTGTGGAAATTTTATAATCGGAATGGTATCCTTGTTCAAGAGATTACATACCAGTTCGGTGATTTTCAAGGCCCTTTTAAAACCTATAGCGAAGAAGGAAAACTGATTGAAGAGGGTCAGTTTGAACAATCAAAAAGAGATGGGGTGTTTAAAGCCTACTTCTTAGATGGTAAGGTAGAACTTCTTGGACATTATGATAAGGGTTATAAAGATAGTGTTTGGACGCAGTATTATCAAAGCGGGGAAAAGAAAATGAGGGGTGCTTATGAAAATGATGTTCGGGTTGGAGTTTGGAAAACATGGCATAAGAATGGGCAATTAGAGTCTGAAAGGGAATACAAGAATGAGCAAGAACGTATATTGAGCTTTTTTGATAAGAAGGGACACTCACAGGTCATTAATGGCTCAGGAAAAGTGATTGAGTATTATCAAGATGGAAGCATAAAAATAGAGTATCACTTGCTTGAGGGGTTAAAAAATGGCACTGTCACCGGATTGACTGTCTTAGGTGAAAAATTTCAAGAAGAGTACAAAAAAGGGATAGCTGACGGAATATGGCAAAAATACTATGCCAATGGTCAATTGGCCTTTAAAGGTTCTTTTTTAGAAGGAAGAAAAAACGGTAAATGGGAGCATTATCAGGAAAATGGACAAAAAATTAAAGAAGAACACTTTCGGATAGGAAAACTTGAAGGGCCTTCCAAAAAATGGTATTCTGATGGGCAGCTTGCCGAGGTTGGCCAATATCTAAATGATAAAAAAAGCGGTGAGTGGTCGTTTTACTTTGAAGACGGTAAAATGGAAATGAAAGGCCAATTTTTGAAAGGTGATCAGAATGGGGAATGGATATATAACTATATCAAAAGTGGGACACTTTTATCGAAAGGACAGTTTCAGGAAAATCAGCGTGTAGGAGTTTGGAGCTATTTTTATAAGGATGGTAGTAAGTGGAAGCAAGGCGCTTTTTTGAATGATAAGAAAGATGGGATTTGGAAAACATGGCATGAAAACGGGAACTTAATAATTGAAGGGCACTTTAAAGAGGGATTAGAAGAAGGCGAGTGGACGACTTATTATTCAGATAAGAATATTCAGGATCAAGGACATTATTCTAATGGCTTGATGCTTGGTAAATGGAATGGATGGTATCCTTCTGGGCAATTGAGATATGAGGGAGAGTATGATCAAAGCCTGAAAACCGGAACATGGATATATTATAATCAGAATGGAGCTAAAGAACTAATGGAAACATACGAAGAGGGAGTATTAAATGGGTTGAGGCAAAGCTGGTATACGAATGGTCAATTAAGAGATTCAGGTTCACTCAAAGAAGGTAAACAAGAAGGGCAATGGGAATACTATTACGATACCGGACAGTTAATGATGCAAGCAAATTATTTAGCAGGGAGATATGAAGGTAAGATCAGTGCTTGGTATGAAATAGGCACACTTCAAAGTGAAAAGCAGTATAAAGATGGTTTATTGCATGGCATCGCTTTGTTTTATGGGAAAAAAGAAGGAGAATTGCTTAAGAAGTTAAAGTATAAAGATGGACAACAGATTGACTAAGTTCAGAATAGTATTTCTCCTTTTGTTGATCGTTGTGCTATCAGAGAGTGGCTTTTCTCAAGCATTTGAAGAGCCAATAAGTCAGACTTACCAAGAAAAAACAAGTTTTTTTGGAAGGCTTGGATACGTCATGCCAAATGGTGAGTTTGAAGACGATAACCTTGAAGATGAAAACTCAGGGATAGCAAAGCCGGGATTTGGTATATGTGTTGGAATTAATCATTTGATCAGTTCAAAGACTTTTATAATCGCTGAATTAGGCTTTCAGTCTAATCCAATTGATGAGGATAGAATTCTTGGTTTTTATAGAGCCAATATTCCTTCATACCTTGATGTCAGCATGACATCAAGTAATTGGATTTCCATTAACATGATGGCTGGCATGGGGATTATCATTCCTGTTGATGAAGAGATTAATTTTGCTCCTAGGTTTAAGATAGGCTTATCTACTGTTATAAGTCCTCAATATACGGTTACGGTTACAAATGGAATAGACGTAGAAAGGCAGATGCAATCAACAGGATCAGGGTCAAATTTTGCATTGGCCGTTGGTGGAGATTTTATGATCCCTCTAGCTGATGATATAGATGTACTAATCGGAGCTGACTATTTTCAAACCGAGGCTGCTGTGGAAGATGTTTCGTTCAGAGTAGATTTTAATGGGAATCAAATATTTCAAGAAACGTATGCATTTGAGCAGAAAATAAGCACACTTACTCTTTCTTTTGGAATAAGTGTAAAACTGTAATCGGTTGAATATTTATTAGTACTTTTGCGTCGAAATACGATGGAATTATAGAGGGGACAAAAAGTCCCCTCTTTTTATAGATCGAATTTTTTATGATTTCAAAAGCGCTAATTACAAGTTTGGTAGAAGAAAAGATAGAGCAGATGCCCTATTTTATAGTCGATATTAGCGTGAGCACATCTAATTTAATTAGAGTGGAAATTGATGGAGATAAAGGCGTTAGTATTACTGATTGCGTTGCTATAAGCAGACATATTGAAGGGAGTTTAGATCGTGAATCGGAAGACTTTGAGTTAACGGTGAGTTCAGCCGGAATGGATCAGCCTTTTAAGATTCTAAGACAGTATCAAAGGTATCTGGGGAGAAATGTCTCGGTAAAAAAAATGAGTGGGGAGAAATTGACGGGCAAATTGTTGTTTGCAAATGAAGATGAAGTAAGAATTGAACAAACACGTAAGGAACGAATAGACGGAAAAAAGAAAAAGCAAATTATAGTGGAAGAACTTACTCTTCCAATGAATGAAATAAAAGAAACTAAAGTGGTAATATCTTTCAAATAAGAAAAATGGATAAGATTAATTTAACAGAGTCATTTGCAGAGTTTAAGGAGTTTAAAGACATAGATAGACCAACAATGATGAACATTCTAGAAACAGTGTTTCGAAACATGATCATTAAAAAATATGGTTCAGATGAAAACTTCGATATCATTTTAAATATAGATAAAGGAGACCTCGAAGTGTGGAGAAACAGAGAAATTGTTGAAGATGGGGAGGTAGAAGATGACAATAGCCAGATTGCTCTTTCAGATGCCATTAAGATTGAGCCTGACTTTGAAGTTGGCGAAGAGGTTTCAGAAGAGGTTAAGCTCAATGATTTTGGAAGAAGGGCTGTTTTGGCCTTAAGGCAAAATTTAATTTCTAAAGTTTTGGAGCTCGAGAAAGACAATGTTTTCAAAAAGTACGAAGACAGAGTCGGTGATATTTTAACAGGTGAAGTATATCAAGTCTGGAAAAGAGAACTGTTGATTATAGATGATGAGGGAAATGAGTTGATTTTGCCTAAATCAGAGCAAATTCCGAACGACTATTTCAAAAAGGGCGATACCATCCGTGCGGTTGTAAAAAAGGTGGAGATGCGAAACAACAAACCCATTATTACACTTTCAAGGACTTCTCCGGTTTTCTTAGAGCGACTTTTTGAGATGGAAGTTCCTGAGATTTTTGATGGTCTTATTACAATCAAAAACATTGTTAGAGAACCGGGAGAAAGAGCGAAAGTAGCAGTAGAGTCTTATGATGATAGAATCGATCCAGTAGGAGCATGTGTAGGAATGAAAGGATCAAGAATACATGGTATTGTTCGCGAATTAAGGAATGAAAATATTGATGTGATCAATTTTACCAATAATATTCAGCTATACATCACAAGAGCTTTGAGTCCTGCAAAAGTATCCTCAATCGTGATCAATGAGGAAAGTGGGAAAGCAGAAGTTTATTTGGCTCCAGATCAAGTTTCATTAGCCATAGGACGAGGAGGCCATAATATTAAATTGGCCGGAAAATTGACTGGATATGAAATTGATGTATACCGTGAAGATAGAGGAGCTGATACAGAAGATGATGTGGCATTAGATGAGTTTGCAGATGAAATTGAAGAGTGGATTATCGATGAATTAAAAGCCATCGGTTGTGATACCGCTAAAAATGTATTAGAATTGTCAGAAGAGGATTTACTCAAGAGAACTGAGCTAGAGGAGGAGACAATTAAGGAAATTAGAGGAATTTTTAAGGCAGAATTTGAATAAATCAAATTAGAACGAATTTTAATTTATGGCAGTAAAACGTTTAAGTAAAGTTGCTAGGGAACTTAATGTTGGGATCAATACCATCGTGGATTTCCTTGAGGGCAAGGGAATAGAGATAGAAGGTAAGCCGAATACTAAGATCGAATCGGATGTATACGACTTATTAAGTGATGAATTTCAATCTGAAAAAAGTGCGAAAGAGGAATCCAAAAATGTAAGTATGCCATCGACTCGTGAGAGCGTTTCTATTGAAGAGCCAAGCGAATCAGACGCTGTTGCATCAGATGATGATGATGATAGTATATTGATCAAAAACATACCGGCCGATGTCGACCTACCTGTTGAAAAGACAGTTGAAGAAAAAGAAGATACGGTTGAGGAAGAGAAGGAGACGGAAAATAAGAAAGTAAAGGTAGTTGGAAAGATTGATTTAGATTCTATTAATACGAAGACAAGACCCGATAGTAGAGCAAAAAAGGCAGAAGAAGAGAAAAAGCAAAAAGAAGAAAAAGAGAAAGCGGAACAAGCTGCAAAAGCTAAGAAAGCTGCAGAAGAAGCTAAGCTTAATGAAAAGAAAGAAAAAGAAGAAGAGAAACCTTCAGAGCCTGAAGAGATTCAAACAAAAGTTGAAAAATTAGAAGGCGTTAAAGTCCTTGGGAAAATTGAAATTCCGAAAGAACCTGTAAAAAAACCTGTTGCTTCTTCCTCAGAAAATAAAGAAACACAGAAACCAAAACGCAAGCGTCGTCGTATTTCCGACGCAAAACCCGGACAAAACCAGCAAAGAGGAAAAGGAAAAAGAGGACCGAAAAAAGAACAAGATCCTGAATTAACGGATAAGGAAATTCAGGAGCAAATTAAGGAGACTCTTGCTCGGTTAACCGGCTCGGGATCTAAATCTAAAGCTGCAAAATATAGAAGACAAAAGAGAGATGCTGCTTCGGAGCAGGCACAGAAAGAGCTTGAGGAAGCTGAACTGGAAAAAAGCATTCTGAAGGTAACTGAGTTTGTTACGGCAAATGATTTGGCTGTGATGATGGATGTAAGTGTAAATGAAGTTATCTCTGCTTGCATGTCTTTAGGTTTGTTTGTTTCGATCAATCAGCGATTAGATGCGGAAACTTTAACCATAGTAGCAGAAGAGTTTGGCTTTGAAGTGGAATTTATCAAACCGGAATCTCAGGAAGTAGTTGAAGAGGATGAGGATCAACCAGAAGATATGGTCGACCGCTATCCAATTGTCACTGTGATGGGGCATGTAGATCATGGTAAAACATCATTACTTGACCACATTAGAGAAGCCAATGTTATTGCCGGAGAAGCCGGAGGAATTACACAACATATCGGAGCTTACAATGTCGAGTTGGAAAGTGGAAAGAAGATAACATTCCTCGATACTCCAGGTCACGAAGCCTTTACAGCCATGCGTGCTCGTGGTGCTCAAGTTACAGATGTTGTCATTGTTGTAATTGCTGCTGACGATAGCGTAATGCCTCAAACCAAAGAGGCCATTAATCACGCGCAGGCGGCGGGTGTGCCTATTGTATTTGCATTTAATAAAGTAGATCGTCCGAATGCCAATCCAGATAAATTAAGAGAAGAACTATCCCAGATGGATATTTTGGTGGAAGACTGGGGTGGTAAATACCAAAGTCAGGAAGTCTCTGCAAAAACGGGACTTGGTGTTCAGGATCTTCTAGATAAAGTTTTGCTGGAGGCTGAATTGTTGGAGCTGAAAGCCAATCCAAATAAAAATGCAAGAGGAACTGTTATTGAATCTTCATTAGATAAAGGAAAAGGTTATGTGACTACGCTGATTGTACAAGCAGGGACAATGCGTGTGGGTGATGTGATTTTGGCAGGGCCATATAGTGGTAGGGTGAAAGCCATGCACAATGAAAGAGGGCATGCCGTAGAAGAAGCTGGTCCTTCGATTCCAGTTTCTATATTGGGATTGAGTGGCGCACCAAATGCCGGTGACAAGTTCAACATCATGGACGATGAACGTGAAGCAAGGAATATTGCGACGAAACGTTTGCAATTACAAAGAGAACAAGGTACACGAACCAAGAAACACATTACGCTTGATGAGATCGGTCGACGAATTGCCATTGGCGACTTCCAAGAATTGAATGTGATTGTGAAAGGTGATGTGGATGGTTCTATTGAAGCGCTTTCAGATTCTTTATTGAAATTATCCACTGAACAGATACAAGTGAACATCATTCACAAATCTGTTGGACAA
The DNA here is from genome assembly GCA_964445815.1 of uncultured Flavobacteriales bacterium. Taxonomy (GTDB): domain Bacteria; phylum Bacteroidota; class Bacteroidia; order Flavobacteriales_E; family Vicingaceae; genus CAYULW01. Next base: position 198,654 of record CAYULW010000005.1, read on the forward strand.
ATTTCTGAATCAGATATCATGTTAGCTGCGGCCTCAGATGCTATTGTTATCGGATTCCAGGTTCGACCATCTGTCAATGCAAGAAAGATTGCAGAGCAGGAAGAAATAGATATTCGTTTGTATTCCATCATTTACGATGCCATAGAAGAGTTGAAATCTGCTATGGAGGGCATGTTGAAGCCTAAAGTAGAAGAAAAAGTAACAGCAACCATAGAAATTAGAGAAACCTTTAGAATTTCTAAGGTGGGTACCATTGCAGGTTGTATGGTTCTGGATGGCAAAGTACAACGCAATAACAAAGTACGTGTCATTCGGGATGGCGTAGTGGTTTACACAGGAGAGCTAGGCTCATTGAAACGCTTCAAAGACGACGTCAAAGAGGTAGCTAAAGGGTATGAGTGTGGTCTAAATATTGCCAATTACAATGATATTAAAGAAGGTGATGTGGTCGAAGCCTATGAAGAAGTAGAAGTAGCTCAAAAGCTTTGAGTCATTCAATTATAATTGTAAAAGGGAGTCAATTGGCTCCCTTTTTTATTCTTAGCTTTTAGACTTTTATCGTCTTGTTGGAGTTGCAGTAAATGTTCTCTTTTTAGGGAATTAGATAAGATTTAAAACTTCTTTAATGCTATTTTGATTCGCACCTAAGTCCTTTAGAAACCGATCTCCCCACTCTACTGTTAAATGGGGATTTTTATTTTTAGTTAAATAATCTTAATTTCACTACTCAAGAATTTTAGTGCTAATCAATAATTAATATTATGAAAAGAAAGTTTACGCTTTTTGCTCT
>CAYULW010000006.1:0-163381 GCA_964445815.1 uncultured Flavobacteriales bacterium
AAGATGCGAACAATGGTAACAATGAAAACTCAACAGGCACAGGACCATTATGGGACCACACCTATTTTGGTGGCCCAACCAATGGGATTTACATGTTTATGGAAACATCGACCAGTGTAACCGGAGATAGTGTAGACTTAATTTCTCCATCTATTTTCTTTGGTAATAATCCTGCAGTCACTCTGGAGTATTGGTACTTCAATCATGGTGCAAACATTGACATTATGGAGGTTTATGCTGAAGCTAATGGTGTGATGACTTTATTAGCAAGTTATGTTGGACAGCAACAAGCTGCACAATCAGATCCTTGGTTACAAGCGACACATACGCTAACAGGTTATCAAAACCAGTCTGTGCGAATCATTTTTAGAGGAGTTGGAGTACCTTGTTGTTCAGGTGATATTGCGGTTGACGATATTCGTTTATTTGTGCCTGCTCCTCAAGATGGTGGAGTAACCGATATTTTAAATCCCTCTTCAGGTTGTGGTTTAAGCAGCGATACTGTTGAAGTAGAAATCACCAATTTTGGTACTGCGTCAATATCTAACTTCCCTGTAGAGTATATTCTAAATAGTGGAACTCCTGTAGTAGAAACATATACAGGTACAATTATGCCTGGTATGACAGCAACTCATTCATTTTCAACGCTTGCTAATATATCAACACCAGGAACATATACACTTGAAGCTTATACCAGTATAACTGGAGATGGTGACATTACTAATGATACAACATCTATCACAATTGATAATATTCCAATTTTATCAACATTCCCTTATTTCGAGGACTTTGAAAATGGAAATGGTGGATGGACTGTTGGTGGTATTGGTAGTACTTGGGCACTTGGAACACCAGCAGCGTCGGTTATTAATTCTTCTGCAGGTTCAGGTTCTAATTCTTGGGTGACGAACCTGACTGGAAACTATAATAATAATGATGCTTCATGGGTGTTAGGGCCTTGCTTTGATTTTACGAATGTATTAGCGCCTCAGATCAAAATGGATGTGTGGTGGAATTCTGAGTTCTCATGGGATGGAGCAGTTCTTCAATCGTCTATAGATGGTGGTGCGACCTGGCAAAATGTAGGTGCGTATTTAGATCCTAACAACTGGTATACAGATAATACCGTTAATGGTTTAGCCAATATTGCAACACCTCAGGATGGATGGTCAGGAAGAAATTCTACGAGTAATGGATCCGGTGGATGGGTGCTTGCAGAGCACGATTTGAATGGTCTTGGCGGAATTTCAGGCGTATTGTTAAGAGTCGCATTTGGTTCTGATGGTTCAGTTCCAGATGAAGGTTTTGCCTTTGATAATGTATTGATTCAAAATGCTCCGGCTACCGATATAGCTGTCCTTGATATAACTAGTCCTACTTCGGGTTGTGGTTTATCTACTGACTCAGTTACGGTTTGTTATACAAATGCTGGTAGCTCTAACGTAACTAATATTCCTTTTAATTATGTGATAAATGGAGGAACACCTGTTACGGATACAGCTTTTGTTACCATTATGCCTGGTGATACGCTTTGCTTTACATTTAGCACTATTGCTAATATTGTAACTACAGGTTCTTATAACTTTGATGTGTATTCAACTGTAGTAGGTGATGGAAATGCACTTAATGATACTGCACGTAAGGTGGTGGAGAATATTCCAATCTTAACAACATTCCCATATTTTGAGGACTTTGAAAATGGATCAGGAGGATGGATTTCTGGAGGAGCAAATAGTACTTGGGCACTCGGAACCCCTGCTGCTTCTGTTATTAACTCTTCAGCGGGAACAGGTTCTAATTCTTGGGTGACGAACTTAACCGGAAATTATAATCCTAGTGAAGAATCTTATGTAGTAGGTCCTTGTTTTGATTTCACGAATGTTGCGGCACCTCAAATCAAAATGGATATATGGTGGAATTCTGAGTTCTCTTGGGATGGAGCAGTTCTCCAATCGTCTATAGACGGAGGAACTACTTGGCAAAACGTTGGAGCTTATTTAGACACGGTTAATTGGTATACCGATAATACAATCAATGGATTAGCAAACATTGCACCACTTCAGGAAGGTTGGTCAGGAAGAAATTCTTCGAGTAACGGTTCAGGTGGATGGGTGCTTGCTGAGCATAACTTGGATGGACTAGGTGGAATTCCGGGAGTACTATTAAGAATAGTGTTTGGTTCTGATGGGTCAGTGCATGATGAGGGTTTTGCTTTTGATAATATAAGAATTGTTGATTCATTGACCGTAGGGATTAGTGATGAGAGAATCTTAGAACAACTTAGTATTTCTCCTAATCCATCAACAGGATTATTTAATCTGGTAATTAATTCAAAGTCTTCCGAAACATTTAATTTTAATGTATATGATGTTAGTGGAAAGATCGTATTCACTGAGCAGTTAAATGTAAATGGAATTCTGAGGAACCAATTTGATTTCTCTGACTTTGCAAAAGGAGTTTACTTTATGCATATTCAAAATGGTGATCAGTCCAGAATTGAAAAGCTCATACTTAAATAAGAGTAGTTGATAATAAAAAAAGCCCCGATTCGGGGCTTTTTTTATTATTAAGATTTGTTCGGTTCTGAAATAAGTTGACAACAAATCGACTTATTATAAAAGGATGAAGCAAGATTGATTCTTCATATTTTGCATTGATATTCTTACAAATACTTCGCGGTAAGTGAGTTTTTAGAGCTTAGAAAAGATTCAAAAGGGCCTTGATACATTAAATTACCGCCTTTATCTCCTCCGTGAGGCCCCAAATCAATATTCCAGTCTGCGTGTCGAATAATTTCCAGATTATGCTCAATAACCAAGAGGCTATGTCCATTTCTAATCAATTGCTTAAAAGATGTAAGTAGTTTGGCAATATCATGAAAGTGTAAACCAGTTGTAGGCTCATCAAAAATGAATAGTAATTTGTTTTTAGAGTTTCCTTTGCCTAGATAAGTGGCAAGCTTAATTCTTTGTGCTTCACCACCACTTAAAGTCCCGGAGGCTTGGCCCAGATGAACATATCCTAATCCAACATCAATTAGGGGCTTTAGCCGATCTGCAATTTTTTGTGCCTGACTATGATCTTTAGATTGAAAGAACTCAATAGCTTCTTCAACGGTCATTCGAAGAACATCGGAAATATGCACACCATGAAATTTAACTTCTAGTATCTCATCTTTAAATCGAGCTCCGTTACATTCCTCACAAGTAAGGTGAACATCGGCCATAAACTGCATTTCTTCAATAATCTCTCCTTCTCCTTGGCATACTTCACATCTGCCGCCTTCGACATTAAATGAAAAGTGAGATGGTTTATAGCCTCTATTTTTTGACAAGCCTAATGAAGAGAAAAGATGTCGTATTTCATCAAAAGCCTTGATGTAGGTTACAGGATTTGAACGCGATGATTTACCGATCGGGTTTTGATCAATAAATTGAACATCATTTATTTGATCTAAATTTCCTGAAATAGTTCCAAAGTGGCCTGTTTTATCTCCATAAGATCCGAAATGTTTCTGAATGGCCGGATAAATGATTCGTTTAACAAGAGATGATTTGCCTGAGCCAGACACACCAGATACAACAGTAAGTGTGTTTAATGGAATTTCAACATTAAAACCTTTCAGATTATTTTCTCTTACCCCACTAAATTTAATTGAATGATTCCACTTTCTAGAACTTCTTTCTCGCTCAAGTTTTAATCTTCCGGATAAATAATTTCCCGTGAACGTGTCTGCTTTTAATAATTCTGACTGATTCCCTTGAAAAATAAGCTCTCCTCCTAAATGGCCCGCCTCAGGACCAAGATCAATAATTTCATCTGCAGATCTCATGATTTCTTCATCATGTTCCACCACAATAACAGTATTACCCAAATCTCGTAGCTTCTTTAATATTTCAATTAGTCGCTCAGTGTCTTTTGGATGTAAGCCAATACTAGGTTCATCTAAAATGTACATGGACCCGACTAAACTACTACCAAGCGATGTGGCCAGATTTATTCGTTGTGATTCTCCTCCTGATAAGCTAGCTGATGAGCGATTTAAGCTTAAATAACCTACACCAACTTTAACAAGGTAGTCTAAGCGATTTCTAATCTCCTTGAACAAGCGCTCTGAAACTTTAGATTGATAGGCATTGAGTTGAATATTATCAAATAAACTCTTGAGTTCATTAATTGACATTAATACCAAATCTGTAATGTTATACCCGCCTATTTTTACATACTCTGCTTCTTTTCTAATTCTGGTACCCTTGCATGACGGGCAAATTGTTTTGCCTCTGTACCTTGCCAACATGACCCGGTATTGAATCTTATAGCTTTTAGAACTAACATAGTCAAAATAAGAATTAATGCCTTCAAAGTATTTACAACCCTCCCATAACATTTGGTATTGCGATACACTAAGCTCATGTATGGGTTTATGTATTGGAAAATTAGCTTTATCAGCACCCCTTATTAACTGCCCTTTCCATTCTTGACCAGCTTCTCCTTTCCAGCAAACAATGGCATCTTGATACACCGACAGCGATCGATCTGGAATTACCAAGTCTTCGTCAATTCCGATAACCATTCCAAAACCCTCACATTTTTTACAAGCACCTAAAGGATTATTGAAACTAAAGAGGTTAAGACTTGGCTCTATAAACTCAACACCTTCCTCTTCAAATTGATTGTTGAAGAGATGGCTTGTAAACTCTCCATTCTTCTCAAGAATGACTTTACAACTATTATAGCCCTCAAAATAGGCTGTTTCAATAGAATCTAATATTCTGGCTCGTTCATCTTCAAAGTTTTCGTTTACAATAAAGCGATCAATTACCAAATCAAGACCATTGCTTAACCCACTTGGGCTCACTTCTTCCAGCCACTGAATCTCTCCATTAATATAATGCCTGCTATAGCCTTGCTGAATAAACAGCTCAATGCTTTTTTCCTTTTTTTGATCATCAAGTTTTTTTTCTGCAATCAAGTATACTTTACTTTCTTTGTCCTGACCCAGAATAAAATTAGCGACATCATTTATTGTATCTCTTTGTATTTTTTGTCCACTTTTGGGCGAATACGTTTCACCAATTCGAGCAAAAAGTAGTTTTAGATAGTCATAAACTTCTGTGGTGGTGCCTACAGTCGATCTGCTATTTGTGGAATTAACTTTTTGCTCAATAGCTATTGCCGGTGCAACGCCTTTAATATAATCAACGTCTGGTTTTTCGATTTTACCCAAAAATTGTCTTGCATATGCAGACAAACTTTCTACGTACCTTCTTTGGCCTTCAGCATAAAGTGTGTCAAAGGCTAAAGAGGACTTTCCAGAGCCTGAAAGGCCTGTAATAACGACAAGTTTGTTTCTGGGAATTGCGACATCAATGTTCTTTAAATTGTGAATTTTTGCTCCTTTAATTAGGATATAATCTCTAGGATTTAAATCGTCTATTGATTTGTTAATCATTGTGAAATTCATAATTCATGAAAGGAACACGACAAAAATAACTTTGTTTTTTGGGTAATTTTATAAATAAATGTAAAGGGCATACAATAAAAACAGTTGAATGTCGTTTATCATAGTTATAATAAAAACTAAAAAAAGGCCTATAGCATAAACACTACTTTTTATAACAGCTTGAATCTTTGTGATAGCGGAAAATGTGTGTTTATGGAATCTAATTTAATTAGTGATAAGGTCTTAATCAGACAATATCTTAACGGAAATGAAACTTCTTTTGAAATCTTATTAAACAGATATCAATCGAAAGTATTTTCTTACATTATGTTTACTGTGCGGGATGAGGCTTTGGCCAATGATGTATTTCAAGAAACATTCATGAAAGTCATCCGTACCTTAAAAAAAGGAAATTACAATGAGGAAGGTAAATTCTTACCGTGGGTAAACCGTATAGCACACAACTTAATTATTGATCATTTCAGAAGGAATCAAAAAATGCCAACAACCAGTGGTGGTAATGATTTTGACATTTTTGATATAATCCCTGATGAAGGAAAAAATGTAGAGGAAGAAGCCATTAAAGATCAACTCCTGTCTGATGTGAAGAAGATGGTATATCTTCTGCCTCAAGACCAAAAGGAAGTGTTGATGATGCGCATGTATTTCAAGATGAGTTTTAAAGAAATTGCCGAAAGGACTAATGTAAGTATCAATACGGCTTTAGGAAGGATGAGATATGCTTTGATCAACCTAAGGAAAATGGTGGATAAGAATAAGTCAAGTGTCGTGAATTAAATTCTTCACTTAGGACGCAATATTTAGATAAAAGAGTCGTTTTACCTATAAACTTATAAGAATAGCGTATGAACGACTCTACTTTTTTTAACACAGACTTCTTATCAAACAATGACAAAGCCGAAAAGGCTCATGAGGAAAGTCAATCTCAGAATAAGGAAAATAACAAGTTGAACCCTTCTAGTCAGTCCATTAAAGCGATATTAGATTACTCTAAAGCTGTTTCAATTAGAAAATCTAATGAAATGGGCTTTATTGAAAACGTATTGAACTAGTTGAAAAGACTTGCTCTACCAATCTTTGAGCAGATAGGGCAAACATTGGGATCGTGAGGTCTTGCCTTGCAGTATTCCCTTCCGAAAAAGATAATCTGCAAATGAAGTTTGTTCCATAATTCTTCGGGAAATAGACGTTTGCAGTCTTTTTCCGTTTGCACTACGTTTTTTCCTGTGCTTAAACCCCATCGATAAATTAATCGATGAATATGAGTGTCAACTGGAAAGGCAGGAAATCCAAAAGCTTGAGACATAACAACTGAAGCCGTTTTATGTCCGACACCGGGGAGAGCTTCCAATGCTTCAAAATTTTTAGGCACTTTGCCATTATAATCGTCAATTAGTATTTTGGATAAATCGGATATCGCTTTTGATTTTCTAGGAGATAAACCACAAGGTCGAATAATAGCTTTTATCTCTTCTGTGTCGAGTTTGGACATCTTTAAAGGGGTATCAGCTTTTTCAAATAATTCGGGAGTTGTTTTATTTACTCTTTCATCTGTACATTGTGCTGATAATAAAACAGCTATGAGTAGTGTGTAAGCGTCTTTGTGATTTAATGGAATAGGCGTTTCAGGATACAGATTATCTAATTTGTTGATAATAAACTTTACTTTCTCTGCTTTGTTCATATCTGTATAAAATTAAAGGAATAAGTTTGTCAGTGCTTTTTAATTTGGAATTTAAAAACAATAGTTTTACTTTTCAATAGAAGTAAATTGACAATAATATCGTCAAAGTGATGCAAGAATTAAAAATTGGAGATGTAGCTCCGGAATTTTCTGTAGAGAATCAGAATGGAGAAAAAATAAGTTTAAACGAATTACGCGGTAAAAAAGTGGTGTTGTATTTCTATCCTAAAGATGATACTCCCGGTTGTACTAAACAGGCTTGCAATCTTCGGGATAATTATAACTTATTACTTGATAAGGGGTATGTTGTTTATGGTGTAAGTGCTGATAAAATGTCAAAACATCAAAAATTTATTGCCAAATATGATTTACCATTTGATTTGTTAGTTGATGAAGAAAAGGAATTAATTAAAAAGTACGGTGTTTGGGGATTGAAGAAATTTATGGGCCGAGAATATGTCGGTATTAAACGAACAACCTTCATTATTGATGAAAATGGGAAAATAGAAGAAATCATTTCTAAAGTAAAAACAAAGGATCATACAAATCAAATATTAGGAGAATAAACAAATGGCTAAAGAAACGAAAGAAGTCAATAAAGAGAAGTTAAAGGCGCTTCAATTAACGATAGATAAGTTAGAGAAAACCTATGGGAAAGGTTCCATTATGAAGCTTGGTGATCAGGCGGTCGATAATGTTGAAGCCATTCCGACCGGATCAATAGCCCTTGATGTAGCTTTGGGTGTGGGAGGTTTTCCACGAGGTAGAATTATTGAAATATATGGGCCTGAATCTTCAGGAAAGACAACTTTAGCCATACATGCTATTGCTGAAGTACAGAAACAAGGAGGAATAGCAGCATTTATAGACGCTGAACATGCCTTTGATCAGTTTTATGCTGAAAAACTAGGGGTTGATACTGAAAATCTATTGATCTCTCAACCGGACAATGGTGAACAAGCGCTTGAGATAGCTGATAATCTGATCAGGTCCGGAGCAATTGACTTAATCATTATTGATTCTGTTGCTGCATTGACTCCTAAGGCTGAAATTGAAGGGGAAATGGGTGATTCAAGGATGGGTTTACAAGCGCGTTTAATGTCGCAAGCTCTTAGGAAGTTAACAGGTACTATAAATCGCACAGGATGTACCTGTATCTTTATTAACCAATTGCGCGAGAAGATTGGTGTTATGTTTGGAAATCCTGAGACGACAACAGGAGGAAATGCATTAAAATTTTATTCATCTGTAAGGCTTGATATCAGAAGAAGTTCTCAGATTAAAACTGCTGATGAAGTGATTGGTAACCGTGTCAAGGTTAAAGTGGTGAAAAATAAAGTGGCCCCTCCTTTTAGAAAAGCTGAATTCGACATCATGTATGGTGAGGGGATTTCAAGAGTTGGGGAGATTATAGATATAGGAGTGGAACTTGGGGTCATCAAAAAGAGTGGAAGCTGGTTCAGTTATGGCGAGACCAAACTAGGTCAAGGGCGCGATGCTGTGAAGAACCTGATTGAAGATAATCCTGAATTGATGGAGGAATTAGAAGCTCAAATCAAGGAAGGTATGATGAGTTAATCCATAGATCAATGCTTAACTTTATCCCGATTTAACAAAATCGGGATTTTTTATGAAAAATAGTCTGCTTTTATGTTTCCTTCTTGGCTCTTTGCTTTCCTGTTTTGATGCTCAGGAGACAAAGGAAAAAGTCGCTTCAGAGCAAATATCTGTTGACTCTCTGCAACCATTGAGTGATCGTCAACTTGATAGCCTAAACAATGCTATTCGACAGGACATCAATAATGCTGATTTGTATATAGCCCGCTCTTTATATTTTGAGAATCAGGGACAAATAGCTGAAGCGAAGAATGATCTTGACCGTGCTTATCTTATTGATACAACTGCCGTAAAGCCCTTAATAGCTTATGCTGACTACTGGATCAAAAGGGGGAAACTTGGTTTTGCTTTAGATGTTTTGGAAAGAGCAAGCAGGCACCATTCAAATTCAGCAGATGTATATGTGAAGCTGAGCGAACTGTATTTGGTTGCAAGAAACAATGTAAAATCATTAGAATACGCAGACCGAGCAATTAAACATGACATGTTTAATGCGAAAGCCTATTATTTAAAGGGATTTAACTTTATAGAAATTGGCGATACAACTAAAGCCATCAGCAGCTATCAGACTGCGGTGGAGCAGAATCCGGAATACTTCGAAGCCTATTTGGAACTAGGTGTACTATATGCAGAGTTAAACAATGATCTCGCCATTCAATACTATGATAATGCTTTGAGCATTAGACCGAATGAAAGAAATGTACTTTATTCAAAGGGAATGTATTATCAGGAACATGAAATGTATAACGAGGCCATGAAAACCTATCACGAGGCGATAAAACGCTTTCCTGATTTTAGGGAGGCCCATTACAATATGGGCTATGTACACATGTACTATTTACAATTGTATAAAGAAGCTATTCGATACTTTACGGATGCGATTAAGGTTGATCCTAATTACTATCAAGCGTATTATAATAGAGGATATTCTTTTGAGCTATTGGGAGATGTAAACAATGCGCTTAAAGATTACGAGTATGCATTGAAGATAAAACCAGATTATACCATAGCTGCAGAGGGAATGAGTCGAGTTAACCGTCCTATTGAACAATGAATATACTCTCTGTTGACGCCTTATCAAAGCGTTTAGGCGAAAGATTATTATTTTCAGATGTTAGCTTTGGTGCCAATAAAGGACAAAAGCTAGCACTAATAGCAAAGAATGGAGAAGGAAAGACCACTCTGCTTGAGCTGCTTATCGGAAGGCAACAACCGGATGAAGGCCTTGTGACATGGCGGAAAGGAACACGTATCGGTTATCTCGAACAAGATGAAGACTTCTCCGGCTTCTCAACAATTAAGGACCTCTTTGAAAAAGATGATAATAAATACACTCAAGCAAAAGAGGCTTACCAAAAAGCGCTGAGCCATCCGGAACAAAAGAATCAACTTGACCAGGCCATAAAATTAATGGATGCAATTGGTGCATGGGAATACGAAGACAAAGTAGAATCACTTTTAGAGGTATTTAACTTACAACATCTTCCTAAAGAGCAGTCTTTAAATCACCTTTCCGGGGGTCAGAGGAAAAGATTAAGTCTGGTCAAGTTATTGCTTCAAGAACCTGACTTTTATATTCTTGATGAACCAACCAATCACTTGGATGTAAGCATGATCGAATGGCTGGAGGATTATTTTTCTGATGAAGAGAAAAGCCTTTTAATGGTGACACATGACCGCTACTTCCTGAATAGAGTGTCCAATCTTATTTTGGAACTGGATCGCTCGCAGGTGATGAGTTATTCTGGGGATTATGAATATTATTTAGAGAAGAAAACGGCACAGGAGGATATTTTGTTGAGTGAAATTGACAAAGCCAAAAACCTTTATCGAAAGGAGGTTGAGTGGATGCGAAGAATGCCCAAAGCAAGAGGCACAAAAGCAAAGTCCAGAGTGGATGCCTTTTATGACGTAAAAGCAAAAGCAAAGCAGAAAATAAAGAAAGATAACCTGCAATTAAATGTAAAATCAGAGCGTTTGGGCAGTAAGATTTTAGAAATTCATCATCTTTCTAAGGCTTACGATGACTTGAAGATCATTGAGGATTTCTCCTATACTTTCAAACGTTTTGAAAACATAGGTATAGCCGGAAAGAATGGAGTGGGGAAGAGCACCTTTCTCAATTTATTGTTAGGCAATCAAAGGGCAGACAAGGGGAAAATTGTGAAGGGTGAGACGGTGAAATTTGGCTATTATTCTCAGGATGGGATGCAGCTAAAGGAAGATCAGCGAATTATTGATGTAGTGAAGGACATCGCTGAGGTTATACCACTCGAGAAAGGAAGAAAAATTACAGCTTCTCAACTATTGGAGCGCTTTCTTTTTTCACCAAAACAACAGTATACTTATGTTTCTAAGCTAAGTGGAGGAGAGAAAAAGCGACTGTATCTATTAACGATATTGATGGACAATCCCAATTTTCTAATTCTCGATGAACCAACCAATGATTTAGATATTAAAACAATTGGCATACTTGAAGATTTTCTTGAACAATTTCAAGGATGCATATTAATTGTCAGTCATGATCGGGCTTTTGTTGATCGCTTGGCTAATCACATTTTCTGGTTTCAGGGTGAAGGTAAAATAAAGGACTTTAACGGAACGTATTCGGATCTAATTCTTGAACAGAAAAAAAGAGATGAACAATTAAAAGTCCAAGTAGTGCATCAGGAAAGGGAAGTATCAGACTCGAGCACGCAAAAGTTGTCGTATGAAGAAAGAAAGAAATACAATAAGCTTGAAAAAGAGATAGAAAAACTGGAACAAGAGAAGTCTAAGTTAAATGAAGAGATTTACAATGAAGAGCTTGCTCTTGATGATTTAACTGATAAGACCCAAAAACTACAGCAGTTGGAGAATCAAATTGAAGAGAAAACAATGGAATGGCTTGAGTTAGCCGAAAGAGCCTAAGTGACTAAGTGAGTTTGTCAATTGCTCTTTTATCTCTGACTCAACTTCTAGATCAAAATGTACTTTTTGCCCTTGCTTTATCTGATTTTCCACCTTTAATTGACCGAGTATAGCAATAACCTCTCCCATATTTGTATAGTCACATGAAAAATGCAGTTTTTGGGAGATCTTTTTTTCAATCACAGTGGACTCATTTAGAGCCCCTTTTGCAGCTTCTTTATACGCATTGATTAAGCCGGATACACCGAGTTTTGTTCCTCCAAAATAGCGCACAACGACAACAAGAACATGACTTAAGCCTTTCGATTTGATCTGACCTAAGATAGGTGCTCCAGCCGAGTTGTTCGGTTCTCCGTCATCATTGGCAATATAATAATCCTGATTGTTTTCTTGAATTAAAAAGGCATAGCAAAAATGCCTTGCTTTTGAATGCCCTTCTTTTAATTGGTCAATAAAAGGCTTGACTTGGTTTTTGTTATTGAGTGGAAATGCATAGGCAAAAAATTTACTTCCTCTATCCTTGAACAAAAAGCTGGATGTCTTACGAATTGTTTTCAAATCAATGGATGGAAATAAAGATGATGGCCAAGACAGAAACTATGACTCCAATTTTATTTTTGAAGCTCAATTGCTCTTTAAATAAGGCAATCGCTATGGCAGAGGTCACTAAAACGACTGAGACATTGTTGATTGGAAATACAACACTACTTTCCAAACCAGATAAGGCTAAACATTGAATAATGAAGTAAATAGAACCATAGTTAATGAGTCCTAAAATAATACCGGCGAGAATGCTCTTAAGCTGAATTTTATGAATTTGCCTTTTAACAAGTAATACTAAAGTGCCGGCTAAAAATGCTGTTAAAAATGTTAGTGCTGTGAATAGTTTTGAGTCGCTTTCCGTTTTTAAATCATTAACCTGAGTGTAGTTGAGAAAGGTGTCTATAAAACCTGAGCCAAGAAATAGAATGAGAGGGAGTAAAAGAGACTTGCTTAGCTTTGTAGTATTCGACTTGACAGAAGACAAATAGACTCCTATAAGCGCCAATATAATTCCAACAGCTTTTAAAACGGTGACTGAATCATTGTAATAAATAATGGCAAAGCATACAGGAATCACTAAGGCCATCTTATTGGCGATGGCTGCTACTGAAGCACCGTTTCTTTGTGCTGTTAATGCCATTACATTAAATAAGCTAATGAATACTATTCCTAAGAATATACCATTAGCGGTCCACTCTGAATTTAAGAGTGGCTCTAGTGTCATCAATTCTCTGTTATGTATTATACCAATAAGTCCTGCGCAGAGGTAATTAATAACTATTGCTTCAAAATTTTTGACCTTAAATATCTGGAAGTACTTAAAGATTAGAAATATAGAAGAAGAGCAAAGAATGCTTAGAATTAGATAAATCATTCGGAATGGTTTAAATAAGTGTTCAATACATCTTGTTCTATCTTTTGTTGTCTTGTTAGCAGACTCGAATGGATTGAAGGTGAGAGAATGCCATTTCCGAATGTTTTTTGTCCAATAAACTGTCTGGCTTCATCCCATAAGTTTTGCTCAATAAATTGTTTGATGGTATAGGCACCACCTTCCACAATTACAGATTGAATATTTAATTCATAAAGCGTTTTCATCAATTGAGGAAGGATATTTTTATTAAAGTCTAGAGAAATGTATTGGATATGCGCCTTGCTTTCGTTCTTATGATTATTAAAGATGATTGTCTTTGCATCAGATCTGAATAAAGGCGAATCCTCTGAGACCTCCAGTTCTCTATCAATGATTAATCGAGTAGGAGATGCACCTTTTACTAGGCGTGTTGTTAAGCTGGGTTGGTCTACTAGTGCTGTGTTCTTGCCGATGAGAATGGCCGACTCTTCTGCTCTCCATAGATGGACCAACGTTTTGGAGCTTTGACTTGTAATCCAATTGTCTTCAAAGTCCGGATCAGAACTTAATCGACTCAAAAAACCATCTTGAGTCTCAGCCCACTTCAGAATAATGTATGGTCTTTTCTTTTGGTGGAAAGTAAAGAAGCGACGATTTATATGCTGTCCTTTTTCTTCTAATATTCCGGTTTTAACCTTAGTGTTATGTCTTTTCAATAGATCTATGCCTTTTCCATCTACTTCAGCATGAGGGTCTCTGTTACTGATAATTACTTTCGGAATCTTATGCTTGACAATTAACTCAGCACAAGGAGGTGTTTTTCCAAAGTGAGCACAAGGCTCCAAGTTAACATAAAGCGTCGCATCTTTGAGTTGCGCTTTGTCTTGAACAGCATTTATGGCATTTACCTCTGCATGGGCTTCTCCATACTTTTGGTGATAACCTTCTCCTATGATCTTCCCATCGTTTACAATAACGCATCCAACTCTCGGGTTAGGACTTGTATCCAGCTTTCCTTTTTGAGCCAGCTCAAAGCATCGGTGCATGTAAAATTCATGTTCATTCATGAAGCTTCAAAAATAAAGAAATGCTAATTTCGACAACTCTGCTTATGACGGTAAAAGAAGTCCATCAACTCTTAAAAGAAAGTTTGAATGAAGTGCTCTCGGAATATGAGATCAAAGAGCATATACGACTAATTATGGATGCCGTATTTGGGTACTCAAGTGCTGATGTGATATTAAATGGTGAGCAAGAGTTGACGCTGAATCAATTGAAACAGATTGAAAAGATTATAAAAGAGCTGTCTTCAAGCAAACCTTTACAATACATTTTAGGTTATACTTATTTCTATGGGAGAGAGTTTTTTGTAGACGAAAGAGCGCTTATTCCAAGACCTGAAACCGAAGAATTGACTCAGATTATTTTAGAGCGAGAGAAAGAAAAATCAATATCAGTTTTAGATATAGGCACAGGTAGCGCATGTATTCCAATTAGCTTGAAATTGGAAGGAAGATATCATGAAGTGGAAGGACTTGAGGTTTCAAAACCAGCCTTGGAATTGGCTAAAGAAAATGCAAATAAGCTAGAGGCGGACGTACATCTTTTTCAGATGGATATTCTTTCTCAAGTGCCTGACAAGTTTTATGACGTTGTGGTGAGTAATCCACCTTATGTAAAAAGAGAGGAATTGAATGACCTTGACTCTAATGTTGTGGAATTTGAACCGGTAATTGCTTTGGCTCCTCAAAGTGATGATCCTTTACTTTTTTACAAAAGAATGTTAGAGATAAATGATCAAATTTTGAAGAAAGGAGGGCGTCTCTATTGGGAGATACATGAAGATCTTGGACCAGAAGTACTTAATTTGCTTTCACCTGACCGTTTTTCAAACATAGAGTTAAAGGAAGATATGTTTGGGAGAGATCGTTTTGTTTTTGCTGTTAAGCTTTAAGTTTGAAGTGACCTTAATTCTTGATATAGTCCCTTCTCTTTTGCTAAGAGTTCCTGATGGTTACCCATTTCAATTAATTCCCCATCTTTAATTACAATGATCTTATCAGCATTCTGAATGGTTGACAATCTGTGTGCTATGACTATCGAGGTTCGGCCTGACATCAATTTTTCCAAAGCTTCTTGAACCAATGTTTCCGATTTCGAATCCAATGAGCTGGTTGCTTCATCCAGGATTAAGATTTTTGGATTTTTAAGTATCGCTCTGGCTATGGCTACTCTCTGTCTTTGACCACCAGAGAGCTGAACACCTCTTTCACCAACAACAGTATCAAACTTTTCAGGAAAAGATTCGATAAAATCTAAAGCATTGGCTTGTCTGGCAGCTTCAATAATTTGTTCATGATTGGCGTCAGGATTACCATATCGGATGTTTTCGTAGATACTTCCACCAAATAGCAATACTTCTTGTGGAACTATGGCCATGCTAGAGCGCAATTCCTTAAGTGTGTATTCATTGTTCTCTATACCATCAATCTTGATTTGTCCGTCTTGGGCATCATAGAATCGCATAATCAAAGAAGTGATCGTAGATTTTCCTGCACCGGAAGGACCAACAATGGCAATTGTTTCTCCGGCTTTGGCATTGAAGCTTAAATTTTTGAGAACTGGGATATCCGGACGATTGGGATATGAAAATGAAATGTTCAGGAAACTAATTTCTCCCTTCTCAATTTTTTTATCTGATGATAAAGTGTTTTTTTCTTCTCTTTCTTCATCAAACAACTCAAGTAGATTTTCAGTTGCACCTATGGCTTTTTGCAGTTGAGAATAAAGGTCTGCAATTCCACCGAGAGAGGCCCCGACAAAAACGGAGTAAAGAATAAAAGTGAAAAGCTTGCCAATACTCAAAGCTTCTTCCTGTACGAGGATCACACCATACCAAATGACAACGATTATAGATCCGAATAAACAAAAAATGAGAAAGGCGGCGAAAGCCCCTCGCCATTTGGCTCCCTTGATTGAAACATCGACCACTTCTTCTGTTTTGTGTTTGTACCTTAAGATTTCGAATGGTTCATTCACAAAAGCCTTTACCGTGGCTATGGCTTGTAAAGTTTCTTCAACAATGACATTTGAATCAGCCACTTGATTTTGCGCTTCCTTTGATAGGGTTTTGATCTTTTTTCCGAAGGTGACTGCTATGATAACAACAACCGGAACAATGGAAAGCATTAATAAAGTCAGTTTGATAGAAAGGTAGGAGAGTAAAGCTATACCAACTGTAATGATGATGATTTGCCTCAAGAATTCAGCAATGGTTGTGGTCAATGTTTCCTGTAAAAGAGAAATATCCGAGCTGATTCTACTATTTAGCTCTCCAACTCTTCTTTCAGAAAAAAAGAGCATTTTAAGATGGATCAATTGTTCGTAGGTGGCCTGACGGAGGCTTGCTAATGTCTTTTGAGTAACAATGGCAAAAAGATATATTCTGAAGTAGGAGAAAATAGCATTCAAAAGAAAAACACCTAGTAATAATAATGCAATTTCATTGATCTTTTCGATGATCTCTCCACTAGCCGCATCAACAAGTTCTCCTGTCAAATAAGGGAATACCATGGAAGAAATGGAAGAGAGGAATAAAAAGACCAAACCAATTGCGAATGTTCCGGAATAAGGTTTGACATATTTAAAGAGTCGCAATGACTTCTTTAAGGCCGCTTTTGTGATGCGTTTTTTAGGATAGTCGTCTTTGTCTTTCTGTTTTCTTCTGCCAAATCCGGCCATACTTGAGTAATTTTGATCAAAAATAATCAAACGGGCTTCGATGCTAGAGTGAATTGCAAAATAATTTCTGCTTTATTTGTAGCTTGTTTGAAAAAATAACTACTTTTGCCACCCGTTTTCAAAGACAAAAATTATAGAAGATGAAAAGAACTTATCAACCTTCGAAGAGAAAGAGAAGAAATAAGCACGGCTTTAGAAGTAGAATGGCTACTGCTAATGGAAGAAAAGTGTTGAATAGCAGAAGAGCAAAAGGAAGAAAGAGAGTGTCAGTAAGTTCTGAGCGCAGATCATAATTGAAATATATGTTTATTAAAAGGGGATCAAAATGATCCCCTTTTTTTATGCTCACTTTGGTACAAAAGCTCTTTGATTTGTTCTAAATTTGGAACATGAGGGTTGCAATAAATGGTTTCGGAAGGATAGGAAGGACTTGCATGAGAGTGTTTATGCGGAGACCAGACATTCAGGTGGTCGGTGTAAATGATTTAGCAGATGCATCTACTTTAATGCATTTATTGAAGTACGATTCTGTGCATGGGCAATTTGAAGGGGAGGTGAGATTAGAAGGTAAAGACTTGTTGATTAATGGCCATCTTGTTCGTTTGTCACAAGAAGAAAATCCTCAAAGCTTACCTTGGAAAGAATTGGATGTTGATGTGGTTATAGAGTCAACAGGTAGATTTACCAAACAAGAAGATGCTCAAGCTCATTTGATCGCAGGTGCAAAACGAGTCATTATATCAGCTCCACCCAAAGATGAACAAACCAAAACGATCGTACTCGGTATTAATGATGAATTGCTTAATGAAGGTGATAAGATCATTAGCAACGCCTCATGTACTACCAATTCACTTGCTCCTTTAGTGAAAGTGATTGATGAGCATTGTGGAATCGTGAGTGGTTATATTACAACGGTTCATTCCTATACTGGTGATCAAAAACTGCACGATGCTCCTCATCGTGATTTAAGAAGAGCCCGAGCTGCTGCTGTAAGTATTGTTCCGACAACAACCGGAGCGGCAAAGGCAATCACAAAAGTTTTTCCACATCTCGAAGGAAAGCTCGGAGGAGCCGGTATACGTGTACCCGTGCCTGATGGTTCATTGACAGATTTTACTTGTATTGTCAAAAAGCCTCAATCGGTAGATCAAATCAATGCTTTGTTTAAAAATGCCGCTGAAAATGAATTAAAAGGCATTTTGGCCTATACTGAAGATCCCATTGTTTCAATAGATATTGTCGGGAACTCACATTCATCAATATTTGACGCCCAATTAACTTCTGTTATCGGTAACATGGTTAAGGTGGTTGGTTGGTATGATAATGAAATGGGTTATTCCAATCGTTTGGCAGATTTAATCGGCAAGCTGAATAATTAGGAAGAATTGATTATTTTATTGGTAATAGTTTGATGAAAATATTGCCAATTGAGCCAAGAGTATATTAAAGGAAAAGGGGCACAATTTAATACGCCCAATCGATATCAAAAACAGCTTTATAGTTTCGATGATTTTGACGGAATTGATCAAGAGCCTGACTTAAGTCAAAACGTTCAAGTTTTTGAGGAATACCCAAAAAAAATAGTCAACAAAGTCAGCAGTCCTGATGTGGCTATGGATTATTCTTTAAATCCTTATCAAGGCTGTGAGCATGGATGCATTTACTGCTATGCCAGACAAAGTCATGAATATTGGGGTTTTAGTTCAGGTATTGATTTTGAGCAAAAGATCATGATAAAGTCGGATGCTGCTAAGCTATTGAAAAAACAATTGGATCATCCCAATTGGGAAGTCAAACCCATTGTGCTTTCAGGTAATACAGATTGCTATCAACCCTTAGAAAGAAAATATAGGTTAACGCGTCAGCTTTTAGAAGTGATGTTGGAATACAAGCATCCTGTTTCCATCATTACAAAGAATGCTTTGGTTTTAAGAGACATAGACATCTTGGTGGAATTACAGAAAGAAAACCTGATCTCTGTTAACATCTCTATCAGTTCGCTCAATGAAAGTTTAAGGCAAAAGTTAGAACCTAGAACATCAACATACAAAAACAGACTGAAGGCCATTGAGCAATTATCTGAATCAGAAATTCCTGTTAATGCAATGTTAGCACCCATCATTCCAGGTTTAAATGCCCATGAGATTTCGGATGTTGTGAAAGCTGTGTCGGAGGCGGGGGCTACTTCTTGTGCTTACATTATGGCACGATTGAATGGCCCGATTGGTGAGCTCTTTCTGGATTGGTTACACAAGACATATCCAAACAAGGTGAATAAGGTCATTCATCAAATAAAGGCAGCTCATGGAGGACAATTAAATGATAGTAGATTCGGCACTAGAATGAAAGGGAAAGGTGTTTTTGCTGATCAAACAAAACGCTTATTTGAGATAAGTAAATTGAAATGGTTTAAAGGTAAGGGAATGCCCAAACTAAACACAAAGGCATTCAGGCGACCAAGCGATCAGTTGAGTTTATGGTAAGTTTATTTAAACTCCTTTAATTTTAGCTCTTGTCCGTCCCAAACCGCATAAGTCTGGTAGTTCATCCATTCACCTAAATTAATGTATCGGCTGTTTTCTCCAACCTGAATGTCTAGAGGTAAGTGGCGATGCCCAAAAATAAAATAGTCAATGTGCTCTTTTTTGAGATAGTCTTTTGTGTAAACGACAAGAAACTCTTTGTCGTCACCAAGGTATTTTTCATCACTTACTCGATTTGCACGCCTGCTTTTGCCTGACCAGAAGTTGGCTAGCCAGATTCCAAAATTGGGATGAAGTCTGGCAAATAGCCACTGACATACTTTATTCGCAAATACTTTCTTGATGAATTTATAACCATGGTCTCCAGGGCCTAAACCGTCTCCATGTCCAATCAGAAAAGTTTTCTGATCAAACGTCTTTTTAATGGATTCCTTATGCATGATTACCCCTAATTCTTCAGGCAGATAATCAAACATCCACATGTCGTGATTTCCCGTAAATACATGAACCGGTATTCCGGAGTCACAGATTTCTGCAATCTTGCCTTGTAAACGAACAAAACCTTTGGGTATCGCTCTTTTGTATTCAAACCAAAAGTCGAATAAATCGCCGACGAGATAAATCTCCTTAGCATCTGATTGAATGCTGTCTAGCCATTTGACAATCAGGTTTTCTCTCTTTCTACTTTCTTCCAGATTGGGTGCTCCTAAATGAAAGTCAGAAGCAAAATAGATGTTCTTGTTCGCGTTCAACCTTTAATTTAAAACTTCTTCTAATTTTTGATGAAGTGCTTGTCCTCTAAGGTTTTTGCCAATGACTTTTCCTTCTTCATCAATAAGCAAAGCAAAAGGAATACCCGAAACACCATAAGCTTGAGCTGCTTCTGATTGCCAGAATTTAAGATCACTGACGTGTGTCCAAGTAAGATTGTCCTGCTTAATGGCACTTACCCATGCCCCTTTTGTTCTGTCTAAGGAGACTCCATAAACAGTAAAACCTTTGTCTTTATATTTATTATAAGCAGCAACCACATTAGGGTTTTCGTATCGGCAAGGTTTACACCAAGAAGCCCAAAAATCAATAAGCACAACTTTACCTCTTAAGGAAGAAAGTGGAACATAGTTGCCTTCAGGATCTTGAAGATTAATTTCAGGGACTGAAGTACCAGGAGCAAAACGAGTTAAATTATCAACTTTTCTCTTAAAGCTTTTATAATAAACTGAATTGCCATAAGTTTGAGAAAGTGCTTTATCGACTTTTACATAATAGTCTAAGTTATCTGCCTCTTCTTCTGGTAATTGCTCCATTAGCGCTAAGTTTGAAAAGAGCGATGCGTCTTTATCAATCATTGATTTGATCTTCTCTGATCGCCTACTTTCAATTTTCATTGCTCTTTTCTGAAAAACAGGTCTTAAGGAATCCACGTTTTGCTGGTTGGCCATTGACTGAAACTCTTGGTTCAATTGATTGAGTTCTTGCGTAATTTCCATATTAAAGAGGTTAAACTCTGCCAATCGTTCAGCTTCTGCAGATCCTTTAATGACCAAATTGTTAAAGTCGTTAACGTCTCCATTTAGGCTGACCGATTTTTCCGGTCCAAGGGGTAAAATAACGGCTGAATTATTGTTGAAATTGATTCGGTAAAATCCCATCTCTTTGGGTTTAAAATCGAACTCAAAATTTCCATTCTCATCGAGAAAAGCGGTATCAATTGGTGCCCCTCTTTGTTGAGAAAGATCGATTAAGTACAATGCTGATCCCGAAAAATTGCTTAGCTGACCACTAAGTACAAACTCTTTTTTCTGTGCTGAGGTTCCTTCTCCGCAGCCTATAAATAGTAGACTAATCAATAATGTTAGGCTTAAATGCTTTTTTTTCATTCTTCAAGTTTTTGTCTTATCAATTGGTTGGTCAGTTTTGGGTCTGCCTTACCTTTACTTGCTTTCATAACTTCACCCATAAATAAGCCCAAAAGGTTTTTATTTCCTTGTTTATAGGCTTCAACTTTATCAGGATATTTGGATAAAGCCTGATTAATATATGCTTCTAAGGCTCCGGAATTACTTTCTTGTATCCAATTGTTTTCCTGAGCAATCTGGGCTGGAAATTCAGAAGGGTGTTCCAATAGGAATGGGAATATTTTTTGAGAGGCAATAGAGTTACTTATCTTATTCGAGTCGATCAATTCAATCAGTTCTGCAATTTGTTTGGGAGATATTTTAAACTGACGGATACCAATTGCATTTTCGTTAAGGTATGATTTAATGTCTCCCATCATCCAATTGGCAGCCGCTTTATAGTTACTTGTGTATTCTGTCAGTTCATCAAAATACAGAGCAAAATACTTTTCTTCAGTTAAGACTTCAGCATCATAAGTAGATAATTGATAAGAAGAAGTGAACTTATCCTTTAATTCATTGGGTAAGGCGGGAAGATCATTTTTTACATTCTTGATGTAATCTTGCTCCACATAAACTGCATTTAGGTCGGGTTCAGGAAAGTAGCGATAATCATGAGCTTGTTCTTTGCTTCGTTGAACGGATGTTGTCCCTTTTACAGCATCAAACCCCATGGTTTGCATGAGCACAGTGCCTCCATTTTCTATAAGTTCTATTTGCCGTTTTGCTTCAAACTCAATGGCTCGATAGACATTTCTGATAGAGTTGAGGTTCTTTGTTTCTGTGCGTTGGCCAAATTCTTTGCTTCCTTTTAATCGGACAGACACGTTCGCGTCACAGCGCATGCTCCCTTCTTCCATATTGCCGTCACATATTTCTAGATAACGTAGCAGTTTTCTGACTTCGCTTACATAGTTGTATGCTTCTTGGGGAGTACTAATGTCAGGCTCAGAGACAATTTCCAATAAAGGAACTCCAGCTCTGTTGAGGTCAATTAAGGTGTTGTAAGGATCTAAATCATGAATACTTTTTCCGGAATCTTCTTCCATATGTATTCTGGTTATCCCAATGGTTTTTACCTGTCCTTCATCATCCTGAATACTTATGCTTCCCCCATTACAAAGAGGAGTTTTATCCTGAGTGATCTGGTAACCTTTGGGCAAATCTGCATAGAAATAATTTTTTCTTGCAAATTGATTTTCATAACGGATGTCTGATCCAACCGCAATTCCCAACTTAACACCGTATTCTAATGTTTTCTCATTAAATCGAGGCAAAGTTCCGGGGTGTCCTAAAGAAATGGCACTAATATGGGTGTTCGGAGCAGATCCATATTCTGCAGAATCATTCGAATAGGCTTTACTTTTGGTTTGTAATTGGGCGTGAATTTCCAAGCCAATTACCATTTCGTATTTCTCAAACACTTCTTCTGAGATCATAGTGTAAAATTATGAATAAACATGCTCTTTAATCCTTAAGACTTGTTAAGCTTCTCAATTAGAGCTTTAAATACTCCACTTAAAATCGGTGCTGCTTTTTGAGCAACTTCCTGAACTTCTTCATGGCTGATCTCAACAATCTTTCCTTCAACTCCTAAATCAGAAATTACTGATATGCCGAACACTTTCATGCCTCCATGAACAGCGACTATCGTCTCAGGTGTAGTAGACATGCCTACGGCCTGAGCACCGATAATATGAAAGTGTTTGTACTCTGCTTTGGTTTCATAGTTCGGTCCCGGCGTACCGACATAAACGCCATAATGTAGGTTCCATCTGTTCTCTTGGTCCAAATGTTGAATAAAGGAAATAAGATCATTTGAGTAAGGCTCACTCATGTCAGGAAATCGAGGACCAAGCTCTTCATGGTTCTTCCCCCTAAGAGGATTGTCAGGGAAAGCGTGAATATGGTCTGTCAATACCATTAAATCACCTATTTCTTGTCTTGGATCAAGTCCTCCACTTGCATTGGAAAGTAAGAGATTTTCTACTCCAAGAGCCTTTAATACACGAATGGGGAAAGTGGCTTTCTTTAGGGAATAACCTTCATAGTAATGAAACCTTCCTTTTAAAGCAATAATATCCGTTCCATCAATTTGACCTAGAATCAATTCGCCGGAATGGCCTTCAACCGTTGAAATGGGAAAGTGCGGAATATCTTGATAGGGAATTCGTCTTTCAACTTTAATCTCCGTATCAAAGTTGCCTAAACCAGATCCTAAAATCACAGCTGTCTGAGGGCTTAATTTTGACTGCTCTTGTATGAAGCATTTCGCTTCATTAATATTTTCTAACATAGTTTAATATGTATTCGTCTATTGATTCTTCTAGAGTATTGTGGAACTTGATGCTGATTGGCAAAGAAAAACAAGGAATTCCATCCAATTGATTAAGGTCTAACTTTGTTGCATCCTTTTCTGTTACAATTAGAACTTTCTTTTTTCGCAGATTCTTGAACTTGTCCTTAAGCATTCTATAATCTTTTGGCATAAAATAGTAATGATCAGGGAAGCTTAAAATTTCAGTGTTTCTATTGTATTTCTGAATGTACTGTTTAATTTTTTTTGGGTTGGCAATGGCGGTCATCAGAATAACATCTACTTCACTCAACTGCTTTTTGATCAAACCCATTGATTCAGCATCTTTATTAAGTGGGATCAGTTTCCTGTATTCGATGTAAGAAAAGTATGTTTTTTGATATTCCTTTAACTTAAGGTCAATGGTAATGGAACGCATTTCAAGCGGAGTAAGGTTTTTTGGGCATTTGGTTATGATAATGATATCTGCTCTTCCCGCGCCTTTTTTCCCTTCCCGAAGCCTACCCATTGGCAATAAATAATCATCAATGTATAGATCATTGTATTCTGTGAGTAAGATATTTAAATCACCTTTTACATATCGGTGTTGATAGGCATCATCCAAAAGGATAACTTCAGGAGGATGTTCTTGTTTAAGAAGCTGTTTTATGCCCAATCTTCGATCTTCTGAGACGGCAACAGTAGTATTTGGAAACTTTGATTTGACTTGGAAAGACTCATCGCCAATATCCTGTGCATTCGACTGCCTATCAGCTAAAAGGTAGCCTTTTGTTTTACGGCCATAGCCTCTACTAAGTACCGCAATGTTGAAGTCATTTGATAATAAATGAATTAAATACTCTACATGCGGTGTTTTTCCTGTTCCCCCTACCTTTAAATTCCCAATAATGATAGTAGGTACAGCAAATGATTCACTTTTTAAAATGCCCAGATTAAAGCATAAATTCCTAAACGCTAAACCTATACCATAGAGTAGAGAGAAAGGACTTAAAAGAAGTCTAAGAATTGGGTTCAAATGCTTCAATTTTTAATAGAAGCGAAATTACATAAACTCAGTATTTAGCCTAAATTTGAAGCATGAAATTATCAGAAATTATCAATGTTTTAGAACAATGGGCTCCATTATCATTTCAAGAAGAATATGATAATTCGGGACTTATTGTCGGACAAAATGATTTAAAGATCAATAAGGCGATTATCAGTTTAGATTGTACCGAAGAAGTTGTAAATGAAGCTATAGATATGGATGCCAATTTGATCATTTCTCATCATCCCATAGTCTTCAGGGGGTTAAAAAAGTTTAATGGAAAGACTTATGTTGAAAGAACAGTAATGAAAGCCATTAAACATGACATTGCTTTATATGCCATTCATACTAATCTGGACAATACATTAATAGGGGTAAATGCTAAAATTGCGGAGAAGATTGATATTCAGAATACACGAATATTAGCACCTAAAAAGAATCAACTTAAAAAATTGATATTCTTTGTTCCCATAACACAAAGTGAAGCTGTTTGTGATGCATTGTTTATGGCAGGAGCGGGTTCAATCGGAGATTATGATCGATGTAGTTTTCAATCGTTAGGTAAGGGAACTTTTAGAGCAAATGAAAAGGCAAAACCTTATGTAGGTGAAACAGGAGAGTGGCATAAAGAAGAGGAAATGAGAGTTGAAATGATTTATCCAAAATTCAAAGAAAGAAAAGTGCTTAGTGCTTTGCTTCATTCGCATCCGTATGAAGAAGTGGCCTATGATTTATATGATTTATCGAATACATGGAATCAGATGGGAAGTGGATTTGTTGGAGAGTTAAGAGAGGAGATGGAGGTGGGTCAATTTTTAGAAAAACTGAAAACGGATTTGAATACACCTTGTATTCGTTATACTGATTACAAAAAGAAAATTAAGAAAGTGGCAATTTGTGGTGGATCGGGAAGTTTTTTGCTTTCGCAGGCCAAGCGTGAAAATTGTGATGTATTTATTACGGGAGACTTCAAGTATCATGAGTTTTTTGATGCTGAAGGGCAAATAATGATTGCCGATGTAGGACATTATGAAAGTGAGCAGTTTACTATGCAGTTAATACAAGATTTTCTTAAGGAAAAAATTCCTAATTTTGCCACCTATTTGACGAAACGTAAGACGAATCCAATTAATTATATTTAAAGATGGCAGGTAAAGCATCAGCAAAAGAATCTACGGTAGAAGAAAAATTACAAGCCTTGTATGACTTGCAAGTAATCGATTCTAAGATCGATAAGATTAGAACCATAAGAGGTGAATTGCCTTTAGAAGTTCAGGACTTAGAAGATGAAGTGGCAGGTTTAGAAACAAGGATTGAAAATGCAGAAGAAGCACTTAAAACTTTGGCAACTGACGTTTCTGCCAAAAAGAATCAGATTGAAGAGTCCAAGTCAGCAATAAAGAAATACGAAGAACAACAAAAGAACGTACGAAATAACAGAGAGTACGATGCTTTGACGAAAGAAATTGAATTTCAGAACTTAGAAATTGAATTGGCTGAAAAAAGGATCAAGGAGTATTCATTTAAGATTGAGTCTAAAGAAGAAGTAAATAACGATTCAAAGGCGAAGTTAGAAGAGGTGAAAAAAGACCTTGAGCTTAAGAAGAACGAGTTAGATGAAATCATAGCCGAGACTGAGAAAGAAGAGAAAGCTTTATTGAAGGAGTCAGAAAAGGCGGAAAAGGTTATTGAAGAGCGTTTATTAACTGCATATAAACGTTTGAGAGGAAATGCAAGAAATGGTCTTGCTGTTGTGCCTGTAGAAAGAAGTGCTTGTGGTGGCTGTTTTAATAAAATTCCTCCACAACGTCAATTGGACATTAACTCACATAAAAAGGTCATCGTATGTGAGCATTGTGGAAGGATATTAATCGATCCTAAGATGGCAGGTATCGAAGAGGTTGTTGTTGAAAAACCAAAACGAAGAACAAGAGCTAAGAAAACATCATAAAAAAAGGGCGCTAATTTAGTGCCCTTTTTTTATGATGTTTTTTAATGAAACCCAAACTTACTATTTGATTTCAGGCTCCTCTTCAGATTCCTCTTCTTGATTTTCATTATCCTGATTAGTCTTTTCCTTCTCGTTGTCTGAATCTTCTATTCCTTTATCTTCTGTATGATGTTTCTCCAGTTCAGACTCAGATTCATCATTTTTCTTGATCTCTTCTTTAGGCGCCATATTCCCATTATCTTCTTCTGTTCCTTCCGGAGTAACTATCTTCTGTTGATCATCTTCCTCGTTAGGTTCTTCCGATTGTTCAATGCTTTCATCTTTAGATGGATTTATTTCTTCATTGCTTTCTTCGCCTTTCGGATCAGCCGATTCCTGCTGAGTCTCTTGCTCATCAGATTCTCCTTGTCCAGGTTCTAAACTCTCCTTTTGTTCTTCAGTAGGGTTTATTTCTTGATTGTTTTCTTCTTCAGAATTTGTATCGTCCCCTTCTTCATCAAGGCTATTGTTCTCAGATGAATCAGGATATTCTTGATTACTCTCCTCTTCTTGAATGCCACTTTCATCACCCTCCGGAGTAATTACTTCGTTTTGATCCTCTTGCTCATTAGACTCTTCGAGCTGCTCTTGGCCTTCTTCCTCAGGTATGATTACATCGGGCATTTTATCTTCTACTTCGCCTTCTGCTTCAGGTTGTTCTTCTTCTTGCTTTATAACACCTCTATATGGAGCTCTTATTTCTTTAGATTTATCTGTTCCGAAAACTAAGTTAATGCCGAAGCGAACTTGCAAATGCTTGGTGTGTTGTGGTCTGAAAACACCGAGTAAGTTATCACTTACGACATAGAATTGAACCGGGCCGGGTTGTAAATTAAAGCCAAAGCCTAAATTATTATAAGATTTATTAATTATCGTATATGAAGTGGCTAGAGTAATCCACTTGTTCATCTTTCTTGCATAGTTAACAGAGAACGCCGGCCTAAGAGATCCCTGAAAGTACTCTGATTGAATCAATCCGCCAAATAGATCTTGCTCAGTGAGTTTATAATTCGCACCAATATAAAACCTCGTTGGTAGCGGAGTAGAATACTTACCTGTCGATTCTTTTAATTCAAAAGCCTCTTCAAGCGAATCTATAACATGATCAAATGTCGAGGAGGTGTCTGTGTCATCACCATAGGCAGAGAATTCAATGCCATCAAAGCTAAACTCTCCACCATTATTAGCATGTGTTTTTGTATATGAATTCCAAGAGATTTGCCCAAGATCAAGAATACTCGCATTAAAGCTCAATTCATCTGAATATTCGTAATAGGCACCAAGGTCGACACCATAACCCACATTATTTCTACTAAAAGCATAATCTGCCTCAGATTCATCTTTTATTGCTTTGTTATAATCATCATCGATCCCTGAGGTTCTTAAGGTAATGTCTGCTCTGGCAGTAAGTTCATAGGTATTGGGGTCTGTAGTCAATGAAATATCCGTTTTTTCGCTGTAGATATTTTCCATCCCATATAAGTACTTGGCTTTTAATCCTAATCGTAGTTTTTCATTCAATTGATGAGAGAAACTTAAACCATATTCTCTGTAATGGGTCATATTAAAACCAATTCCATTAAAATTTGCTGTATTGTCATTAAATCCGGTGTTTCCCTTATAAATTAATTGGATAAAGTCTTTAGGGTAGCTAAACCTGAAGCTGGCATTTTCTGTTATACTAAGAATGAATTGACTTCTGTTTCCGATTGAAATTCCAAATGACAACAGGTCTACTTTTGAATTGAAGGACAGGTAGTTTTCATCATCTAGCTCCTTGAGTAAGCTTTCAAAGTCCAGTTGTAAAGAATCTCCGTCTTTCTTAACAAGATCCGAATAAGCAAAACCACTATTGCTCAGATTGAGATAATTAGATGAAATTGCAGGTAGTCCAATGAAGAAGTTTCCGTTAAACCGATTGGAAGGATTACTGTAACTACTTTGTGGAATATCATGTAAACCATAGATTAAAAAATCTTGTTGCGTGTAACCTGCAAGTGAGAAAACTAAAGCGATTATAAAGCTAATTTTTTTCATGTCTGTTTGGTTTAATCGATTAATATTGTTCCTTTAAATCCAACAGCCAGATCTACTCTATATTCAGGTCTGAAAGAGACAATAGTACTTGGTGTGTTGTTTGCTCCTGTGGTTTCCATGACTGCCCTAATAAGCAACTTCTTGGAGTCTTTTAGTTTTCGCCAACGTTCTCTAACAACCTGAGTATCGGTATTTCTAGATGTGCTCTGCGTGACATTGCCGTTAGCATCTACACTAGCACCGGGAATTAGATTGCCTTGAGTGTTTTTAAACAAAGTATCAATCGGTATATAGTTTGAATCCGTAAATATGAGTTGTATATCTACTGCTATGGGAAAGCCATTGTTTACTCTAGTGCGAATCAACCCTTCTTCTAATTCTTCAACGCCATCTAATGATAGGTCGACGGTATCAATCATTTCAAAGCCACTTGCATAACCTGTCAAGGGTAAAGTCAATTTAACGTCAAGCCCGATTCTGCTTGTGTCAGATAAGAAATTTCTTTGACTTCCACTTCCCGGAGGGTTGGGAGAAGCTTTAGAATCATAAGCAATTGTACGAACCAACTTGGAAACAATATTATCTATATTGGATCTATTGTCAAGAATTATTTTGGTTGGTATTCGCTTTCCTAAAGAGTCAAATTCGAGAGAAATGACGGTATCTTTAAAAGGTACTCCACTAATAGTTTGAATCTCATCAATCGGTTGCCCATCCGCATAGATCGCATTCAAATAATCAAAGTTTAAATCAATCGGGAGGCCGTAACTGTTTTGGATAGATAACTCTAAGAATGGATTAGAAAGAAAAAATGTTCCATTAATAAAATTCTTAAAAATGCCAATTTTAAACGTGTCCTGTCTTAGGTCAAATTGATCTTGTCCGATATAACCGTAAAACTCTTTAAAATTAAGGTTCTCTAGTTCGATACTTATCTTTAACTCATCGTTGGGGTCATTTGGGTTGCCAGAAACATGAGTGCCTATAATTTCATATTTGACAGGTACTTTGTTGATGTCAGTTCCGCCAAGTGTCATATCCATGATATATCCTGTTAGATCAGCATTGTCTGCTCTTGCTACATCTGTTATACCATCTGAAGCTGGTAGATTTACAGTTAGGCTTAAGGGAGTACCTGAATTATTCTTTATGCTTGGAAATGTTGCTGTAACTTGTAATTCATGCTGAATTCTTGAAGCAATTGATAGGTCAAAATTGCCGGTTTTTAGCAACAAGCTATCTACCTCAATACCATTGGATAAATTATACTCTATTGTGTCTCTTAGAGTAATTGATGTTGGAGGCCCTGCTGGAATAAGAATATTATTTTGAGTTAAAGTTTTGTTGAAAGTTGGTATAGATACTCTCTCACCTCCAAGATTTGAAAGTACTGTGCCATCATAAATCAATTGGACGACTCCCTGACTATTTGGTACAAGTAGCCCACTTGAATCTTCATTGATTAAGACTTCTTCTAATGTTAGAGAAGATTTTGCAAGAGGAATTGCAAACTCGGGTCGCCAGTCTGTGGTTTTGATTTTATCGAATTCAAAATAGTCCTCAGTACATCCATAGATGAGTATAGTAATGGCAATTACAGTAAAGCCAATAAAGCGGTTGTTTCTCATGATAGTATAGAAATTAATGGTAGATGTAAATATACATTTTATCCTTTAAGGCTCAAATAAGCAGTTATATCTTGAGCTTAAGTTGCTTTGGAAGAAGTTGATAACTTTTTCTATGATAGGTTGATATACCATGCTCAATAATTGCGTTACGATGAAATCTTGTAGGATAACCCTTGTTTTTATTCCATCCATAATCAGGGAATTCTTTATCTAAAGCATCCATAATGTGATCTCTATGAGTTTTTGCCAGTATACTTGCTGCAGCAATTGATTTAAACTTAGCATCACCTTTAATGATACAATGGTGTTCTACACCTTTATAAGGGTTGAATCTATTTCCATCAATGAGTAATAGGTCAAAGTTTTGTTTCAACTGATCAATGGCTCTATGCATTGCTAAAAATGAGGCATTTAAAATATTGATCTGATCTATTTCTTCATGACTAACTACACCAATCCCATAATCCAGATTGTAGCGAATCCATTGTTCCAATGTTACTCTCTGTTTCAAATTGAGCTTTTTGGAATCATTTAATGGGATAGGTGGTTTGTAGGTTTGATTAATTATTACTGCTGCGGCTACTACTGGGCCTGCTAAACAACCTCTTCCTGCTTCGTCGCATCCCACTTCAATTTTTCCCTTTTTTAAATATGATTTTAGCACCTTAACCGATTGTTTTTTCAATGGATTGATTAAGAAGTTGAGTTGTTTTTTCCCATGAGAAAAGTTGACGTTGTTTTTTCCCTTCTTCAATCAATTGTGTCCTAAGATCCAAATTAGTTTCGATTTGAAGCATATGCTCAGAGATATACTCTATGTCTTCAGGATCAGAAAGTAATGCCGCTTTTCCTGCAACTTCAGGCATAGAAGTGGTGTTGGATGCAATTATAGGTGTTTCGCAGCTCATGGCTTCCAATATTGGAATTCCAAAACCTTCAAAATAGGGCAAGTAGGTCAGTGCAGTAGCTCCTGATAGAAGTTGTGCTAGTGTTTCATCACTTTGTCTACCTAAAAATTTGACGCTGTCTTTTTTTGTTAAATTTTGATAGATGTGTTCCAAATCTGTGGTCCACCATTTTTTATTACCTACAATCAATAAATTACAATTACCACCTTTCGTTTTGTAAAGATCAAACGCCATTAAGAGGTGGTTTAAGTTTTTTCTCGGATGTATGGTGCCTATAAAGATAAAATAATCTTTGCCATTGCTAAATCTTTGTTTAACCCCCTCAATATTAGATTGATTACTTGGTTTAAAGCGGTCAACAGCACCATTGTATACAACATCAATCGTATCAGACTGAATATTAAGTGTTTTAGCAATATCTAATTTTGAATATGAAGATACTGTAGCTATCCTTGAGGCTCTCCTGGCATATTTTGGAAAAAAGTAATTGAGATATGCACGATGACTCCATTTCACATGCTGAGGCAGGTGTATGAAGTTGAGGTCATGAATAACTGCAAGACTTTTCATCTTAAGTCCGCTAGGAATCCATCCTTCAGGTGAAATAAAAAGATCAAAACTGTTCTTGTTTAAAAAAAACCTTAGACTGTATTCAAACCAGATGAACCATAATATTGGATGTCTTGCCTGAGGGTTAAGCGTTATTAAGCTTACGTTTTTGCCAAACGAAAATTCTTTGGGAGGGGGACGATCAAAAATTAGAGTAAACTGATCGTTTGGCCTGAGAAGGATGAGCCTTTTTATAGTCTCATAAGTAAAGCGGCCAATCCCGTCAAGTTTATCCGGTATCAATAAACGCGTATTTACCGCGATCTTCATTTACTCTTTTCAACCAAAAAATTAATTCCGAAGAAAAAGTATTCTTTTAAGAATTTGCTTTTTTTCCAAAGTAATTGTTCTTTTTCTACCTTCTCCTTAGCTTTTGAGTTTGGAAACATAAAGGGGAGGTAATATCGGATGTATTGAACACTATCATTAACAATTCGAAGTCCTTGTTGCTTGAATTCACGATCCCACTTCTTTAAGCTTCTAATGTTCTCATTTCCCAAAAGAATATTTTTTTGAAGTGTCTCATCATAAATTTCTATGATTCTCTTATTTCCGCGTTGCAGGAACAATTTGGCGCTTTGAATCACATTGTTTCCATTTTCTTCAATAATCAATAAACGTCCGTTTGGGCTCAAGACTTTGTTTAATATAGATAGGGCCTTCTGAAGAGGTTCCAGATGATGTAAAGTGTCCTGAATAATTATCAGGTCGTAGCTTTCGGCTTCAAATTGATGATCAAAAATATTCTCATAAGAATATGTAAACAATGAAGTATCACCAAATTGAGACCAGTACTCTAAGCGTTTAGGTAATTGCTTTATATAATGCTCAAGTGTTGTTCCATGACTAGATATGCCATTAATGGATAAGAAAATTGCAGTTGTCCCAAAGCCACATCCGCAGTCCCATATCTTTTGATTAGGATCATCAATGTGATCTATTATGTATTGTAATCTTTGACAGAAATAGGCTTTTCTGTATTCGAATCTAGAAGGATCCTCTAGGTACTTGTAATAGTATCTCAAGTCCTTGTTTCCCTTTAATTCTTCAACAAAATGGTCAAAGAATGTTTCAACCGTCATTTTCATCCTTTCATTAAAAGCTGCAAATATACATCCCTAGATTGAATTCAATTAGATATCGAAAGGGAATGCGTTATTTTGTCAAACTAGCTTTTTCGACTTATGCAGCGAAAATTTATAGGAAATCTACTCTTCGTTATCTTTCTTAATTTACTGGTTAAGCCTTTTTGGATTTTAGGCATAGATGTGACCGTTCAAAATAGAGTGGGAGAGGAGGATTATGGACTTTATTACCCCCTATTTGGTTTCGCCATATTGTTAAACATAATTCTGGATTTCGGAATAACAAACTACAACAATCGGAATATAGCACAGCATGGTCATATGTTGTCACGCTATTTTTCAGGAATCTTTAACGTAAAACTGTTTTTAGGAATCATCTATTTTGCGTTAACATTGATATTTGGTCTTATTGTAGGTTATGAAGGACGAGCGATCTATTTATTGATTCTCCTCAGCATTAATCAGTTTCTCTCCTCAATGATCTTATATCTTCGGTCTAATCTTGCAGGTCTTCATTTGTTTAAGTTAGATGGATTGTTTTCTGTCTTGGATAGAGTTTTGATGATCTTAATTTGTGGAATACTACTCTGGCATCCTTACTTTTCTTCATCTTTTAGAATAGAATGGTTTGTTTATGCACAGATGTTTTCATACATGATTGCAGCTATTGTCGCATTTGCTGTTGTTTTTACAAAGGCAGACTTTTTTCGACCCAAGCTCAATACAAATATGTTTCGCATCATCTTAAGACAAAGTTTTCCATTTGCCTTATTGGTTTTACTCATGTCATTCTATTATCGATTGGATTCAGTTATGATTGAACGATTATTAGAAAATGGTCAATTTGAAGCAGGTATTTATGCAAAGGCGTATCGTTTATTAGAAGGGTTTAATATGTTTGGTTACTTGTTTGCGGGTATACTTTTACCCATGTTTTCAAGAATGCTAAAGGAAAACAAGTCTGTTCATCATCTTGTTAAGTTGTCCTTCAACCTCATCTTTATTCCCACAATTGCTATTGCTATTGTTTCTTTCTTTTATGGTTATGAGATAATGAACTTGTTATACTATACCAACATCAATGAAGCAGCTGAGGTTTATTCCGTTCTAATGTTTTCTTTCGTGGCAATAGCTCTGACTTATGTTTATGGTACACTTTTAACAGCGAATGGCAGTTTAAAAGCCTTGAACATTATATCATTGGTAGGCCTTGTTCTTAATGTGATATTCAATTCCCTTTTAATACCTGTGATTGGCGCGAAAGGTGCAGCCATAGCTACATTAATTACACAGGCTGTTGTAATTATTACTCAGATAGTTGTTTCTCGGTCTATAATTCAACTTCCGGTGCGTTTACTACAAGTATTAAAATATGCGGTGCTTACTATTGTTGGTGTAGCGATTAGTTATGTGCTTGATTCATTAAATTTTGATTGGAGGATAACTTGTTCTTTAATACTCATTCTTTTTCCTATTTTGGGTGTTGTATTTAGGTTTTATAAGCTATCTGAGATTAAGGTTTTGCTTACAGGAGCTAAGCCTCAGGGATAATAAATTGCTTACTTTTGTCAACTTTCAAAAACAATAGTTAAGATGAGTAATCAGCAATATGATATTAATTCCAAAGGAATGCTCACCTTCATGCAGAAATGGAAAAATGTAATACTCACAACATGTGGGTTAGCTTTGATGACATCAGCTACTTTTTCATACTTCATAGAAGATAAATACGAGTCTTCTGTTATCTTGTTTCCATCGACAACCTCGTCTATATCAAGGGCTCTTTTAAATGATGAAAATTACAAAGAGAAGGATTTCTTAGAATTTGGGGAAGAGGAAGAAGCAGAGCAGATGATTCAGATTCTGCGTTCGGATAAAATACGAAGGCATATCATTCAGAAATTTGATTTGATGAATCATTACAGGATTAATCCTGATGAAAAATACCGTCAAACTAAACTTAATGACGAGTATGATTCTAACATTGACTTTTATCGAACCAAGTTTATGTCGGTAAAGATTGAAGTTCAGGATAAAGATCCTGAGTTTGCTGCTCAAATAGCAAATGAGATTGCATTAATGTACGATAGCATTAGAAACACAATGCTTAAGAAAGTTGCCATACAAGCATTTGAAATTGTGAAAAAAGAGTATAGTAATCTGGTCAATGATATTAACTTAATGGAGGATACACTGAATCAGATTAGAGCCAAAGGGGTACAAGATTATGAAACTCAGGTTGAAGTTTTGAGTGATCAATATGGAGCTGCTTTGGTTAAAGGTAATCAGTCAGCCGCTAAAGCTTTGAAATCTAAATTAGATACACTTTCTAAGTACGGAGGTAAGTATCTAAGTCTTGTGCAGCAACTTGAATACGAAAGAGAAAAGCTAAGTGATCTCAGAGAGGTTTATTCTGAAGCCAGGGTTAATGCCTTTTCTACTATTGACCAGAAGTTTGTTGTTAACGAGGCATTTCCGGCTGAAAAAGCGAGTTATCCGATTCGATGGTTAATTGTTGCGGTCTCTGTAGTTGCAACATATCTTTTTACAATGATAATCCTTGTATTAATAGATCCTAAATAAGAACGTATGGAACAGTTTGCTAAGGAATATTTTAGATCAAATATGAAGATATTGGAACTTGCATTGATGCAGTGGAAATATCTTTCACTTGTAGCTATTGTAGCGGCAATTTTAGGAGCTGTGTTTTCATCTCCAACCTTTATAACACCTAAGTTTACTTCAGAGGCAGTTATATATCCTGCTAATCTCGGTGTCTATTCAGGAGAAACACGGCTTGAACAAATGATGCAGTATGCCGAGTCCAATTCAATAAGAAATGCGTTGATTCAAAAGTTTAATTTGTATGACGAGTATGAGTTGGATAGTACTGCTAAATCGTCTAAAACATACATGAACTTAATATTTGCTGAGCATGTATCTATAGATGAAACGAAGTATGAATCCATTCGAATAACTATCTCTTCGATAAGTCCTGAAAAAGCAGCGGCAATGGTTGATGAGTTCATAAAGCAACTGGATTTAACCATAAGACATAAAGAAAGAGCAAAATTTAAGGAGCAGTTGGCGATCAATAAACGGCTTTTAGATCAGAAAAAAGTTCAAGTAGACAGCTTAGAGAAGCTCATTAGAAAATATAGTACAGAGTATGGTATATTAGATTATATTGTTCAAGCCGAGGAAGTGACTAAAGGGTACATGAAATTTTTACTCGAAGGAAAAAAGGGTAAAGATTTTGAAGAAGTAAAACTACTTTATGAAAATCTTCAAAAGTATGGTCGACATTATCATAATGTGAATGCTCAGTTAAATGAGTTTAACGAAGAATACGTGAAACGCTTACATGATTATGAACATGCATTAAAGAACTTTGAGAAAGTTCAAAGTCATTCATATGTCTTAATAAGCCCTGAAGTTCCTGATAAGAAGTCATATCCTATCAGATGGCTTATCGTTTTAGTTGCATCTGCGAGTGCTACATTTTTTGCTTTTCTGGTGATTTTAATTAGAACAGCTTCTAAGTCAAAATAATGACTGATTATTTAAAGTCTAACATTGTTTTACTGCTTTGTTTTGCCTTTATCATGGCCAATAGTGCCTTGATTGCTTTAGAGCAGTATTGGTTCTCTTTAATCCCATTTGCTTTCGCAATCTTAATGCTTGCTTTTGTTGCTGCTGATAAGTTGATGTGGTTTATTGTTTTTACCACACCCTTGTCTTTAAATCTTGAAGAACTTGAGTTTGGAGGTATAGGAATGTTTTTGCCAACTGAACCACTTTTATTTGGGGTGATGCTCATCTTTTTTATCAAACTACTCTATGAAAGAAAATATGACATGAAGGTGTTAAAACACCCTATCACGATAGCGATTCTTATTAATTTGTCATGGATTTTTATAACCACTATGACCAGTACGCTTCCTGTTGTTTCTCTTAAGTTTTTACTTGCACGCTTATGGTTTATTGTGGCACTTTTTTTTATAGGAACTCAACTGTTTAAGTCGGTTAAAAATATTCGCACCTTTTTCTGGTTGTATACGATACCTCTTTCTATTGTGGCATTATATACTTTTATTCACCATAGTACTTATCAGTTTGCAGAACGTCCTGCTCACTGGGTGATGCAACCCTTTTTTAAAGATCACACTGTTTATGGCGCAGTTTTAGCAATGATATTTCCAATTCTTATTGGCCTGTACAGCTTAAAAAGAAATCGAAGATATCGCCCATTACTTATTCTTATGATACTTGTTTTTCTTGGAGGTATCATCTTTTCTTATGGCAGGGCAGCATGGATTAGTTTGGCAGTAGCTTTTCTATTATCATTTGTTTATTTGTTTCGAATCAAAGCATCTGTTATTTTGGCTTTATCGATTTTAGGCACTATTTTTTTAGGCGTGTTTTGGTCCGATCTGGTTAATGTATTGGAAAAAAATGAGCAGGATTCAACTAGTCAAAATTTGGGAGAACATGTACAATCCATTACAAATATTTCAACGGACGCTTCTAACCTTGAACGTATTAATAGATGGAATTCAGCCATAAAAATGTTTCAGGAGAAACCTATCTTAGGATGGGGTCCGGGTACATATAGCTTTCAATATGCTCCCTTTCAATCATCTGAAGACTTGACCATTATTTCCACTAATTCAGGTGATATGGGTAATGCTCACAGTGAATTTATTGGTCCTCTGGCGGAGTCTGGTTTACTTGGTGCACTAACTTTTATTATTCTAATTGTTGTTTTCTATTATAAAGGATCTCTATTATACTCTTCTCTTCCAAGAGGAGAACTAAAGCAGATTGTATTTTGGGTGATATTGGCTTTTACCACATATATCATAAATGGTACTCTAAATAACTTTCTGGATACAGATAAGGCTAGTGTCCCATTCTGGGCTTTCTTAGGAATTATTACAGCTATAGATCTAAATAAGGAAAAGTTTCTCAAGGAAGAAACTCAGCAATTAGGTAAGTAACATCATCTTCCAGTCCTGAAATATTAGCAAGTTCGTCAATCTTGTCTTCTATCTTATCTTGTAATCGATCCAAACTATCATCGTGAGACATTAGTCTTTTTATGCCTTCAGATTCAATTTGAAAGCCAAACTCATCTTCTAATTCACTAAGGCCATCAGTAAAACAGATGAACTTATCATTTGGATGAATAACTTCAATGCCATGATTAAGCATTGGTAATTCGTCAAACATACCAAGTACAGTTGTTCCTTTCTTTAACTCTTTTTTCTCATTAGACGTAACCAGAATACCTGGTTGGTGTCCACAGTTGAGGTACTCAAAAGTGTATTTCTGATGATCAAATATGCCTATGAATAGAGTAATAAATTTTTCATAATTCGCAGATTCGATAACTTTTTTATTGCAGCGAAGAATTAAATCTTCTAAGTCTTTGGCAATATCCAATTGGGCTCTAAGATTAGCTTGAAAGTTAGCCATAAGCAATGCTGCTGACATTCCTTTACCGGAAATATCTGCAATGATCAAGGCTGTTCTGTTTTCAGGTAGTTTTATAACATCATAATAATCTCCACCAACTTCACTATTTGGAAGATAAAATGCACTTGCTTTTAAAAACTCATTATTTGGCAAGTCTCTTGGAATCAAATAAGACTGCATTTTCTGAGCTGTTTCAAGCTCTTTTTTTACGGCCATTTGTTTTATTTCCTCCTGATACAATCTCTTGTTCTCCAGAGCAACAACGATGATATTGGCTAAAGTTTGAATAAATCTAAGGTGCTTGATAATTGGACTTATCTCGATCTTTTCTCCTTTGATATCAGCTAGTAATAGATAAGCAAATGCTTGGTTGTTATGAAAGACTGGTACAACGATATCAAATTTATTTGTTCCTATTTCTGAGGTGTCATGAATAACATCAATGGTATCATAACTATTGATGATACTATAAATATTTATTCCTGAGACATCTTCTTTGTCTATTCCCTCAGTGAGCGAAAGCCTCCAATGTGCTTCAAAAGTAAAAAAGGCAAAGCGATGAATTTCTAAATCTTTTATCAAGATTGACTTTAGGAATTGGAATAACTCATCTCTAGGAGCGTTCCGATTAATGGCTCTGGTAATTTCTAGGATTGTATTCAGCTTTGTGTTTGATAGCTGTAACTTTCCTCGCGCCCGATTTGACTTTTCTTCTGTCATTTCTCTTCATTAAGCTGATTCAGAATCTCAGGAAGCCTTTTCATTAATGCCCATTCCTTCATTTTTGCTCTGCTTTCTTGTACAGGTGAACCTAAATAAACTTTATTCCCTTCTAAGGATTTGCCGACACCGGATTGAGCTTGAAGTACAGTTTTGTCACCGATATGGATTCCGCTTGCTATGCCAACCTGCCCCCAAATTACCACCTCATTACCTATCGTAACGCAACCTGCTATGCCACATCCTGCTGCGATCAAGCATTTTTTTCCAATAGTTGTATCATGTCCAACCTGAATCAGATTGTCCATTTTTGTCCCCCTTCCAATAAGTGTAGTTGCAGTAACTCCTCTGTCAATAGTGCAGTTAGCTCCAATTTCAACATTATCCTCAATCACAACATTGCCGGCTGAAATTAGACGATCATAAGAATCAGGTCGATTTTTATAATAAAAACCAAAAGATCCTATTACTGTACCAGATTGTATGATTACATTATTTCCGATCTCTACGTCATTACCGATATTTACATTCGGAAAAATCAAACAATTGTTTCCAATTTTCACATTCTTACCAATTGCAACGGAAGGATGAATTTGTGAGTTTATCCCAATCTCTGCGGAATCTTCTTGTTGCATGGTAGAAAACTCAAAAGGGTTGAAGTGATTGAGCAGGTAGTTGAACATTCTGAAAGGATCTTCTCCGATTATAATTCCTTTTCCTTCAGGAATGTCAACTTTTTGATTAATAAGGACTACAGAGGCTAATGAGTTTAAAGCTTTGTCATAATATTTGGGATGATCGACGAAAGCAATATCTCCAACTTCTACCCGATGAATTTCATTTATTCCGGTAACATTTATATCGGGATGACCCTCAAAATCTGATTGAAGCAGTTCTGCAATTCCCTTCAGCGTATATGTTTTGCTGAATTTCATTCTTTTATCCGTTCTGAATATGCTCCTGTTCGAGTATCTATTTTTATTTTATCGCCTTCATTAATAAAAAGGGGGACTTTTACTTCTGCACCTGTCTCCACTTTAGCAGGTTTTGTAGCATTTGTGGCTGTATCTCCCTTAATCCCCGGCTCGGTATATGTTATTTCAAGAATAACAAAAGGAGGTAAGTCGCAAGATAAAGGCTTTTCTTCTTCGGCATGAAATAAGATTTCTACCTCATTTCCTTCTTTCAGGAATTGAGGGGCATTGATCATGTTTTCTGGTAAGAAAGTTTGCTCATAATCTTCCATATTCATAAAATGATAACCGCTGTCATCATGATATAAGTATTGATATTTTCTGGTCTCTATTCTTATAGTTTCAATTTTGACACCTGAATTAAAGGTGTTGTCAATAATTTTTCCTGAGGTGAAACTTTGCAGTTTTGTACGCACAAATGCCGGCCCTTTCCCAGGTTTTACATGTTGAAACTCAAGTATCTTATATAGATCGTTGTTGAATTTAATGCACAATCCATTTTTAAAATCAGCTGTTGTTGCCATATTATCTCTCTATTAATTCAAATATAAGGTTTAAGATTTATAGTCTTGTATATTGAGTACTTTGTTACATTGTTCTATTTCAGAATGGTTGGAGTTTGAGCCTATGAAAACAATTCGTTCTTGTTTATTTTCTTTAAGTAGATGTTCAAAGAGTCGGATGCCTTTTTCATCCAAATTAGAGGTAGGCTCATCTAAGAAGATTAAGCTTTTATTACTAAGGAGACTTAAAGCAATTTTTACTCTTTGTTTCATTCCTGAAGAAAAGTACTTGATGATTTTTTTATCCTCTTTTTTAAGCCATACAAGCTCAGAAAAGGAATTGTAATCTACTTTTAGAGGGCTAAATTGAGAATGAAAATCATACAATTCGACTAAGGTTAACTCTTCAGGGAGGTCAACGTAGGGGCCACAAAAGCTAACATGATTAAATGCTTGATCTGCATTTACAGTTCTACTTCCAATTTTGAGAGTAATATTTCCTTCCGAGGGAATTTCAGCACAACTTATTAACTTCAAAAGTGTTGATTTTCCACTTCCATTTGACCCAATTATAGCGATGCAATCATTGAGATAAAAGGCTTCTGTTAAGCCTTTGAATATCCAGGTTTTAATATACTTTTTACCAATATTGGTAAGTGAGATTTGCATTAGATTTGAATAGGACCTCTAATTATTCCCTTTTCTGAAGATTCTATAAAAGAAAGTATCTGATTTTTTTCATCAGATTCAGCTATACTAGCTTTAATCTCTTCTATAGATTTAGACACATTTGTTCCATGTACAAAAATGTGTCTGTAAATATCTTCAATCTGGCTAATCACACTTGGGTCAAAGCCTCTGCGTCTTAAACCAATAGCATTAATGCCTGCATAGGATAATGGCTCTCTTGCTGCCTTAACAAAAGGGGGAACATTCTTTCTCACCAAAGAACCGCCTGCAATAAATGAATGGGCTCCAATTCTAACAAATTGTTGAACAGCGACTACCCCTTCAAGTATCACATAATCTTCTATAGTTACATGTCCTGCAATATTAGCAGTATTTGCAAGGATAACATTGTTACCAACTTCTACATCATGAGCAATATGAACATAAGCCATAAGCAGACAATTACTACCTACTACCGTTTTATATCTATCTGCCGTGCCTCTATTAATAGTAACGCACTCTCTTATGGTTGTATTATCTCCAATCTCGGTAACTGTTTTTTCACCTGCAAATTTTAAGTCTTGTGGGATTGCAGAAACTACTGCACCCGGAAAGATTTTGCAATTTTTACCAATTCTTGCTCCTTCCATTATAGTAGCATTTGGCCCTATCCATGTTCCATCTCCTATTTCAACATCGTCACCAATGTATGCAAATGGCTCAATTTTTACATCAGTACCAATTTTAGCATTTGGATGTATGAATGCGTTTTGCATATTACTTTTCTTTAACAATTTGAGCCATAAGTTGACCTTCCGCTACAAGTTTCTCTCCAACATATGCCATGGCAGACATATTACAGATTCCTCTTCTAATTGGTTCAGTTAAAATCAATTTGAAAATGAGAGTATCTCCAGGTACGACTTTTTGCTTGAATTTTACTTTATCTATTTTCAGAAAATAGGTCAAATAGTTTTCAGGATCTTCAACAGTATTTAAGGCTAAAATTCCTCCTGTTTGAGCCATTGCCTCAACTATCAATACCCCCGGCATAACAGGTGAGCCTGGGAAATGACCTTGAAAAAAATGTTCATTCATGGTCACATTCTTTACTCCCACAACATGTTCTTGACTGAGCTCAATGATTTTATCTACCAGTAACATCGGATAGCGATGAGGTAATACTTTTTCAATTGCCTCGACATCATAAAGTGGCTTAGCATTAGGGTCGTACTTTGGAGGAGCTTTTTCCCGTTTTGCGATTTCCGATTTAATCAATTTTGCGAAATCTACATTGCTCTTGTGTCCTGGTCTTCCCGCTAAAATATGTCCTTTTATTGGCCTTCCAACTAATGCTAGATCTCCAACTATATCTAACAATTTATGTCTTGCCGGTTCATTTTGAAAATGCAAATCAACATTGTTGAGTACCCCAATCCCTTTTACCTCAATTTTCGGTTTATTCAATAATTCGGCCAGCTCATCTAGTTTTTCTTGTGGCATAACATTATCCACCAATACGATGGCATTGTCCAAATCTCCACCCTTGATAAGGTTATTCTTAGCCAGATATTCAACTTCTCTTAGGAAAACAAAGGTTCTACATTTGGAAATTTCAGGTTCAAACTCTCCAAGATTATACATATGCGAGTGTTGAGTACCCAAAAACTTTGAATTATAGTCTACCATAACGGTCAAACGAAATTCATCTTGAGGAACGGCGAGCATCTCAGTTTGTCTTTCAGTATCTTCATACGTCAAGTTATCTGTAATGACAAAATAATTCTTCTCTGCCTCCTGATCAACAATCCCGGCTTCATTAAGCTTTTCTACAAAAAAATGAGAACTCCCATCTAAGATAGGAATCTCAGGACCATCAATCTGAATCAGTAAATTATCTATTTCAAGACCGTACGCGGCCGCAAGTAGGTGTTCAGTCGTATGAACTCGCGCTCCATTTTGCTCTAAAGTAGTTCCTCGAGAAGTATCGACAACTAAGTCTGCATCAGCTTTTATAGTAGGTTGACCTTCAATATCTATCCTTTGAAAAATATAACCGTGATTTTCTTCAGCAGGTAGAAAAGTAACTTTTGCAGTTTCTCCGGTATGTAAACCAACTCCTGAAATAGAGACGGACTGACTTATTGTTTTTTGTTTTGTACTCATTGTTCTTTTGCTTCTGCTTTTAGTTCGTCAAGCTGTTTTTGCAAAGCTTGGATTTGACCGTTTAAATCAGGGA
Source organism: uncultured Flavobacteriales bacterium (assembly GCA_964445815.1). Classification (GTDB taxonomy): domain Bacteria; phylum Bacteroidota; class Bacteroidia; order Flavobacteriales_E; family Vicingaceae; genus CAYULW01. The sequence continues at coordinate 43,378 of CAYULW010000006.1, forward strand.
GTTTTCTAAAAACAACATAAGACCTCTTATAATCTCCAATGGGGATAGCAGGGGAACCTTGTACTATAGCTCCCTTTTCTTTGATGCTATGACCAATTCCACTTTGTGCTGCGATTTTGACTTCTTCTGCAATTTCAATATGTCCAACTATTCCAACTTGACCTCCGATCATACAGTTTTTACCAATTTTTGTTGAGCCGGCTATTCCGGTTTGGGCAGCAATTACTGTATTTTCACCAATTTCAACATTATGGGCTATCTGTATTAGATTATCCAGCTTTACACCTTTTCTAATCTTAGTAGAGCCAAGAGTAGCTCTATCAATACAAGTATTAGCTCCTATCTCAACATGATCTTCAATAATCACATTGCCAATCTGTGGTACTTTTTTATAGTTGTTCAAATGATTTGGTGCAAATCCAAACCCATCAGCACCAATGATTGCTCCGGAGTGTATAACACATTCATTTCCAATAATACAATCCGAATAGACTCTTGCCCCTGCAAATAGAGTAGTATTCTTTCCTATAGTAACATTATCTCCAATAAAACAATTGGGAAATATTTTCGCTCCGGATTCTATTGCAATATTTTCACCAAGACTTACGTTTTCTCCAATATAAACAGATTCGCCAATTTTTGTTGATTCGGGAACTGCGATATGTTCAGAGATTCCAGTTTTATTATTCTTTACCTGATTGTACATCTCAAGTAGTTGGCTAAAACATGCATAAGCATCTTTAACTCGAATTAGACTGGTTTTAGGACTTATTGCTTTTTCAAGTTCCAGATCTTCGTTAACGATAACTATACTTGCTTTGGTAGAATACAGAAACTCGTTGTATTTTGGATTGGCTAGAAATGAAATGGAACCAGGAGTGCCTTCTTCAATTTTTGATACACTTGATACTGTAACATCTTTGTCTCCTTCTATTGTACCGCCTAGTATTTCAGCGATTTGCTGGGCTGAAAATTTCATGGCTCAAAAATAATAAATAATTAAAGGGCTCAAGATTTAGTTTTTTTTCAAGTTATTAACGCTGTTTTGTTTAGGATAGCAGATAAAATATTTCTTAACAGAGTTTGATAAAGTGCTGATATCTAATTGATCTGACGCTTCAACAATGTCTCTTAATTCTCCATTTTTGTAAAGTAATTGGATATTGTCTTCTTGCTTGTTATAGGCTTTATTTTCGATAACACCATCAAAAACAAAATAATGCAACTCTTTTTCTTCTATATTCAGTTCTTCAGAAAGTTGTTTTCTTTTCTTTTTAATTAATTCTCCTTTGATTGGAGATGAGTGTAGTTCTATCTTATAAAGATGTCTATTAATTTGAGCCTCACATAACCATGAAAGTATAGGGTCCGAGTGAGATTGCCACATTTTTATTGATGCTGTAATATCAAAATCATCCAGTAATGAGAATTGTTTCAATACTTCAGGGTCAGTCTCAAAATCTTTATGGTTGAGGTCTTGATATAAAAAGTATTTTAAAGCGTCAGTGGCAAATAGTTCTATGTTCTGGTTGGCCAGTTCTTTTGCTCTCTGTAGAATTTTTACAATTAAATTTTCGGCTGCTAAGACGGTTTTATGTAGATAAACTTGCCAATACATTAAGCGTCTTGCAATTAAAAATTTTTCAACCGAGTAAATGCCTTTAGCCTCAATGCATAACTGATCATTAACCACATTTAACATGGTAATTATTCGATCTACACTTACCACACCTTCTGAAACCCCCGTAAAAAAGCTGTCTCGTTTTAGATAATCAAGGCGATCCATGTCCAATTGACTTGAAATCAATTGATGTAGAAAGTGCTTGTGATAATTATTTTCAAATATGTCTATAGCCATTGAAAGTTTTCCATTCATCTCTTTATTAAGTCGATGCATAAAGTGACTCGAAATACTTTCGTGCGTAATGTTCCTTACCAAACTATATTCCAAGGCATGTGAAAATGGTCCATGACCAATATCATGCAGAAGTATTGCAACACAAGTTGATTGCATTTCGGCTTTCGAGATTTTGTGGCCTTTTGATTTAATGGTTTCAAGTGCTACATGGGTAAGGTGCATTGCTCCTAATGCATGATGAAATCTGGTATGAATAGCACCTGGATAGACAAGGTGTGTAAGTCCCAACTGCTTAATCCTTCTTAGTCTCTGAAAGAAGGGATGTTCAATCAAATCGAATAAAATATCGTAAGGCAAGGAAATAAAGCCGTGCAGTGGATCGTTAAAGATTTTCTTTTTGTTGTAATTTGTAGGAATCAAACGAAAGTGAATTAATAATTTTAGCCCTAATTCTAAGGGGCATTTCAAAACAAAAATCTATGGCGAATATAAGAATACTGTGGGCGGATGATGAAATTGAGCTGTTAAAACCTCATATTATTTTTTTAACCGATAAAGGATATGATGTGACATCTGTAACGAGCGGAGGAGAAGCCCTTGATGTGATTGCCGAAGAGCGTTTTGATATTGTTTTTTTGGATGAAAATATGCCGGGCCTTTCAGGTTTAGAAACTTTAAACGAGATAAAAAGACTATCTCCCTCACTGCCGGTCATAATGATTACGAAGAGTGAGGAAGAGTCAATTATGGAAGAAGCCATAGGGGCAAAAATTTCGGATTATTTAATAAAGCCAGTTAACCCTAACCAGATTTTATTAACCATCAAAAAACATTTAGATACAGCTAGGTTGGTTGGTGAGAAAACAAGCATGGGTTATCAGCAAGCTTTTAGAAACATCAGTATGAGCTTACATAATAATATGACTTTTACTGAATGGGAAGATGTTTACAAGAGGTTAATATATTGGGAATTAGAGCTCGGTGAGTTAAAAGATTCCGGTTTGCATGAAATTTTAGAAACGCAAAAAGATGAGGCGAATAATCTTTTTGCTCGATTCATTGAAGATAATTACATCGACTGGTTAAGTGATTCAGATAATTCACCTATACTTTCACAAACCGTTTTTAAGCAGAAAATATTTAAACACATACAAGAAAATAAGAGTACCTTTTTAATTGTCATTGATAATTTAAGATTAGATCAGTGGCAAATGCTAAAGCCGGCGATTGAAGAGTTATTTTGGATAGATAAGGAAGAGACTTACCTGAGTATTTTGCCAACTACAACCCAATATGCCAGAAACGCTCTTTTTTCGGGCTTGATGCCTTCTGAAATTGAAAAAAGGTTTCCCAAACTTTGGAGCAATGATGAAGATGAAGGGGGGAAGAACCTTCATGAAAAAGAGTTTCTAAAAGACCAATTAAAACGATTAGGGTTCACAGAAAAGTTTCAATATAATAAAGTGCTTAATCCAAGTTACGGTAGAAAAGTGGTTCAGGACATTCCTAATCAAATGCAAAATAAGTTCAATGTGATCGTTTATAATTTCATTGATATGCTCTCCCATGCCAGAACGGATACGGATGTTATAAAAGAACTAGCCGAAGATGAATCAGCTTATAGATCTTTGACCTTATCTTGGTTTGAGCACTCACCACTTAAAGAAGCGCTTAAAGAAATCGCTTCTAGAAAGGGCAAGGTAATTATAACAACTGATCATGGTTCCATAAAAGTCAAAGAAGCAAGTAAAGTGATTGGAGATAAGAGTGTCAATACAAATTTACGTTATAAACAAGGCAAGAATTTAAGTTATGAAGCGAACGACGTTTTTGAGGTCGTTCAACCAGAATCTGCTTTCTTACCTAAAGTGAATGTAAGTCAATCTTTCATTTTTGCGAGGAATGATGTTTTTTTTGCATACCCGAATAATTACAATCATTATGTCAATTATTATAAAAATACCTTTCAACATGGAGGCATCTCACTTGAAGAAATGATTGTTCCTGTCATTAGCCTAACAGCGAAATAAATGCCTCAAGTTTTTACAAGTGAGAACCCCAAAGACCAAGAAGAAATTATAAAATATATTCTTCGACTTTCAAAAGAGGCCCCTGTTATTCTCTTTAGAGGAGAAATGGGAGTAGGTAAGACCACTTTAATTAAAAATATTTGTAATTTCATAAAGGTGAAGGATGGAGTTTCATCTCCTACATTTTCACTGGTAAATGAATATGAGAATGAGAAAGGTGAGAGTGTCTTTCATTTTGACTTTTATCGAATAGAAGAAGAAACCGAAGCTTTGGATATGGGGGTTGAAGAATATTTTTTCTCAGGATGCATTTGTTTAATAGAATGGCCTGAAAAAATTAAAGGATTGTTGCCTGATAAATACGTATCGGTAGACTTAGTTTTAAAGGGGAATTACAGAGAAATTAAAGTGAGTACGAACATTTAGAAATGGAAAAAGATGTTGTCAAGTCTTTGGCTCAATCAGCAATAAAGCTACTACCACAAGAAGAGCTGTTAGAGACAAAAAAGAAAAATGGAAGCCTATTTATAGGGGTTCCAAAAGAAACTTCTTTACAAGAGCGAAGAGTTACACTCGTTCCGCAAGATGTTGAACTGCTTGTAAATAATGGCCATCGTGTTATTGTTGAAGCCGGAGCAGGAAAGAAAGCCAATTTTAATGATGACTTGTATAGTGAAGCCGGAGCAGAAATAGTTTATGACACAAAAGAAGTTTATAAAGCTGATATTGTTCTTAAGGTAGAGCCTTTGTCACTTGACGAGCTTGACCTACTGAAGCAAGGGCAGACCTTAATTTCGGCCCTTCAGTTACCTGTTCAACCTAAGAATTTCTTGGAAAAGCTAATGGCAAAAAAGATTACAGCGATTGCTTATGACTTTATTCAGGATAACTCAGGTCAATTACCAATCATTAGGGCCATGAGCGAAATCGCAGGCAATACATCCATCTTAATTGCAGCAGAGTACCTTAGTAATGTGAATGGTGGACAAGGAATGATGCTTGGAGGAATTTCTGGAGTTAAGCCAACTGAAGTTGTGATTTTTGGTGCTGGTGCAGTTGCAGAGTTTGCAGCTAGAGCGGCTATAGGATTAGGCGCATCGGTCAAAATTTTTAGTAATAATACATCAAAGTTGCGTCGTCTTCAAGAGGGTATTGGCCAAAGAGTATATACTTCTACAATACAGCCAAAGGTGGTAGAATCTGCTTTAATGTCTGCAGATGTAGCAATTGGTGCAATGCGCTCACCCAAAAGTAGATCGCCCATTATTGTTACCGAATCTATGGTTCAAAAGATGTCAGAAGGTTCGGTAATAGTAGATATTAGTATAGATCAAGGAGGAGTTTTTGAAACCTCAAAAGTGACTTCTCATGCAAAACCAACTTATGAATTACATGGAGTAACTCATTATTGTGTTCCAAACATTGCATCTAGGGTGGCAAGAACTGCTTCATATGCTCTTAGCAATATACTGGCTCCCGTACTTTTGACTTTAGCAGATGGCGGAGGAGTTGATCAATGTATTCGCCATGGATTATCAATACGCACAGGAATATATGCTTATAAAGGAATGTTAACCAATCAATATCTGGCTGAAAATTTTAATTTGCCATATAAAGATTTAGATTTACTATTAGCTGCTATTTAGAATGAATTTCTGGAGAAGATTTAGAACCTATTTGGTAGGTGTTGGGCTAGGTTTACTTTTAACGTATGTGTTTTTCGGAGATCGTGATTTCCATTCTTGGACACCTGAGGGCCGAGTGCTTTTGGCCATAGATAGTTCAGAGGTAAGTTTCTCTGATAAAGCTAAATGTCAATTACTTTGTTTGGATATATCAAAAGACTCTTTGCTTAAGATTCAAGATGATGCAATGGTTGATTTTTCTGAAAGTGAAACACATAAGGACCCCTGTCCTGTATATACTATAAAGCATGTAATAAATAATGGCATGTTGAAGTTAGAGTGGGAGGTATGTGAAAATGAAGAAAAAGTAGAATTAATCTCTATAAGTTCAACTGCGCACTCATGTGGCAATTGCTAAGCTCAATTACTGTTTTACAAGTTTAAAGATGGTGTCTTCTGTTTTTAAAAAGTAAATGCCAGTCTCAAAATATTCCATATTAATTATGTTTTCTCCAGAATATAAAATGACTTGTTTCATTAACTGTCCTGATGTGTTGAATATTTTAAGCTCAGTTGAATTGTTCACATAAACGCTTGTTATTCCTCTTGTAGGATTTGGATAAATGTTGAGCTTTGGTGCAAAGTTTGTTTTTTCAGTTAAACCAACAGTAATGCAACTTGAATCAGGAGAATCTCCTATAAATGACCACCCTGAATTGATCAGTGCATTTCTTGATGCAGAGTCACAAAAAGTCAAACCACTAACACCTACACTTAGAGTCGCTCCTGAATTACCATTGACCCAACTTCCAAGCATATTGTCATAGTTTAAAATAGATATAGCTGTACTGTCAAAAGCTTGGACAAAGTCGTGACGACCAAGTGAAGAAAGATCCCAGTTCGAAAGGTCTTGATCAAAACTACTTGCCTTATAAAGTATAGCGGGAGCAAAGCTTAAATTAGATGTATTCCAATTTGAAATATCCTGATTAAATGACCTTGCATTGGTAAATAAACCAAGCATCTGTGATGCATTGCTTACATCCCATTGGTCAAGTGGTTGGTTGAATGCGTAGGCATGCCCAAATACATATGTTAAATACTGTATACTAGAAACATCCCAGTGATTAACAGGCCCGTTAAAACTTACAGCACCATAAAACATGTTGCCTAAAGTGTTGATGGCTGAAAAGTCAGGTGTGTCTAAGGCGCAAGTGATCAAGCTGTCGCAATCTCTAAAACCATCAAAAACGCTTTGCCACTGTATGTCTCCCCATTGATCAATCGAGATAAGTTTAGACTTATCATGCACAAAATGCAGCTTAGGATAAGTTCCTCTAATTCTAATAGTGTAAATTCCTGGTGCTTGGTAAGCATGGCCTACAGCCGTATTAATATGGTGTACTGAGGAATTTGTATAGGTGTTATCAAAGACCCCATCGTTTTGCCAATCAACATCGAAATTATAAGTGTAATTTCCTGGGTCTACTGAAATTGAGAAGGCATTGTTAGCTGAACCAGGGTTCATCGTATTGATTGTAAATACAAAGTCTGAATTGCTTTTTTGACCAAAGCTATTTATACCAAGTAGACTTATAAGTGAGATCGCTATTGTACTTAAGAGGTTCGATTTCATATGGTGGTAATATTATATCAGTTTCTTTTGGTCTTAAATTACGTTTTTTACATCATGATATTATTCGTGTTGTCTAATTAGTTTATAGATAAGCATAAATTTTCTATAAATACAACCATTTTTAAAGCTAATAACGGTCTCCGTAAGAGTTGCCGGTTATAATAGACTATGTAAATACTTCACCTCCTAACCTTTTGCTTATAAGACTTTCCACCTTTTTGTAAAGATTGTAAGGGGTATACGCTCTCCAATTTAGATCATCTAAGTTTCCACCGCAAACAAAATAATAATCAATATTTGCGTCAGAGAAATCTGAAAGCACATGTTCTCTAAAATTGACAAATGCAATCCAGCCATCTTCCACATCTTCAAACCATTCTTCATAATACGAGTCATCAGAACTATGAAAATTCAATACATTTTCCCCAATAATGATGAACTTCTTGATGCCTTCATTAATTAACTCATCGATCACGTTTCTTTTGAAGAACATAATGTCATTGTGAAGGAGATCGTTCCATTCACCAATTAATTCGATGATGGCAAACTCTTCTTCGTAATCGGCTATCAGAATCTTAATGAAAAGTGTGGGTGACTCAATTTCATCCCATTGAGGGTGAATCAAATGGTCGTATATGGCATGGGTAAATTCAAATTCACTATAAACTCTCCCATAAAAAGGAGATCTTTCGTCTTCTGATGCGATGTAATAATCTCTCCATTTATAAAAGGGTTCAATGGTATGCATCAATAATTGTTTAATGCATTTCTAACACTTCCATGCTTATTAAGCAACTCCCTTGCTTCGTCATAATCAATTTCAAGTTCTTTGATTAGCATTTGTATGCCTCTTTTAACCAATTTGTGATTGCTTAATTGCATGTCAATCATCTTATTCCCTTTTACTCTTCCTAACTTTATCATCACAGAAGTGGAGATCATGTTTAAGATTAATTTTTGGGCTGTCCCGGCTTTCATTCTTGTACTACCCGTAACAAATTCCGGGCCTACTATTGCTTCAATTGGATAATCAACAGCATCTGCCAATGGACTTTCCTCATTACAAACGATACACGCTGTTTTTATACCATTCTCTCGACATTTTTCCACTGTACCCACAACATAGGGTGTAGTTCCTGAAGCCGCAATACCAATTACAAAGTCTAATTCATTAATTTGTAATTTTTGAAGTTCTTCCCACCCTAGTGTTTCATTATCTTCTGCAAATTCTACTGCTTTTCTAATGGCAGAATCTCCACCCGCTATTAAGCCAATCACTAGGTCATGACTCACACCAAAGGTTGGGGGGCACTCAGATGCATCGACTATGCCAAGTCTCCCACTTGTTCCTGCTCCTATATAAAATAAACGTCCTCCCTCATTTAGACGCTCTGCAATAAGAGGAATAATTGGCTCAATTTGAGGGATACATTTTTCAACAACGTACGGTACAATCTTATCCTCCTTATTGATGCTATTTAGGATTTGGTTGGCACTCATCTTTTCCAGATGATCATATTTAGAGTCGCTTTCGGTAGCTTGTTTATTCATGATTTAAAAATAGATAGAACCATGTTCCTCAACGACAGATCTTATAAAATCTTTTAAACTGCCATGGTGAGAGTTGTTAACAATTGAGTCAAATTCATTGTACTTTGAATTATAGGTTGACATACCAGAGAAGTATGCATTATTTAAATGCATTTGTTTTATTTTTTTCAATGCTGTCATGGAATCTGAAAAATATCCAATATCAATTAACCCCATTTTTATTTTCTCTATAGCTTGTCTTTTCTTAGCTCTCTTTTGCTCCAGACTCCATTCCTGAGGAAGTTGTTGATATATCTCATTGAGTTGATCAATTGAATTGATCATATATTGTCTAAACAGTTTAGATTTCTTTTGCCTCTTTTGATAACTTGACCATCTGCTTGAGTCATGGCGAAAATGAAATTTTAGGAATTCTAAAGCGCCTTTTTTACCAATGTAATTGGCTAAGCTCTCATTATAAGTAACTTGATCTTTTATATAGATTGTAGCATGTGTTGACTCATGAATAATTAGTTCAGCTAGTCTTCCATCCGAACGCTCTAACATTGAAGATAAGATAGGATCTGAGAACCAGCCCAGAGTTGACCAAGCAGCAACTTCATCTATATTGGTATCATAGCCTTTTTTTTGGAGTTCTTTCTCTTCTAATTTTGCTTTTTGAAAGTCAAAAAAACCCTTGTAATCAAAAGTTCCTGCGATAGGAAATGACCATTGGTAACTTTCTATTTTAAATTCAGGACTTGCGGTAAGCATCCATAAAATTGGTTTTCCTTTTTGATCATAAAATGTGGTATAGTTTTCAGATGCCTCAAGTCCAAGTCCATTAACTGCAAACTGTTTAACAGCATTGATATAATTTAATCTTGTTTTTATACTATCTGCGGTAAGCGAATCATCAAGGATTTGAGAAATAGGTCGAGCATCACGTAGGATAACATACTGTCCTTTCGCCTGCATTAATCCATAGTTGATAGCTTCATAATGATAAACTAAAAGGCAAATAAAAAAAAGAAAGGCGACTAAGCTTATTTTCTTACAGAGGGACATGCTTCAAATTTAACCTTCTTTAACAGTCTTTGGGGCAACATTATTGAGAGGAGGGCGTTCTTATATCAAATTTCTAAGTGTTAGTTGTTTTGTTTGGTAGTAGACCGGTTCTGAGATTATCTTGGAACCGGTTTTTTTATAGAATAGTTACTGTTTTGGTTTCTTACCTCTGATTTGTTGTTCTATAATATCCCACATTTCTGATGGTATTGCATCAAAACCTGTAAATTCTCCAGCATTATAAATCCATTCACCAGAATCTATGGTAATCACCTCTCCATTGATATATGCAGAAAAATCACTCATGAGATAAGCTGCTAAATTGGCTAATTCTTGATGTTCTCCGTAGCGTTTTGCAGGAATTCGCTTTAATGGATCTAACTCTTCTTTTAACTTCTCAGGAAACAACCGGCTAAAAGCACCTTGAGTAGGGAAGGGGCCAGGTGCAATAGCATTTGTTCTGATGTTGTATTTGGCCCACTCAGCTGCAAGTGAGCGTGTCATGGTTAGCACACCACCTTTAGCTACAGCAGAAGGAACTACATAACCGGAGCCTGTCCATGAATAGGTTGTCACAATATTAATGACAGTACCCGCTATTTTATTTTCTATCCAATATTTACCTAAAAGCAGAGAACAATTGTAAGAGCCTTTTAACACAATGTCGACAATAACATCAAAGGCTTTTGGTGATAATCTTTCTGTAGGACTGATAAAATTACCAGCTGCATTATTGACCAAGCCATCAATTTTACCAAATTGCTCAATGCCAGCTTTGATGAGTGCTTCAACTTCTAATGGTTTTCTGACATCGCAAGATTTGGCTAAAATCTCACCTCCGGTTTCCTTTCTTAGTTCTTCAGCCGTTTGATCAAGAACTTCTTGTTTTCTACTGGCAATGATTAGTTTGGCACCCAATTCCATATAGTATTTGGTCATGGATTTCCCTAAGCCGGTGCCACCACCTGTGACCAAAATCACTTTGTCTTTGAGTTCCGAATTGCGGAACATGGGTTCTTTATATTTCATGCTTTTTACTTTTTTTATCCTTGTCGTTGTTTAACAAAGAATTGATAAAGGAGAGGATAAAACTAAACAACAAGGCCCACCAAAAGTTGGTGACATGAAAGCCATCGACTAAGTAATCGGCCATTAAAATAATGAGTGCATTGATAACTAATAAGAAAAGACCAAGCGTCAAAATGGTAGCGGGAATAGTAATGATGATTAAAATTGGTTTGACTATGGTATTCAATATACCTAGCACAACCGCCAAAATAATGGCTGCCATGGCACCTTCTAAATAAACTCCTGGTAAAATATATGCCGCTAAAACCGCTGATATGGCTCCTGCTGCAATCTTCCAAATAAGATTCATGTGAATTGTTTTTTTAAAGATAGAAAAATGAAATTGACTCTAGACACTCAAGAACAATTAATCCTCTTCTTCATCCAACATCTCTGTAAAATCTTCGGTCAATAGCTCGAAAATGAGGGCATATTTGTAGGCCAATTCTTCTAAGCCTGCAAATCTACCGGAACCGCCGCTATGTCCTGCATTCATGTTGGTTTTTAATAACAACAAATTGTCATCGGTTTTCATTGCTCGGAGTTTTGCCACCATTTTGGCGGGCTCCCAATAGCCTACTCTGTTGTCGTTAAGGCTGGTAAAAAAGAGTAAGTTGGGATAATCTTGAACTTTGACATTGTCATACGGACTATAACTTTTTATGTAATCAAAATGAGGTTTATAATTTGGGTTGCCCCATTCAAGATATTCTACAGTGGTCAAAGGTAATTGATCATCAAGCATGGTGTTGATGACATCCACAAAAGGCACATCCAAAATAATGGTATGGTATAGATCGGGCCGCATATTGGCAATGGCACCCATCAACAAACCGCCGGCGCTACCACCTTGAGCTACAATATTTCCCTTTTGTGCAAAGCCTTTTTCAATCAAATATTCCGTACAGGTGATAAAATCAGTAAAAGTATTTTTCTTGTTCATCATTTTGCCTCCATCATGCCATTTTTTGCCCAATTCTCCACCACCTCTGACATGTGCTATGGCTACAATAAACCCTCTATTCACTAAAGAAAATAAAGTAGAGTTAAAGCCGGATCTATTGTCTGAACCATAGGACCCATAAGCCATCATATAGGTTTTTCTAAATTTCCCTTTATTGTTTTTTTGGTATCTGTAATACAAAAGCGTGATGGGAATCTTGGTGCCATCTTTAGCTTCTGCAAACACAAGTTCCTGTGTAATTGACTTCTTGTTTGGGATGTATTTTACAGTATCTGTCTTTAGTAAGCGCTTTTCTTTGGTGACTAAAGACATTCTGTAAATCTTTGTAGGTTCTTTCATGGTCGAGTATGAATACGAAATCGAGTCTTGAATTCGCACATCATTATTGGTGAGGCCAATAGAAAAAAGATCTTCTTCAAATTTGATTTTTTCAATGCTTTTGTCTGCTCTATTTAAGATCAGCATTTTGCTTTCCATCATTTCACTTTCTATAAGTACTATGTGGCCTTTAAGAATCAAATAATTCTCTAAAATGGCATCTTTTTTTGGGGTGTAAAATGCTTTCCATTCAGAAGGTTGACTGCTACCAATTGGTGTAGTTCTGATGTCGTAATTCTCGCGAAATTTATTGCTGCCTATATAGAAAGTATTGCTATCATCAACTACATTGTAAAATATCTCATTTTCTTTAGGTGTAATCAACTTGAAGCGAAGACTATCGCTATCTACAGGTATGTAATACACCTCATTAGACAGCTGACTATTAGAACTTAAATAAATGTACTTTTTACTTCTGGACTTGTAGATGCTAATGCTGAATCGTTTGTCTTTTTCTTCAAATATTATAGGGTCATTCTGCTGATCTTTAAATAGTTGATGATGTTTGATTTGATAAGTTCTATTGGTTTTCTTTTCTTGAACAACATACAAAAAGCTGCTGTCATTCAACCAAACAATATTATCTGCATCTTCCAAACTATCTGAAAGAAAAGCATCTTTGTCAATGTCTCTAAACTTTAAAATCGACTTGTCGCTGCCGTTGATATTTTCAAATAATGCACAGAGGTTTTGCGTAGGGTTGACAGTAAGTCCTTCAATGGCATAGTAGTCTTTTCCTTCCGCCATTTTGTTAACATCTAAAATCACGGTCCATTCCTTTTCTCCTGCTTTCTTTCTTCGATATAGAGGATACTCTTTGTCTTCAAGATATTGGACCGAATAATAGTAATTGTCAATACGAGTGGGCAAAGACTCATAGGTCTGATCAATTCTGCGAAGCATCTCTTGATAAAGATTTCTCTGACTTTTTTTTAGAGGAATAAAGTAATTATCCGTGAATTTATTTTCCGCTTTTAAATAGCCAATTATTTCTCTGTTGGCCTTTGGATTGTTTACTTGTTTTAACCAAGCGTAATCATCTTTTAAAGTGTATTCATGGATTTTTGTGAGCTGCTCTTTTTTCTTTGCGATAGGAGGTTTTAGACTCGTATCTCTTAGGTTTTTTAGGGTGAATTGTACCTCAAGGGCAGTGTCTTTTGAAATACTTTTAACCAAACTATCTGGAATGACAGACCAAGGGTATTGTTGGTGGTAATTGTCCCAAAATTTCTTATCATATTCTAAAGGGTAATCAAACAATTGATTGGCATCTAAATTGGCAAAAAGATCGGTGGCTTTTATGGTTGAATTGGTATTGTATTCGTGATTTGTCAGATAAAATTCTGAATTGGCCAAATAGGGAATCAATTCGTTTCTATTGGTGTCTTTGTATATGAACTCGTCTTGATGTTGGAAATAAGTCGTAATGTATTTTCCGTCTTTCTTTTCATAGTCGATAGCCACTTGAAAATCAAAATGATTAATAGTCATTGGGCCACAAGTACATAAAAACTCCTTATGATTCTTAGGAACACGATATTCTATATGTACCACAGCAAAGTCATCTCTATTCACCCATATTTCGCCTTCTAAACTCTTCTTGCCCCTAATTTTCTTGTGAGCTTTGATCAGCTCTTTACGGTTTCTGTTTTTGTTCAAAACGATCTTTTGATAAGCCTTGATCAGTGCAGTGTCAAGATTGGTTTTGAACTGTAGTTGAAACACCCATCCATGCTTGGGAACATTGATCTCATTGATGCTAAAGTTATAATGCTCAAATTTCTTTTTGTCTAAAAAAGTGGTTCTGTATTTCAGTTCATCTTTAATGAGTAAGCCTTTTGGTCCTGCTTCAATATTGGCACTAACATCTTCTTTTCCGTTGTCTATACTTGCTCTGCTATTGATGATTTTGGCTTTGTCTTGTACCAAACTTCTCGTGTGAAAATGGTATCTGTGTAGGCGTTCACAGCCAATAGAACTAATATTGCTTAGAGAGGCCACATCTCTACTGTTTGGCTTGTAATAGTCTTTCCATTTGTAACGTCTACTTTCATAGCCCTGAAGTTCAACTTCAACTGCTGCATCTGCATAACGGATAAACTCATCTTTTTCTCTTAAAGCTTCTCTATAATAACCATTCAATCTGTAAAGCTGATTAGGATAGTTGTTTTCTAAATTCTTCCTAACCTTCTTTAATAAGGATTTTGGTGTTTCCATTTTTGTGGGTCGAATTTCCACCATATTTAATGCCACTGCAGAGGGTTTAAGTTGAATGCCATTTTTGGCATTTTTAATCTCATGACCACTTAGTCTTATTGAATTAAATCCCAAATAGGAAAATACAAATAGGGAGTCTAAATGGTGACTTTTAATTCTAAAACTAAATTCTCCGCTAGCATCAGTTACTGTAGCAACATTTGAATTTTTTCCAATGACATATGCAAAAGGTAAAGGATTGTTTTCATGATCTATGACTTTATTCTTCAATTCTATTGATTGAGCAATAGCGTAAAAATTGAAGCTAAGGATTAGAAGAGTGGTCAGTAATTTATTCATGAGATTAAAACTAATGACGAAGACTTTGTACTTATGAAAACGACTTAAGGCGAAACCACCTGCATCAATTGAGCGCAAATGATAGCAGCATAAGTTCCTAAAGCATAGCCTAAAACAGCAAGTAGTACTCCAACCGGAGCTAAGCTAGGATGAAAAGCAGATGCCACCACAGGAGCTGAAGCGGCTCCGCCGACGTTTGCTTTACTACCAACAGCCAAGAAGAAGAAAGGTGCTTTGATCAGTTTGGCGACTAAAAACAATAAGCCTACATGAAAGGCCATCCATATCAGTCCAACAATGATAAAGTCCCAGTACTTTACAAGCTCAGACAAATCTATTTTCATACCGATGATTGCTACCAAAATGTAAATAAACCCACTTCCGATTTTAGATGCACCTGCACCTTCCAAACTTCTCATTCTGGTAAAGGATAGACTTAACCCAACGGTAGTAGCAATCACAACTACCCAGAAAAATTGACTTGCCACTATGCTATCTTTCCAACCGGTTTCGACTGCCCAACCTCCAAATAGTTCAGCAAAGAAATGAGCTAAGCCAACACCACCAAATGCAATAGCCATAATTTTGATTAAGTCGGTAAGTGTAAATTTTCGCTCAACACTTGCTGAATAGTTGGCCATTTTATTTTTGAGAGTATCTATAGATGAAGAATCAGCTTTTAACCATTTATCAATTTTGTCAGCTTTGCCTGCGCCTAATAATATAAAGGCCATCCAAATATTGGCTACTACCACATCAACAGCTAACATGGCTCCATACTTCTCTACATTAAATTGATAAAGTTCCAGCATGGCGGTCTGGTTAGCACCACCACCAATCCAAGATCCGGCAAGTGTCGCTAGTCCTCTCCATACGGCATCAAATCCCGCACCTCCAACTGTATCAGGAGAAAAAGTCGATGTGATTAAAATGGCTATTGGACCTCCTAAAACAATACCAATAGTTGCAGTAAAAAACATAATCAATGCTTTAGGCCCGAGCCTTATGATTCCCTTTAAATCTGTACTTAAGGTCATCAGAATTAAGGATGCGGGTAGAAAATAATTCTTAGCAATTGGCCACAATGAGGATGTTTTGGGAGAAATAATATTGAACGTACTCAGCAAGGCAGGAAGTAAATAACACATCAATAAAGCTGGGATTATTTTGTAAAACCAGCTAAAGCCCTTTTGTTGAGATGTATGGAATACAATGCCTAAACAACATGCAAGTAATCCAAATACGACAGCATCGTTGGTAATCAAGGGTTCAATTATTTTTTCTTCATGCATGATTAAAATTATAAGTTGGCAAGATAATAAATTGAAAAGGAATCTTAAGCCTCTAATTGGGCAATCAGAATTTTGATTTCCTCTTCTTTTTCAGAGTAACCGGCCTTTTGAAAGGCAAAGCGTAGATTTTGAAGCAGTCTTTTTACAACAATTTTATTTTGACATGGTTGGTAGAACTCTTCTTTTTTATCAATTTTCAACTGATTCAAAAAAGTATCAATATCAGCTTTTTGAAAGATGGTGCCTTTGTTGAAAGGATTTATATAGAAAAGAATGTCATTTTCAGTGATTCGATCATAGAATTGAATGGGTAAATGTGTGTATGCTAAAACAAAGTGCTCAGGCAGGTTGACTCCATAAATTGGAATTTTGTTTCTTCTTGCAATTTCAATCATTAAAATGGAAAGACTTATTGGACTCCCTTTTCTTGTTTCTAGTACATGATTAATAAAAGAATTTTGTGGAGAGTAGAAGTTTTTCTTATTGCCTCCAAAGCCAAAAATTTCAAAAAAAACTTTGTTAAAAACCCCGGCTTTTTCTAAGGCAGTTAAGTTGTCATTCAGTTCTAACCATACAGCATTATTAATCTCATTTACAAAGTCATGGATGTAAGCAATATCAATGTCTGAATATTGATATTTAGCAATCAATATGGCGGCTTCAAGTAGTGATTTTTCCTCACTTTTTGTCCAGTCGTGTAATCCTGTAACAATGCTTTGGAATTGAATCTGATGCAGAAGATTTTCTATCCTATTTTGAAGAATGGCATTAAAACTATTTTCCCACGCATCTTCCAAGAAAGGAATCGCTTTTTCTCCAAGGTTCAATAACTCATCGCTGATTTGCGAGTAAATTTTTTGATCAGGATCATCAAGCAAACTAATTAAAGCAGGTATATTTTGCTGACTTTGCATGCCAATTACAAAGTTAGTTTTTCATCATCCTGAAAATTTTAAGGAGAACCTATTTATTCACTCTTGATTGTTAATGACTTAGCTTTCTGAGAACTGTTCTAAGACATTCAATATGATTTTCTCAATGGTGGGCTTATAGTTTTTACTGAACGATTTTGCATATCTATTGGCAACTACAGCGCATAGAGTACAGGCATTATGTCCTAATAACTTTGATAAACCATAAAGTGCTGATGTTTCCATTTCATAGTTGATGAATTGAAGACCATCAAGATTGAATTGTCTTAAGCGTTCGTTCAAGTCCGGGTCAAATGGATTTAATCTTATAGAGCGTCCTTGAGGAGCATAAAAGCCGGGAGCTGTTATGGTAATGCCTCTATGAGTGTTCTTGCTCATCCGATTAAACAAGCTCTCATCCCCTTTTATCAAATAGGGAGAATTAAGGCGTTTAGGCCAGTTACATTGTTCAATAATTTGTTGAAAGACTCCTTGTTCTTGCTCATCCATTTCAAAAGCATAAAAGTTCAATAACCCGTCTAATCCGAATGCATATTGAGAGGCGACAACTTCATCTGAAGGAACAGATTCATTGATAGAGCCGCAGGTTCCTATGCGCACAATATCAAGCGCTTGATGTGTTTCTTTTTCTACTCTGTGTTCTAGGTCAACATTAACCAAAGCATCCAGTTCATTGATAACAATATCTATGTTATCAGTCCCAATCCCGGTCGCAATAGCAGATATTCTCGTTCCTCTGTAATAACCTGTATGTGTTATAAATTCTCTATTGGAAATCTGATATTCAATTTCATCAAAAAAACTGGAAATCAAGGCTATTCTTCCCGGGTCTCCGGCCAAGATGATTTTATTTGCCAAGTGCTCAGGTCTGAGGTTTAAATGGTAAATTGAACCGTCTTTATTGAGTATTAATTCAGAGCTTTCTATCACTGTAAAAAATTTATGCTAAACTAAACTTTTTAAGACAAGATTTAAATGATAATTCTTTTATCTCTGTGCAAATTTGAATAACTTTCTTGCAAAATAATTTTGTAATGAGACACACTTTTGAGATTAATAAAATATTGATTCCTGTCGATTTTTCTGATGCTTCTATTGCTGTGGTACAGCATGGAGTAGGTCTTGCCAAGAAGTTAAATGCAAGCGTTCATTTACTTCATGTATCCAATGTTTCCGTTGATGTTTTCCCATGGATGGATCAACCGATAGATTATCATACGATAAAAAATAGCTTAGAAAGCAGAATGAATGATATTGTTGGGGAATGTGTGAATGAAAAAGTTGAGGTAGTATCTGAGATAAGAGAAGGGAGTGTAGGGCGTGAAATTATTCAAACCTCTAAGGAGATTAATGCTGATCTTATCATGATGAGTACTCATGGCGCAAGCGGTTTAGAAGAGTTTTTTATTGGAAGTACTTCTTCTAAGGTATTAACTTCTGCAAGTTGTCCTGTTTTGACTATTCATCCCAATGTTAAGGAATTGAATTTTTCGACAATTGCTTTGCCAATAGATAGCACAAGACATACCAGGGACAAAGTATCTGAAGCGACTGCTATAGCTAAGGTATTTGGGGCGAAGGTGCATATTGCTGCTTTGATTACTCCAAACCATGAGGAGGAGTCTGGTGTATTTAAAATTAAAGTAGAGCAGATTGAAGAGCACTTTGACCATAATGGTGTTGATTATGAAACAAAGACAATTCATGGTGAAGATATTACTGAGATGACCAATAATTTTGCTCAGATAATAGATGCAGGATTGATTATTATTATGACAGAACAGGAAGCAAGTACTGGTCTATTTGTTGGTCCACATGCACAGCGTATTGTAAATCATTCAGCAATACCGGTTCTAAGTGTTACACCAATTGGCGTTTTGAAAGAATCTGGAAATACCAATCCGTTTTTATAATTATTCCTTTGCTTGAGAGCTAAAGTAGTTACAATAGGAGATGAACTCTTAATTGGACAAACCATTGATACCAACTCGGCTTGGATTGGTAATCAATTGAACTTGATTGGGATAAAATTAGTGGAGGTATTGTCAATCAGTGATGAGAAACAAGCCATCCTAAATGCCTTAGAAAAGGTTCGATCAAACACAGACATTGTTTTGATAACTGGCGGTTTAGGACCAACAAAAGACGACATCACTAAATATGCCCTTTGTGAGTTTTTTAATACTGAGCTAGAAGTTGTTCCTGAAATAGCGCAGCGCATTGAGGCTTTTTTTAAGGCAAGAGGTCGTGAAATGCTAGAGAGCAATTACCTTCAGGCAGCATTACCAAAAAGCTGCACTCCATTAGATAATCCATTAGGCACAGCAAGCGGGATGTGGTTTGAAAAAGAATCAACAATATATGTTTCTATGCCTGGTGTGCCATATGAAATGAAAGGTCTAATGAAAAATCAAGTTATTCCTAAAATCAAGTCGATTTTTCAATTGCCAGTTATCCATCATAAAACAATTATGACTGAAGGTATAGGAGAGTCATTTCTTGTTGAATTAATTAAGGATTGGGAGTCCAGTTTGTCTAGCTCGGATATAAAAATTGCATATTTACCTTCGCCCGGAGTTGTACGCATTCGCTTAAGTGCTTTTGGTTCTGATAGAAATCAGATGGAAGAAAGTATAAACAGAAAGGTAAAAGAACTTGAAGATATTATTCCAAGTTATATTTTTGGTTATGATGATGAAAGCATGGAGTCTGTTGTGGGACGATTGATGCTTAAACATAAAGTTTCCATATCAACTGCTGAGAGTTGTACCGGAGGTTACATCGCTCATAAGTTAACTTCTATTCCCGGAAGTTCGACTTACTATAAAGGGAGTATACTATCATATGCCAATGAGGTCAAAGTTCAAGAGCTTAATGTTCAAACCTCCGACCTTGAAAAATACGGTGCAGTTAGCCAAGTAGTTGTAGAGCAGATGGCCAAAGAAGTAAGAACAAAGATGAATACAGATTATGCATTGGCTACATCGGGAATTGCTGGTCCTGATGGTGGTACTGGGGACAAACCTGTAGGAACCGTATGGATCGCTTTGGCATGGGAAGGAGGTGTTTATTCTAAAAAATACTTGTTCGAAAAGAATAGAGATAGGAATATTCACAGATCAGCCCTCGCTGCAATGAGCATTTTAAGACGAAAATTAGACGGTATTTTAGACTAAAAATTGGGTTTCAATAAATATTTGGAATAGAAACGATCAATATGTTCTACTGCTTCTTCTACACTGTCAGCCAAATAGAAAATATCAAGATCTTGTAGACTAGCATTTTGATTAAGTTCAATCATGGTTTCTTTTATCCAAGAAATTAGTCCACCCCAGAATGACTTACTCATTAGAACTATCGGAAAACGTTCTATTTTATGCGTCTGTATAAGTGTGATCGCTTCAAAAAATTCATCAAGTGTCCCAAACCCACCGGGTAAAACCACAAAACCTTGCGCATATTTAACAAACATTACTTTTCGAACGAAAAAGTAATCAAATTGTAAAGATTTGTCTTTATCAATGTAGGGGTTATTATTTTGCTCAAAGGGAAGTTCTATGTTTAAGCCCACCGATTTACCTCCGGCGCGATGTGCCCCTCTATTGGCGGCTTCCATTATGCCTGGCCCGCCTCCGGTAATTACGCCATATCCCTTTTTACAAATTTGAAACGCAAGCTCATCGGCTATCTTATAATACTTATGATCAGGCTTCGTTCTAGCTGAACCAAATATCGAAACGCAAGGACCAATTTTTGAAAGATTTTCAAAGCCATCCACAAATTCAGCCATGATCTTAAAAATGGCCCAGGAATCATTACTTTTTATCTCATTCCAGTCCTTGTTAAGGAATTTATTTCTAATTCGTTCATCTTTATTTTCTTCATCCATGCTCTAATTCTTTTTTTAGATATATAGCCGTATGACTTTTCGTGTTGTTTATTATTTTCTCCGGAGATCCTTCAGCAACTATTTGTCCTCCACCCTGTCCTCCTTCTGGTCCTATATCTATAATATGGTCGGCCACTTTGATAATGTCTAGGTTGTGTTCTATAACTAGAACGGTATTTCCCGCATCAACTAATCTGTTTAATACTGTTAAAAGTACTCTAATGTCTTCAAAGTGTAAGCCAGTAGTTGGTTCATCTAAAATGTAAAAAGTATTGCCGGTATTTTTCTTTGAAAGTTCAGTTGCTAGTTTTACCCTTTGAGCCTCACCACCTGAAAGTGTCGTCGAAGATTGTCCTAAATGAACATATCCTAAACCTACGTCTTGTAATGTTTTGATTTTATTTAAGATGGATGGCATGTTTTCAAAAAAATCTACGGCTTCATCAATCGTCAGTTTAAGAACATCGCTAATGGACTTGCTTTTAAATCGTACCTCTAAGGTCTCTCGATTATACCTTTTACCATGGCACTCCGGGCATTCAACATATACATTGGGCAGGAAATTCATTTCTATTGTTTTAAGTCCTGCTCCTTGGCAAGTTTCACATCTTCCACCTTTAACATTGAAACTAAATCTTCCTGGCTTGTATCCTCTTATTTTCGCTTCAGGTAAGTTGCTAAAAAGGGCTCTGATGTCTGAGAAAACACCAGTGTATGTGGCCGGGTTAGACCTTGGAGTTCTTCCGATCGGAGATTGATCAATCTCTATTATCTTATCAATGTTTTCTAATCCTTTGATTGATTTGTAGGGTAGAGGGTGTTTTTTCGAATTATAGATGTGGGCGTTTAGAATAGGGTAGAGGGTATTGTCTATTAAACTTGATTTTCCACTTCCCGAGACACCGGTAACACAGATAAATTTTCCCAATGGAAAACTAACATTGAGGTTTTTTAGATTATTTCCCGAAGCACCTTTAAGATCGATCTTTTTACCGTTACCTCTTCTTCTCTTTTTGGGGACTTCTATTTTTGCTTTCCCATTCAAATAGTCTGCAGTTATAGATTTCCCTTGAATAATTTGTTTAGGACTACCCTCATTCACAATTTTTCCGCCATGTTTTCCTGCCTTGGGTCCAATGTCGATAATATGGTCTGCTGCAAGCATAATATCTTTATCATGCTCTACAACAATAATTGAATTTCCAACATCTCGTAATTGATTAAGAGAGCTTATTAGTCTGTTATTGTCTCTTTGATGCAGACCTATGCTTGGCTCATCCAAAATATACAATACACCTACCAACTGAGAGCCTATCTGAGTCGCTAATCTGATCCTCTGAGCTTCTCCACCTGAAAGACTTGATGAACTGCGATTTAATGATAGATAATTGAGGCCGATTGCCAACAGAAAGTCAATTCTTGTATTAATTTCCTTGAGAATTTCATGGGCTATTTTACGCCTTCTCACCGTAAGCTTTTGTTCAATGCTTCTGAACCAGTCACCAAGTCTGTCCATATCCAATTGAACCAATTCAGCAATGTTTTTATTATCAATTTTGAAATGAAGCGATTCTTGTTTTAAACGACTACCCTTGCATGAAGGACAAGTTACTCGATTCATGAACTGGTTAGCCCATCTAGCAAGCTGTTTGCTTTTATTCTCTTCATATTGACGAGTAATAAAATTCGTTATCCCTTCAAATGTGAAATTATAGGTAGTATTTGTTCCCGAAATGTTTTCTCTTACCTTCAAAGGAGAGTTAGTTCCGTAAAGTAGAGTATTAATGCAAATTTCACTCAACTGATGAATAGGTGTCTTTAAATTAAAACCATAATACTCAAGAATGATCTCAGCTTGTTTAAAAATCCATTTGTTTTTATACTCTCCTAAAGGCTTAATTCCTCCATCTTTTATACTGAGTTTGTCATTTGGAATCATTTTTTTTTGACTTACTTCAGCTATTTCTCCAAGGCCATTGCATGAAGGGCATGCACCATAGGGGGAATTAAATGAGAAATTATTGGGAGCAGGCAAATCGTAAGAAATTCCTGAGCTTGGGCACATCAATTTTTTACTGAAAAAACGAGGTGTTGCTTTTTCCTTGCCTTTTTCTAGAATCATGATTAAACCTTTACCATGTTTCATGGCAATGCTCAGTGCATCTCTAATTCTATTATTTTGTTTTTTCTCAACGATCAGGCGATCGATTACAATTTCAATATCGTGGGTCTTGTATCGATCTACCTGTAGATTCCGGGTAATATCAATTATCTGCCCATCAACTCTTACTTTGGTGAAACCTTGCTTTAGGATGGTTTTAAAAAGCTCTTTATAGTGTCCTTTTCTTCCTTTGACAACCGGGGATAAAATATAAATCGGGGTGTTGATGTAATTTTCAATTATGAGTTTCAGAATCTCTTTTTCAGAATATTGAACCATCTTTTCTCCTGTTTCATAAGAGTATGCGTCAGCTATTTTTGCATAGAGTAACCTTATAAAATCGTAGATTTCAGTTACGGTACCTACTGTAGATCGTGGATTTTTATTGACTGTTTTTTGCTCTATAGAGATTACAGGGCTTAAGCCTTCAATTTTGTCAACATCTGGTCGCTCTAAAGTTCCAAGGAATTGACGTGCATAAGAAGCAAAACTTTCAATGTACCTTCTCTGGCCCTCAGCATATATGGTATCAAAGGCAAGCGATGATTTCCCGCTTCCACTCAAACCGGTAATGACAACGAGCTTATCCCTTGGTATGGATAGACTAATGTTTTTCAAATTATGGACGCGAGCGCCCTCAACATCAAGGTTATCAAGTTGTGTGCTCAATACATTTCTTTTTAAGGAAACAAAGCTTATCTAATTAAGTTGATAGTCAGGGTCAGTTGGAATTTTTAGAGTATATGTTTTCTGACTAGGATTTTTAAGGAAAGA
The DNA here is from genome assembly GCA_964445815.1 of uncultured Flavobacteriales bacterium. GTDB lineage: Bacteria > Bacteroidota > Bacteroidia > Flavobacteriales_E > Vicingaceae > CAYULW01. The sequence goes on from CAYULW010000006.1 coordinate 67,139, forward strand.
ATCTCTCAACCAAGGGTTAAAGTATTTGAGAATTTTATATGAGATATTGTGATCTGCTGCGAACTGAGCAAAATCAGTTACACTAGAATCAATGGAGATTGATTTATACGACAGGGGAGTATATAAGTCAGATTTCCTAATATGAAAACCATAAGCTTCCGGTTGACTAAAAATGTGTTTTATTGCTAAGATCCGGAATACATATCTTCCTGTTTCCTCATTAAGTAAGAGATTATAGTAAGAATCTGCCTTTTGTCGACTCAATTCCTTAGTGATTCTGTTCATTCCTGTGTTGTAAGAAGCGGCAACTAAAGACCAGCTTCCATATTTCTCATAAGCATCATTTAAATATTGACAAGCAGCCTCTGTTGCTTTCTCAACATGATATCGTTCATCAACCTCACCACTAATTTCTAAGCCGTACTCCTTTCCTGTAGTTTTTAAGAATTGCCAAAAACCGGTAGCTCCGGCTGGTGAAATCACATTTTGTAATCCACTTTCAATTAAGGCCAAGTATTTAAAATCATCAGGAATGTCGTTTTTTTCTAAGATGGGCTCAATTACAGGAAACCAACGATTTGCTTTTTTAAAATAAAGAATGGTATTTGAGTGGAAGTATGTATTCGAATGTAGTTCTCTATCCAGACGTTCATAAACTTCAGGTTCATCAAGAGGAACTCGTTCTCCGGCAAAGTCGATATGCCTTGGTGGGCTAAGACTGTAGATACTATAGTTTTCCTTTAATTTTAAAATGTGTTCAGAGTCTTCATTTTCTTTATTTGAAGAATGAATAAAAAGAGAAGAAATTCCTACTAAGGAGAAAAAGATCAATAAAGGAAAAAGCCCTTTTTTAAGCTGATTTTTCATTGGATATAGAATCTATGGGTTTTGTCTTTCTTGAGATTAAAAATAACGAAACAAAAACCAATAAAATGTATCCGGTAAATAGAGTTGTGAACAAATGATTCCAAACTTTGAAAGAAAGTGCTATGATCATAAAGGTGCAGGATACAAGGCCAATTCCACCTACTATCATAGCGACTAAAGAGTCACTCAATCCTGCATATGATAAATGGTGTGTTGTATGATCACGCCCACCGACAAAAGGAGATTTTTTTTGTGAAAGTCGGTTTATAACCACCGTAGTCGTATCAGATAAAGGGTATAAAAAGGCTAAGGCGGGTAAAATAAACTGTCGAGTCATATTGTTGCTCTCTAATCCTCCATCGTAATTCCAAAGGAATTTTATGGATAGTGCTGCTAGAAGGATGCCGAGAAATTGACTGCCGGTATCGCCCATGTACATTTTAGAGGGATTCCAATTGTAAAATAAGAACCCGATTAGTGCGCCTATTGTCCCAAGTACCAGAATAAAATTAATGTCATCGTATTGATTATAAAGTAAAATGACAACCATCATTGATAATAGTGCAAAAATTGACGCAACGGTAGCTACAGCATCCATATTATCTAGCATGTTTATCGAGTTCATTAATCCGATTATCCATAAAAAGCTAAGTATATAGTTATACCATTCATTGTCAAAGAGATTAATGTGTGTTCCTGTGGTGATAATAACAATAGCGCAAAAAGCTTGAGCTATTGCTTTTAAAAGCGGATTCGTATTGTAAGCATCATCAGTTAATCCAATCAAAAAACCAAAGCAACAAGCGATAATAATTCCTATTAGTCTCAGATCAAATGAACTCGAGTTGCTTGGGAAGAAAACGGAATATAGAGATATGAGCATTAGAAAAACAATAAACATTGAAATTCCACCAAAGGATGGCTTACTTGTTGTTTTCCATCTAATGACTTGGTCATCAATATTTCTAATGCCGAGGTTTTTAGAGAATTTGAGAAACAATCGATTGATTAAAGCACTTAAGATGAGGCTTGTTAGAAAGAGTAAACAAACTTTAATTAGCCAAATATTATCCATGCTAAAACGGGCTATTGAATGACTTAAACAATGGGGCTACTTTATCTTTATCTGAGATAATTGGGTCTTTACAGTTCCAATTTATATTAAGATCGGAATCATTCCAGATAATAGATCCTTCCGACTCTTTGTTGAAAACATTTGTGCATTTATAATGGAAAATGGTTTCATCTTCCAAGGTTAAGAACCCATGTGCAAAACCTGGGGGAATGTAGAATTGTGTTTTATTGTGTTCGCTTAACTCAATTCCAAAATGTTCACCATAGGTAGCTGATTCTTTTCTAATATCTACTAAGACATCCCAAACAGCACCTTGAATGACTTGAATTAACTTGCCTTGTGCATAAGGAGGTTTTTGAAAATGAAGACCTCTAAGGACGTTTTTTTGTGACTTTGAGATGTTATCCTGCAAGAATTCGGTCTTTAGTCCATTTGAACTGTATTTTGAATAGTTGTAGGATTCAAAGAAAAAGCCTCTTTCATCTTTAAAAACATCAGGTTGTATGATTAGGGGACCTTCAATATTTATTTTATTTATTGTCATTTAAGAGTTAGCTTTTTCTTTTAAAAACATACCACCATGGTTTTTCTTTATGTTCATTGTCGTCATAATATCCGTAACCATATCCGTAACCGTAGCCATATCCATATCCGTAGCCATATCCGTAGCCATATCCATATCCATATCCGTAGCCATATCCTCTTTTTTTAGAGTCCACACCATTTAGAACAACAGAAAGCTTAGTAATATTATTTTCGTTGATCAACCGATCAACGTTCTGAACAAAGTTCTTTTTTGAATATTCCGAACGGAAAATATAAATGGGGAAATCTGCCTTTTTTATCACGGCAATTCCATCGGTTACAAGTCCAACCGGGGGATTATCAATGATGATCAAATCATAGGTTTCTTTCAATATGCTGATGATTTCATCAAGTTTGCCGTTGATGATTAATTCACTTGGATTGGGAGGAACAGGACCTGCTGTTATAAAGTCTAAGTTCTCTTGTTTGGAATGATTAATACACCTTTCTAATTCATCTTTTCCTATAAGAAGAGTACTCATTCCTCTAGTATTTTCTACATCGAAACCCAAATGTATTTTTGGTTTCCGCATGTCTAAGTCAAGTATAATTACCTTTTTACCGCTAAATGCAATAATACCACCCAGATTAATAGCAATAAACGTTTTTCCCTCTCCGGAAACCGTTGAAGTCACTGCCATTAACTTAGAGCCCTTTGAAGCTGTAATGAACTCAAGATTTGTTCTTATGGATCGAAAGGATTCGGCGATAAGAGACTTAGGGTTTTGGTTAACGATGAGTTGGGATAAGGGCATGTCTTTTTTATACTTCGGTACGATGCCCAATACACTTACATTTGATCTTGAATATTTAATGATCTCATTAATAGAGGTGATCTGATTATGAATAAGGTATTTTAAAGTGACAATTATTAAGCTCAACAATAAGCCGCCAATTATAAATCCGATAAAGACCAGTTTTTTGTTTGGAGAGTCTTGAAAAATAGGTAAGGTAGGCTCTTGAAGTTCTTCTACATCAGAGACAAAACCTTCTTGAGATATTGAGTATTCAGTCTTTTTCTCAATAAGCAAGGTGTAAAACTTCTCATTGATATCAAAATCTCTTTTTAGCTTTAAAAGTTCAGTTTCCTGTTCTGGGACATCAATGAATTCATTTTCAAGTTCTTTGATTTTATTTTTTATTGCATGGTACCTGTTATTCAGCCTATTACTTAAAGAACTAATGCTTTCAATGATTAAGTTTTTTTGTATATCAATCTGAAAATTGATCTCTTTCATTTGATCGCTTCCATCTTTACTTGAAAACTTCATTCCTTGCTTTTCGATCAAAAGGTCATTGAGTCTATTGATAAGCTCTTCTAAACTGCCTTCATAGTTTGATGCAATTAAGATGGGAATTAGCTTATAGACATCTATGGAGTTTTCTTTATCTATTTCTTTTCTTATCTGATCTAAGAGTTTAATTTGAAATTCTAACTCGACCAGACTTTCATCTAATTGACTTAATCTTTCAATCATTAGTATGGAGTAGTCCTCTATCTCTGGAATAAAATTCTCTCTCTTAAACTCCTGTATGGCCCTTTCTGATACTTTCTGTTTTGTATAAACATTCTCAATTTGTGTATTTAAGAATTGAAGAATTTGCTTTGAACTTTGTTTCTTTCTTTCAACATTGTATTTATCAAACTCATCTACATACGCTTGGACAACGTCCTTTGCTTTTCTTCGATTTATACTACTGAATTTTAGTGAAATCGTATTTGCATTTGGATTGATTATGCTTACCTCAAGATTTGCTTTAAACTCCGAAACAATATTCGAGAGATTGTTAATGGTAAAAAAATACGATATGGGTTTTACCGAGGTGGTTTCGGAGTTTATAACCTTATAATTGTTGATGCTAATTATAAAATGAGCAAAAGGAAGTTTAACTAGCTGTCCAAAAATGACTTCAGTTTCTTTAGAAATTCCATTATTCGTATAAATAATTCTGCCACTCGACTCTGAATCAAAAACAAGATCAACCCTAATCGTGCTAAGTAAGCTGTCTTTCCATATTAGATCTACCGAAAAGGGTGACGAACTGTATATTTCATTTGTTAAAAATTGCCCCTGTGTATAGTAGCCAATTTCTAATGGCAAGCTTTTAACTACTTTTTCACTAATTATACTTGAAGTAAGTAACTCAATTTCTGCAGATATATCATTTGTTTCATTATAATCAGTTACATTTAAAACCTCATTTGCCTTGTTTGATTTTATAATTTGAATTGTTGCATTTGAACTATAAATAGGTGCCGTATAGCGAATGTATAGGAAAGCTGAAATAATGAAGATACTAATAGTCAGTAAAACATAAAGACTATTCTTTTTGAGGATATAAATAAATAATCCAACATCAAACTCGTTGTTGAAATTAGCCAATCGTTCTTTATAACGATTAAACTGCTCTATTTCATTATTTTCAATCTGATTATGCAAAGCTTTTTGATTACTCTAAACGATTAATCACAAATATGAGTGTCAGTGCACTTGTTATAAGGCTTAAGACAGGAGCAATTTCAGAAATAACTTGACGTCTAGTAACTCCAACGGGTTCAACGTAGATAATGTCATTTGCTTGTAAAATGATATCTGCTTGAGCAAGTCCTTCTATTGTAGATAAATCGATAAGGTATACTTCCGGATTTTTAAGATTTCCACGAATTAGCTTAACTCTTTTTGCTCTTCCTGTTTCTCTTATTCCCCCTGCTTGCGCTAAAGCTTCTATAAGAGTTACATTGTTGTTAGCTAAAGTAATGACTCTGCCATTTCCACCATTTCCCGGAAAGATGGTCACTCTTCTATTTGAAACGTCCAATAGAACAAAAGGATCAATATATGTTTCCTCGTACTTCTCTTCTAGAAAAAATTCAGCTTCTCTAAGCGTCTTCCCTGCTAACTCTACCCGCCCTATAATTGGGAGATTAACTTTGCCATCATATTCTACAAGATAACTTAATCCCACATTTAAATTTTGTATCTGTGTATTGTTCTGCTTAGTTATATCAATGAGTTCAAATCCATTGTTTGTAAATAATCTAAAACTGATGACATCATTAGGTGCAATCTTATATTCTAATAGGGCGCTATCTGAAGGAGTATCATATTTGTACCCTTTTGGGGTTTTAAACATAATACTCGGATTTAAGGGGGCACAGGAGCTTAAGTATACTGCAACTATGATAAGGCCTATTAAATGCTTTAAACTTTTCACTATCTTTTTCTTAAGGCTACAAATCTATTAATAAAAGGGGGAAAACTCGTATATTAAGATTGGAGTAGTTCTTCATAAAGACGAGACATGTCTTTAACCAATCGGTTGTAATGAAATTTTTGACTTACATGATCCCAGCCGTTACTTCCCATTGATTTTCTGAGCTCAGTATTATCTACAAGTTTTAATAATGACTTTGTAAACTCTAATTCGTTGTTATTTTCTACCAAAAAAGCGGTTTCATTAGGTATTACAATATTACTTATACCACCTACTTTAGTAGAGACAATCGGTTTTTTTGAGGCTTGAGCCTCAATCAAACTGACCGGAGTTCCTTCATTTAAGGAACTTAAAGCAATAATATCCATTCCTGCATTCACTTGATCTACTTCTTTGATCCACGATGTAAAATGTACTGTGGCCTTCTTTTCAGGTGTAAAGTCTCCATTGAGATAACTTAGGCCGAGTTGCCCTGTATATTGTTTTAGCTCTTCTCTCTGACAGCCATCACCAACAATAAATGCCCTCACTTTCTTATCTGTTAGTTCGGTTACATTTTTGATGGCTTTAATGAATAGTTTATGGTTTTTTATTGGTACCAGACGTCCAACTATACCAATAGCGATTTCATCACTACTAATATTATAAGACTGTCTAAATTTTTGTCTCTTTAACTCCTGATCCTCCTGAAACTTTTTAAGATCAAAACCCAATGGAATAACAGATACTTTATTTGCAGTGCAGATGCGATACTTTTTTGTTAATTCCAGTTTTTGTCGTGGGCTAATGGCAATTATTCGATCTGTCTTTAGAGCCAAAGCTCGCTCTATGTTTTTATAGACATTGGTTTTTAATTTTCCGAAATAAGAATGAAAAACGTGTCCGTGAAAGGTATGTACCATTTTGGCTTTTCCATATGCAATTCCGGCAGAACGCCCTATTGCTCCTGCTTTTGAAGCATGGGTATGGATGATGTCAGGTTTAAACCGATTTATAATGTGTTTGATTTTTTGATATGCAGCACGATCATTCTTTAGCCCAATATCTCTCTGCATTTCATCAATTAGAACGGGCTGTATACCTAATTCATCCAATATAAATTTTGAACTTTCTTCAGATTCTTGCTCTTTGCCTCCAATAAGTAGTGTATCATAGGAGTCTTCCATGTACTTTGTTAGGAGGGCTGCATTGAACGTAGGGCCTCCTAGGTTAAACCTATTTATTATCCTTAGTACTCTGGGCATGAAGTTGTTTTATCTATTGATGGTAAGAGTTTGTCGATAAAATTAATCAATTTGGCGTTTATACCACGAATTAAAGACAATTAATGCCCACATGTTTGCCGGAGAATCTTCGGGAGACGATGAGTTCACTTTTGTCCATAAATTCTTTACGTATGTTGGATTAAAAAGGTTTTGTTCTCGAATAAAATCTTCCGCTATGATTTCTTTTTCTATATATGACTTAAGCTCTTTAGTAAACCATTTATGCAAAGGGACTTCAAATCCCTTTTTGGGCCTATTGTATAATACATCGGGAAGCAATTCTCTACTCGCATCTTGAAGTAATTTCTTTTTCATTTTACGATCAATCTTATAATGCGCCGGTAGATTAAATGCAAATCTGACCAATTCATGATCCAAAAACGGAGTCCTTACTTCCAAACTGTTCCTCATAGACATCAAATCAACCTTTCTTAACATATCACTGGTTAATACTAAATTGACATCAGTTAGAAGAACATCATTAAAGTCGGAACTAGTAAGGTAGCTTAAGGTATTTGCTTTTCTACTAACATAGGTTTTTGACGGGAATTCTTTTAATAGAAGATTCTTAGCTTCTGCCTCATTCATTAAGCTGGCCCATGACCAATAACGTTCTTTAATCCCTAGTTTTGAGCCTTTTGAATATTTATTGAATTTTCTAATAAGATTTCCAAGTTGTGAGTTTCTCGATTTTGGTAAAGCATCCCAAAGCGGGTGAAGAGATTTTACTAGGGTATTTTTAACCCCTTTTTGGCGAACTAAAAATTCTGCCATATGTTTATGATATCCAGAGAATAATTCATCAGCTCCATCACCTGATAATGCTACTTTGACGTGACTTGCTGTATATTTTGATAATAAATTAACAGCCAAAGCAGAAGAGTCAGCAAAAGGTTCATCGATGTATTCAAGAGTTTCATATAAGCTTTCGAGTAAGTCTTGATTCTTAAGTTTGAAAACATGATGGTTTGTCATGTATTTTTTAGAGACCTCAAGAGCATATTTGGTTTCATCAAAAAACGGCTCATCCTTATATCCAATCGAGAAGGTATTAAGATGTTTAACTTTTCTGGATGCAAGTGCAGTGATTAATGAAGAATCTATGCCCCCACTGAGAAAAGTACCAAGTGGGACATCTGAAACCAACCTTTTTTCAACGGATTGATCAAGCAGACTTATTACCCTTTTCTGAGCTGCGTCATAACTAAGATTGGTATAACTATGCCCTTCTGTTCCATAATTCAACTGAAAAAATGGAATTTTTTGAATTTTGTTTGCTCTATCAATCTTTAAATAATGTCCGGGGGATAACTTCTTTATTTCAGTATAAATGGAATGAGGCTCAGGAATATAATTGAGTTGAAAGTACGTGTAAACAGAGGCCATATCCATTGTTTTCTCAATACCAAATACCGTTATGGCTTTCATTTCCGAGGCAAAGATAAATTGCCTTTGATCATTGAAATAAAGAAGAGGTTTAATGCCAAACCGGTCACGTGCAAGTATTGTCTCTTCATTTTTAATGTCATAAATGGCTAGGGCAAAGAATCCATTTAATTTATTGAGAAAAGACGTGCCGTATTTTTTATAACATTCTAATAAGACTTCAGTATCACCCGTTGTTTGAAATGTAATTCCTTCGCTTTCGAGTTCTTCCTTTAGCTCTTTATAATTGTATATCTCACCGTTAAATACCATGACAAACTCCCTATTTCTATCAAAAAATGGCTGATTAGACTTTGAACTGGTATCAAGTATTGAAAGTCTGGCATGCCCTAGAGAAGCCTTAGGAAAGTGTTTTACATCTTGGTAGTCTGGTCCTCTGTTATTTAGTTTTTGTGTAGCAAAATGAATGTATGATTTAACATCTTCATTTATACCATTGGGGTTCAAGTATCCAACAATGCCACACATGTTTAATCCCTAATCATTTTTTAAAAATCGAAAAACCAATATACTCCATGAGAGAATTAAAATTGACCCCCCAATAGGTGTAATGGGGCCTAATATAACAACCGGAATGCCAATCATTTCTTTTACACTAAGTAAATAAATACTCACTGAAAACAAAATTGTACCGATAATCATTAACTTAATTACTAAGTTGAATTGAACTTTATTTTGAAAACCAAGTATAAGTAAGACTATCGCATGAAACATTTGATACCGAACTCCGGTTTCGAAAGCATTCAATTGCTTTGACTCAATAAGTGTTTCTAAAGCATGAGCTCCAAATGCTCCTAATATAACAGAACTTAAACCTAAAACACTACCCCAGATTAAAGCTCTTTTTTCCATCTGATAAAATTAAGATGGAATATTTTTATGAGAAATCTTTTGATAAACTTTCCATTCAATTAATTTGGCAATCTTTCTTTTGAATTTATGCATAACATATTATTAATCGGTTCAGGTAAATCAACCTATAGCTTAGTCAAGTATTTGAAATCTTATGCTGAAAAGAATTCGGGGATACTTACAGTCATTGATAAAGATCCTGTAGGTCTTCATTCCCTTTTTGCAGTTTCAGACTGTTTTAAGATCGAAGCAATAGATATCTTGAATGACGAAATGCGTGAAAGAATAATTGAGGCTAGTGATATAGTTGTTTCTATGTTACCTGCTCGAATGCATACAGTAGTCGCTCAATCATGTATCAAGCATAAGAAAAATATGATAACCGCTTCATACATATCAGATGAGTTAAAAGCCCTTGAACAAGATGTTCTTGATGCAGGGATTACTATTGTCAATGAAGTTGGAGTGGATCCTGGTATAGATCATATGTCTGGAAAGAAGATTATAGACGAAATTGTCTCGGCCGGAGGAAACTTGGAAGGATTTGAGACATTTACCGGTGGTTTGGTTGCTCCTGAGTCTGATGATAATCCTTGGAATTATAAATTTACTTGGAATCCAAGAAATGTGGTTGTTGCAGGGCAGGGGGGAGCTGTTAAATTTATTCAGGAAGGAACTTATAAATACATTCCTTATCATAAGCTATTTAGGAGAACAGAATTAATTGAGGTTGATGGATATGGCAAGTTTGAAGGATATGCAAATAGAGATAGTCTGAAGTATCGATCTGTTTATGGCTTGAATGACATTAAGACAATGTATAGGGGAACCTTAAGACGACCGGGCTTTTGCAGAGCATGGAATTTGTTTATTCAACTGGGAGCAACTGATGATAGTTATATCATCCCTGACTCAGAGAGCTTAACTCATCGTGAGTTTATTAACCTTTTCTTGCCTTATAACCCTTATGACTCTGTAGAACTGAAATTTCGTCATTACTTGCGTCTTGCGCATGATGAAATAGAGCTATTCGAAAAGTTCAGATGGCTGGACTTGTTTGAAGATATTCCTCTTGGAATTAAGAACGCGACTCCGGCAATGGCACTACAAAAAATATTAGAACGCAAATGGACTTTAGACGATAATGATAAGGACATGATTGTCATGTGGCATAAGTTTAACTATTATGACCAAGAGGGCAGAAATAAAGAGATGCATTCTTCTATGGTTATTAAAGGAAAAAGTAAGCATGAGACAGCAATGGCGATTACGGTTGGATTACCTACAGCCATTACTACTAAGCTTATTTTGGAAGGAGAGATTAAGAAACCTGGACTGCATATTCCAATTCAAAGAGAGCTGTATAATCCTATACTTGAAGAGCTTGAAGAAAATGGAGTCGTTTTTAATGAAAAAGAGTTCAGTGGATTATCTGACCTTAAGGTCTAAAACCTTTTGCTTTTCTATGAAACCTTCAATATGATCCCCAATTAAGACTTGACCAACCCCCTTTGGTGTGCCGGTAAAGATGAGATCTCCAATTTTTAGAGTGAATAGTTTAGAACACTCCTCTATTATTGAGTCCACTGAGAAAAGCATATCTTTTGTATTTCCTTTTTGTCTTGTAATCCCATTTATTTTTAACTCGAAATTGATACCATCTTGCAGATTGAGCTGATCTCCAAGGGGTATGAAAGAACCAGTTGGGGCAGAATAGTCAAATGCCTTCGCTCTTTCCCAAGGAAGTCCTTTTGATTTTAAGTCTGATTGAATGTCTCTTGCAGTAAAATCTATACCAAGCGTAAGCTCGGAGTAATACTTTTTTGCAAACTTCGCTTGAATGTTTTTACCTAATCTTGATATTCGAATAACAACTTCAGCCTCAAAGTGAAGTTCTTTAGTAAAGTCCGGGTAGATAAAAGGGTGTTTCTTTGGAAGTAATGCAGTATCGGGCTTTAGGAAAATCACAGGTTGCTTAGGTACTGGATTAGACAGTTCTTTGGCATGATCTGCATAATTTCTGCCAATACAAATGATCTTCATTATTGATTGAAACTTCGAAGTTTAATTTCTGTAAGTACCTTTTTAGTGTACTGCGGAAAATCACCTTGCATCATCCAATTGTAATAAGACGGTTCTTTTTGGAAAACCTCTTCAACTCTTTTTCCTTTATGTTTTCCAAAGTTAAAAACCTCTTTCTCTTCTTCGTCAAAGACTATTCTTCCCATAAGATCAGCAGCTTTCTGTCTCGTTGAGAATTCAGAGAGAAAGTCTACATTATTTTCCAACTCGTCATAACGTTCTACTTGAGCATCAAGAATTTCCTGCGTTGCAATAATATCAGCTTCAGCGCTATGAGCGTTGACAAGCTCTTTATTGCAATAGAACTTATAGGCAGCTACCAATGTTCTTTGCTCCATTTTATGGAAAATGTTCTGAACATCAACTAATTTTCTTGCTTTTAGACTAAAGTCTACTTCGGCTCTAAGAAATTCTTCCATTAAAAGAGGAACATCAAACTTATTCGAATTGTAGCCTGCTAAATCACTATTTCCAATAAATTGAGCCAAACTTTTGGCAAGTGCTTTAAACGTGGGTTCATCTTTAACATCCTCATCATAAATTCCATGTACTTCCGATGAAGCTTCTGGTATAGGCATTTCAGGATTTATCCGCCTTGTCTTTATTTCCTTTTTACCATCAGGATGTAATTTTAGAATAGAAATCTCAACAATTCGATCAGAGGCGACGTTTACACCTGTTGTTTCTAAATCAAAAAAGACAATTGGCTTATTTAAATTTAACGTCATTTTACTTTACAAAAATTCTGACGTATTGATACTTTTCGTATTCCCTCACATTAGTATCCCAATCTCCTTTATATTCAGGTCCCGTGATAAGCGTATTTATGTCAACAAAGTTGTATTGATCAGGCTTGATACCTCTCTCTTTAAAAATTTGCTCAAGAAGGGCTTTCGTATCGTAAGCTCTTTTCTTAGTTAGAATAGAGTTGGTCTTCCAGGTTTTTGTGGGAACTTTAGAAGCGCTGGATGTTATGATAATATCCACATAACCTCTGATCTCAACAAGTTCCGCAATATCATTAATAAAGGCTACAAAGTCTTTGTTTTGTTTATTAATATCCTTTGCATTATAGATGAAATACCTCTGGAAGTATGCAATAACATTTCTGAGTTCTGCAGGTCTTGGATAAGTTTCTTTCAGATCAGGTCTATCCTCAATGTCCATTGTATAGGATTTAACTTTCACCGGCGGTACATAATGGAATTCGCTATCTGATTCTTGTATTAAAGAAACTTGTTGTCTAATCTCAGATGAGACAACTAATTCTACATCATCAATGACCTTATCTTCAAAGACAATCCAAAACTCTTTATCTAAATTTAATTTTCTAAATTTAAACTGCCTGAAATCCTCTGTTCTAAACCTTTCGATTAGCTTTCTGTTTTCATCCTCAACTCGAGCATATGTATTTGGTAAACTGCCTTTAACCACACTTAAAGTTGCTGGGGGGATATACTCATATACTCCTTCTTTGACTTTCATGAACTTTAAGACTTCCCCACTATGGTTTTTAAGTTCAATGAAATCATCATCAGGGTAATCCCCTTCATAAGTAATTTTGTAGTACTCGTCAGGATTTAATTTTTGATAGTTAAATTCTTCAACATTATCAGTAATCTCGCGCTGCATCAAGTTGGCATCTTTATCTTCAAGCTTAACCATTATTTGGCCATCCGTTTTTGTCGAATCAACTTTTGGTGAAACAGGTGGGACATATTCATAAACGCCCTCTTTAACCTTCATAAATTTTAGAACTTCTCCATTATGATTCGTCAATTCGATAAAATCATCATCCGGAAAGTTACCTTCGTAAGTGATTTTATAGTAATTATCAGTATCTAACCTTTGGTAGTTGAACTCATTGACATCGTCGGTAATTTCACGTTGCATGAGGTTAGCATTTGCGTCTTCAAGTTTCACAAAAACAGGATCATACTTATATAAACCACGATCAATTTTTCTAAAAAGAAGTAGATCGTAGTCGGCGTTAGCAACAACCAATTTGATGTCTTCAGGGAAGTCACCTTCAAACTCAATGAAATAGATTTGTTTTAAATCTAAATTGATAAAGTTGAAATTACCAACGCTATCAGTCGCCGTTCTTTTGATCAAAATTCTGTCTTCATTTTGTAATAGAACGCCTAAATCTACAACAGGCTCATCGTTAGAAGTAACGGCACCATCAATATCAACAAGCTTGAGTTTTGGAGCAGCGACAGGTACATACTCATATATTCCTTCCGCAATTTTTCTAAATTCTAACTTTTCTTGTTTTTCATTATATAGAAGAATTTCACTATCATCAGGAAAGTCTCCTTCAAAAGTAATTCTGTATTTCTGATCAAGGTCTAGTTTTTGGAAGTTGAATTCACCATATTGATCGGTTGTTTCCTGCTGAATGAGTTCCTTTTCTTCATTCTCTAATTTTACACTTAAACCAACAAGAGGATCTCCGGCAGTTTTAACTTGGCCTTTTATTTCTTTGGCTCTTATTCCATAGTATTCATAAGGTTGGAGCGTTGGAACAAATATGTAAGTGTTTTTATCAATTTGCTCGAAAGTGAGCAGTTCTCCTTTGTCATTTTCGACATCAATGGTATACCCTAATACTGGTCTTAGCTCTTCTTCTGCTATGATCTCAATTAGGTAGGTATTAGTAGGGTCTAATTTAGTGAAGTTAAAAACACCAACGTCATCCGTTTCTGTTTGCTCTAATAGTTCCTTATCTTCATTCATTAAGAGAATTTTGATGCCTGGCATAGGATCACCGTCTTTAGCCAATTGGCCTTTTACGTTTGCCAAGTCCAAAGGAGTAGTTTCTATTGTTCCCATCTCATCACCAACACGAACAGGCCTCAGTTTAATCTCCTTATAAATTTCCTGATAATTGGCCCCTGATGGGACATAAATGTCTTCTTCATAGGTTTCATATCCATCAGATTCATAGGTAAAATGATAGCTAGTATTTGTTTCAAGAATTGCTGAAAATTGACCATCTCGAGATCTTGGAGTGTAGTAACCGACTAATTCTCCTGTATTATTATTTATTATGGTTACTAGGGCTCCTGAAGGTGGAACAAAACGATCTATAAAAGTAAATTCACCCCGGTATAATGTGATGGCAGATTCTTCGGCATCAAGAAGCTGAAGCATGTAAACATCTTTTTCTCCATAACCTTCTTCTTTAAATGAAGAAAAATAAGCTCTTTTACCATCGGGTGTTGTTACAAAGAAGACATCATCATCAACTGAATTGATTGGATATCCCATATTTTTTGGGCTTGTCCAACCTGAATCGGTGTTAACAGCATACATGATATCATACCCCCCCATACTCTCATGCCCATTTGAACTAAAGTATAATGTCTTGCCATCAGGGTGCATAAAAACACCATCCTCATCAAACTCTGAATTCAGTATGGGGCCTGCATTTTGAGCTAGTGCCCAATCACCGGTAGGAAGTCTCTTACATTTGTATATATCTTTTCCACCTAAGCCACCTTCTCTATCACTTATAAAGTAGAGTTCTTTACCATCTGGCGTTACTGTTACATGTGTTTCATAAGCTTTGGTATTAATATTTGATCCCAATTTTTTAGGGTCAGACCATTCTTCGATTCCCGCTGAGTCAGCTAGCAGTTTACTTTCAAATAGTTCACCATTTCCATTTATATCTTTATAGATATATAATGTGCGACCATCAATTGATAGGTTAACTGTTGCTTCATGCCCTTCTGTATTAATGTTCAAAGGCATGGGTTCTTCCCAAACATCGGTCTTCTCATTTTTAAATGAAACATAAAGGTCTTCGTACATCATCCCGTCGATAGGGTCATAAATCTCATAGTTAGAGCTGTCTTTTCTTAATCTTCGAGAAGTAAAATAGATTGCCGTTTCATCAATTCTAACTACAGGACTAAAATCCGGATAGAAGCCATTAAGTAAATCTCCCAAATTTGTTGTCTCAATATTTACTGGATTTGTAACCGCTTTTTGCGCATATTCAGCCATTTTAAGCTGTTTCGACACATCCTTCCATAGATAATGTTTCTCATTAATGAACTTTCTAAACTTTAGTAAGTTATCGCGTGCTTCGATGAACTGATAATCATTGTGCTGAGTGAGAGCCAGATAGTATAAAGCATCAACAGGTGCTTTCTTTTCTCTGGGATCAAAGGGAGAATAGTTAGGACTAACATTTTCGGAAGCGAGCTTTAGATAGGGAAGAGCTTTTTCTTTCTCCTTTTCATTGAATGACTTTAGATAGGTCAGACCTAAGTTGAAATTAATATTAGCATTTTTCTCATCTTTTTCATGTAACTCTAATAAATAGGGTTGTGCTGCTGCAAACCTATTCTCATCTATGAGATATAATGCCTCAGTTAACTTTTCTTTATCGCTTAATTGAGCAAGTGAGGTCATGCTAAGAAGCATGAATATTACTGGAAGTAGTCTAAATAATCGACTCATCATCGGATTGTAAATGTTAGTAAAACAAATATATTTCTTTGAAAAGGATTATTATAATAAAAGTGAGTTTATATCTAACAATTCAATGTTTATCGATTAAATTTCTCTATTGATGTCAAAATCTTCCAAGATTTTTCCAACTCTCTGCACAAAACTTCCACCTAAAGACCCGTCAACAACTCGATGGTCATATGAAAGTGAAAGGAACATCATGTGTCTTATGCCTATCGTATCTCCAAGGGGTGTTTCTATAACCGCAGGTTTTTTTCTAATAGCTCCTACCGCCATAATTGCTACTTGAGGCTGATTGATAATAGGTGTTCCCATCACATTACCAAAAGTGCCAACATTTGTTACCGTAAAAGTTCCTCCGCTTATTTCATCGGGCGCTAATTTATTGCTTCTGGCACGGTGAGCTAAGTCGTTTACAGATTTAGATAAACCAACAAGATTCTTTTGGTCTGCATCTTTAATTACAGGGACAATTAAGTTGCCACTCGGCAATGCCGTAGCCATTCCTAAATTAATATGCTTTCTTTTTATAATTCTATCTCCATCTACAGAAACATTTATTAAAGGCATTTCTTTTATTGCCTTTGCTACAGCCTCCATAATGATTGGAGTAAAAGTGATTTTTTCACCTTCACGTTTTAAGAACTCATTTTTTACTTTGTTTCTCCATAGAACCATATTTGTCACATCTGCTTCAACAAATGAGGTTACGTGGGCAGAAACTTTTTTCGACATGGTCATGTGTTCAGAAATCATCTTACGCATACGATCCATTTCGATGATTTCGTCTCCATCCATTAAGCTGACATTTGATGGTTTGATCTTAGTGGGTTCATTCTGTGTGACTGTTTGATTAGAGGTTGACTCAACTTTAGACGTATTAGTTTTAGATTGAATATAATTCAATACATCATTTTTCGTAATCCGATCATTTAGTCCGGAGCCTTTAATCTGATCCAATTCTTGAGAAGAGATGCCTTCCTTATTAGCAATGCTTCTTACCAATGGAGAGAAAAATTTTCCGCTTTCTGAGGTTTTTGTCAAGCCTGTTGAATCATTGTTTATAATACTCTCAGGTTTACTCTTTTCATCAGGCAACTTGACCTCAGACTCTTTTGTTGTTTTCGTTTGCTCGGGAGACGAAACATTATCTCCTTCAACCTCAATAATTGCAATAGCTTGACCAACCTGAACCACATCTTCTTCATGAAAAAGTAATTTTTTAATTACTCCTGATTCAGGTGCAGGAATTTCAGAATCAACTTTATCAGTTGCTATTTCGATAACGGGTTCTTCTGCTTCTACATTGTCGCCTTCCGCTTTTAGCCATTTTGTAATAGTAGCTTCAGCAACACTTTCCCCCATCTTGGGCATAATTAGTTCAATTTCTGCCATTTTTCTTTAAAATTTTGAGTTGCAAAATTAGTTAAAAAATAGATGTTCTATGTCCGACAAAATCTACAGTTTACGGTATTCTTTGAGTCCAGGATATACGTTAAGGCTTAATTTAGCGTTTAATGTCAATGCGATTTAAGGTCGGTTTGTTTTTTACACTGATTGTGAATTTAGTACTAGGTCAAAGTTCAAGAATAAATGATTTTGGACTTAGCAAAACTGATAATAACAAAGTGATCGTTTCCTGGACAATGAATGCTGGCTCAACTTGTTTTGATTTGGCCGTTGAAAGATATATAGACAATCAGTTCAAGACCGTTTATACCTATCCGGGCATATGCGGTGATTTTGATGAGGAAACATATTATAATTGGGTTGATGAAAGTGTTTCAAACTATACAAAACAGACTTATCGTATCAGGCTTGAACAAGGAGAATATACTAAACCCCTGACAATTGATCTAGACTCGGATCTTGCCGAAAATGATGTTGTGCTTTTTCCGAACCCCACTAATGAAGTACTTCATGTTAAATTCAGAAATGAAGAATTCAATGTCTTGAATATAGAAATTTTAGACAGTAACGGGCACGTGTTTTTTAAAGGAAATACCCAAGCATCAAAGTCTTTCAGAGTCTCAATTGCCAACTTTCCGTCAGGACTTTATTACATTAGAATCTTTGATGCTTCTTACTCGGATCAACTTGTAAAGTCGTTTTTAGTTAATTGACTCTACAAAGGTTGTGTAAATTGCGAAAAATGATTTCGATATCTTTTACTAAGCTATAATCTCTTCCATATTCGATATTAAGTTGTTCAATCGTATCTGATGTTATAGCACTATTAGAAATGCCATCTGATGGGTTGAGAATGCCCTTTTTTATTTTTAAGTTTTCACTTTTTAATTCGTCTGAATTGTAAAAGCTCACAAAAGAGATATTACCAAATAATACTCTGAATAAATTTTGATATAAAGAAAGACGAAAAGCATTTATCAAGAGTAGGAGAGGACTTAGAATCAAAAATAGAATCGACAAACAAATATCGAGTACTCTTTTATTTTGCTGATTAACCGGTTTAAGAATTGCATTTGCACCAATAATGTAGTACTCTCCTGAGTTTTCTATGCTGTTTGATCCGATAATATACAAACTTTCGGGCGGGGCGATCTTAAAGTCGACATCCAAATGTTCTATCTCAGCCATCTTTTCAATGATGGTTTTAAAATCAATGTCTTTAGAGCAAAAGATAATTTCGTTTATTTCATAAATCTGAACAATATCGCTAAGCTGATTTATTTTTCCTGTATAGTTGAATTCATTGCTACCAGATGTGGGATTTATATAGACAATAGCTTCCGGTTGGATAAGAGTGTCTTTTAGAAATTTGCTAATTCTTTCTAGTTCATTTCTTTCTCCAATAATTGCTATTCTTGGCTTTACTTCTTTAGCCAATGTTCTAAGTCCAATCCTATTGAAAATCATACGGTAAAGCGGAATTGAAATACAACTCCATATCACAGTGAATAGAACAATAGCTCTTGAAAACCGATATGCCTCTTCAAGCAAAGAATATGAAATTAGAAGAAGAAGAGAACCTAAGAATGCGCCCTTAAGAATTGAAGTAAACCTGGTTGGAATGTAATAGGCTCTTGAAAAGAAAAAACTGACAATATAAATAATCAGGATTATTGGTATTCCATATAACTCAACTTCTTTTGGATAGCTTCCGCCTTCTACGAATTTTACTTCATCTTCATAATAGTTCTTAAATGTATAAACTCCTGCAAAAAGCACAATTGAATCGCTCAGCGGAAGCAGTATATTTTTGATCGTACGTGTAATAATTGCAAGTATCGCTCTTAGGTAGATTGCCAGATTAATCAATATGGAGAATGCCTTTGCATTTTTGTCAGAAAAATGCTTTTTGGCAAAAATGATCATTGCATTATAAAAGACGAAAACATAATTGATGCTGCTTTTTTTTGTGCTTTCACCTTTGTAATGAATAATCGAAGAATCAGCAAAGTAGTGATTTTCGTAACCTGCCTTTATAATGCGATATGATAAGTCAATGTCTTCACCATACATGAAAAAACTTTCGTCTAAAAGCCCAATTTCATCAAGTACTTTTTTTCTAAGTAGCATGAAAGCACCACTTAGAATTTCTATGCTATGGTTTTCTTCTTTAGATAAATGTCCCAGGTGATACTGTCCAAATCGTTTTGACTTTGGGAACAGGTTAGAAAGTCCAAAGATTTTATAAAAGGCTACTGAAGGAGTTGGAAGTCCTCTTTTCGATTCGGGTAGAAAGTTCCCTTTTCCATCAATCATTCGAATACCCAACCCACCGACTTTTGAATTGGCATCCATATAATTACAACACTTTGTTAATGTATCTTCTTCAATTACGGTGTCGGGATTGAGCAGCAAAACATATTCGCCTTTGGCCATTTTAATGGCTTGGTTGTTTGCTTTTGAAAAGCCTAAATTTTCTTTGTTGTCTATAAGTTTGACTTCCGGAAACTTCTCGCGAACCATTTGCACTGATCCGTCTACTGAATTATTATCGACAACAAAAACTTCGGCGTTTAGATCTTTTGTAGCGTTTTTAACAGACAGCAAGCAATTCTCTAGGAAGTACTGAACATTATAATTGACTATAACAATGGATAGCTTCATGTCTAATGTCCTTATTTTATGAACGAATTTTCATAAGGAACTCTATCAATTAAAGATTTACCAAGAGTGAGTTCGTCTGCATACTCAAGTTCATCTCCAATTGATACCCCTCTGGCAATGGTTGTAATCTTAACATCTAAAGAATGTAGTTTTTTGTAAAGATAAAAGTTTGTCGTATCTCCTTCCATGGTTGTACTCATAGCAAGTATAATTTCTCTTACATTGCCATTAATCACCCGATTAAGGAGTTCGTCAATTTTGAGGTCCTTAGGTCCGATGCCATCCATGGGCGAAATTTTTCCTCCTAGTACGTGATATACTCCTCTATATTGCATTGTGTTTTCAATAGCAATAACGTCTCTAATATCTTCTACAACGCATACCGTATCTTTTTCTCTAGATGTACTATTGCATATTGAACAAATCTCAGTATCAGATATATTATAGCAAGATGTGCAGTAATTAATACCCTCTATTAGGCTAATGAACGACTGGGCAAACTGATGAACTTCTTTTTTGTTCTTACTGAGTAAATTTAGAGCCAATCTCATTGCTGTTCTTCTGCCAATACCGGGTAAAGTATTGAATTGTTCTACTGCCTGATCTAAGAGTTTTGAGGGAAGTTTTTCCAAAATAGTAGCGAATAATTGAAGTCAAAAGTACAAAGGATTTTGACCTTGTTGAAAACCTAGTCTAAAGTAGTATGAATGGCATATATATTTTCTTTTCTTTCGTGAAAAAGTCTTAGGAATGAGTAGTGGATTAATCCTATCAATTATTACAGGATACTTTTTAGTATTAATTCTAATTAGCTATTTGACATCTCGAAAGGCAGACAATCAGTCATTTTTTATTGGTAATCGTAACTCACCTTGGTATCTGGTCGCTTTTGGGATGATCGGAACATCGCTGTCAGGTGTTACCTTTATCTCTGTACCTGGGTGGGTGGCGACTAGTCAATTCTCATACATGCAGATGGTGTTGGGCTACTTGCTGGGCTATTTTGTGATTGCAACAGTTCTAATGCCGCTTTATTATCGACTGAATTTAACTTCGATCTACACTTTTTTGGAACAGCGGTTTGGGTTTTGGACTTATAAAACCGGTGCTTTTTATTTTATACTATCGAGAACCGTAGGAGCTGCATTTCGACTTTATCTGGTGGCAAACGTATTACAGTTAGCTATATTTAATCAACTTAATGTGCCCTTTTGGGCAACAATAGCGATTACCATTGCCCTAATATGGATTTACACTTTTAAGGGAGGCATAAAAACAATCGTTTGGACGGATTCACTGCAAACTTTGTTTATGCTTAGTGCAGTCTGCATTACAATCTATACAATACAATCTAAATTGGGACTTGGTTTCTCTTCTCTGTGGGATTTGGTAGATGAGAGTTCTTATTCAAAAACATTTTATTTTGACGATTGGAGAGATGCTAAGTTCTTCTGGAAACAATTTATTGCAGGGGCATTTATTGCCATAGTAATGACAGGTTTAGATCAAGATATGATGCAAAAAAATCTAAGCTGTAAAAGTTTAAAGGATGCTCAAAAAAATATGTTCTCATTTAGCATAGTACTTGTTGTTGTTAATTTTATTTTTCTTTTACTAGGAGCTTTGCTTTATATCTATGCCGAAACACTCCCGATTGAACTTCCTCAAAAGGGAGACGATCTATTTCCGATTTTGGCTTTAGAAGGCCATCTGGGACAAATGGTGGCCATCTTTTTTATACTGGGCTTGATAGCTGCTGCTTACTCTTCTGCCGACTCTGCATTAACCGCTTTGACAACTTCTGTTTGTGTTGACCTAATTGGATTGAAAGACAAAACACAAAATGAAGCCAGTCGTTCAAGACGCTTGGTACATCTCTTAATGTCTTTTTTGCTCTTTATGGTCATCTTAGTCTTCAGCCAAATTTCAGACGATAGTGTGATAGCCAGCTTATTTAAAATTGCCGGTTATACTTATGGTCCATTACTCGGTTTGTATGCTTTTGGATTATACACAAAGAATAGTCCGAGAGATGTCTACGTGCCTTTGGTTTGCATCATAGCACCCTTTATGACCTATATACTAAATGTATACTCTGCGGTGTGGTTTAATGGTTATGTGTTTGGATTTGAGCTTGTATTGATAAATGGATTGATTACTTTTTTTGGATTAACTCTTGTTCCAAAAAATCCAAGTATAACATCTGTCAATTAGCATTTCTTTAATCTTGCCATTCGGCGACAAAAAGATTGGTTTCTCTAGTCCCTCCATTATGCCGGTTGGAAGAAAAAACCAAGTGTTTCCCATCATTTGAGAATACAGGAAAAGCATCAAAAGTTTCATCGTGAGTAACTTGAACCAAACCTGTACCATCAATATTAATCATGTATAGATTAAAAGGAAACCCACGTTTAGATTGGTAGTTAGACGCGAAGATGACTTTCTCTCCACTAGGATGGAAAAAAGGACACCAGTTGGCTTGACCTAAATTGGTTAATTGCCTTAGGTCACTTCCATCTGCATTGCAAATAAACAGTTCCATGTTGGTAGGCTGTACCAAGCCTCGACTCAATAAATCTTTGTACTCAGATACTTCCTCTTCTGTACTCGGTCTTGAAGCTCTAAATATGAGTTTTGAACCATCAGGAGAAAAGAAAGCCCCACCATCATAACCCAATTGATCTGTAATTTGTTTGACGTTTGAACCGTCAATATCACATGTAAAAAGTTCTAGATCTCCGGTGCGCATAGAGGTAAAAACGATCTTGTCACCTTTTGGAGAAACGGTTGCTTCAGCGTCATATCCTTCTTCATTGGTGAGTTGAGAAAGGATATTGCCTTCCAGATCTGAAATGAAGATATCGAATGAAGGATAAATGGGCCATACGTATTTGCCATCAGGTCTTTCCGGCACGGGTGGGCATAAAGAGTCATTGAGATGGGTTGATGCATAAACAATTGTTGAGTCTCCAGGAAGAAAATAGGAGCAGGTTGTCCTCCCAAGTCCTGTACTGATTAACTGAGGTACTTCTTTACTCAAATCTTCATTTTGCCAATCAAAAAAGTAGATCTGGTCACAATCCAATCCCCATTCCGGATTAGTGACTTGAAATACGAGTTTTGTATCATCGAAACTCCAGTAAGCTTCTGCATTGTCCCCACCGAAAGTGAGCTGCTTAAGTGTCTTAAAATGTTCTTCCTTCTCAAGGATTAATGAAAAATTAGCAGTGTTGGTTGAATCGGTAACTTTTTCATTATCCGCTTCTTCTATCTGATTTCCTGTTTGGCTATTTGTACATGCAATAAGTGCAGCTAAAACAAAGAATATTGTGCTTTTTTTCATTTCAAAATTTTTGCAAATGTAGTGATAGATAAACAATCTTAGGTTTAATTAAATTTGCCAAAAACAAGATGAGATGAAACAATACTTACTGCCGATAATACTCTTCCTTTCAAGTATTATTGTTGCGCAAGAAAATACCGGGACTGCATATCATAATGAAATTATAAAAGTGCTTTCATCAGATGAGTTTGAAGGCAGGGAGGTAGGAACCAAAGGTCAACTGTTGTCTGCAAAATTTATTGCTGAGAAAATGAAAGAAATTGGGCTCGATGCGATTGATGAAACACAGTCTTATTTCCAAGATTTTGAATTTACCCCAAGAGCCAATCCTCACTCCGAAAAAGTAGATGAGAATGCAAAGCCGATTAAGGTTAGAAATGTCTTGGGGTTCATTAATAATGATGCAGAATTGACAATTGTAATTGGCGCGCACTATGATCATTTAGGACATGGGGCGGAAGGTTCTTTGCATGCTGCAAAGGATGGCCAAATTCACAATGGAGCAGATGATAATGCCAGTGGTATTGCAGTGATGTTAAGTCTAGCGAAACACCTGAAAGGAGATACAAAATATGCATCTAGTAATTACCTATTTATTGCTTTTTCAGGAGAAGAAAGAGGCTTATGGGGGTCAAAATATTATGCTGATCATCCCATCATGGATTTAGGAACGATTAACTATATGATCAATATGGACATGATCGGTCGATTTGATTCTGATCGCGGTTTAGCTATTAATGGAGTAGGGACTTCTCCGGCTTGGAAAGAAATCATCTCAGAAGACATGGTCGATTATAAACTGGTTCTTTCAGAATCCGGTGTGGGACCTTCCGACCATACTTCCTTTTATCTAAAGGATATACCGGTTTTGCATTTCTTTACCGGTCAACATGAAGATTATCATAAGCCTTCAGATGACATTGAAAAGATAAACTTTGAAGGTTTGCTGATTGTGGAGGGTTTAATCATAGAGATAATTGAAAAAGCGAGTCAGGAAACGAAGTTGGAGTTTACAAAAACAAAAAATGAATCGGATAATACTCCAAAGTTTACGGTGACCTTGGGAGTAATGCCCGACTACATGTATACGGGTGAAGGGATGAGAATAGATGGTGTAACAGAAGGTAAACCGGCCAATAAAGCAGGTCTTTTAAAAGGAGATGTGGTGGTAAAGTTGGGTGAGCATGAAGTTGTTGATATGATGTCTTACATGAAAGCCCTTAGCCAGTTTAGAAAAGGAGATGAAACAAAAGTAGAAGTTAATAGAGAGGGAGAAATAAAGAAGTACACTATTAACTTCTAATCGATTTTTAAAACCTTAAATTCAGTTCTTCTATTTTTTGCTCTTCCTTCAGGAGATGTATTGTCAGCAATTGGAGAGGAGGAACCATATCCTTTTGAAGTGATTCTCGTTTCCAAAATGCCATTTTTTACCAGGTAGAGGGAAACGGATTTGGCTCTATTTTCCGATAAGATTTGGTTCGACTCTTTTGAGCCGACATTATCGGTATGGCCTGAAATTTCAATTTTAACACTTGGATTGGCATTCAGGAACGCAATCAACTTCTCGAGCTCTACTTTTGAGGTTGGTTTTAAATCATACTTTCCGGTTTCAAAGAAGATGTTTTTCAGAACTACTGATTTTCCTGCTTTCAGAGGAAACAGGCCCACATTTTTTACTACAGCTTCATTATCGGTCTTGGATTTTAACTCAAAATTTTCGGAATGAAACAAATAGCCCTTTTTAGAAACATTCAATGCATATTCCTTTCCAAATGGCAAACTGACCAGAAACTTACCTGTTTTTGAGTTGGAATATGATTCTACAATAAGCTTCTCAGTTTCTAGATCAATAAGTTCAAACTTGGCACCCAGGTTTTCTTTTGTTTCCTCATCGTATATTTTTCCCGAAAAATAGGTGACAGGTGTTGGTTGAATAGACTTATTAAGTTTGAATTTATACAAGTCTAAATCACCGAAACCTTCTTCCCGATCTGACGCAAAGTAAGCTTCTTGACCATTTGCGGCTACCAGAAGACTGTTTTCGTTCTTATGTGTATTTAAAGGATAACCTAAGTTAATTGGGTCTGACCATGATCCGTCTACTTGTTTTACAGTTTTATAAATGTCCAGGCCACCCATTCCTAAATGTCCATCAGAAGAAAAATACAAGGTTTTTCCATCCGGATGAATAAAGACGGATTCTTCATTCCCTTTTGTATTAATGTTTGAAGGTAAAATCTTTGGCTCAGACCACATGCCCTCATTGGAAAGATAACTAACATAAATATCTCCGGTTCTGTTTCCAGTTCTGTTTCTTTTTCCGCGGATAAAGTAAAGTGTAGTACCATCGGAAGAGAATGATGGTTGTGTTTCCCAATGTCCTGTATTAATGCTATTACCAAGATTCATTGGTTCAATCCATGTGGTGCCATTTTTGAGAGTATAAAAGACATCACAACTCCCAAAACCTTTTCTGTTACCTCCGTAATCGCCATAGAGTTCACAGGCCGTAAAGAATAAGATCTGTCCATCTGCCGATAAGGAAGGAGCCCCTTCATTGTTTTTAGTATTGATTGGCCTAGCCATATTTTGTGCAGTTGACCAGGTTTCGTTTTTTCTATAGCTTACAAAGAAATCCTCATTAAAACCTTGTGGTGCTTCAGGAAATGGTAATCTACGTGTGAAAAGTAACATGGACTCGTCAACGGTGATGCATGGAAAGTATTCTGCATATTCAGTATTGATCTCAGGTCCAAGATTTTCGGGAGAGAATTCTATCGGATGCTTGATCTGGTCAATGGCAAACTCTGCGGTATTTATTCCTCTTTTTGTGCGTTCACTCAAACGTTGATCTTGTGGATTAGATTGCAAATATCGACTAAGATGTTTTTTTGCCTTTTCATATTCACCATCTTTTAATTCCAGCTCTCCAAGAAAATAGAGGTTATTGGGAATAAAGTCCGGATTAAGATGAACTGCCTTCTCAAAATTCTTTTTTGCCAAACTAACTCTGTTTAAGTCCAGATTAACATATCCAAGCAAAGTATAAGCCTCGATAAATTCTGGAACTCGTTCAATGGCTTTATTTAACTCATCGACGGCAGCAATGAAATTGCTATGTTGATAATAAGATTGAGCCAATTCAAAGAATTTAATTGCCTTTTTATCAGAAATGGAATATTCTTGCGCATAAAGATTGGTTTGAAGGAAAACCATAAACACTACAAAAAAAGTGCTTAAGGAATATTGACGTACTTGTGTGCTTGTATACTTAAGTTCCATTTTGGGTATTTCTTTATGTAATCAATTATTAGCGGGGTTAGCTTTTCCCGTTTGCTCCACTCAGGCTGAAGAAAAAGGAGAGCATCACTGTTCATTTTTTTTGCATGTTGTTCAGCCCATTCAAAATCACTTTTATTGTAAACCACTACTTTCAGTTCATTAGCAACTTTAAAATAGTCATCTAAAGGTGGTTTATTTTTTTTAGGAGATAAACAAATCCAATGCCAATCACCTGATAAGGAGTATGCACCGGAAGTTTCTATTGCTAGGGAATAATTATTTTTTCTAAACTCGTCTGTCAAATCTTGTAAATCATACATGACAGGCTCTCCTCCCGTAACAACAATAAATTTGGTGTTTGTTGCTTGGGCTTTCTCTAGCAATTCAGATACCTTTGTATTAGGGTGAATATTTGCATCCCAACTTTCTTTTACATCACACCAATGGCAACCAACATCACAGCCTCCCAGACGAATAAAGTAAGCCGCCTTTCCTTGATGAAAACCTTCACCCTGCAAGGTGTAAAAAGATTCCATAATCGGGTATGTTGTCATAATTAGATAAATAAAAAGCCGCTTACAAAAATAAGCGGCTTTCAGTCACTTCAAGGAAAACCCTAGTGAATAATTAATTTTTTTTGAAGACTACCACCATCTATTCTAACAATATAAATTCCTTTTTGGAGGCCTGACAAATCTAAATTTGCCCTTTGATTATTCAGGTTGAATTCTTTAATAATTCTTCCTTTGATATCAAAAATTTGAACAGTCCTTGAACGTTGATCTCCAAAGTTTATTGTAAACTCTCCATTATTAGGGTTAGGGTATAAGCCAAAAGCATTTTCTTTTTCTTCTGCTAAACCTGTGCTGATATCAGTAATGCTAACATCATCTATAGCTAGATCACTTTCCCAGCTACTGCCTGTTGTAGTTCGGAATCTTAAGGTCACCTTTTTATTGACATAAGTACTCAGATTAACAGTTTGTTGAAGCCATACATTTCCTTGATTACCAAACAGCGGAGTCATGATGTTATTTACCCAATTGCCATCTACTAAAATGTCTAATCGAAGTACCCCCATATTTGTGCCGTTCATATGATACCAAAAGCTCAATTCCGGATTAATAGTCCCATTCAAATCAAAGCAAGGACTTAATACCTGAGATTCTACATTATTACAGCCATTTGATGCTTCTGAATACAGATACTTACCTAAACCGTTTCCGGGGTTATGATCTACAGAGGGTCCTGTTCCGTTGGATGGTGTAGACCCAGAATTAACTCTCATGTCATGGATATCATCTACACCATTTGTTAGATTGACCCAACCACCATTTAAGGGACATATTGTTGATCCGCAATTATTGGTAGTTGCACAACTATTGAAATTTTCAAAATCGTTTGAGTAAGGAATTGTAAAAGCTTGCGAACCAATAATACTGATAGTGGTATTTAGAGAATCGTTCAATACATTTTGATCAGCCATTAGTCCAACATTCACACTAATGTTTAAAGTGCTTATACCGCTTAATGGAATGGAATCTCTAAAAGTAAAAAACTGAAAAACTCCCGGGTTAAGTGGACCAACTAAGGTATCTCTGTATAGAGTAGAATTTGCCCATAGGTGTAATGGAACATTGTTAAGCACAGAATCTCCATTATTGTGTATGGTTATTCTAACCGGTAACTTATCAAAACTACAGCTTGATACGGATCCTGAGTTAGGTGAATTAATTTGAGTAATGCCCAAATCATACGCAAGGGGACAGTTTACTATTGTTTTAGGAAGCAATATGGCATTGGTTCTCCTTCCTACGATACCCGTACTATTATTCAAAGCTTTTACAGCTACCCAGTTATCATCCATTAGGTTCAGGTTGTAAAATGTAAAAGAATTACTTGTTGACCTGCCAACTGAATCCATATGTGTGGGTCCAAGTAAGCTTACTTCGTATTCATTTGCTGCACCCACGGTAGTCCATAGTAATTTAACTGAATCCGGACAAGTATATTGAGAGGTTAAGTTAGGAACTCCCACAATAGAAAAAGGATGTGCAGATGTACCGCTTACATTACCTCTAGTTACTCTTACCAAGACCTTTCCGCTTACCTGATTAGGGACATTCCAATCGCGATAACGTAAACTTCCGGATAAATTACTGGCTATTGGATTCCATATTGAGCCTGAATCAGTGCTATATTCAATATTGAAAGTGCTGGAATTACCTACAGCATCCCAACGAATAGTTTCGGTTTCACCCGGAACAAAAGGCTCTCCACCTGAAGGATAGGTTACTTCGATTTCATCTGGTCTTGTTTCCCAAAGTAAAAAGTAAGACTGAGGACCCTGAGGAATGGCAAAACCAGTTATTTCTATTCGATAAGTTCCGGCAGGGGGATTATCTATTGTAACTTGTTCTACATTATTTCTGTTATCAACTCCTCTTACTGCATTTCTGGAGAGGTTAACAGCATTAGGAGTCGGGTCAAGAATCCATGGTAAGATTGAATCACCTGTAGGAGTAAAAACCCTGATGTTAATGTCATTGACTAGATCTCTTGCAGCATTAGTTGTTGCCTCAAAATCTGTCCAATAAACCATAAATCTCAACTCTTTTAAAGTATCATTTATAGTTACAGTTTGATTTTGTACTGCATTTTGAGTGATTGTACCACTAAGGTATCTATTCTCTTCGAGCAACTTAAACGCTCTATGAGCATTTACTCTTCCCCAACCATAAAAGAAGTCCGGTCCCGGATTTCCAATATCTCTTGCTGTATTAAGCATGGCTGACTTGATCAAGCCTGATTCAGGAGTGGTTCCACCATTAAGTTGTCTGTAACCATCATACATTTGTACAGCTAAACCTGCAATACCGGGAGCAGCGGCTGAAGTTCCCCCACCAGGACTGTATGAATTATTAGGGTCAGTACTGATTTGATTGGTTCCATTCGCACAAATGTCCGGCTTAATTCTTCCATCTGCCGCAGGTCCTCTAGAACTAGAAGCTGTTAAGGTTCCTCTATAATCCAGATTTCCGGTTGCAATTACCGCTTTACCCTGCTTTCGACCACCTGTTATAGTTCCCCAAGGTGTGCCGGCACCATATCCACAGTTGGAATTAGCACTATTTCCAGCAGAAAAAACATGTAGTAATGTAGGGTTTTGTCTTGTTTGTTGATCTACCTCTCTGGTAGTTGTTGTGTAGCCACCATTACACCCTTCACTATATGAGGTTGAAGTGATTACAACTCCTCTTGTATTCAAGTTATTGACTGCCTGAGTCACATGAGGATAACCACTAATGTCATAGTAATATAAGTAAGCATCAGTTGCCATTCCACGATATCTGGGGTTGAGGTTTCCAGCTCCCATAGTGATTCCGGTTGTCATGTCTCCATGAGTTCCTCTGTCTACATTTGTAAACTGTGTGACTCTCCCTTTTATGTCTATATGAGGACCTATTAAACCATCATCTGCAATAGCTACACTAACTCCACTCCCATCGTATTTTGGGCCTAATGAATAATCACTGTCTAACATATTTCCACGATGTAAACTTCTTGCTTGGGTATCGTCTTTTTGCGGGGGTGCAGGAGAAAAGTCTACAAATTTAACAGATGGCAGATCGAGAATTTTGGTCCAGTTATCTTGACTTATACTGATTTCTAAATATTCATGATTTGACGATCTATTGATAATCGAAGCACCGATATTCAGCAAATCTGATTCAAGTTGGCTTAGTTCTATGTTTAAGTGCTTATCTACCAGAAAAGTTAAACGATTTCCTTCTTTCTTTATCCATTCAGGGAACAATTCATTCAGAACTTCCGGATGGGTCTTCATTTCATTTTCAAATGCAACAATTGATCTTATACCAAGAACTTCTAAATTGACATTGCTCAAATTATTTGAATAACTCAAATAAGAGTTTAAAGGCAAATAATCCAGTAGTAAAAGACCATTTTTCTGTATAAGCTTCTTTTGTTCTTCAGTAGGAATAGAGTAAAACTGCACAATGGCATATTCTTTATTTTGATGTTGTGAAAAAGCCTCAGATAAGCTCGTTTGCGAAGAAATAGCTTGTGGATAAATTGTTCCTGATTTTAAAATCAATTCAAAGTCTGTTGATCCATAAAAAACAGAAACAAAAGATGTAAATAAAAGAGACAGTATAAGTTTTTTCATATTAAACAATTAAGGAGCGTTAAAATTAAAGAATTAATTACAGCTCTATTTGTAAAACATGAGACAGTCTAGTGGCTGTTTTGTTTATTCTTTTTTGAGAAGGATAAATACAAAAAAGACAAATGGTGTTGAATGAAGAATAAGATCAAACCAATCGGTAAGAGACATACTACTAGGATCACCAGTAACCCATCTGATTTTTCCAATTATATGGGGTTCTGGAAAATATGGCGCAAAGCCTAATGTTAGAATAAGCAGAACCGAAAGAAGAATTTGCTTTTTCTTATTTCTTGACCCAAGCATTAAAGCCACCTTTAAGATCATAAATGGACTTGAAGCCGGCTTCCTTTAGAAGCTTTGATGCTTTAGCACTTCTTCCTCCAACAGCACAATAAACAAGCGTTGGTTTAGACTTGTCAAGTTCATTTAATTTAGTTTTGAACTCTGCATCAAGATAATTGAAGTTAAGAGCGGATTCTATATTCCCACTTTCAAATTCTTGAGGGGTGCGAACATCTATGATTTGCAGATTTTCCGTTGTTTTAATGAGCTCCTTGGCTTCATCAACAGAGATCAGTTGGACTGCTTCAGAATTATCTTGGGCTTGATTTTGACAAGCAACCAAGCTGATTAGAAATATGAATATTATTTTTTTCATGAAGATTCATTTTGATTCCATGCAATAATACCACCTAAAAGATTAAAAGCATTTAATCTATTACTTTTCATAAACTGACAAGCTGATGAACTTCTACCACCACTTCTGCAGTAAACGTAGTAGTTTTTAGATGGGTCCAATTGTTTTACCTTGTCCGAAAAACTAGGATCCATAATATTAATATTAATGGAGTTCTCAATCAGTCCTTCGGCTTCTTCTGATGGATTTCTAACATCAATTATTATTGCATCATTATCTGATTCGATTCTTTCCTTAAATGTATTTACGTCGAGATCATTCATTCTTTTCTTGTGTTTTAAAGTTAAAAAAAAGGTTGGCCCATATTATTTTTGATAAGGCAAAATAAAGGGGGAGTAATACTAACATCGTCCCTCCAACCAAAAAAATAAAATTCCAAAATTCAGCTTCTATTCCAAGAACAGCTTTAGCTACCATAAATGTAACGATGTGAGCCACTCCAAGGGCATACGAAACATACATTGCTCCGTAGTAGAATCCCGGCTCTAAATAGTAACTTCTATCGCATTTTGGACAACGTTCTTCAATGTCTGAGAAATGCTTGAGGTCATAAGGGTTTCTAGACTTGAAAAATTCTCCTTCATGACAGTGTGGACACTTGAATTTTAATATGCTGTATAGCTTAGAGCCTTTTTTCATCTTGCCAAAATTAGACATAAGATCATGTCCATAGAAGTAACCTAGGTTACAATTCAGTTTACAAACAGGTAACGTTAAGACCATATCTAATTGATCTTGATTTGAGATTCTTAAACCAATCGTTACGAAAAGCTAATGTTAAGGTAGTAATCTGGGACTAATTTTGATTAAACACTTAGTAATGAAGAATATATTTGAAAGATTTCAAGATTTAATTACCACATGGTTTATATCTGGATTAAGAGGCATTTTTATTAATCTGCATTGATATGGCCAATAAAAGAAGAAAAGTTGAGATTGTAGTTCTTTCTGATATTCATCTCGGCACTCGAGGATGCAATGCAAAAGAATTGTTGCAGTACCTTCAAAGCATTAAACCTAAAATGGTCATTTTAAATGGAGATATTATAGATATCTGGCAATTCAAAAAAAGTTACTTTCCTAAATCACATATGCTTGTTATAAAGCAGCTTGTTGCCTGGATGACAAAAGGAGTAAAAATATATTACATCACCGGGAATCATGATGAAATGCTCCGCAAGTTTGTTGGATTTAAGCTAGGGTCTTTAAGAATTGTGAATAAAGTCATTTTACCTATTGGTGCTCAGAAAGCATGGTTCTTTCACGGTGATGTTTTTGATGTAACGATGCAGTATTCAA
The DNA here is from genome assembly GCA_964445815.1 of uncultured Flavobacteriales bacterium. Taxonomy (GTDB): domain Bacteria; phylum Bacteroidota; class Bacteroidia; order Flavobacteriales_E; family Vicingaceae; genus CAYULW01. The sequence continues at coordinate 99,899 of CAYULW010000006.1, forward strand.
AGTGGTTAGCAAAGCTAGGTTCGATTGGATATGATTTCTTGATAATGATCAATTTAATTGTTAATCGAATTTCTGAGCGCTTGGGTAAAGGAAAAATTTCGTTGAGTAAAAAGATTAAGAATAGCGTAAAATCTGCAGTGAAATACATCAATAGTTTTGAGCAAACTGCTGCAGATATTGGCATAGAGAATGGGTACGATTATGTGATTTGCGGACATATACATCAACCTGAAATACGTGAGATCTCCAACTCAAAGGGTTCAATCACTTATTTAAATTCGGGAGATTGGATAGAGAATTTAACATCGCTTGAGTACAATAATGGGAAATGGAGCATCTACAAATACGAACCATCTCATTACAGTTTTGAGATTATCTTTAAGAATGAATCGTATACAAATAAAGAGCTTTTTCAACTTATGGTGGAGGAGTTTGGAGTACTTAGTAAAATATCATCAGCTAAATGAAGATTCTATATGGCATACAAGGAACCGGTAATGGTCACATTTGTAGGGCAAAAGAGATCATACCTAGCTTTGAGAAGTATGGAGAAGTTGATGTGCTTTTGAGTGGCCTTCATTCTGAAATTAAATTACCTTTTGAGCTAAAATATCAATTTAAGGGTCTGGGTTTTGTTTTTGGAAAGAAGGGGGGGATAGACTATTTAAATACCTACCTGAAGAATCATATTAATCGTTTTATTAAGGAAGTAAGATCATTTGATGTTTCCAAATATGATTTGATTGTTAGTGATTTTGAACCTATTACATCATGGGCTGCTCATTTAAATAAAAAACCTTGTGTTGCTTTGAGCAATCAGTGTACATTATTATCAGACTCCATTCCCAAGCCGAAGAATGAAGACCTATTAGGTAAGATGGTTTTAAACTATTATGCACCAAGTACTGCAGAGTATGGATTTAGTTATAAGGCTCTAGAGCCGCATATATTTACTCCAATAATCAGAAAAGAAATTAGAGACTTATTTCCAGTAGAGGGCGAGCATTATACAGTTTACCTTCCGTCTTATAATGATCAACGTATTCAGAATGTATTATCACAGATAAAAGACATCAAGTGGGAAGTGTTTTCAAAAAACATCAAGAAGGATAAAACAATTGGAAACATCATGTTCAAGCCTGTTCAATCTGAAACTTTTATGGAAAGTTTTGCAAATTGTAAAGGAATTCTAACTGCAGCGGGTTTTGGAACTACTTCAGAAGCTTTGTATTTAAATAAAAAGTTGCTCGTTATTCCTCAAAAGCATCAGTTTGAGCAAAGTTGTAATGCGAAAATGTTAAAAGATTTAGGTGTTACAGTCGTAAAAAAATTAAAAGCCAAGCATTTACCAAAAATTGAAGAGTGGGTTAGGTCAGATGAGAAGGTGAGGATAGATTATCCTGATCAAACAGAACTTATTGTTGAAACAATTATTTATAACGAGTATTACAATAAGGACAATTATCTAGATTATATCACTTCTGATCAATATCAATTTTAACCTTAATCATTGCACTCGTCTGATTTTCCGGAAAACTTTATTTGGGGTGTGGCTAGCTCTGCTTATCAAACGGAAGGTTTTGCGGGCTTAGATGGAAAGGGAAAATCAATTTGGGACCAGTTCTCAAACAAAAAAGGTAAAGTGAAATTCAATCAAAATGCTGATCAGGCGAATGAGTTTTATATCAGATACCCTGAAGACATTAGATTGCTAAGAGAAATGAATTGTCGTCACTTTCGGTTCTCAATTGCATGGACGAGAATCTTTCCAGATGGAAAAGGTAGGGTGAACAATAAAGGAATTGAGTTTTATAACAAACTCATAGATGAATGTCTGCAAAATGGAATTCAACCATGGATTACATTGTATCACTGGGATCTGCCTCTTGAGCTGCAAAAGGGAGGTGGTTGGATGAATCGCGATATTGTTGAATGGTTTACGGAGTATGTAGAAGTGTGTATCAAGGCTTTTGGTGATCGGGTGAAGCACTGGATGGTTTTAAATGAACCAACTGCATATACTGGTTTAGGCTATTTTATGGGAATTCATGCACCGGGAGTAAAAGGTCTTAAATCTTTTCTGCCTGCAGTGCATCATTCTGCATTGGCTAATGCTATAGGAGGCAAAATGATCAGAGAATTAGACCCTGATGCTTATATAGGTACTACCTTTTCTTTTTCTCCAATAGAGTCCATTGATCAAAAATCAAAAAATATTGCGGCAAGAAATCGTGTTGATGCCTTGTTAAATCGGCTTTTTCTTGAACCACTTTTAGGGTATGGCTATCCATTAGAAACTTTACCAAGTTTCAAGCCAATTGAATCCTCTTTTTTAGAAGGAGATGAGGAAAACCTGTCATTTGATTTTGACTTTATTGGTGTACAGAACTATTCCAGAGAAGTGGTAAAGTTCTCATACTTTACACCCTATGTCAATGCAAAGCTGGTGTCTGCAAAAAAAAGGAAACTGAAACAAACTGCAATGGGGTGGGAAAATTATCCGGATTCCATACTTTCTATTGTAAAGCAGCTTAATACATATAAAAATATTCCCGACTTAATTATTACTGAGTCTGGAATTCCTCTTGAAGAAGAGTTGAAAGAAGACGTACGAGTTATGGATAAAGAAAGGGTAGAGTACTATCAGAAATACTTGTTTAATCTACTTTCTCTTACTAAAGAATATGATAAGCTAAAGGGTTTTTTTGCTTGGACCAACACGGATAACTTTGAGTGGGCAGAGGGCTATCGTCCTAAGTTTGGATTAATTTCTATAAATAGGCAGAATCAAAAAAGAATCCCAAAGGATTCTTTTTATTGGTTTCAGAAATTCTTGAAAGAAACTTAAAGAAGGTCATTCGCCACATTGGCCAACTCAGATCTCTCACCTTTTTCCAATGCCACATGAGCATATAACTTATTTCCCTTAACTCTATCAATTAAGTAAGATAGCCCATTACTATGTTCATCTAGATAAGGTGTATCAATCTGGTTAATATCGCCTGTAAATATCATTTTGGTATTCTCACCGGCTCTTGTAATGATTGTCTTTACTTCATGAGGAGTAAGATTCTGTGCTTCGTCTACAATAAATATGATATCCGATAAACTCCTCCCTCTAATATAGGCCAATGGAGTGATGATGATTTTCTCATTCTTTTGCATCTCAACAATTTGCTTGTGCTTTTTGTCCATCTCACTAAACTGGTTCTTGATGAACTTCAAGTTATCCCAAAGTGGCTCCATGTAAGGATTGATCTTATCCTTTATATCTCCGGGAAGATAGCCTATATCTTTATTACTAAGCGGAACGATAGGTCTTGCAAGTATTATCTGCTTAAAATTTCTTCTTTGTTCTACTGCACCGGCAAGGGCTAAAAGTGTTTTTCCGGTTCCCGCAACTCCTTGAATAGTTACAAGTTTAATTTCAGGGTTTAAAATGGCATGGAGTGCAAAAGCTTGCTCGGCATTTTTTGGTACCACGCCATAGGCATTGATCTTCTCAACTCTATCTAAACGATCTTCAATAGGGTTATAGAACGCTAAACTTGAAGCCTTTCCGTTTTTTAGAATATAAAAATGATTGTTTGGGAGTTTTTTCCCAATAAGATTATAGTCTTCAAGATACCCTTTTTCATAGATTTCTTTAATTACCTCGCTTGGTAAATTTTCTATTTTATCCTTGCCCAGATGTAAATCAGAAACATCTTTAATGCGTCCTGTAATATAATCTTGAGCAGTAATGTTTAACGCTTTCGCTTTAATCCGAAGGTTGATGTCTTTTGTAACGAGAATTACTTTTTTATCTTTTTCTTCTTCTTGCAGAGATAAGGCGGCATTGAGAATTTTGTGGTCTCCTTTTTTATCATCAAAAATCTGCACGGCATTTTGTTCCAGATTTTTACTGCTAAAAACAATCTTAAAGAAGGATTTTTTGTTGTTTCCTAAAGGAATCCACTCTTGTAAGGTATGATTTTCTGATAATTTATCAACTATTCTCGTGAATTCTCTCGCTTCAAAATTCTTGGTGTCATTTCCTCTTTTAAAATTATCAAGCTCTTCTAAAACGGTTATCGGAATAGCAATGTCATTATCCTCAAAGTTGAGAAAGGAATTATGGTCATGAATAATTACAGAAGTATCTAAAACGTATATTTTTTTTTGAGATTTTTTCTTTCTCGGCATATGGCTTATTATAAAGTGTATGAAGTAAATCTAATTGTTAAAATTAGATTGATGTTAGAGAAAGAAATAAAGTAATTAACCTTTTTTTCTTGAAAAGATATTCGATTAATTAACTTTTACTTAACAGTTGAACGTTTTGGAGATAATTAAAAAAGACATCAGTCGCACCTATGTGCTGTGCACAATATTGATTTGCAGCTTTACTAGACTCACTTAGCATTTTCGGGTCATTCAATAAATTTTGAATTTGTATAATGATGTCGCCTGCATTTTTTTTCGAGAATGCTGCTCCGCAGTTTATTAAATCTTTTGCTTCTTTAAACTTTTTATAATTTGGTCCAAAGATTGTTGGACAGCCATAAATAGCTGCTTCTAAGGTGTTGTGAATTCCCTTGCCAAATCCACCTCCGATAATGGCTATTTTTCCATAACGATAGAGTTTTGATAGCAACCCTATTGAGTCAATAATCAAAACATTTTCTTTCTTAGAGGAGACTTTACCTTTGGAATGAAAAATGGCTTTCTCGCCAAATAGCTTATCAAGATATTTTCTTTTACTATCATTGACTTCATGTGGTGCAATAATTATTTTGAGATGAGGATCAGTGTCTATTAGCTCCTTTGCTAGCATTTCTTCATGCGGCCAAGAACTTCCAAAAATGACTGCCTTTTCTCTATCTAAGAAAGTATCTATGATCGCATCTGAAAAAGGTTCTGCACTTAACTTTTGAACCTGATCAAACCTTGTATCACCTGAAACAGTGTAATTGTTGTAACCAATCGATTCAAGCAGTTTTGCAGATACAGAGTTTTGAATAAAGAAGTGCTGAAAGTGTGTCAATTGATGTGCAAACCATTTGCCGTACCATTTAAAAAAGTGTTGCTTCTTCCTAAATATACCGGAAACCAAAAAGCAGGGGATGCCTGATTTACTTAATTGTAAAAGGTAGTTAAACCAAAACTCATACTTTATGAATACAGCAAGGTCCGGCTGAATGTTTTGAATGAATTTTATCGCTTTCTTAGAAGTATCAATCGGTAAATAAAAAACATGGTCGGCATGTTCATAATTACTTCTTATTTCGTAGCCGGAAGGCGAAAAAAAAGTCAGTATGACTTCAAACTGATGCTTCAACTTAAATTGATCAATCAAAGGGCGTGCTTGTTCAAATTCGCCCAGTGATGCGCAATGAATCCAAACCCGCTTTGACTTTTTTTCTATGACGGTTTCAAGAAGCTTGGCCTGCTTTTTTCGACCTGATATCCACTTCCTAGCTTTTTCATTGAACAATGCTGCCAGTTGAATGAACAAATGATACAACCGTATTGAAAGTGTATAAAGAAGTCGCACTCTAGATTTTAGTAATAATAAAATTCTTCTGAAGCTCTTTTCTTAAAGGGAATCATCCATCCCAATTTAATGCCATAATACAAATCGACTTTTGAGGCTTTGTCATAATCTCTTGTATCGTAATTATACTCCCTTCTGTTTTTAGTAAATGCCTGTCCCATCTCAAAACCACCATAAAAATTGAAAAGGTTTCTTTTTCCAAAATACTGAATACCAATAAATTGATTTGTAGCAATTCCTGAATGCAGACGGTCATAACCTTTAATATCCTCTTCTTCCAGTTGAAATACTGTGCCGTCTCGATAGTCAATTTTTATCTTATGTTGCAAATATCCTATTCCTGCCTGAAGCAGTATTCCGGAATTTGGATTTAGATTAAAAGCCCTGATAGTTTTACTAAACTGAATGAATGAATTGAATCCCCTTTGCTCATATATAATCTTTACAAGTTCTCCGTCTGAGTCGGTAGCGTCACCTGCTTCATTAATGACATCATTTAAGAGTCCGTTGACTTTTACTCTATTACTAAAAAGACCAGATGCGGAAATCTTAACTTGCCAATTGTTTGCAAGCTTTAACCCGATAGCTCCGCCAACACTGTTAGACTGACTAAATCGCTCTTCCCAATCACCGCTTATACTGTAATATCCATAGTCAAATGCGACAAAGAATATGGTTTGACTGCTGTCTGTGTTAGACTGACTAAAAGCATTTGTGTTAAATAAAATGCATATCAAACAGAGGAATAAGGTCCTGATCATAGAACGAAATTACAAATACTTTTAGACAGGATTTAGAAGTAAAAACATTATCTTCGCGAGCCGAAAAAATAGCTATGAATAACATTCAAATGGTTGACCTTAAAGGTCAATACAATAAGATAAAGGAAGAGCTTAACCCTAGAATACAAGCTATTTTGGATAGTGCTGCATTTATAAACGGTTCGGAAGTACATCGGTTTCAAAATGAACTTCAAGAATATCTGGGGGTTAAGCATGTTATTCCATGTGCTAACGGGACTGATGCTTTACAGGTAGCACTAATGGCATTGGGTTTAAAAAAGGGAGATGAAGTCATTACCACAACTTTTACCTTTATAGCAACCGCAGAGGTCATTGCATTACTTGGGTTGACTCCTGTTTTAGTGGATGTAAATGAAGATGACTTTTTGATAAACGTCGAGGAAGTAAAAGCGGCGGTTACGGAAAAAACAAGAGCTATAATTCCGGTTCACTTGTTTGGCCAATGTGCAAACATGAATGAGATAATGCAAATAGCAGAGGCTCATAACCTATTTGTTGTTGAAGATTGTGCACAGTCCATTGGAGCTCAAATTTGTTCAGAAGACGGTGCAAAAGGAGCGTCGGGAACTATAGGTAACTTCGGATGTACATCATTCTTTCCATCGAAAAACTTGGGCTGTTACGGAGATGGAGGTGCTTTGTATACCAACGATGATCAGTTAGCTGATAAAGCCAGAGTAATTGTAAATCATGGCATGAAGGTACGTTACTATCATGATGAGATTGGGGTTAACTCCCGTTTAGATAGCATTCAAGCTGCAGTATTAAGTGTTAAGCTTGCCAAGCTTGATGAATATATCACTTCAAGAAACGAAGCCGCTTCTTTCTACGATGAAGCTTTTAAGTCAATTAATGAGCTTCAGGTTCCGGCAAGAGTTAAGCATTCCAACCATGTATTTCATCAATATACGCTAAGAGTACTTAATGGGCGACGTGACGAATTGCAGAAGTTTTTAATGGACAATGGAATTCCTGCAATGATTTATTATCCGGTTCCTTTGCATCAACAGAAGGCTTACAAAGATGAAAGGTATCATGATGGCAGTTTTCCCAATTCAGAGCTATTAGCAAGCCAAGTCATTTCATTGCCTATGCATACAGAATTGGATGCTGAACAATTAAATTACATTAGTGAAAAAGTAAAAGAATTTTTTAGAAAATAAATATGAAAATAGCAGTAGTCGGTACAGGGTATGTGGGTTTAGTTACGGGAACCTGTCTTGCAGAAACCGGAAATGAAGTGGTCTGTGTTGATATAGATCAGGAAAAGGTGCAAAAGATGAAAAACGGGATAGTTCCTATTTATGAGCCGCACCTCGATGTATTATTTGAAAGAAATATTAAACAAAAGCGATTGAGCTTTACAACAGACCTTTCTGAAGCGATAGAGGATGCAGTAATTATTTTCTTGGCCTTACCAACACCTCCGGATGAAGATGGGTCAGCAGATCTGTCCTATGTTTTAGGGGTGGCTGATCAGCTTGGTAAAATGATATCTGATTATAAAATCATAATTGATAAAAGTACTGTTCCTGTTGGAACAGCGGAGAAAGTTCATGCTGCAGTAGCGGCCAATGCAAAGGTGGATTTTGATGTTGTTTCCAATCCTGAGTTTTTAAGGGAAGGTTTTGCAGTTGATGATTTTTTAAAACCTGACAGGGTAGTAATTGGAACAGAATCAGAGCGAGCGAAAAAAGTCTTATCAGAGTTGTATAAACCATATGTAAGACAAGGCAATCCAATCTTATTTATGGATGAGAAATCTGCAGAATTAACCAAATACGCGGCCAACGCCTTTTTGGCTACTAAGATTACCTTCATGAATGAGATTGCCAACTTTTGTGAGAAAGTCGGAGCTGATGTGGATTCGGTGCGAGTAGGTATAGGGTCAGATTCACGAATTGGAAAACGCTTTCTATTTCCTGGAATAGGTTATGGTGGTAGTTGTTTTCCAAAAGATGTACAAGCTTTAGCTAAATCTGGTAAAGAAGAAGGTTATGAATTCCAGATATTAGAATCGGTTATGCGTGTTAATCAAGATCAGAAGACGGCCTTAATTCCAAAAATCTTAGAATATTACAATGGTGATATTAAAGGAAAAAAAGTTGCACTATGGGGACTTGCATTTAAACCTGATACAGACGACATCAGAGAAGCTCCTGCATTGTATTTAATAGAAGAACTCCTAAAACTGGGAGCAAACATCTCTGCTTATGATCCGGAAGCAATGTCAAATGTTCAGCAAAAATTAGGAGATAAGATAGAATTCTCTTTAGATGCTTATGAAGCGTGTATTGATGCGGACTTCTTGTTAATTGCAACCGAATGGTCAGCCTTTAGACATCCGGATATGTCGAGGGTGAAAGCTAACCTAAAAGACAATGTTATTTTTGATGGGCGGAATTTATATGACCTCAAAATGATTGAAGAAGAAGGGTTTAACTACATAAGTATAGGAAGAAAAACCGTGAGGGTTTAAATATGAAAAGGGTCTTAATTACTGGAGCGGCAGGTTTTCTTGGATCTCACCTTTGTGACCGATTTATTAAAGAAGGGTATGAGGTTATTGGAATGGATAACCTCATAACAGGGAATATTAGAAACCTGGAGCACTTATTTCCATTAGAGCAATTTACCTTCTATAATCATGATGTTTCTAATTATGTGCATGTAGCAGGTGACTTAGATTACATATTACACTTTGCTTCACCTGCAAGTCCTATAGACTATCTTAAAATTCCAATACAAACTCTTAAAGTCAGTTCTTTAGGTACTCATAATCTATTAGGTCTTGCTAAATCTAAGAAGGCAAAAATACTTGTTGCTTCAACTTCAGAAGTGTATGGCGATCCTTTGGTTCATCCTCAAACGGAAGAGTATTGGGGCAATGTCAATCCAATTGGGCCAAGAGGAGTTTACGATGAAGCGAAACGATTTCAGGAAGCCTTAACTATGGCTTATCACACATTTCATAAATTAGAGATTGCAATCGTTCGTATTTTCAATACTTATGGCCCCCGAATGCGATTAAATGATGGCCGAGTCTTGCCTGCTTTTATCGGTCAAGCATTGCGTGGTGAAGATTTAACAGTTTTTGGTGACGGTAGTCAAACCAGATCGTTTTGTTACGTAGATGACCTCATAGAGGGAATATATAGACTGCTCTTATCGGATTATCCTCAACCGGTAAATATTGGTAATCCTGATGAGATTACGATTCGAGAGTTTGCTGAAGAAATTATTAATTTGACAGGGACAGATCAGAAGGTTGTGTTTAAAGACCTTCCAAAAGATGACCCCATGCAAAGGCAACCAAATATTAATAAGGCCAAGGAGCTATTAGGTTGGATGCCTAAGGTAAACCGTTCAGAAGGTTTGAATATTACATATGAATATTTCAAGTCTCTATCTCAAGACGATCTTTATAAGAAAGAGCACAACGACTTTTCAAAATACATAAAAAAATGAGTGCCTTTTTCGCACATGACACGGCAGTTATAGATGAAGGATGCAAAATTGGTAAGGATACTAAGGTTTGGCACTTTTCTCATATTATGTCAGGTGTAAAGATTGGAGAGAATTGTAACATTGGTCAAAATTGTTTCTTGGCTTCCGATGTAAGCTTAGGGAATGGTGTTAAAATTCAAAATAATGTTTCTGTATACACAGGTGTTGTATGTGAGGATGATGTGTTTTTAGGACCTTCAATGGTTTTTACGAATATTTTAAATCCAAGAAGTGCTATAGTCAGACGAAATCAATACAAAGCCACTTTGGTACGCAAAGGGGCAAGTATAGGTGCTAATGCGACAGTTTTGTGTGGAATTGAACTAGGTAAGTATTGTTTAATTGGTGCAGGGGCCGTTGTAACAAAGTCAGTTGAAGATTATGCTTTAGTTGTGGGAAACCCTGCAAAACAAATAGGTTGGGTCAGTGAATATGGACATCGTTTGAGTTTTGACGATTCAGGAAAGGCCATTTGTTTAGAATCTAAAGTTGAATATCAATTATTGAATAACAGAGTAAAAAAGTTATAGAAGGAATGTCGGTATATGAGGATATTTTATCTGGTAAAGAGAAAATTGCTGTAATTGGCCTAGGTTATGTAGGTTTACCTATAGCCTTAGAGTTTGCTAAGAAGGTCAGTGTTATTGGTTTTGACATTAGCAAAGAGAGAATTGAGATGATGAAGAACAATCAAGATCCGAGTGATGAACTTGATGCTTCTGCGTTTGAAAATTCCGATGTCCACTTTACAGCTAATATAGAAGACTTAAGGGAAGCTACTTTCTTTGTTGTGGCTGTGCCAACTCCAATAGATAATCATAAACTACCGGACCTCAAGCCACTTCTGTCTGCATCGAATACAGTAGGTAAAGTATTGAAGAAAGGAGATTATGTGGTTTTTGAGTCTACTGTATACCCGGGATGCACAGAAGATGATTGTATTCCGGTTCTGGAACAGGTAAGCGGATTGAAATTTAAAGAAGACTTTCATGTGGGCTACTCCCCTGAACGAATAAATCCCGGAGATACTAAGCATACATTACAGAACGTGGTAAAGGTCGTTTCAGGTGATAATGAGGAGGCTCTTGAGGAGATTGCAAAAATTTATGAATTAGTTGTTTCTGCGGGAGTACATCGTGCCAGTTCAATCAAAGTTGCAGAAGCAGCCAAGATTATTGAAAATACACAACGTGATGTCAATATTGCCTTAATCAATGAGCTGAGTATGATTTTTGAGAAAATGAATATCAATACATATGAGGTTCTTGAAGCGGCTAAAACCAAGTGGAACTTCCTCAATTTTTTCCCCGGTTTAGTTGGTGGTCATTGCATAGGAGTAGATCCTTATTATTTGACCTATAAAGCAAAAGAATTTGGATATCATGCTCAGATTATCAATTCAGGAAGGTCTGTAAATGATGGCATGGGAAGTTATATTGCCGGTCGAATATTCAAACAAGTGATTGCTTCTAAAAAAGCCTCCGATGGAGCAAAAGTTCTTGTGATGGGTGCCACTTTTAAAGAAAATGTAAGTGATATACGCAATTCAAAGGTGGTAGATGTCATTAAGGAATTAGTTTCTTTTGGTTTAACTGTTGATATTGTCGATCCTCATGCTAATTATAATGAGGTGAAGGAAGAGTATGGGCTAACACTTTCCAATCAGCCTGCTTCAGGATATGATGCGATTTTGATGGCAGTTAATCATGATGAATATATCGGATTTGATGAATCGTATTTTAAGTCCTTATTAAATAAGGAAGGCTTCGTATTTGACGTTAAAGGCTCGTTCAAGCAAAAAGTTGGGTCTATTAAATACCTAAGCTTATGATAAAAAGAAACATACTCATAACGGGGGGGGCAGGATTCATAGGGTCGCATGTAGTTAGGTTGTTTGTTAATGCTTACCCTGAATACCGGATTATAAACCTTGATAAACTGACTTATGCGGGAAATCTTGAGAACTTGAATGACATTGAAAGTCAGGATAATTACAAATTTGAAAAGGTTGATATTTGCGATGAGAAAGAACTTAGAAGAGTATTTAATCAATACAATGTTGATTCAGTAATTCATTTAGCTGCTGAATCTCATGTGGATCGATCCATATCTAATCCAATTGAATTTGTACAGACCAATATTATTGGAACTACGGTTTTGATGAATGTAGCTCGAGAGTTCTGGAAAGATGATTTGGAAAACAAATTGTTTTATCATGTTTCTACTGATGAGGTATATGGTTCACTTGGTTCCACCGGTTATTTTACAGAAGATACTCCGTATGACCCAAGAAGTCCTTATTCATCATCAAAAGCGAGTTCAGATCATTTAGTTCGCGCTTATTTTCATACCTATGGATTGCCAATTGTAATTTCAAATTGCTCAAATAACTATGGGGCTAATCAGTTTCCGGAAAAGTTGATCCCCTTGTTTATTCATAATATACGTAACAATAAACCTTTGCCGGTCTACGGTAAAGGAGAGAATGTTCGAGACTGGCTTTGGGTGAATGATCATGCGAGAGCAATTGATGTCATTTTTCATAAAGGAAACATAGGAGAAACCTATAATATTGGTGGCAATAATGAGTGGAAGAACATAGATCTTATTCATGTGATGTGTAAGATAATGGATCGAAAACTGGGTAGAGAAAATGGTTCATCTGCTAATCTGATTACTTATGTAAAAGATAGAGCAGGTCATGATATGCGATATGCAATTGATGCCTCAAAACTGAAAAGAGATTTAGGTTGGACTCCATCACTTCAATTTGAAGAAGGTCTGGAAAAAACCATTGATTGGTATTTGTCTAATGAAGAGTGGCTGAACAATGTAACTTCAGGAGCTTACCAAAAGTATTATGAACAACAATATTCAGATCGCTAATGTATCAAGAGAACTTTCACCAAGAAGATATAAGTAAGTATACTTTTCTTGTTACTGGAGGTGCAGGCTTTATTGGATCTAATATAGTCGAGTACTTACTAAAGTTCGGTGCTCATAAAGTTAAGGTAATAGATGATTTGTCTAATGGAAATTTTGAAAATGTAGAATTGTTTTCAAAATTTCCCAACTATGAATTTATTGAAGGAGATATAAGCGATTACAACATTTGCTTAGAAGTCACATCAGGTGTTGATTATGTATTGCATCAAGCTGCTCTTGGTTCAGTTCCCAGATCCTTAAAAGATCCGGTCAGCACAAACAATGCAAATGTTACAGGATTCTTGAATGTAATAACGGCCTCGCGAATAAATGGGGTAAAACGTTTAGTTTTTGCGTCTTCTTCTTCGGTTTATGGTGATAGTGATAAGTTGCCAAAAGTGGAGTCCGAGATTGGAAATCCATTATCTCCCTATGCAGTAAGCAAGTTGACCGATGAATTGTATGCAAGGGTAAGTCACTTAAATTATAATCAGGCAATTATCGGTTTGAGATATTTTAATGTTTTTGGTCCGAGGCAAAGCCCTAAAGGTGCATATGCTGCTGTCATTCCTCTTTTTATTAATGCGCTTTCAAAAAATGAGCGTCCATATATAAATGGTGATGGAGAGCAGACGAGAGATTTTACATTTGTAGAAAATGCAGTTCAGGCTAATATAAGAGCTTTGTTTACGGATAAAGAAGATGCCTTTGGGGAAATATTTAATGTGGCTGTTGGTCAGCGGTTTTCCTTGAATACCTTATTCAACGTTATTAAGAGTAAGACGGAGTCAACATCTGAACCAATATACAGAGAAGAACGACTGGGTGATATTCGCGATTCATTAGCTGATATAAGTAAAAGTCAAAGATTATTAGGTTATGCACCGCGTGTCAGATTTGAAGAGGGAATAAGTAGAACTGTGGATTGGTTTCTATCTGACGAGAATAAATTTCAAATCTGATGTCTTTTTGGTCTAAGTTATTCGGTAAAGAAAAAGAAATAGATCCTATTGACTTGTCTGTTCTCAAGGCTGATATGCATTCGCATCTCATCCCCGGAATTGATGATGGTGCCAAATCGATGGAAGCAAGTATCAAGATGCTTCGGAGATTTAAGGAACTGGGTTACTCAAAGTTAGTAACATCACCTCATGTAATGAGTGATTTTTATAAAAATACTCCAGATACAATTTTAGGTGGAGCAGAACGAGTTAGGTCTGAACTGCAGAAGTTAAAAATAGAAATAGAGTTTGCAGCAGCGGCGGAGTATTATTTAGACGAGACTTTGGAAACAAAAGTGAAAAAGAAAGAAGTTTTGGTTTTTGGTGATAATTATGTCCTGTTTGAGTTGCCATTTATAGCTGAACCACCAAACTTAGCCAGCTTTATTTTTGAACTCCAAACCAATGGTTATAAGGCTGTATTGGCGCACCCTGAGCGATACGGTTATTGGTATAATGACTTTCAAAAGTATCGTGATCTGAAGGATAAGGGAGTTCTGCTCCAATTGAACATCTTATCCTTGATCGGGCATTATTCGCCACAAACGCAGAAGATAGCAGAACAGTTAATAGATGAAAACTTGATTTCTTTCCTTGGTTCAGACTGTCATAATGAAGTACATCTTGATCTTATAGAAATCGCAAGAAGAAAACCTTATCTCAAAAAACTAATAGATAGTGGAATGTTAAGGAATCAAGAGCTTTAAATAATATTTACTTCTCGCTCTAACTCTATTCCAAACTTCTTCTTAACATCCTCAATGATTTTTTCCGAAAGCTTAAAGATGTCTTTTCCTTTAGCACTACCATGATTTACTAAAACGAGTGCTTGCTTTTCATGAACTCCAAATTCTCCATCACGAAAACCTTTCCATCCTGCTTTTTCGATTAACCATCCTGCAGCAATCTTGATACCACCCTTATCCAGATAATTAGGGATGTCAGGATGTTTATTTTGAATGGGTTCAAATACTGATTTTGACACTACGGGGTTTTTAAAAAAGCTTCCTGCGTTTCCTGTTTTTTTTGGATCAGGAAGTTTAGACTCTCTGATGGTAATTACAGCATCTGAGATCGCTTTAATGCTTATCTGATGTGGTTCAATACCTGAATCTTTGAGCTGTTGTTGTATAGCCCCATAGCTAATCTTAAACTCAGGTCGTTTTTTCAATTGAAAGCTAACGTGACTGATTAGAAATTGATTCTTGTGACTGGTTTTGAAGATACTGGTTCGATAACCGAATCGGCATTCTTCATTCGTAAATTGTACAATTTGACCATTGGTCAAGTCTATTGCATCTACTTTGGTAATCAAATCTTTCACTTCCACTCCGTAGGCTCCAATATTCTGCATAGGGCTAGCTCCGACACAACCTGGAATTAAAGACAGATTTTCTAAGCCGGCGTATTCATTCTGGATACAATAAAGTACAAACTGATGCCAATTTTCGCCTGCTCCTACTTTGAGATATACATTGCTCTCGTCTTCATCTATCAGCTCAATTCCTTTAATACAATTTAATAGAATGGTTCCTTCAAAGTCTTTAGTAAACAAAACATTACTTCCTCCACCCAAGATTAATAGTTGTTCTAAGTCAATCTTTTTACTCTCAAACAGATGTATTGCCTCATGAATGCTATCTAGTCGAATCAGCTCTTTTGCATAAGCTTCAATTCCAAAAGTATTGTATGGTTTAAGGGATATTTTCGACATTAAACTCAAGTTCTTCCGATTGCTGCAAATATAGATGCTAATCTTAAAATAAATGCTCATTTTAGCTTTAGAGATGGTTGCTCGTGTTTTCGTTTCGGTAAGTAATGATCTTGCAACAGATCAAAGAGTTCATAAGGTTTGCGAAAGCCTCATTAGACATGGCTATGAGATAATGTTGCTTGGAAGGAAATTAAGTCATAGTCCGGATTTAACAGATAGGCCATATCGTTTTAGGAGATTTAGATTACCATTTAATCGGGGTATTTTGTTTTACCTCTTTTTGAACCTCAGACTTTTCCTATTTCTACTTTTTAAAAAGAAGGGCATATTGCTCTCTAACGATTTGGATACTTTACCAGCTAACTATTTGGTATCTAAAATTCGCAATTTCCCATTAGTGTATGATAGTCATGAGTATTTTACCGAGGTTCCGGAATTGATTGATCGAAAGGGCACGAAGAAAGTTTGGTTGGCGATCGAATCTGCTATTCTTCCCAAGCTAAAGCATGCTTATACAGTCAGTTCTCTTATCGCAAAAGCTTATAAGTTAAAATACAGTATCTCGATGGAGGTGATTCGAAACTTTCCTCTTACAAAGTCTGTTCAATCAGGTGTTAAGCAGGATTATATCATTTATCAGGGTGCATTAAATATAGGCCGTGGTCTTGAAGAATTAATAACAGCGATGCAATGGGTGGAAGAAGTTCAATTGCTGATTGCAGGTTCAGGTGATATAGAAAGAGAATTAAAGAACCTGGTTCTTACTTTACAGTTAAAAAACAAGGTCGTATTTCTTGGACGAGTTAGCCCTAATGAATTGCATGTAATTACACAAAAGGCGAGACTTGGTTTGAGTATAGAGAAAGATATGGGCTTAAATTATAGGTTTTCAGTTCCAAACAAAATATTTGATTACATACAGGCTGAGGTTCCTGTGCTTTATTCCCCATTGACAGAGGTAATGGATTTACTCGCACCTTATTTACTGGGAGAGTCCTTAAATTCTCATGAACCTAAAGTGCTTGCCAACCAGATAAATTCAATGCTAAAGTCAGAAAATTATAGCCTCTGGGAAAAGGAGTGCTTAAGGGCAAAACAAGAATTCAATTGGCAAAGCGAAGAACCAAAACTGATTAAAATATTTAATTCCATTGGAAGCTAGAGCAATAAATATAGTCAGTTTTAACGTCCCTTATCCAGCAGATTATGGTGGAGTGATTGATGTCTTTTACAGAATTAAGGCTCTATCTGATTTAGGTGTAAAGGTTTATTTGCATTGCTTTGAATATGGCAGGGAGGTACAGTCTGAATTAGAAAAGCTTTGTGAGGAAGTTCTTCTTTATCCTCGTAATACAAAATTGATTAAACAATTGAATAAAATTCCATTTATAGTCAATTCAAGAGATGATATTCAGTTGCTCGAAAACCTCAAGAAGAATAAGTATCCAATACTATTTGAAGGTTTGCATTCATGTTATTTTTTAGGGCATGAAGATTTGACATCAAGGAAAAAGGCTGTTCGAATGCATAATATAGAGCACCGGTATTATGCTCAACTGGCAAAAAGTGAGTCCAATTGGTTAAGAAGAAACTATTTCGGACTAGAATCAAATAAGCTCAAGTCTTATCAAAGCATACTAAAACATGCGAATCGTCTTTTTGCTATATCGGCTTCTGAGAACGACTACTTTTTAAAACTGGGATATTCAAGTGTTTATCTCCCCGTTTTTTGCCAGAAATTTGATTCAAACGGAATAGCCAATAAGAAGGCTTATGCAATTTATCATGGGAATTTAGAAGTTGCAGAAAATGAAAGAGCTGTGTTGTTTTTGTTAGAGGTGTTTTCCGGATTAAATAGTCAATTAATCATCACAGGTCGGAATCCTGGCTCAACATTGAAGAAAAAAATTGCCGGACTTGAGAATGTGCGTTTGGTTGAAAGTCCCGATGAAAGAGAGCTGAATACCTTGGTTGATGAAGCGCAATTGCATTGTTTGCCCACATTCCAGTCTACAGGAATTAAGTTAAAATTAATTCGATCTCTAACCACAGGGAGTCACGTGGTGGCTAATGATATGATGCTTAAAGGTACTGAACTTGAGCAATTTTGTGCAGTAGCAAATTCAGTTTCGGAGTGGCGAAATAAAATCAAGTCCTTGACTGATCTAGAAGTGAAACAAGAAGAACTAGAAGAGCGATTTGAGTTTCTGAACAAGCGGTTCAATAATCTAAAAAATGCTAAGATTCTGCTGGAATGGTTGGACGAGGCTCCGTAATTGTTCCATTCTCAAATTGAAGAATCCTTCCGGGAAACTTTCTGATCAACTCATAATCATGGGTAGCAATTAATACTGCCTTGTTATTTTGGCTTATAGAAACTAGCAGCTTCATGATCTCTATAGAAGTTTCAGGATCTAAGTTTCCGGTAGGTTCATCAGCAAGAATCATCTCAGGATCATTGAGTAAGGCTCTGGCAATGGCTACTCTTTGTTGCTCTCCTCCAGACAATTCATGTGGCATTTTAAATCCTTTTGTGCCAAGTCCGACTTTCTCTAATACAACCTGAATGCCTTCTTTGATTTCTTTTTTCTTTTTCCATCCGGTGGCCTTCATGACAAATTTCAAGTTATCATTGACGGTTCTATCAGAAAGTAATTGAAAGTCCTGAAAAACAATACCAATCTTTCGTCTTAAATAGGGAATTTTTTTTCGCTTTAGTTTCTTTAAATCAAAGCCAACAACCTTGCCTTCACCTTCTTTTAAATCCAGATCGCCGTAAAGTGTCTTTAAAAAACTGCTTTTCCCCGATCCGTTTTTACCCACCAGATAAACGATTTCCCCTTTCTCAATTCGAAGTCCGATATTGGAGAGTACAAGATGCTTTTTTTGAAAAACATTAACACTATTTAATTCTACTATAGCTGTTCCGGGCATCTTCTGAAAAGAGGTTAAAATTCAATGATCTAAATTGCATAAAACCTGAAGTCATTAGATATTTTGGATGCAATTATATCAACAGAAATGCGTTGAAAACTTAAAGGTAGTTAAAACGCTTTACCAATCGAGTCAACTACTTTTATTATTGGAAAACTAGCTAGATATTGAAGAAAATTCGATTAAAAATGGCGCGACATTGCTCCGCTATTGTCATGACCTTATTAGGTGTGTTTTTGTGTGTCACGACCAATAGTGCACGGGCTCAATTTACTCTAAACCATACCGATGGTAATGTTGATTTCAGAAATGCGCTTGAATTGTTCAACAAGGAGAAGTATGTTCCTGCTCAAGAATATTTTGGAAAGTCCATTCAACAGATTGAAGATGTTCATTCTGAGATAAGGATAGATGCGGAATATTATTATGCGATCTGTGCAATAGAATTATTCCATGATAATGCATCTTCTCTCCTAAAGGCCTTCATTGAAAATCATCCTGAAAGTAATCACATCATTGAAGCGCGGTTTAATCTGGCTAAATTTTTATTTCGGAAAAAGAAGCACGAAGACGTTATTGACTATCTAAAGGCAATTGATCCGCTTGATCTTGAATCCGAAGAAGTATCGGAATACTATTTTAAGTTAGGGTACTCTCATTTTCAATTGGATGAGTTTGATGAAGCATCTAAATATTTTTACGAGATAAAAGATACCGATAATCCCTATGTGGCAGCAGCTAGGTATTATTATGCGCACATTGCCTATCATCAGGGAAAGTATGAAACTGCCGCATCAAATTTTCAGAAAATAGAGAAAGATCAAAATTTTGGGCCTTTAGTGCCATACTACTTAACTCAGATTTATTATCTGCAGAAAAAGTATAAAAAAGTAATAGAGTATGCCCCATCTGTTTTAGATTCAGCTCCACCGAAAAGGGAGTCTGAAATAAGGAAATTGATTGGGAATTCCCACTATGAATTAGGAGAGTATGAACAATCCGTTAGCTATTTAGAAGAGTATCTAAAGTCCAATGCCGGATCTAATGAAGATTACTACCAGTTGGGTTATGCGTACTATAGTGCCCAAAAAAATGAAGCGGCTAAAACCTATCTTCAAAAAGCCATATCTTCCAATGATACAATGAATCAGAATGCTTATTACTACATAGGTGAGTTAAATATTCGACTTGATGATAAAAGAGCGGCTAAAGACGCATTTAGAAGTGCTTATAAATTGGGGGTAGACGAAGAACTGACAGAAGATGCTCTGTTTAACTATGCAAAAACGGCTTATGAACTGTCTTCGCATCCATATGACAACGCCATTTTGGCTTTTGAAGAATACATAAATACATATCCGAATTCATCTAAACTATCTGATGCTTATGAGTATTTATTGGGTGTCTATTACACCACTAAAAATTATAAAGAAGCGCTAAAGTCTATTGATCGAATAAAAGATAAAAGTATAGAGCTATTAGAGGCGAAACAGAGAATTGCGCATTACAGGGGTGTTGAGTTGTTTAGAAGCGGTGACTTTAAAGGAGCAATAGAACACTTTAATTTATCTAGGAGTAATTTCTATGATCCTAAATTATACGCCACATCATTGTTTTGGAGGGGGGAAGCCTTTTACAATTTAGGAGATTATCAAAACGCAGATGATTCATACTCAAACTTTCTTGCAACCAATGGTGCACTCATGCTTCCTTTTTATTCTAGGGCTTATTATAGTTTAGCCTATGCGAATTATGAGATGAAGAAATACAAGTCTGCAATTTTCTGGTTTAGAGAGTATCTGGATAATCCGGAATCCGGAGCAAAAGGATTGGAAAACGATGCATTATTAAGAATAGGAGATTCTTATTTTATTCAAAAGGAATATAGAAGTGCGATAGAATATTATGACCGTTCTGCCGATTTGGGTGTAAAAAACTCTGACTATGCTTTAATGCAAAGCGCCATTTCTAGTGGAGTGTTGGGTTCATATCAAGATAAAGCCTTAAAATTAGCCCGCTTATCAGAAAATAAATCCTCTTTGTATGCGGATGATGCATTATTTGAGTTGGGGAAAGTGCTTTTAATTATGGAGAAGCAAAATGATGCATTGGCTTCATTTACACAATTGGTTCAGGACTATCCAAAAAGCAGTTTTTTGGCTGAAGCTTACCTTAAAATCGGATTGATCCAGTTCAACGACAACCAAGATGAGATTGCACTTTCTTATTTTGATAAGGTCATAAAAGAATATCCTTCAAGCAGTCAATCTAAAGAAGCTTTAGATAAAGTGCGGAAGATTTTTATTGACAAGTCGGATGCTCAAGGTTTTGAAGACTACATAAATGGAGTGCCATTTGCTGACATAAGTAAAGGGAAGTTAGACTCTACTGCATACGTAATTGCAGAAAATAATTATTTATCAGGCAATTGTGAAAAGGCAACAAGAGATTTGAGTAATTACCTTAATCGCTATCCGGAAGGCATATTCAGTTTAAATGCACACTTTTATCGTGCTGAGTGTGAAGCGAAATCTTCTTTTGATCAAGAAGCAATAATGGATTATAAATATGTCACCGAACAGGCCACAAATAAATTCACGGAGAAATCTTGGGTCCAATTGGCAAAGTTATATCAACGCAATCAACAATTGAGTAATGCAATTCAAGCCTATCAAAATTTGTACGATATAGCTCAACGCTCACAAAACAAAGATTTGGCAGAGAAGCAATTGATGCTTTTGCATTTCGAGAACGAACAATTTGAGGAAGCCACAAGCTATGCTAAGGTCATTTTGGAAAAAGAGCAGACAGATGCTGAACTCATTGAGCAATCTAAAGTGATTATTGCCAAGTCTGCTTTTGAATCGGAAAATTATGATTCAGCCATTGTATATTTAGATTCTTTGGCAGATCGAACAACTGCATTTGGTGCTGAAGCAAAGTACATGCTCGCGCGCATTTATTATTTGAAAGGTGATTACAATAAGAGTGACACATTAATTTATAGAATAGTAGATCAAGTCCCTTCTCAATCTTATTGGATCGCTAAAGGGTTCATCCTTCTCGCGGACAACTTTGTATCACGTGGGGATTATTATAATGCAAGAATCACATTTCAAAGTGTAATTGACAATTCAGACGATAAAGATTTAGTTGAGATTGCAAAAGAGAAGCTGGAAATACTAAAAGGTACTGAAGAACTGAATGAATCGAATGAAACAGCTCCAATTGAGATCATTATGGATGAAGAGAATGTCAAGAATGATCGAATATTTAACTTGGAAGAAACAACTGGAAAAGGAGGTAAAAATGATTAATCGTTTTCTTATACTGGCCTTCGTTTTTTCATTCTCGATAGGCTATGCTCAGGATAATTTGCCCACGGATACATTTAGAGTGGTCAAAGAATATAAACCTTCACTAATTAATGCTGATAAAATCTCTTTTCAGCCGGAGATAGATGATGAACCTCAAAAGTTAGATACCAAATTGAGCTATGAGTTCATCAATAAACAAATACCGGTAGACTTTGAAATTGATCTGATTAATCCAGCTAGAATTAAGGGAGAGCCTTTGGTTAGACTTTACAATGGATATGCTAAACTTGGTGTGGGAAATGCTTTTGTGCCATTAGCTGAGATCTATTATAATAATTTAAGATCTAAAAAGTACTCAGCTGGTACACACATTAACTATACAAAACTAAGGGAGGTAAACGCCATTAAGGAGAGTGATAGAAGTCAATTGCACACAGAAGTTTTTGGAAAACGGTTTTGGAAGACAAATACATTAGATGCTAATTTGTCATACGATCTGGAGCAATTAAATTATTACGGCTTTTATAAAACTTTTGAGGGTTTGAATGTTCCTAAACCGATGAATGGTTTAGATCAGACATACAACCGTATTTCATCAAGTTGGAATCTGAAAAGTACGAAGCAAGATTCATTTAATTTGAGGCATGAGGCTAATCTGGATTATAAACTGATTACAAATCAAGCGAAGCTTTCAGAGCATAATCTTGTGGCAAAAGGTCGATTAAGTCAGATTCATAATCGTGAGTTATATGCATTGGATCTTTCTTTCGATTACAACAAGTTTGAGAACATTTTTGAAAATTCAATTTTGGCAATTAAGCCTCAAATAAGCACCATTGGAGAAAACTTTAAAATTACGGCTGGATTGGGTGTTTTCATGAATGCGGCGACAGAGGCAGACTTTCACTTTTATCCATTAGCGGAAATTAAGTTCAATGTGATTGAAGATTATCTGGTACCTTATGCAGGCGTAAAGGGTCAAATCAGACGCAATAATTACCAATCCATTACCCGAGAAAATCCATTTATTGCAGAAGCAATAGCTTTAAGCAATAGTAATGAGAAGATTGAATTATATGGGGGTTTTAGAGGAACCTTAAGTAAGAAAACATCTTTCAATGTGAACATGGAACACAGGCAAATTGAGGCCGAATACTTTTACGTCAAAGCATATGATTTCTCTAATGTGCTAGGTTATGACTTTGATTTGATATACGATGACCTTAAAGAAACTGCGATTAATGCGGAGTTAGCCTATAGACGAGACAAGAAAATTAATGTTTATTTGAATGGTCAATATATGTTTTTCGATACTGAACGAGAGATAGAAGCCTGGCACAGACCGGAAATAAAAATCAATCTTGGAGGAGAGTACAATTTGCGACAAAAAATCATTACCAGGCTTCAGATTTTTTATTGGGGAGAACAATTTGCGAAATCGGTTCGTACGGTTAATGCACAAACGGAAGTATATGCAGAAACCTTGGATCATATTATTGATCTGAACCTTGGTTTTGAATATCGATACACTAAGCGCCTATCCGCCTTTATTGATTTCAATAACTTAAGCGGAATTCGATATGAGAAGTATCAGGATTATCCTACAATTGGCTTTAATGTTTTTGGAGGATTAACTTATTCATTTTAAGTTAAGAAAGCCTCATTAAATTCCTTTCCTTTTGTTAATATTATGTTGATAAACATTCCTATTAATCATCGTTTGGAACCCTTATTAATTAAGGGTTTCGATATCTTTGAATAATAGGTTTTTAATTAAAAATATGAGCGAGAAAAAAGAGGAATTTAACAAGCATAATTATTCTGCTGATAGTATTCAGGCACTTGAGGGGATAGAGCATGTTCGTATGCGTCCATCCATGTATATTGGAGATGTTGGAACAAGGGGCTTGCATCACTTGGTTTATGAAGTTGTAGACAATTCTATTGATGAAGCACTTGCCGGTCATTGTAACAACATCAAAGTTGTAATTAATGAAGATAATTCAATTTCAACAGAAGATGATGGTCGTGGTATTCCTGTTGATATTCATAAAAAAGAAGGAGTTTCGGCGCTTGAAGTTGTAATGACCAAAATTGGTGCCGGAGGTAAGTTTGATAAAGATTCGTATAAAGTTTCAGGTGGTTTACACGGAGTCGGTGTGAGTTGTGTAAATGCACTTTCAGAGCACTTGAAAGCAACTGTCTATCGAAATGGTAAAATATATGAGCAAGAATACTCTAGAGGTAAAACCTTATACCCTGTAAAAGAAGTTGGTGAGACGGATAAGAGAGGGACAACCGTTACGTTTAGACCGGATCCTACAATTTTTACCCAAACGGTAGAGTACAGTTATGATACTTTAGCAAACCGCTTGCGTGAATTGGCATATCTGAATAAAGGGATTACAATTCACTTGGTTGATAGACGTACTAAAGATGAGGAGGGCGAGTTTTTAGGAGAGACATTTCATTCTGAAGAAGGGCTTAAGGAGTTTATTAAATATTTAGATGGTAATCGCGAACCTCTAATGCAAGAGGTTATCTCGTTTGAAGGTGAAAAAAATGGCGTGCCGGTTGAGGTGGCGATGATTTACAATACATCTTACGGGGAAAATCTGCATTCATACGTTAATAACATAAATACACATGAGGGAGGAACTCACCTATCAGGGTTTCGTCGTGGATTGACACACACCCTAAAAAAATATGCGGATGAGTCAGGAATGCTCTCGAAGTTGAAATTTGAGATTTCCGGTGATGATTTTCGTGAAGGCTTAACAGCAATTATTTCTGTAAAGGTTCAAGAGCCTCAATTTGAGGGGCAAACGAAAACTAAATTGGGTAACCGAGAGGTCTCTGCTTCAGTATCTCAGGCCGTTTCAGAAATGCTCTCATATTACTTGGAAGAGCACCCTGATGATGCTAAGACAATAGTGCAAAAGGTTATCCTTGCGGCACAGGCTAGGCATGCGGCTCAGAAAGCCCGTGAAATGGTTCAACGGAAAAACGTCATGAGTGGCTCTGGTTTACCGGGTAAATTGGCAGATTGTTCAGAGAAAGACGCTTCCTTGTGCGAAATATATTTGGTTGAGGGAGATTCGGCAGGTGGAACTGCTAAGCAAGGACGAGATCGTAAGTTTCAGGCCATTATGCCATTGCGAGGAAAGATATTGAACGTAGAAAAGGCCATGCAGCATAAGATTTTTGAGAATGAAGAGATCAAGAATATTTATACTGCGCTTGGGGTAAAATTAGGAACCGAAGAAGACTCTAAGGCTTTGGACGTAAGTAAATTGCGTTATCATAAGATCATCATCATGTGTGATGCCGATGTGGATGGTAGTCACATTGAGACTTTAATCTTGACCTTTTTCTTCCGCCACATGAAGGAACTAGTGGAAGGAGGAAACATTTACATTGCCACACCTCCATTGTATTTGGTAAAGAAGGGAAATAACTCTAAGTATTGTTGGTCAGATGAAGAACGTGATTTAGCTATCGCTGAATTTAAAGGCAGTGGTAAAGAATCATCTGTTAATGTACAACGATATAAAGGTCTTGGAGAAATGAATGCAGAACAATTGTGGAGTACAACAATGGATCCTTCAACCCGTACTTTGAGACAAATTAGCATTGATAGTGCAGCTGAGGCTGACCGTACCTTTTCGATGTTAATGGGAGATGAAGTGCCACCACGTCGAGAATTCATTGAACGCAATGCCAAATATGCGAATGTGGATATTTAAGTTTTTGAGTTAATTTATAATAAAAAAGAGCCGCATTTGCGGCTCTTTTTTGCTCCTGAAATTATGTACTAACCAATTTTTAACTTAGAAGCTCATTATCTTCACCTTACCGGTGAAAGATTTTTCTTTTCCTTTATTACCTATAATCACTTTCCAAACAAAGTATTCACTAAAAAGTTTTTGGCCTTGATTATTTTTTGTGCCATTCCATGCCTTTTCAGGAGAATCTGCCATAAAAATGAGCTTACCTGCTGAATCATAGATGTAATAGACAAAGGATTCGTATTCTATATTTTTAAATCCTAGAGGAATAAAATCATCATTCATTCCATCACCATCCGGTGTAAAGCTATTTGGTGCAAGAGGATCAAAGTCTGTCTGAATCGAAACAGGTTTTTCGATTTGTGTTTCACAGCCATTAATATCTTTTCCTGTAAGAACGACATCATAAATACCCGGAGCACCAAAATCCATTCTTAAAGGATTGTCTGAAAGTTCAGCTTCTAGGGCGTTAATGCTCCAATGAAATTCCATATCTGAAGGACTGGCCGTTAATTCAGCCATTTCATCAAAATAAAGGTCTTTAGAGTCCTCATAAGTGAAGTCGATTGGCCTTGATTCCATTACTCTAAATAGTGTATCCCAACTTTGTGATTTGCTGTGATAAGACACTTCATAATCACCCGCCTCGTTAAGTTCAATGACCAATTGCTTGGATTCTGTATATTCCTCACCATTTACCGTCCACCCGTATTCTTCTTCTAGATTAGGAGTAAGTGTAATTTGTCCATGTAAACAGGCATTTCCTTGCACTTCTATTTTTAATGATTGGGTTTCTATTGGCAATACATCTGTTTCTTCATGATGAACAATTGATTCCTTCACAAAGTTAGATTCAGGCGTACTTATCTGCTCATTTTTTGAAAGCTCTTTTTCTTCAATTGCAGGTTCCGAATTATTTGTTTCTGTTTTTACAGGCTTTTCATATTTTTCTTCATCTGTAGCCACTGATGACTTTTTTGTAGATTCCTTTTTATTGCTTGAACTTTCAGGTTGTACAACTACCTCATCTTGTTCCAAAGGGATGAGATTCTCATTATTATTTGGTTGAGAATTATCTTGGTCTAAGACAAAATAGCTAATGCTGCCGATCAAAACAACACTAGCTGCTATTTTAGCAAGCGACTGGGCATACCATGGTTTTGCAGCTTTTGGTAAAGCGGAATCTAAGGCTACCCAATCTTGAGGATTGTAATCAAAATTGACCTCCTCAACTTTAGCTTTAACTATATTCTCAAATTTATCGCTCATTACTTACTGTTTCTTGTATCATCAACTTTAAATTTCTTTTTGCTTTGGATAAGTTCGATTTGGAAGTTCCTTCACTAATGCCTAATTCTTCTGCAATTTCAGCATGCGTATAACCATCAAGCACATAAAGGTTAAATACGGTTCTGTATACCGGACTTAAATTTTGAATGAGATTCAATAATTGCTTTCCTTCAATCAACTCTGTATTAGCATCGTTATCTTCATCGGGAATCTCATTTGCTTCCACAAGAGTTTCGCTCATGGCAAAACTTTTTCTCTGCTTTCGATAATAATCAATGCAATGATTCACCATTATGCGTCTTATCCAACCTTCCAAAGAACCATTAAAATTGAATCTTCCAATTTTATCAAAAACCTTAATGAACCCTTCCTGAAATAAGTCTTTTGCATCTTCTGCCCGGTCTGAATAACGATAACAAACACTTAGCATCTTGCTGTAAAGTGACTTATATAAGGCCTCTTGTACTTTCCGATCACCCTTTGCACATGCGTCAACAATTCTCCTTACTTCGACCGAATCCCTTAAGTCCATTTAGTCTTTATGCTTTTAAGACGTAAAATTATTAATAGGTTGCTTTTCTATGACATTTTAATTTTTCAATAGGATATGGAGTTTCAAGATGTGTTATTCTATGCTTACTTTTGCAGGCCTAATTTTAAATTCATAATAAATGAAAGTTACAGTTGTTGGCGCCGGAGCAGTAGGAGCAAGTTGCGCTGAATACATTGCGATACAGAATTTTGCTTCAGAGGTTGTTATCGTAGACATCAAAGAAAATTTTGCAGAAGGTAAAGCAATGGACTTGATGCAAACCTCTTCCTTGTTAGGATTTGATACTAAGATTGTTGGAAGCACTAATGATTATTCAAAAACAGCAGGTAGTGATGTTGCGGTTATTACTTCAGGAATTCCTAGAAAACCTGGTATGACACGTGAAGAATTGATTGGAATCAATGCTGGTATTGTAAAAACTGTTTCTGAAAACTTAGTAAAACATTCTCCGGATGTCATCATCATTGTTGTTTCTAATCCAATGGATACAATGACCTATTTGGCACACAAAGTGACCGGCTTACCGAAGAATAGAATTATTGGAATGGGAGGTGCTTTAGATAGTGCTCGTTTCAAATACAGATTGGCAGAGGCTTTAGATTGTCCACAATCAGATGTAAGTGGAATGGTGATAGGAGGACATTCAGATACAGGAATGATCCCTTTAACGCGATTAGCAACAAGAAATAGCGTAAGAATATCTGAGTTTTTATCTGAAGAAAGATTAGAAGAGGTGGCGAAAGCAACAATGGTAGGAGGAGCTACCTTAACTGGTATGCTTGGGACAAGTGCTTGGTATGCACCGGGTGCTGCAGTATCAGCAATGGTTCATGCGATTGCAACAGACTCAAAGAAAATGTTCCCATGTTCAGCCTTTTTGGATGGAGAGTATGGTTTGTCTGATATTTCTATTGGAGTGCCTTGTATCATAGGGAGAAACGGTTTGGAAGAAATTGTGAAAATAGAACTTTCAGATGCGGAACAAGCTAAATTAGAAGAGAGCGCTGCTGCCGTTTCAAAAACAAATACATTACTACAATAATAAATGCTTTATTGTAACTTGAATAAATAAAAGAAGGGTGAATGTTAAAACATTCGCCCTTTTTATTGAAATGAAAATAGAAGTACCCATACAAGTCATTCCAATTGAGGAAACAGGATGTCACCTTTTAATCGGAGTTCGATTAAATGAAATGCCTGCTTTATTCGTATTGGATACTGGAGCATCAAGAACGGTTGTAGATATAGACTTTATTACCCAACTACTTGGAAAAGAAAGTATTCATAAGGAAGATGACTTTTCGATTGGTGTAGGCTCTGACCAATTAGAGTCTCATTTGTGCAAAGTAGACTTGTTTAAAATTGGCAAATTAGAGATAGAAGAATTTGATATGGCCGTTCTGAATCTAAATCATGTCAAGCAATCATACGGGAGTTTAGGTTTGCCTGTGGTTCAAGGTGTTTTAGGAGGAGATGTCCTTAGCAAATATAGCGCGGTTATTGATTATAAGGGCCGGCTACTTATTTTAGACCCTGCCTAGAAACAATAAACTTCATCACTTTTACAGCTTGATTGCTTCTCAATTCCATAAAATAAACTCCAGAAGATAAAGAAGTAAGATCGATAGATTGGGATTTAGTGTTGATAATGCTTTCACAAATCACTTTCCCGGAAATGTCTTTAACAAGGCAATTGATGCTTTCGGAAAAAGGAGTAGAATCTTCAAAGTCAATACGAATGGAGGTATTGGCCGGATTCGGATAAAGACTTACCGAATTGAAGAATCGATCTTCTCTCAAACCAATTGACCTCGACGTGTCTTGTATGACGGTTAATGTTGCAGAGGCCTTTCCCGAAGCTTTGATGACAATTTGAGCCGTTCTGAAAGTATCAGCTTCATTGTCTTTGATTGCCCTTAAGTTTAGCAATTCAGAGAACTGTCCCGAGTTTTTGTCTATCTCTAACCAGCTAATGTCGTTATTGACGATCCAAGTTTTAAAACCGCTATTGACATTGACATTAACCGTAGAGTTACTATCAGATCCAATTAAAACAGTATCGGGGTTTACACTTAAGTAATAGTTTAGGCTAGAGTCACCATTAATTAGAGTAATTCCACCGGACTCATTCCCGATGACAAGGTCAATGATTCCATTATTATCGAGATCAGAGCCCGTTGCACTTACG
Organism: uncultured Flavobacteriales bacterium; assembly: GCA_964445815.1. Taxonomy (GTDB): domain Bacteria; phylum Bacteroidota; class Bacteroidia; order Flavobacteriales_E; family Vicingaceae; genus CAYULW01. The sequence goes on from CAYULW010000006.1 coordinate 129,455, forward strand.
TTCCAACCATATTTGCGATTAGTATATAAGGTGTCAAGTAGATTAAAGTGAGCTGAATCAGGATGTATATCATTGTAAAAATGCAGACTTCCATCATCATTAGAGAGGATGAGTTGCATCAAGTTGCCTTCTTCATAAATGAAGGGAACTGTATTCCTAACGCTTGATCCATTGTTGACATAATCAATTCCGCCCCACCTTTGAACTGAATAATCAATGATGGCTGAAGTATTAATGTCATTGTAACTTGAATCAATCGAATAAGTCAAATTTCCTGTAATCAATTGATTGGCAATATCAATAGAGGTAATATCTACTTCTGTACCATCACCAAATCTGGTTGAGCCATTGATTCTAATCACTCTCCCTGAATCGAGTTTAGACAGACCTGTTGAGCTGTTTAGTGTGATTTCGATGCGCTTACCTCCAACCGAGACAATGGAATCAACATCAAGAGTAAATATGGGATTCGAGGCCTGACCAAAATTCTCATAATACGTTAAATGCCCCGGAAAATGACCAATCACAATATCCAATAAGCCATCTTTATTGACATCAAACAAAAAAGGAGAAGCATTCAAGCCCGTTTGTATGAATTGAAAGAAAACATTGGTCAATGCAAACTGTGCTGCACCACCGGAACTATTGTCCTTAAAAAGATGCAACTTTCCATTGCTGTCACCAATAAGCAGATCATCGTCTCCGTCATTATCAATATCTCCACTGCACAAAGCAATTCGAACAGCAGGTCTGTTACTATCAATATCTAAGAGTATTTGATCCAAGTTTAAATAATTGGTGTCAGTTAAGTTAAATGAGGGAACATCAAAGCTGCCGGTATTTTTTAGCAAGGCGATTCGGCCTTCAACCCTATTTTGACTTTTATTAAGAATACCATAGTTTCCAATTAATAAATCTTTTTTTCCATCCTTATCGATGTCTATAAATAAAGGGAATGAACCTGTTCCAAAATCCAATTGCTGATTATAGAAATAGTTGAATCCTATTTGCTTTTCAAATCTTGCTTTGGTTGAATTTGTGTTTTTATAGAATAGGATATTGTTCTTTGCAGGAATCGGCTCAATCACACTAGCTATATTAGTACTTACAATCATATCCTTTACTCTATCATTGTTTAAATCTATCATATAAGCTGCAGGAAATATAAAGGAGTCAATAGGTAGATCATAAGAAGGAAAGTGGGAGTCTGAATCAAAAATTCTTGATTCTTCATAAGGGAATAGGCTGTCTGAATTTAAAAGCAGCTGCATTCTTAATGTGCTTAAGTCTTCGTTGATTCTTCCTATGATGACATCCGTGCTACTATTGCCATCAAAGTCAAAAGCAGTTATTGTAGAACCTGCTTCGGGAATAGAGTGTTTTAAAATAGGGTCTTTATGTTTGGTTTTTTCTTCATTTGCTAATGTAAAACGACAGGAATCTAAATAAACACTATCTACATTGGCCACAAAAAAACCTCCCCAGCAACGACCTCTTCGCTCAAAATCGGCTCCGCAGATTCCTGTTTTCTCAATGGAGACATTTCTCATGTATTCCACTTGCTGCTCATTGAATCCGAAAAACAGAATGTCTTGATCTCCATCTTGATCTATATCATAAATGGCCGGCTTGTTTGAGCGTGTTGGGTTAATTTTGGTGTTATTGAAATCATGGGTCAGGAAAGTCAGAGCCTTTCCGGGGCTAAATTTTAAATTTGAACCTGTACTTTCATTATAATAAAGAATCAAATCACTGCCACCGACGATTAAATCCATTTTGCCGTCACAGTTAAAATCAGCGGTTAACAAAAAGTCACTCATTGGAGGAAAGTGGTCTAAATACTCCGGAGCATATCGGTAATTGACGGTATCTTGTTTGCCGTTATTGATGAAAGGAAGAATTCGACTCCCACTTCGATCAAACACTAAAAGATCAAGTGTTGCATCTCCATCCAGATCAATTTCATTAAACATAGGGGTATTTAGTCCCCCTGCAAGTGGAAACTCCATTGGACTGCCGAACGCTTTAATTTCTACTCCAGCATTTAAATGATAATGATATTGACCATGAGAAAAATGAGAATAGAGGAATAAACATCCAAACCCAATTAAATAAATGAGATACTTAGTCACGTGAACATGACGAGAGATATTGTATATGGCTGCCTTTAATTCCCAATAATTTAAAGGTTAGACTTGCAATTAAGTACTTAGTCTATATTCTGCCTAGAAACAATAAACTTCATCACTTTTACAGCTTGATTGCTTCTCAATTCCATAAAATAAACTCCAGAAGATAAAGAAGTAAGATCGATAGATTGGGATTTAGTGTTGATAATGCTTTCACAAATCACTTTCCCGGAAATGTCTTTAACAAGGCAATTGATGCTTTCGGAAAAAGGAGTAGAATCTTCAAAGTCAATACGAATGGAGGTATTGGCCGGATTCGGATAAAGACTTACCGAATTGAAGAATCGATCTTCTCTCAAACCAATTGACCTCGACGTGTCTTGTATGACGGTTAATGTTGCAGAGGCCTTTCCCGAAGCTTTGATGACAATTTGAGCCGTTCTGAAAGTATCAGCTTCATTGTCTTTGATTGCCCTTAAGTTTAGCAATTCAGAGAACTGTCCCGAGTTTTTGTCTATCTCTAACCAGCTAATGTCGTTATTGACGATCCAAGTTTTAAAACCGCTATTGACATTGACATTAACCGTAGAGTTACTATCAGATCCAATTAAAACAGTATCGGGGTTTACACTTAAGTAATAGTTTAGGCTAGAGTCACCATTAATTAGAGTAATTCCACCGGACTCATTCCCGATGACAAGGTCAATGATTCCATTATTATCGAGATCAGAGCCCGTTGCACTTACGTTCCAACCATATTTGCGATTAGTATATAAGGTGTCAAGTAGATTAAAGTGAGCTGAATCAGGATGTATATCATTGTAAAAATGCAGACTTCCATCATCATTAGAGAGGATGAGTTGCATCAAGTTGCCTTCTTCATAAATGAAGGGAACTGTATTCCTAACGCTTGATCCATTGTTGACATAATCAATTCCGCCCCACCTTTGAACTGAATAATCAATGATGGCTGAAGTATTAATGTCATTGTAACTTGAATCAATCGAATAAGTCAAATTTCCTGTAATCAATTGATTGGCAATATCAATAGAGGTAATATCTACTTCTGTACCATCACCAAATCTGGTTGAGCCATTGATTCTAATCACTCTCCCTGAATCGAGTTTAGACAGACCTGTTGAGCTGTTTAGTGTGATTTCGATGCGCTTACCTCCAACCGAGACAATGGAATCAACATCAAGAGTAAATATGGGATTCGAGGCCTGACCAAAATTCTCATAATACGTTAAATGCCCCGGAAAATGACCAATCACAATATCCAATAAGCCATCTTTATTGACATCAAACAAAAAAGGAGAAGCATTCAAGCCCGTTTGTATGGATTGAAAGAACACATTAGTCAATGCAAACTGTGCTGCACCACCGGAACTATTGTCCTTAAAAAGATGCAGTTTTCCATTGCTGTCACCAATAAGCAGATCATCATCTCCGTCATTATCAATATCTCCACTGCATAGAGCAATACGAATAGCCGGAGTATTACTTACAACGTCAAGTGGAATTTGGTCTAGTCCTAAATAGTTGGTATCAATTAGGTCAAATGAAGCAAGGTTGGAGCTGCCTGTGTTTTGCAAAAAAGCAATTCGCCCCTCAACCCTATTTTGACTTTTATTCACTACCCCATAATTACCTATTAATAGGTCTTCTTTTCCATCCTTATTGATATCGATGACACAGGGGAAGGCTCCTCTTCCAAAATCAAGCAGATGCTCGTAGAAATAATTAAAACCAGTTTGCTTACTGAAATGAGACCTTGTAGCATTTGAATTCTTATAAAATAAGATGTTGTTTTTTGCAGGAATCAAATCCCCAATACTATTCGTGTTTGTACTTGTAATTAAATCCTTTATGCCATCATTGTCGAGATCCATTATGTAGGCTGCAGGGAAAACAAAGGAGTCAATAGGCAAATCATAAGAAGGAAAGTGGGAGTCTGAATCAAAGATTCTTGATTCTTCATAAGGGAATATGCTATCTGCATTCAGAAGCAGCTTCATTCTAGCTGTCCCTAAGTCTCCAATAAGTATATCCGTACTATTGTTCCCGTCAAAGTCAAAAGCAGTTACCGTTGATCCGGCGTGTTTTAATCCTTTAAGATTTAGAATTGGGTCTGTGCGTCTAGTTCTTTCTTCATTAGCTAATGTGAAACGACAAGAATCTATATAGATACTGTCGTTATTATTGGACTCCAAAAAACCTCCCCAGCATCGACCTCTTCGCTCAAAATCTGCTCCACAAACTCCTGAATTTTCAATAGAAACATTTCTCATGTATTCCACTTGCTGCTCATTGAATCCGAAGAATAAAATGTCTTGATCTCCATCTTGATCTACATCATAAATGGCCGGTTTATTTGAGCGTATCGGATTAATTCTGGTTTGTATTGGGTTGCCATTAAAGTCAAAAGTGAGGAAGGTCAATACTTTTCCTGCGCTAAACTTCAAATTTGATCCACTGCTTTCATTGTAATAAAGAGTCATGTTAGTACCACCTGCAATTAAATCCATTTTTCCATCACAATTAAAATCCGCAGTAAGCAGAAAATCACTCATTGGAGGAAAAAGAGCTAAATACTCCGGAGCAAATCGGTAACTGACCGTATCTTGTTTACCATTATTAATAAAAGGAAGAATTCTTTGCCCACTACGATCAAAAACCAAAAGATCAAGAGTTGCATCACCGTTAAGATCAAACTCATTAAACATAGGTGTGTTTAGTCCTCCGGCAAAAGGAAAATTTAACAAGGTGCCATTTTTACTCACCTCAATGGTAGAGTTTATACTGTAATGATATTGGGCATGAAGTAACTCGGTGCATAAAGTCAAAGAAATGATGCAGATGAAGTAAAGTAAACTTTTCGTCATGTTTATATGACGAGTTATTGTGCTTAAGGTTGCTTTTAATGTTCTATAGTTTAAAGACTTAAAACAAAAAATAATCACATTGTTATTTACCATTGGAAGTTCTATATTTGCAGGCTTCAAAATACTAAGAAAAAGATAAAAAAATCATGCAAAACAAGGGATTAATTTGGACCTTCATCATTTTATTATCATTAGCATGTTTGTATCAGCTGTCATTTACTTGGGTAGCTCAAGGCGTTGAGTCTGATGCAAAAGATTTTGCGAATGGATCATTGGAAAAAGAAGAGGTTTATTTGGACTCCATGGCAGGAGAAGAAGTTTATCCATTGATAGGATTTACTTACACTGAGGTAAAAAAGAATGTATTAAATCTTGGCTTGGACCTCAAAGGAGGTATGAATGTGACACTTGAGGTGTCTGTGGCCGATGTTATTAAAGCACTGTCTTCAAACAGTCAGGATGAGAACTTTTTAAATGCCCTAACCAGAGCGAAAGAATTGCAAAAAAGCAATCAGGAGAACTTTGTTACCCTATTTAGTCAGGCATGGACTGAGGTAGCAGGAGAAAAGCCGTTGGCTGCTATCTTTTACAACTTAGAGAATAAGGATAAATTAGATCGTGCAGCGACTAATGAGGAGGTTATTGAGTTTTTGAGGTCAGAGGCAGATGCTGCATTCGACCGAACTTTTGAAGTACTAAGAACGAGAGTGAATCTCTTTGGTGTTGCTCAACCGAACATTCAAAAGTTGGAATCTTCTGATAGAATATTGGTTGAGTTACCAGGAGTAAAGAACAAAGAAAGAGTTCGTCAGTTGTTACAAGGTACGGCTAAGTTGGAGTTTTGGGAGACTTATGAGAATGCTCAAATCTATCCTTATTTAGCTCAAGCCAATGAAAAATTGAACGAGTTATTGAACGGTGTTGAAGAGACGGATACTACCGCAACAGTGAGTGACTCTTCACAAACAGAGGATGCTTTATCGATTTTGGGAGACTTGCCCAATGAGGAGGTGACGGAGCGAGATACGCTTATGGCAGTAGAAGATAGTACTTCAACAGATTCTATAGTAGAAGAGAGTTCAACTTTATTGGATCAATTAACAGAAGGCACTGATTCTACAGGTCAAGATAGTTTAGGAGATCAATCATTTGAAGAATTTGCTAAGAACAACCCATTATTTGCAGTTCTTTCACCTTCAATTTATCAGAACCAGCAGGGAAGTTATTCACCCGGAGAAGGTCCTGTTGTGGGTTACTCAGCAATTAAAGATACTTCAAAGGTTAATGAGTACTTAAGTCATCCTGAGGTTAAGAAGATTTTTCCTAGAGACCTGAGACTGCTATGGACTGCAAAGCCATTTGATGATGATGAAAAATTCTTACAGTTAATTGCTATAGAAGTAACAAAAGCAGATGGTTTAGCTCCTCTTGAAGGTGATGTCATTACAGATGCTTATCAGGATTTTGGACAATTTGGGGGAAGACCTGAGATTACCATGAAGATGAATACCCTAGGGGCAAGAACATGGAAAAACCTTACGGCGAATAATATTGGTAAGAGTATAGCCATTGTCTTGGATAATTATGTTTACTCTTTCCCGAATGTAAATAGCGAGATTTCCGGTGGAGTTTCAAGTATTGAAGGAGATTTTACCATAGAAGAAGCGAAGTTGATCGCAAACATCTTAAAAGCGGGTAAGTTGCCCGCTCCGGCTAAAATTGTTGAAGAAGCGGTAGTAGGACCTTCACTTGGTCAGGAAGCAATAGACTCTGGTTTCAATTCTTTTATCATTGCCTTGATTATCATCTTAATATACATGATTTTCTATTACGGAAAGGCAGGTATCGCTTCCGATATTGCCTTGTTGGCTAACTTGTTTTTCATTATGGGTGTCTTGGCGTCAACGAATATCGCATTGACTCTGCCGGGTATTGCCGGTATAGTATTGACAATTGGTATTTCAGTAGATGCTAACGTACTGATATATGAGCGCATTCGGGAAGAGTTAAGAGCAGGAAAAGGGCAACGTTTGGCAATAGCTGATGGATATAAGAATGCCTATTCTTCAATCATTGATGCGAATGTGACCACCTTATTGACGGGTATCATTCTTTGGTTTTTTGGAACAGGTCCGGTTGAAGGATTTGCCAAAACTTTGGTTATCGGTATTTTAACATCATTGTTCAGTGCCATTTTCATTACCCGATTGATCTTTGCTTGGAGATTGGATAATAAGCGCAAGATTACTGTTGCAAGCAAAATGACAGAGGGGGCTTTCCAGAATATGAACTGGCAGTTTGTAGCTAAGCGAAAAATGTTCTATGTTATATCAGGATTAATTATACTGGCTGGTATAGGTTCTTTTGCTACTAGAGGCTTGTCTTATGGAGTAGATTTTTCAGGTGGAAGAACCTACTTGGTGAGATTTGATGAAACTGTAAATACAACCGAGGTTAGAAATGCATTAGGCGAAACATTTGTGACTGAAAGTGGTGTGAAATTAGCTCCTGAAGTAAAAGTATTTGGTGAAGATAATCAGGTGAAAGTGACGACCAGCTTTATGATTGACTCTGAAGCAGAGGATGCTGACCAACAAGTAGAAACTCAATTGAATAAAGGACTAGAGTCGATTGGTCTGGATTATGAAATCATGAGTTCTCAGAAAGTAGGGCCAACAATTGCTGATGATATTAAGAAATCAGCGGTATGGGCAATCGTATTCTCTTTAGTGATTATTTTCTTGTACATCTTGTTTAGATTTAGAAAGTGGCAATATGGTTTAGGTGCAGTTGCTGCTATTTTTCATGACGTATTGATCGTTTTAGCCGTATTCTCTATTGCCTATGGATTCTTGCCTTTCTCACTGGATATAGATCAGGCATTTATTGCAGCCATTTTAACGGTGGTAGGTTATTCCATTAATGATACGGTTGTTGTCTTTGATAGAATACGTGAATACTTAAATTCTTATAAAAAGAGGCCTATGGATCAAGTGATCAATGATGCCTTAAACAGTACTCTAAGCAGAACGGTCAATACTTCATTAAGTACATTCTTTGTATTGTTAATGATATTTATTTTTGGAGGTGAAGTGATTCGCGGTTTTGCATTTGCGTTATTAGTTGGAGTTGCTGTTGGAACATACTCTTCTCTTTGTGTTGCAACTCCTATCGTAATTGACATGACCAAGAAAGATAAAGAGAAACTTAAAAAATAAAGTTTAGCTGTAGTTTTAAAAGACCCTGTTGGTTCTTCTGCAAAGTATTTTGAAGGAGAACTGACAGGGTTTTTTTATTTTTGTCAAAAAATTTTCGAATGCTTTTTCTGTTTATTGGAACGCCTGAAATCTTTGTTATACTATTGATAGTAGTTTTATTATTCGGTTCAAAAAAAATTCCGGAACTGGCTAGAGGTTTAGGAAAAGGCATGAGGGAATTTAAGAATGCAACAGCTGATATTCAGGAAGAAATAAGAAAGTCTGCTGCTGAGGTGAATCGAGCTGCAGATATAAATGCTCCTAGCTCACCTAAAACAGAAAAAAAGGATAAAGAGTAGTGGAATACCTTCTATTACTTTTAGGATTCGTTATCTTAATTGTTGGAGGAGAGGCACTGGTTAGAGGTGCGGTCAGTCTGGCATTAAAGTTAAAAATCTCACCACTGGTTGTTGGGATGACCATTGTGTCTTTTGGTACATCTGCACCTGAGTTGTTGGTAAGCATCGAGGCAGCCACTACTGGCCACCCGGATGTAAGTATTGGAGCAGTTGTTGGTTCTAATATTTCCAATTTGGGTCTTGTTTTAGGTTTAACCGTTCTCATTTTTCCAATTCTGATCAATAAAGATACCCTAAGAATAGATTGGCCATTAATGATTTTGGCGTCTCTTTTGTTCTACGCCTTCGCTCAAGATGAGGTTATTTCGACCACAGAAGGTCTCATCTTTGTTTCAATACTGATTTGTTTTACAATTTGGTTATTTATTAACTCAAGAAAAAAAGCAACCAAAGCATTAGAAGAGTTAGATATTGAAATTGCCGAGAAAAAACAACAATCCATTTTTCTAGATATACTGTATTTGGCAGTAGGTTTTGCCGGCTTGTTTTATGGTGCTGACTGGTTGATAGATTCTGTCGTTCAAATTGCAAATAATCATGGTGTAAGTGAGAAATTGATCAGCGTTTCAGTTGTTGCTTTTGGAACCAGTCTACCGGAGTTGGTAACATCGTGTACAGCCGCATACCGAAAGGAAAGTGATATATCTATTGGTAACTTAATAGGATCAAACGTATTCAATATTTTGGCTATTCTTGGAGTAACTTCAATAATTCATCCTATTCAGGTTAACCCTTCAATTAAAGAAACGGATGTCTACTTCATGTTGGCCATTTCTTTCTTGATTTTTCCCTTAATGTTTTTTGGAAAAAAACTTCAAAGGTGGAAGGGCTTAATTTTAGTAGCCTTTTACTTTTTTTATCTCCTTTTTGTTCTAAGTAGGGGGTAAAATTGCTTCATATCCTTTGATTTTTCCAATTTAATAAAGCGATACCCCTCTTTTTAGGGGGGTGTTAATAATTTTTTGTACTTTTTGAAAGAATTGACATGGAAATAAGGATACTTTTGTGCTTTAATTAAAAAAATACCCATGTCAACAATTCGTTTTAAAGCTCTTGAAGCTTGTTTGCAAAGAGTTCCTAGAGAGGTTAATGCACCTTCTGATAAGATATCAGACTATTATGGTTCTAATGTTTTTGGAAAAAAAGTTATGGCCGAATACATGCCAAAAGATACCTATAAAAGTGTAGTGAGTGCTATAGAAGGAGGAACAAGAGTAGAGCGAAAGATTGTAAATACAGTTGCTGCGGCAATGAAGGCTTGGGCCATGGAGAAAAAAGTGACCCATTACACGCACTGGTTTCAGCCTTTGACAGGAACAACGGCTGAAAAACATGATGCATTTTTCGAACCACTGAGTGATACAAATGTCATTGAGCAATTCGATGGCAGTCAGTTGGCACAGCAGGAACCTGATGCTTCAAGTTTGCCTAATGGTGGAATAAGAAACACTTTTGAAGCTCGGGGTTATACGGCATGGGACCCGAGTTCTCCTGCTTTTATTATTGGAAAGACCTTATGTATACCAACCATTTACATCTCGTATACAGGAGAAGCCTTAGATTATAAAACTCCTCTTTTGAAAGCTCTAAATGCTGTAGATAAGGCAGCAGTAGATGTGTGTAGGTATTTTGATAAAAATGTCAATAAAGTTCAAGCCACTTTGGGTTGGGAGCAAGAGTACTTCCTGGTCGATAAGGCATTGTTTAGTGCAAGGCCTGATATCGTTTTAACCGGTAGAACCGTTTTTGGGCATACACCGGCAAAGGGGCAGGAACTAGATGATCACTATTTTGGTTCTATACCTGAAAGAGCGCATAGTTACATGATGGAGTTAGAATTAGAATGCCTGAAGTTAGGTATTCCGGTGAAGACTAGACATAATGAGGTGGCGCCGAGTCAATTTGAGTGTGCTCCGGTTTTTGAAGAAGCAAATTTAGCCGTTGATCATAATCAGCTACTAATGGACGTTATGGACAAAGTAGCTAAGAAACATAACTTTAAGGTGCTACTTCATGAAAAGCCATATGCCAATGTGAATGGTTCAGGAAAGCACAACAATTGGTCTTTGTCTACAGATACAGGAGTTAACCTATTAAGTCCGGGTAAGAATCCAAAATCGAACCTACGGTTTTTGACTTTTCTTATCAATACACTTAAAGCCGTACACGACAATGAAAGATTGTTAAGGGCGTCTATTGCAACTGCAGGTAATGATCATCGATTAGGTGCCAATGAAGCTCCTCCTGCAATCATTTCGGCCTTTATTGGAACGGAGTTAACCAAGATGCTCGATCAATTGGTCAAAAAAGTAAAAGATGATAAAACCTTAACAGCAGAAGAGAAAACAGAGCTAAAATTGAATATCGGTAAGATACCGGAGATTTTATTGGATAATACCGATCGTAACAGAACATCACCCTTTGCTTTTACGGGCAATAAATTTGAATATAGAGCAGTTGGATCGTCTGCCAATTGTTCATTGGCCATGACTATAATTAACTCAATTATGGCGAAGCAATTGAGACAATTTAAAAAGGATGTCGATGCTCAAATCGCAAAAGGCCTGAAGAAAGACGATGCCATCTTTAGGATCTTGAAGAAATATACAATTAGCTCCAAAAACATTAGGTTTGAAGGCAATGGTTATGGAGATGAATGGAGAATAGAGGCAGAAAAGAGAGGTTTATCTAACCTTAGAACAACTCCTGAGGCATTATTAGAGTTAGGTTCTAAACAAACTGTTAGTTTGTTTAAGGAGGTTGGAGTCATGTCTGAAAGAGAGACATTGGCCCGTCAAGAAGTGGCTTTTGAACAGTATGCCAATCTTATTCGAATTGAGGCAAGAGTAGTTGGTGATTTAGCTCAAAACCACATTTTGCCAACAGCATTAAGATATCAAAATGAGTTGATCAAAAATGTAACTGGTTTAAAGTCTATTTTGTCAGATAAAGCATTTAAAGATGCGGCTTCTATACAAATGGAGATTATAGAGAACATCTCTAAACATGTAAAGATCATTAAAGAAACAACCGATAAGATGATCAATGAAAGAAAAAGAATAAATAAGATAGAGAGTCCTGAGAAAAGAGCCTCTGAATATTGTGATGTGGTTAAACCCATGTTTGATACAATTAGGTATAGTGTAGATAAGTTAGAATTGACGGTAGATGATGAGATGTGGCCACTTCCTAAATACAGGGAGTTATTGTTCAATCTGTAATCCGATTTTAGCAGGCATATAACAATGGTTTTCGAATGTTAAGAAGAGCAAAAATTTGTTTATTTTAGCAGCCATTGTTCTAAATAATACACGTCAGATGAAGATTTTTAAAGTTGCAAGTCTTTTCTTGTTCCTGTTTTCTATTCACCTTACACTTCAAGCTCAAAAGAGTTATCTGGATGATGCTGATCATGCAATGTACAAGGAGGAAAAGTATTTCGAGGCCATAGAAATGTACAAAAAAGCCTATGTAAAGGAGACAGGAAGGGATGTTAAAGCTGAGATTATCTTCAAGATAGCAGAAGCATACAGGTTAAGTGATCAGTCTGAACAGGCTGAGGTCTGGTATGATAAAGCCATTTTAGCCCAGTATCAGGACGCCATTGCTCGTCTCCATTTGGCAAACATGAAAATGCAGAATGGAAAGTATGATGAAGCATTGGTCGAGTTTCAAAAATATTCAGCAGAAGTACCAAGTGACCCTATGGGTAAAAGAGGCGTTGAAGCAGCGCAAATGGCACAAAAATGGAATGACAATCCGGAGAAGTACATTGTTGAGCCTGAAGTATTATTGAATTCTGAGTATTTTGATTATGCTCCAACATACATTGACCGTAAAAACACTCAGATTGTTTTTACATCAACACGTGAAGGTTCAACTGGAACGGACATGTCGGAAGTAACAGGGGATAATTTTTCGGATTTGTACACGGCAATTCAGGATAAGAAGGGCAAGTGGAGTGAGCCTACATTAGTAGAAGGAGAGGAGGTTAATACAGAAGCTTCTGAGGGCGCAAGCGCCATGAATAGTAGAAAGAATACCCTTTACTTTACAAGATGTTGGGTAGAGAAAAACGGTTATAAAGGATGCGCAATATACTCGGCTAAGAAGCAAGGGAATAAATTTGCTACACCTGAAAAATTAATCATTTCCACAGATAGTGCTGTAGTTGGTCATCCTGCACTTACTCCTGATGATAAGATTTTGGTATTTGCCTCTGATCTTCCTGGAGGTCAGGGAGGGAAGGACCTTTGGTACATTAAAGAAGAAAGTAGAGGAAAATGGTCAAGCCCGATTAATTTAGGTCCAAAGGTCAATACAAAGGGCAATGAAATGTTCCCTTACATCAAAGACGATGGAACCTTGTATTTTGCATCTGACGGTCATGTTGGTATGGGTGGACTGGATATCTTTAAGGCTTCTAAACAGGGAAGTGCACAATGGGGGAATGTGACCAACATGAAGGCACCGATCAATTCTAATGCCAATGACTTCGGAATTGTTTTCTATAATGACAAAAGTGGTTATTTGACATCAAGTAGAGAAGGTGGAAGAGGGAAAGATGACATTTGGAAGTTCTATAGTCCTGAGCCTGAATTTAAAGTGATTTGTTTATTAAAAGATTTAGAAACAGGAGAGGTTTTGCCTGCCGGGAAGGTTGAGATTATAGGTACAGATGGATCAACAATGGAAGGTGAAACCAATGCGGAAGGAAAAGTGGAGTTTGATTTGTCAAAGAACACATCTTATGTATTGACAGCAAGTAAGCCCGGATATTTAAATGCTAAAGGAAAGGAAACAACGGTAAGCCTTGAAGAATCTAAGTTGTTTGCACATCTCTATGAATTACAACCAATTACAGAGGATCCGATTAAACTTCCTGAAATACTCTATGCATTTAATGATACAGCATTAACAGAACAGGCAAAAGACTCATTGGAAATTCTATATGAAACCTTGGTTGATAACCCAACACTCATCATTGAGTTACGTGCGAATACGGATTCACGTGGTACACCTCAATATAATGATAGACTGTCTCAAGGTCGTGCAAGTGCAGCCGTAAACTATCTGGTGAGCAGAGGCATACCAAGACAACGAATGATTCCAAAAGGATATGGAGAAAGTAATCTATTGATTTCAGATGCTGAGATCAATAAATTAGCGACAGAAGAAGAAAGAGAAGCGGCACACCAGTTGAATCGTAGAACAGAATTTAGTGTAATAAGCTTTGATTACGTGCCCGCTCCTGAAGTTCCTGAGATTCCTGAAACTGATGGCGAACAGGTGCCAGAAGATAGTAATGGAGAAGAGTCCGGAGAGGAATAGCGGATTGAAATAGAATAAGACCACGTCCAAAGGGCGTGGTTTTTTTTATGGTGTTTTACCAAACAAATTAAGAAAGGCGAGAGATAACGGTTGATAGAGATTCTTTATTAATTACAGTTTAAGTTCTTAAATAATAGCAAATACCGCAGGTATAAAATGGACAATAAGGAAAGGTATCATTTAAGAGGAGTTTCAGCTTCAAAAGAAGACGTGCATGATGCGATAAAAAAAGTAGACAAGGGTTTGTTCCCTAAAGCATTTTGCAAGATTGTTCCCGATTATTTGACAGGAAGTGATGAACACTGTGTAGTGATGCATGCAGATGGTGCAGGAACAAAATCTTCCTTGGCCTATTTGTACTGGAAGGAAACCGGAGATGCTTCAGTTTGGAAAGGCATAGCAATGGATGCTATCACCATGAATATAGACGATCTTTTGTGCATTGGTGCTACAGATAATATCTTATTGTCTTCTACCATCGGAAGGAATAAAAACCTGATTCCCGGTGAAGTGATATCGGCTTTGATCAACGGAACTGAAGAGATTCTTGAGGATTTACGATCCTATGGCATAGGAATATACAGCACCGGAGGAGAAACAGCTGACGTGGGAGATCTTGTTCGTACCATTATTGTTGATTCAACGGTAACTTGTAGAATGAGAAGAGATGAAGTGATTAGTAATGATCAAATTAAAGGAGGAGATGTTATTATTGGTTTAGCTTCTTATGGACAAGCAAGCTATGAACAAGAGTACAATGGAGGTATGGGCAGTAATGGTCTAACTTCTGCCAGACACGATGTCTTTGGAAAGTATTTGGCAAAAAAATATCCGGAGTCATTTGATCCTTTAGTGCCTAATGAACTGATCTATTCAGGACAAAAAGAGCTTTTGGATGCAATAGAAGGCCTGCCAATTGATGCGGGAAAGCTGGTCTTATCACCTACAAGAACCTATGCCCCGATCATCAAAAAAGTACTTGAATTATACCGATCAAAGATAAATGGCATGGTGCATTGTAGTGGTGGGGCACAAACCAAAGTAATGCATTTTGTTGAGCAAAAACATGTGATCAAAGACAATCTATTCTCTATTCCTCCATTGTTTAAGTTGATTCATGATGAGTCTAAGACGGATTGGAAAGAAATGTATAAGGTGTTTAATATGGGGCACCGGATGGAAGTTTATACCGATCCACAGACAGCAGAATCCATAATTGAAATTTCGAAGAGTTTTAATGTGGACGCACAAATAATCGGTCGGGTAGAAGAAGCACCAAGAAATACATTAACGATCAGATCACCATACGGTGAATTTATATACGAATAAGAATGAGTAGTCTCTTAGGCAAGTTAGCATCAATTAAGGATCGATGGAAAGAAGTTGGTCAACTCATTGTTGACCCTGATATCATAGCCGATATGAAACGCTATGTAAAACTGAATAAGGAGTACAGTGACTTAAAAGAGATTGTTGATGCTTATGAAGAATATCAAAATATCTTAGATAATATCAAGTCATCTGAAGAAATATTAAGTACCGAAAAGGACGAGGAATTCAGGGAAATGGCAAAGTTGGAGCTAGAAGATCTAAAGTCTCGTGTGACACCTTTAGAAGAGGAAATTAAAATTATGCTGATTCCTAAAGATCCTGATGATAATAAAAATGTCATTATTGAAATTAGAGCTGGTGCCGGTGGTGATGAAGCGAGTATTTTTGCTGGAGACCTTTATCGCATGTACACAAAGTATATAGAAACTAAAGGCTGGAAACATGAGATAACTACCATTAATGAAGGAACAGCAGGAGGATTCAAAGAGATTGGTTTTGAAGTAAGTGGTGAGAATGTATACGGGGAGATGAAATTTGAATCCGGTGTGCATCGAGTTCAAAGAGTTCCTCAAACAGAAACACAAGGAAGAGTGCATACTTCTGCTGCTTCAGTAGCCGTTTTGCCTGAGGCAGATGAGGTGGATGTTAAAATCAACCCTGCCGACATCAAAAAGGATACGTATAGGGCTTCCGGAGCTGGTGGACAGCATGTTAATAAAACGGAATCAGCGGTGAGGTTAACCCATATTCCAACGAATACAGTGGTGGAGTGTCAGGATGGCAGGTCGCAGCTAAAAAACTATGAAAAAGCTTTAAAGGTGTTGCGAACCAGAATTTATGAAGCCGAAGTAGAAAAGAGAGAGAAAGAAATTGCAGCCGATCGTAAGTCTCAGGTTTCTACAGGAGACCGTTCAGCAAAAATTAGAACCTATAACTACCCCCAAGGACGGGTCACGGATCATCGCATTAATCTAACACTCTATAATCTGAATGACATTATAAATGGCGATATAGGTGAAATTATTGAGTCGTTGAGGGTAGCAGAAAACGCAGAAAAATTAAAAGAAGGATTAAAAGAAGAAGGAGTTAATGACTAGAGAACAACTCATTTATCAAATTCGTAGAAAACGCAGTTTTTTATGCGTTGGTCTAGATCCGGATTTAAAGAAAATTCCACCACATCTGCTAGAAAAGGAAGATCCGGTTTTTGAGTTTAACAAAAAAATCATTGATGCTACTCAAGACTATGCTGTCGCTTATAAACCAAATATTGCTTTTTATGAATGTTTAGGTCAAAAAGGGTGGGAATCATTACGAAAAACATTGGACTATATTCCTAAAGACATTTTCACCATTGCAGATGCTAAACGCGGAGATATTGGCAATACAGCAAAGATGTATGCCAAAACCTTTTTTGAAACCTATGATTTTGATTCTATAACGGTAGCACCTTATATGGGTGAAGATTCTGTGGTACCTTTTCTGGAATTTTCAAATAAATGGGCGATAGTGCTCGGATTGACATCCAATAAAGGAGCGTTTGATTTTCAGTATTCTGAAACTGAGGGTAAACCTTTATTTGAAAAAGTCATAGCGCAAACTAGTTCTTGGGGAACAAAAGAGAATTTGATGTTTGTTGTTGGAGCAACAAAAGCTTCTGATCTGGTCAAAATCAGACAAATTATTCCCGATCATTTCCTTCTGGTTCCCGGAGTTGGAGCTCAAGGTGGAAGCTTGGAAGAAGTTTGCAAATACGGCTTCAATCAAGATGTTGGGTTATTGATCAATTCCTCGCGAGGGATCATTTATGCATCTAATGGAGAAAATTTTGCTGAAGCAGCTCGTCTGCAAGCTTCGATCATTCAACAGGAAATGGAAAAGACTTTAAATATCGGATCCTAATATTTGAAGTTCTTTTGTTCCAAGGTT
Organism: uncultured Flavobacteriales bacterium; assembly: GCA_964445815.1. GTDB lineage: Bacteria > Bacteroidota > Bacteroidia > Flavobacteriales_E > Vicingaceae > CAYULW01. The sequence goes on from CAYULW010000006.1 coordinate 146,677, forward strand.
CAAGTAGAATTAACTTGAATCTTTTATCTTTACGGAGCTTTTACAACCAAATTTTCATGAAAGAAGAATTGCTCTATTACATCTGGCAAAGCAAAAGCTTTAATTATAAATCTCTAAAGACAACTGAGGGAGAGTCTTTGAATTTAATAAGCCATGGCCATCTTAATCATGATTCTGGCCCTGATTTCTTTAATGCTCGCTTGGAGATTGATGGGGTGCATTGGGCAGGTAATGTTGAGATTCATGTTAAATCATCAGATTGGGAAAAACATCAACATCAGTCAGATCAAGTATACGACAAGGTCATTTTGCATGTGGTTTGGGAGAATGATAAAACCATTTTACGGAAGTCGGGACAAGTAATACCTTGTTTAGAGCTAAAAGGTAGAGTGCCGAAATCAATAATAGAACAGTACGAAAAATTGATGACATCCGAAACATGGATTCCTTGTCAGGAGGCTTTAAGAGATGCAAGTCAATCAGACATTTCGAAGCAACTTGAAGGCTGTATGAAAGCACGCATTGAAAACAAAGCTAAACAACTCAAAAATCTGTTAATGTTGAATCAAAAGGATTGGGAAGCAACACTTTATCAACAGATGGCAAAGTATTTTGGATTAAAGGTCAATAATTTGCCTTTTGAGCTCTTGGCTCGGTCATTGCCATTTAAGGTGATTAGAAAGTATCAAAACAATCTAATGCAAATGGAGGCTTTGTTTTTTGGACAGGCCGGATTTCTTGAACAAAATTTTAGAGGCAATTACCCACTTAGTTTACAAGAAGAATTCAAATTCTTAAAGCAGAAGCATCAATTAAGACCTATAGATAAGTCACTTTGGAAATTTATGCGCATGAGGCCTTCTAATTTTCCAACCATTAGAATTGCTCAATTTGCTGCCCTTTGGCACAGGCCCTATGGACTATTTCAGGAGTTTGCGAAAGCCGATTCCATTGATGAGCAAAGGGCTTTGTTTAATGTAAAAACATCTGATTATTGGATTTCTCACTTTCAGTTTGATAAACCGGCGGCAAAAAAAATGGTCAAACATCTTGGCCGAGGCGCTTCCGATATTCTGCTGATTAATGTGATTTTGCCATTACATTATTTGTATTTACTAGAAAAGGGTGAGGATACGAACTTAATATTATCACATTACACCAAACTGAAAGCAGAGAACAATTCAATCATTAGAAAGTGGAAATCTTTGGGATTAGAATGCAAGACTGCTTACGATTCTCAAGCATTACTTCAACTAAAACAATACAACTGCGACCTAAAAAAATGCTTATCTTGCAAAGTCGGAAATTCGATACTTAAGAGCAAACAAGATGATTAATCGTATACAAGATTTTTTTGAGCGATATACCTTTGGTGTTTGCGAATGGTGGGGTCAAAAACTAGGTTTGAAGACAAGCAAAATTCGCCTCTTTTTTATTTATTTTTCCTTTTTAGCCTTTGGCTCTTCTTTGGTTATTTACCTTATCATGGCCTTTATTCTTGAACACAAGCACTACTTTAAGGTAAAAAGAAGAAATACAATTTGGGATATTTAAAATAACCGCCTTGTTCCGCTTTAGAGAGTTTAAAAAACTGTATTATACACTTATTATCCTATCCATAATTTGTCTGGTAGGAGTTTTAGGCTTCATGATCCTTGAAGGTTATTCATTTAGTGAAGCCTTATTCATGACGATCATCACAATATCTACCGTTGGATATCAGGTTGTGAGGCCCTTATCGGAGAACGGGCAGTACTTTACCATACTCCTTATTGTGACCAGTTTTGGTACATTTGCCTATGCTGCCGGAATTATTTCATCCTACTTGTTAGATGGTGATTTTAGAAGACACTTTTCCGAATTAAAAAAAATTAGGAATATCAAAACATTAGAGGACCATATCATAATTTGCGGATTCGGAAGAAACGGAAAACAGATTGTTCATGAGCTGGGAATGGTAGGTCAAAAGTTCATACTCATAGAACGTTCATCAGAAACTTTGGATTCTCTTGGTTTGGATAAAGAGTTTGTCTATCTGGAGGGAGATGCTACTGATGATCAGGTACTGATCAATGCCGGAATAAAACGTGCAAAAGCCTTGATCACAACATTACCTGATGATGCGGATAATGTATTTGTTGTGCTCACTGCCCGTGAAATGAATAAAGACCTTTTGATTATAAGCAGAGCGTCTAAAGATTCCTCAGATAAAAAGTTAAGAATGGCAGGAGCGAATAATGTAGTAATGCCGGACAAAGTTGGAGGTACACACATGGCCTCATTGGTAATGAAACCTGATGTTGTCGAATTTTTTAATCACCTCACAGGACAAGATAACAACATCTCGTTAGAAGAGATTACCTATGAAAGCTTACCTAGAGAATTTAGAAACAAATCGATTGAAGATTTGCACGTGAGGAAAAGAAGCGGAGCAAACATTGTAGGACTCAAAACAAAAGAGGGAGAGTACATATTGAATCCTTCACCCCAGACTAGAATAAATGAAGGCGCAAAACTATTTGTATTGGGAATGGTAGATCAAATTGAAGATTTATTGAAATGGGAGTAAAACGGATTCTTATTACAGGAAGTAATGGTTTATTAGGGCAAAAGTTGGTTGCTCAATTAAAAAATCATCCGGGGTTTAAATTGTATGCTACCTCTAAAGGGAAAAACAGAGTTTCTCAAGAAGAGGGTTATGAATTTCATTCATTAGACATTACCAACAAGCAAGAAATTGAACAGGTCTTTGAAAGCATAAAGCCTGAGATAATAATTCATACAGCTGCTATGACCAATGTAGATGCTTGTGAGTTAGAAAAAGAGTTGTGTAGGAAACTGAACGTAGATGCTGTTGAGAATTTAGTAATTGAAGCTGCAAAATATAAATCTCATTTCATACAATTGAGTACAGACTTCATTTTTGATGGCAAAGAAGGTCCTTATGATGAAGAAGCTGAACCTGCACCCCTTAGTTATTATGGCCAATCAAAACTTGATGCTGAGAGTATTGTAAAGAGTTATGAGTTTCCCTGGACAATAATAAGAACCATTATTGTTTATGGAATAGTAGAAGACATGAGTCGAAGTAATATCGTTTTGTGGGCTAAATCAGCTTTAGAAAAACAACAAGAACTGACCATTGTTAATGATCAGTTTCGTACGCCGGTTCTAGCCGAAGACTTAGCAAAAGGGTGTATAGCTGTCGCTGAGAAAACAGCTCAAGGCATCTATAATATGGGTGGCAAAGATTTTATGAGTGTTGTTGAATTGGTGAGAAGAGTTGCAGATTATTATGGTTTAAATAAATCTTACATTAAAGAAATCTCGTCCGAATCCTTAAATCAGCCTGCAAAACGGCCTCCAAAAACTGGTTTAAGAATAGAAAAGGCCAAAAAAGACTTAGGTTACGCTCCTCGAAGCTTTGAAGAAGGAATAAAGCTAATGGAAAGCCAGTTAGCTAAATAAGTCGACTTATGACTTAGAAAGTGTATCCTATTGTAATTAGAGTATTGGGAATTAAACTGTACTCAAAAGTAGAGGGTTCTTCTGTTGACGAAGTAGTCGCTCTTACTCCTGCCTGATTATTAATGATAGTTGTTTTTAACTCTTCGCTTCCGCTTAAAAAGAACACATAACTTTCTATACCGGCAAAAATGCGATCATTGATGTCATACCTTGCTCCTATAAATGGAGACAATCCAAATTTAGTTCCATTAGCCTCATTATCTATAATAAAAACTCTTCCATTTGTTCCATTGGCTCTTTTAAAGACATCCGTTGTCTTGTCTGAGTTGATTGATAGTTCGATCATTAAATCTATACCGTAATTAATCGTCCATTTAGACTCTACTTTTGTTTGCCATTCGTATCCGATAAAAAACTGGGAAGACCCTTCTTCAATGTTAGTGGTTGATGTTTGAGAAACAAAACTGGTGTCTGTTGAAGGAAGTAAACTTGTTTTTTCTCTTGTGAATAATGTGGAATTAAATTTCAACCTAAGAGCACCTTTATCAAACCTTCTTTTGTATATAATTCCCGGAATATTAGTGTTTCTGGTAAAGGTTAAAACATCAAGAGATAATTCATTTTTCTTTACTTCTTGAGCTTTAAGGCTAAGGACGATAATAGATAAGAGGAGGAGACTAAGGTATTTCATAATGGATTAAAATTTTTAGGGAAATTATTGAATTATCATATTTAATTAAATAATAAATCAGATAATATTCAAATCTATATCTTTGAGCTTAATCAAGACAAAAAATTATGCTAAGATTTCTTACATTTTTTATTACGATATTATTCTTTCAGACAATCTTTGCAAAAGAATTTAAGGCAGAGTTAAAAGTCGAAAACCCTAGTCCGGCGATTAAAGATGGAGTAGCTTATGTCACAACCCAAGGAGGAAACCCACCTTACACATTTAAATGGGACAATCAAGCCGTTGATTTAAATTCGAGTTCTTGCGAAGGACTAACAGAGGGTAGCTCATTTAAAGTCATTGTTACAGATGCTGATGGTGATTCTAAAACCTTAAAAGGAAAAGTAAAGGCATCTTCAACCGAGGAGGTAATTAATAGTTTATTTGTTCCCATTGTTAAAGGGATGACTAATGTATTGTTCTTTGACCCATTTTCGTTTATTGGCATTTACGACCCAACGGTATATGCAGACAAAAAGAATGTAAAAGCTCCGGGATGGTCAGATCCTGAAATTCAGAGAATCTTATTGAAAGAGTGGATAATTGAAGAGGGTAAAAAAGTTACAGAAGGAGATTTAATTGCCTTAGTAGAGCAAGACGGCCAAAGTACGAAGGAAGTTTATGCGACTGCAGATGGAACTTTAAAGTACTTGTCTCAAGTTGGTAAAGTAATATATGATGCAAATAATCTTGAAGATGTTATCGAGGTTGGGGCAGAAAATTTGGCTGAAATTACATACGATAAGCCACAACCGGTACTTCATCCAAATGGAGATGTTCAACAGAAAAACATTCCTTTCATCGTTGTATGGTTGGTGCTTGGCGCGATTTTCTTTACCCTCAGAATGAAGTTTATCAATTTCAAAGGATTTAAGCACGCCATTCAATTGGTCGCCGGAAAATTTTCTGACCCCGATGCAAAGGAAGAGGGAGAGGTATCTCACTTTCAGGCATTAACTACAGCCTTATCTGCTACAGTTGGATTGGGAAATATTGCCGGTGTTGCTGTAGCCATTTCTTTAGGAGGTCCTGGTGCCACATTTTGGATGATAGTGGCCGGATTAATTGGTATGGCCTCAAAATTTACGGAATGTACCCTTGGTGTAAAGTATCGAAAGATTAACGAAAAGGGAGAAGTTTCAGGAGGTCCCATGTATTATCTAACAGAAGGACTCAGGAGAAGAAATCTAGGAGGACTAGGTAAAGTACTTGCTTTCGTTTTTGCAATACTTTGTATTGGTGGATCTTTTGGCGGTGGAAACATGTTCCAGTCAAATCAAGCTTTTGCGCAACTATCATCGGAATTTCCTTCAATCGCTAATTATGGAGCGTGGTTTGGAGTTATCCTTGCTTTACTTGTAGGTGTTGTTATTATTGGGGGAATTAAGAGTATCGCTAAGGTGACAGATAAGATAGTCCCTTTTATGGCAGGCTTATACATCTTATTTTCTTTGATTATTATTGGTATGAATATCACTAATGTAGGAGATGTTTTTTATGAAATTTATCAAGGTGCGTTTAATTCTCCAGCAATAAAAGGAGGGGTAATAGGAGTGCTTATCGTAGGATTTCAGCGAGCAGCTTTTTCTAATGAAGCAGGTGTTGGCTCCGCATCTATTGCGCACTCTGCATCAAAGACAGATGAACCGGTTAGTGAAGGTATCGTTGCCCTCTTGGAGCCATTTGTAGACACGGTGGTTGTATGTACAATGACTGCTTTGGTTTTGGTATTTACAGGATTTGCTGATGGCACTTCAAGCTTACAGGGAGCTGAATTAACTTCTGCTGCTTTTTCAAGTGTCTTTCCATGGTTTACATGGGTGCTTGTTGTTGCCATCTTTCTGTTTGCGTTCTCAACCATGATTTCTTGGTCTTATTATGGCCTAAAAGCTTGGACATTCTTGTTTGGTAACTCCAAAATTGCTGATTATTCCTATAAATTTATATTCCTTGTCTTCATAGTAATTGGTTCATCAGTTGGTTTAGGAGCAGTCTTAGATTTTTCAGACCTAATGATTTTAGGTATGGCATTTCCAAATATTTTTGGTTTGTTAATTCTTTCTAAGGAGGTGAGAAATGATATGCAATCTTATTTTTCAAGAGTAAAGTCAGGAGAAATTAAAAAGTTTAAATAAGTGAAGAACCTGATTGCCTTTTTGTCTTTCATCACAGTATTTTATGCCTGTGACAATGAAACTGTTGTTAGTGAAATTAACGGGGTCATATACACCAATTGCTCATACTCACCTTTAGCCTTTGGAGAAGTAGCATTAAAAGTAAACCCCGGTCAAAGTTTTTCCGAGCCACTTATAATTGGAGGAGATGCAGCAGATGCTAATGGCATTTTCAAGTTCACTTATGAATTGGAAGAGAATGAAAAAGGCAAAGCAGATTTAATTTTAGTTCAAAGTACCGGATTTCAGACCTTAGTTTCTAACCTGCAATTGAGCAAAGACTATAATCTAAGTCTCTTTAAAGACAATACTGCAAGCGTTCAGATTAACTTGTCGGGAACTAGAAGTTTTGCTATGAACGATACTTTGTTTATGGGTTTATCCACAAATGACGATGAATCATTTGTTGTTCAACCTAATCAGGGTATTATAGATACTTTGAGAAGTTTAGCCCTCAACCCAATTATTTCCCAATCGTCTTCTGTGTTGTATTATGGAATAGGAAGCACTGACTTCCAAAAAGCCAAGGAAGCACTTAGCATACAAGATTCCAGTTATAATCATATGAGCCTTAATCTAACAGGCTGTAATCAAATGGATTTAGTAGATTTGGTGATAAACTAGCCGAATCTTGTATCCTAAATTTAGCGACTATTTTAAATTCAATAAACTAGAGAGAAGAGGTGTCTTTTTGCTTTTGATCCTTATCGCTATTATTCTTTTAGCTCGTGTGTGGAAGAGAAATCAACCCTATGATTCCGAATTGACTGCAAAAGCCATACTAGCATTTATGGAATTGGACTCATTAGCGAGGATAAAGCATTCTCAAGAAAATGAACCAATGCCAACAACTATCGATGATTCGGAGACTTCTTATTTTGAATTTGACCCTAATACTATTACTTATACTCAATGGGAGAGCCTAGGCTTTACAAAAAGGCAGATTGACGTTATACAGAATTATTTGAATAAAGGGGGAAAGTTTAGGATTAAATCTGACTTGAAGAAAATGTATTCTGTTTCAGAGGCTAAATACAAAAAATTAGAGCCTTATCTGCTCTTGCCTGATTCTTTTCCAAAGTATGAATACCTTAAGAAGAGAAACTTTAAGGATAGAAAGAGTGAAATTTCAAACGAAATCCTCCAGATTGAGGTCAATACAGCTGATAGTGCGCAATTCACACAACTATATGGTATAGGGCCAACATTATCAAAAAGGATCATTAAGTATCGAAATGCACTAGGAGGTTTTTATTCTTTAGATCAAATCAGAGAAGTATATGGAATTAAAGATTCGGTTTATAAAAGTTTAAAAAGATATCTGTCTATAGATTCATCACGAATAGAGAAGTTCAACATCAATAGAGTAGAATCGGAAAGGTTGAAGAAATTCCCCTACCTAACATGGAACCAAGCCAATGCAATTGTAAACTATAGAAAACAACATGGAGGTTATCAGGGCTTTGATCATCTTTATAAAGTTAAAATAATTGATTCTGCAACCGTTAAGAAATTGACTCCTTATATTCTATTTGATTAAATCTATTGCTCAATCCTAGAATCAATCGTAAAATTGTGTTCCGATTAAAAAGATGGAAGAGAGATTAAAAGCAACAATAAGGGATGTCCCTGATTTTCCCAAACCCGGTATAATTTTTAAGGACATTACACCAATTCTGGAAGATCCTGAATTGACCGAAATGGTAACGAAAGAGTTTGTGAGATGCTCTAGAGAAATCAATGTTGATGCAGTGATTGGAATAGAGAGCAGAGGCTTTTTTTGGGGCATGGCAATTGCTCAGTCATTACAAGTCCCTTTTATTCCATTGAGAAAAAAGGGCAAGTTGCCTTATAAGACCAAGTCGTATAAGTATGATCTGGAATATGGAAGTGCTGAAATTGAGGTGCATGAAGATGCAATAAAAAAAGGAATGAATGTTTTGATTCATGATGACTTATTGGCAACCGGAGGAACTGCAATGGCAGCAGCTGAATTGGTCAAAATGCAAGAAGCACAAGTCTGCGGTTTTTCTTTTCTCGTTATTTTGAACTTTTTAAATGGTAAAGCGGTTTTAGAAAAATACAGTCAAAACATAATAGGACTAATAAATTATTAAGATATGAATTTTGAGTACAGTGAAAATCAGAAGATGATTGCTGATATGGTTTCTGATTTTGCAGAAAAGCACATCAGACCCGATTTTATGAAATGGGATGAATCACAGGAGTTTCCAATTCATATATTTAAACAATTAGGTGAGCTTGGATTAATGGGAGTATTGGTGCCCAACGAATATGGAGGGTCAGGCTTTGGTTACCATGAGTATATATCAGCTATCTCTTCATTGGCAGAAGTCTGTGGATCAATTGGTTTATCTATGGCTGCTCATAATTCGCTCTGCACAGGTCATATCCTTCAATTTGGCAGTGAAGAGCAAAAAAGGAAATATCTACCAAAGTTGGCTACAGCTGAATACATTGGTGCATGGGGTTTAACAGAACACAATACTGGTTCTGATGCAGGAGGCATGAATACCACCGCAAAGAAAGAAGGCGATTATTACATTCTAAATGGCGCTAAAAATTTTATTACCCATGCAATTTCAGGAGATGTGGCAGTGGTTATCGCAAGGACAGGAGAGAAAGGCGATTCCCACGGAATGTCTGCTTTTATAATTGAAAAAGGAACACCCGGGTTTAGTTCGGGAAAAAAAGAAGACAAGCTTGGTATGCGTGCTTCAGAAACGGCAGAGCTCATCTTTGCCGACTGCAAAGTTCACAAGGATCAGATGTTAGGTAAAGAGGGCGATGGCTTCCCACAGGCAATGAAAGTGCTTGATGGTGGTCGTATTTCCATTGCTGCATTATCTATAGGAATTGCGAAGGGTGCTTATAAAGTAGCACTTAAGTATTCAAAAGAAAGAGAACAATTTGGTCAATCAATTTCAAACTTTCAAGCAATTGCATTTAAGTTGGCCGATATGGCTACCGAAATAGAAGCCGCTGAGTTACTGACTCATCAAGCTGCGGATATGAAAAACAAAGGTCAGAAAATGACAAAAGAGTCTGCTTTTGCTAAATATTATGCGTCTGAAGTTAGTGTAAGGGTTTCAAACGAAGCAGTTCAAATTTTTGGTGGTTACGGTTATACAAAAGAATTTCCAGCCGAGAAGTTTTATAGAGACTCTAAACTATGTACGATAGGGGAAGGAACCTCAGAGATTCAAAAATTAGTGATCTCGCGAGAGATTTTAAAATAATTACCAAGACAAAAAAAGAGCTCATTGAGCTCTTTTTTTATTTCTTATTTTCTTGTTCTTTCTTTAAATAGTCATCTAACTTTCCATCAAGAAGAGCTTGATGTTTTTCCAATAACTCAAGATATTTTCCGCGCCAATAAGCCACTGAGTCCTTCACCGGATTTGGTTCATGAAGAACGGAGTACTTAAAATCTTCAGGAATCTGACTTAGTTCCTTAATCTCATCTGTAAAATCATAATGGATGATTGTTCCGATTTGAAGGATAACATCCAAACTAACATCTGGTTTCTCAAAGATGTTGTAAACATGTCTTCTACTTTTTCCTAACCGCCTAGCTAAAAGAGATATAGAAAACTCTTTATGGCGCACTGCTTTTTCTATCAGTTTCCCTTTGTGTATATACATACAACAAATATGGAAACACTATAGAGTAAAATATTTACCAATAAATTTTACAATTGTGTAAAATTGTATATATTTGGATCAATATTCAAATTCAACTGAGAAGAACCGACCTTTAACATTTATATCTCCTTTTAATTGAGAAGACACTCAACCAAATAGAAAGGACTGCAGAGAGGATCGTTACTCAAACGTGTTGAATGTAAAATAAAATTAACACAAACATTTAAATCTAGCTTGTCATGAAACATTTACTTTATTCATTACTTATATTTTCTCTAATTGCGTGTCAAACGGAAGAGGAGGTTTCTCCCATGTCAACTTCTTTGGAAACTTCCGATCAAAAGGTTAATGATAAAATTCCTCATAATAATAAATTGGCTGTACATATGAGAGAAGTACACATTATAGATGAAGATCCGGAATCTCCTGTTAATATCTCATGCCCTTTTCAAGGCGGAAGTTGTTTTCCAATTGTTGTGGTAGAAGGTGCACCAGACCCGGGAGGTATATCAGATTCTGATCGAATGAAAAACATCATTGATGAAATAAAAGAAAGTAGTCAGATAGAGATTCAAAGTCTGCTTGCAAACAATGAAGCATTTCTATTGCAGTATATTGAAGAAGACTTGCTATCGGCAGCAATAAATGGAAACTATACTGTGCTCGCTCCTAAGGGTGCAAATCCAAATCAGCCATTTATTACGTTTGGTACAAGTGGTTCATTGTATGATATCTATAAAGCCTGTCAATTTGAGGTTGGCGAATAAGTTTTTTTGCGCCTGTAGTTTAGCTTTTTCGCAAGATTTTTCTTGCGGAAAGGCTTTTCAAACCGCAATGAAAATGGAAAGCAAGAAATTTAAAACTTATTGGCAAAGAAATCTTCAACTGAGACGTTATGAATTTTAAGAATAACGAAGAGACTTCTGAAGGTAATGTTTGTTTTTCCCTTTTCTATTCTCCAGTATTGCATACGAGATAGGTTGTTTTTAACGGCAAAATCTTCATAGCTTCCATAACCGCTCTTTATACGAAGCTTTTTTAGTCGATTGCCGATTTTTTGTAATTCCTCAGATTCATTCACCTAACAAATGTGAAGTATTACATTAAATATAATTACAACATAAAAAGTTACATCATTTAAGTTAAATTTATAAATTTACTTTCATCGAAATTTCTATGACCACACCACTTCTTTCTTCTTTTAACAATGAGTGTTTTGTTGGATATAAGTTTTAATAACAACTTATGAGACGAAAAAACCAGTATACAATGGTGAAGACTAAACTTGATTACTTATGTGTACTTATTATCTTTTCTATTGCAATCGGCTGCGGGGTAAAAGAGGAAGCTAATCAATATGAGTTCAAGGAACTATTTCAAGTAAATATGTCCTTTTATCCTAAGTTCATGGGTATATGTCCTGCTGAAAATAACAGGGAATATATTTATTATGCAGATCCGATCACTAGAAAAGAGATTTATTTCAAAGATTTTAATGATAGCTTAATTCATAGCTTAAAGATTGACTTTGTTTATAAGCAGATGGATGAAATTATCGCAATTAATGTCATTAATATAGATAGTATTTATTTGTCATCAAGGACTAAGGCGTTACTTATAGACAAGAGAGGTCAGCAATTGGATCTAATAAATCTCGAGAAACTAAGCCCTGCTGCCTATGAGCTCTATGCATACCCCCAAGTCATTAATCCAAAACATGCTAGAGATAACCATTTCTTTTTTGTAAGTCATAGCTATTCAGAAGACTTTATAGACAGTCTCTTGCACAATGAAGGCAAGTACAAGTATTTGAAATTCCTCAAGAAAAATGAGCTGCATAATTATCATAGCCTTCATTTATCGCATTCAAAAGATACCATTATACTAGAATTTATTGCAAAAGGGTTTTACGCTAGGTTTAGCTCTGAGCCCTTTAATCTGAATGAGTTAAGTGGCATATATTCAACCGGAGACGATCGGATTATGATATCTACCACCTTTAGTAGATACTGTTACATCTATTCTATTCGGAATCAAAGAATAATTGACTCCATTCAAATCAACTCAAATTATGAGTACAAGCAAAGGCCTATTTTAAAAGTGAAGCCCGATAATGTGAAACAAATTCTGGAGCCAGTGAGATACAGCGAATTTGGGCGTTTACGCGCTATTTTTTGTAATAGTGAAAAGTCACTTTACTATTTCATACTCTCACATGGAAAATCAATGAGCAATTTAAATTCCATTTTATTGCTTGATGAGAATCTTAAGAAAATAGGGGAGTTTAATATCGAATATGACGGTTTTGTGTTTGGAAAAGCAATATACAGCAATAACCATGGCTTGTTAATACCTAAACTTGATGAAACAAAAACGAAGCTTACTTACCATAAGTTTAGTGTTGACTTTATGGACTTGTAGAAGAGAGCAAAGCATAGAATCTAATTTGATCGACTATTTAAATCAGCAAGAGGTAGAAATAGCTGAACTTGATTTTGTGCATGTGATTACGGAGAACGGTTGTCCCGGTTGCAATTACACCTATTATCAGTTTGTAAAAGAGACATTGGGTAAAAAAGGGCATTTGACCATTTTAGCGGCTCAAGGCACTCACATAGATATCTCTGACATGTTAAGAGTTAGGGATGGTGTTATTACGGTAGCTAATCAAGACCATTCAAATACTTTGTTTGATTCCTCAAGAGTATTTGTGCTTGAACAGGGAGAAATAGACTCTGTGATTACTTTTGAGCCAACGAGAATTCATCAGCAAGTTAAACAACTTAACACATTAGTTATTTCCTATAAATGAAATAAAAATTGTCTATTGTACTTTAGGTGCCATAGATTCTGATGAATCTTTTGATCTATCACTCTTCATTGCCTTTGGCACATAGGGCCTTTCAGTGTTTGATTTATAAAGCCAAAATAGGAGCATACAAAGAATGATTAGAACTAAAATCTTAAAATATGATTTCTTAAAGTATCTGGCTGATTTCTTTTCTTTATGATTAATTGTACTTAATTCTCCATTAAAACTATACCCCTTTTTGACAATTGTTTTTATAATTCTATTCTCCTTGTCATTATCATCAAGTATTTTTCTAAGGTGTGAAATCGATTGATTTAATGCTTCATCTGCGCCACCATAGTTATCCCATACCTCTTCAATCAATTTCTCTCTAGGCACAACATTTGGACTATTGTCCATAAGAATTTGAAGCACCTTCATAATACGCGGCTCCACCTTGACTTTAGATTGAGAATTATCCATATGTCCTGAAATTATCTCATTGGTTTCGAAACTGACACAGTGTTTATTGCCAATGCTAATCATGGATTCTTCATTCATGTTTTCAAAACTATCATTTATTTAAATCTGAGAAGAATCATTTAGAAAATCTAAACATTTTCTGAACCTTTTCTAAAGCTGAGTAGTGCCAATAGCTATATAGATTTGGAGAAAATCTAAATTTAAAAGATATGAAAAAGATTCTCCTACTTACCTTAACTATTATTTCATTAAGAGGCATTTCTTCCAATTTTAATGGTTACTGGATAGGTAAATTTGAATGGAATGGATCAGCATGGAATTTGAGATTACATATTGAGCAATCTAAAGATACTGTTTCAGCATATCTTGATATTCCGAGTCTTGTATTTGCTAATGAACCCATCGAAGTTGCTATCATCAATGATACCTTAAGCCTTACTTTACCATTTGGTATTAATAAGGTTTCGTTCACAAGAAATAAGGAGCGTCTGGAGCCATTAAATAAATTGAAAACGCCATTTTTTATAAAAACGGAAGCTCCACCTTATGAAATCAAAACTTTAAACTGGAGATCTGGTTCGGAAACATTAGAGGGATCTATTTATATGCCAAAGACGGTTACAAAACCTCCCCTGCTAATTAGAGTCCATGGCTCAAACATTGGTAATAGAGAAAATTGGGAATACCGATCGTGGGGAGATTACTTTGCACGAAAAGGAATTGCAACTGTGGTCTTTGATAGAAGAGGTGAAGGTGCTTCGACAAACTATACCAATGATCAAAGCTTCGATAGCTTAGCTAATGATGTAGTTCGGCTTATCTTATATTTGAAGAAGAGAGATATTATTGATACCAACAAGATTATTTTGAGTGGAGGGAGTCAGGGAGCGTATATTTCATTTCTAGCATATACAGCTACTGATGAAATTGATTTCATGTTATTGTCCGGGGCTCCTTCAGTTTCAGTTGTTGAACAAGAGAGACAGAGTTTAATCTTTAGGATGAGAGCGAATGGTGAATCCAATCAATCTATTGAAGAGGCATTAAGCTATCAGAATCTTTATTTTCATTATGTCATGAGTGGAAATAACTGGAAGGCATTAAAAAAAGAAGCTATTCGAACACAGGCTAAATCGTGGGCAAAATATACTGACCAACCAAGAAATGAAGTCGACTTAAAGTGGTGGAGAGAAAATTATAATGCTTATCAGCCGGAGCTTTTAATTCCAAAAATTAAAATACCCACTCTAATTTTATTTGGAGAGAATGACTTAGTCACTCCACCTTCAGTAATGATTCCTCAATTCAGAAGACTCATTGCAAAATCAAATAATGACTCTTTTAAAATAGTAGTTTGCGCAAGTGTTGGGCACTCTTTAGAGTTAGAGTTTGCAAAAGATAGATGGGGAAATACAGTCTTCCCGCAACGATCTCCCATTATGTTTGACGCAATCGAAAGCTGGTTGGATAAATTTGAGCTCATTCATTATTAAGTCAATGTAGGGTATTCTCTGTTAAAAGTAATACCGTTTGAATGCCACTTATTTTATCAAAATATTTTTGATTAGGCATTTTAAAGTTAAATCTGAATCAAATGGCTAGGTTATCAGTTACAGAATAGATAAGTTTTATGTGAACAGATTAAAAAAGACAAAATTTTTTGGGTACGAATGAATATTTATTACTTTTGCACCCCAATAAAAAATAAGAACATGTTAATTGTACCTGTAAAAGAAGGCGAAAACATAGAAAGAGCGCTTAAAAAGTTTAAGAAGAAATTCGAAAGAACTGGAGCTGTTAAGCAGTTGCGTGCAAGACAACAATTTACCAAGCCTTCGGTTTTGAGAAGAGAAGAGATAAAAAAGGCGATTTACAAAGAGAAATTGAGAAGAGACGAGAACGCTTAATTCTCGTTTAAAATAGTTTAAGCCACTTAATTTAATTCGTAACTTTCGATTAAATTAAGTGGTTTTTTTATGCTCGAAACCGAATTTCTAAAATACCTTTCAGCAGAGAAGAGATACTCCCACCATACCGTCACTGCTTATGAAACTGACCTTAGACAGCTTCGCAACTATTTGAGTGAGGTGTTTGATGTTGCAACAAGTGACGCCGAATCTCAAATGCTCAGATCTTGGATGGTTGATTTAATGGAGAAAGGAGTGAGCCCCAAATCAATCAATAGGAAAATATCAGCAGCCAAGACTTACTATACATTCCTTTTAAAGCTAAATAAGATAAAAGACTTACCGACCAGCAAGCTAGTTAGTCCTAAGACAAAAAAGGGCTTACCTAAGTTTGTGAAAGAAAATGAAATGGAAAACCTTTTTGACTTGATAAAGTTTGAGAGCGATTATCACGGAGAACGAGATCATTTAATCTTAGAAATTTTATACAATTGCGGACTTCGATTATCCGAACTCATTAACATTAAAAAGAGAGATGTTGACATCAATCAGTCAACAATAAAAGTATTAGGCAAGAGAAATAAGGAAAGAATAGTACCGCTAAATAAAGTGCTTTTGAGTTTGATTAAAAGGCACTTAAAAAGTCATGAAGAACAAAGTCTGAAAAGTGAATATCTAATCTTAACAGATAAGGGGCAGAAACTCTATCCGAAATTTGTTTATCGCAAGGTAAATTACTACCTTGGACAAGTAACTTCAATGCAGAAAAAAAGTCCGCATGTTTTGAGACATACCTTTGCTACTCACATGTTAAATAATGGTGCAGACTTAAATACAATAAAAGAACTCTTGGGACATGCAAACCTATCTGCTACACAAATATATACGCATAACTCAATCGAAAAACTAAAAAATATATACAAACAGGCTCACCCTCGAGCATAATAATAGAATAAGATGAATGTAGAATTAAATGTAAGATCAGTAAACTTTGATGTTGACCAGAAATTAGTGGATTTTATCCAGAGAAGAATAAATAAACTGACCCTTTTTTTTGATCGCATTATTGAAGCAGATGTTTATTTAAAAGTGGATAATAATCACCTGACAGAAAATAAAACTGTTGAAATAAGATTATACATTCCGGGGAACGACTTATTTGCGAAAAAAACAGCTAGAAATTTCGAAGCTGCCACAGATGAGGTGGCAGAAGCATTAAGAAGGCAAGCAAAAAAGAGAAAAGAGAAGGTGAGAGGCATCTGATAATCCCTTTAATTTATAGGCTTTTGAGCCCCTTTTAGTGCTTTGATAAAAAAATCCTAATTATTTTTTTAGGATGTCATATTCTTTCCTAAATTTGCAGACCTTTTTCAGGGCTATCCTTGTGGTGTTTTGAAAAAGGTTTGTTGTTAAACAAAAGTGCCGATGTAGCTCAGTTGGCCAGAGCAGCTGATTTGTAATCAGCGGGTCGGGGGTTCGAATC
>CAYULW010000007.1:0-145571 GCA_964445815.1 uncultured Flavobacteriales bacterium
ATTCGAACCCGCGACCCCGACCTTGGCAAGGTCGTGCTCTACCAACTGAGCTACTCTCGCTTATTCTTAAAGAACCTTCCCTTCTAAAAGGGCTACAAAAGTAGTATTTTTTTCAAATTGAGCAAGCAAAAACCTATTTTCCATCGACCATTTTTTTTATCTCATTTAATTTAAACAGCGCCTCTACCGGAGTCAAGTTATCAATCTCTATTTTAGTCAATTCTTCTTTGATCTGCTCTAGTACGGGATCATCCAATTGGAAAAAACTCAATTGAAAATTATCTTGTTGATCTTGCGCTTTAATCAAACGCTCACTCACTTCCTTTTTGGTGTTTTTTTCTTCAAGTTCCTGTAAGATTTGATTGGCTCTTTGAACAAGAATACTTGGCATCCCAGCCATTTTTGCCACATGTATACCGAAGCTATGATTCGAGCCCCCCTGAATGAGCTTACGCATAAAAATGACATTCTTGTTTACCTCCTTAACGGATACATTAAAATTCTTAATGCGGTTGAAGGACTTGCTCATTTCATTCAATTCGTGATAATGGGTAGCAAACAAGGTCTTGGCTCGATGTAATTTATGTTGATGCAGATATTCAGCAATTGCCCAGGCTATACTTATACCATCATAAGTACTGGTTCCTCTGCCGATTTCATCCAATAAAATCAAACTTCTGGAAGAGATGTTATTCAAAATACTGGCGGTCTCATTCATTTCAACCATAAATGTAGACTCACCTGAAGAAATATTATCTGAAGCTCCTACTCTGGTAAAAATTTTATCGACCAAACCTATAGAAGCATGTTTCGCCGGAACAAAAGAACCGGCTTGAGCCAACAAAACAATTAAAGCCGTTTGTCTCAAAAGCGCTGATTTACCGCTCATGTTAGGTCCGGTAATCATAATAATTTGCTGTGTCTCATTGTCCAGATACACATCATTTGACACATATTCTTCACCCAAAGGCAATTGTTGTTCGATGACCGGATGGCGTCCGTCTTTAATATCAATTGTGAGGCCCTCATTGATATCCGGCTTAGTATAATTATTATCCTCAGCAACATGGGCAAAGGATAGATAGCAATCCAATTGGGCGATGAGTTGCGCATTTAATTGTATAGGTTCAATGTATCGAGCAACCTCCTGTACCAAATCTGCATAAAGTCGCGTTTCCAGATTCAATATCTTTTCCTCAGCACCAAGTATTTTTGCTTCATATTCTTTAAGCTCTTCCGTTATATAACGTTCGGCACTCACCAAAGTCTGCTTTCTTATCCAATCTGAAGGCACCTTATCTTTATGCGTGTTCCGCACCTCTATATAGTAACCAAAAACGTTATTAAACGCAATTTTTAGGGAGCTAATTCCCGTCTTTTCCATCTCGCGTTGTTGCATTTGCAACAGATGATCCTTGCCAGATCTTTGCAAGCTTCTCAATTCATCAAGCTCAACATTTACGCCGTCGCTAATGACACCGCCCTTAGATATTAGTGCTGAAGGATCAGGTTGAATTTCTCTTTCGATCTTCTGATTGATCTTAAGGCAGGCATCTAATCGCGTAGCAATCTGCTCCAATGTTTCATTCCCGGAGTCTATGCAGAGTGCTTTGATAGGTTCTATGAGTGCTAAGGAATTTTGCAATTGTAAGAGCTCTCTTGGATTGATTCGATTTACGGCTACTTTCGAAATCAAACGTTCCAGATCACTAATTTGACTAAGATGATCAAGTAAAGATTGAGCCATGATCTCATGATTCAATATATGTTCGACAGCCGCAAGACGACATTTTACAATTTCAATTCTTTTTTGAGGTAATGCAATCCAACGCTTAATCATTCTTCCACCCATGGGGGTGACCGTTTGGTCAATGACATCCAATAGAGTCCTCGCATCATCATGCGGACTATTTAAAATCTCAAGATTCCGAATCGTAAATCGATCCAACCACACATAATCATCTGTTTCAACTCTCGAAATAGAATTGATGTGTTTGATTTTATCATGTCTGGTATCAGCAAGATAGTGAAGAGCCGCTCCTGCTGCAATAATACCCTCATTAAGACCTTCGACACCAAAGCCCTTTAATGAACTCGTTCCAAAATGCTTTAAAAGCAATTCTTCTCCAAAATCAGATGTAAACACCCAGTCTTCTAACATGTAGGTAAAAAAGCTGCTGCCAAAGCTTGATTCAAAATTTGCTTTAAGTTGTTTTTGAAAGAGAATCTCACTAGGTTGAAAACTTTGTAATAATTTGTCCACTTGATCTAAAGAACCTTGAGCGAGCAGAAACTCGCCGGTAGAAACATCCAGAAAAGACACTCCTATCTGTTTTTTCCCAAAATGAACAGCTGCTAAAAAGTTATTGTTTTTTTGACTCAAAACCTCATCATTGTAAGAAACTCCCGGAGTTACCAGCTCCGTTATCCCTCTTTTGACAATGGTTTTGGTTTTTTTGGGGTCTTCTAATTGATCACAAATTGCTACCCGATATCCGGCTCTGACCAACTTTGGCAAATACGTATTAAGAGAATGGTGCGGAAATCCGGCCAATTCTATTTCATTTGCCGAGCCATTATGCCTTTTGGTTAATACTATGCCCAGTACTTTAGAAGCTCTAATTGCATCTTCTCCAAAAGTTTCATAAAAATCGCCCACCCTAAAAAGCAACAAAGCATCAGGATGCTTGGCCTTAATCTGATAGTATTGCTTCATTAAGGGCGTTTCTTTTGCCTTCGTTTTTTGTTTTGTTTTTGCTGCCAAGTCTGAATTATTCGAATAAACGAATTTAGGACATGAAAAAGGCTTAAATCTTTTACTCAAAGGGTGATTTATCAATAGTTTTTCACAATTTCCAATCACTGTATCTGGTTTTGCAATAGCTTTGTATGCAATGAATCGAAAATTAAAAAACGAAGAACTGAATCGCTCCTCTGTAGAAGATTTTCAGAAAAGCAAAAAGCAATCAATAATAGTGGTTCTGGATAATATTAGAAGTTTAAATAATATTGGGTCTGTATTTAGAACTTCCGATGCTTTTGCCATTGAAGCCATTTTTCTATGTGGTATAACAGCAAAACCACCTCATAGAGAGATTCACAAAACTGCTCTCGGTGCAACAGAGTCAGTAAGGTGGAATTACTTTGAGAAAACCGAGGATGCAATAAAGGCATTGAAAGAAAAGCAATATCAAATTATCAGTATTGAGCAAACCGAAAAAAGCATAGCACTTCAGGATTTTAAACCCAATTTTGACCAAAAGCTAGGCCTCATATTTGGACATGAAGTAAATGGGGTTGGTCAAGACATTGTGAACTTAAGTGATACAGTTATTGAAATTCCTCAATTTGGCACCAAACATTCGCTCAATATTTCAGTGAGTGCCGGCGTTGTATTATGGGAATTGACAAAAAAATCATTCATCTCCTAAAAAACGATTGGCATTATGGCATGGACTTTGGGTAAGCAAGTGAAAATATGGATCATGAAAAAGCTAGGATTAATTGTTACTGCACTACTGCTCATCAGCCAAAGTCTTAATGCTCTTAGTCAAGACACTCATGGTAATGAACCTCATGACTTCAAGTTTAAAAGAGTAGAGCATCAAGCTTATGCTCCAGGCGAAGTGCTCAAATATAAACTGGCTTATGGGTTGATTAATGCCGGAGTTGCCGAATTAAGCATTAAGAAGACCGATAGTAAGATACAAGACAGAGAAATATGGCACATGGTTGGCACGGGACGAAGCATCAGTGCTTTTGACTGGTTTTTTAAAGTCCGAGATCGCTATGAGACATATATGGATGCTGAAGGCGTTTTTCCATGGCTATTTGTAAGAAGAATTAGCGAAGGTGGATATGATAAGGCCCAAGATTATAAGTTCTTTCAGAATGAGGGTCGAGTTGTTAATGAAAAGCAAGAAGAGTATAAAGTTCCTTATGGAGTTCAAGACATGCTTTCCTCTTTTTATTATGCCAGAACCATTGATTTTAGCAATGCAAAAAAAGGCCAGATTTTTGAATTTCCCGCCTTTGTTGATGAAGAAGTTTACCCTGTCAGGATGAAGTATATAGGTAAAAAAACGATTAAGGTCAAAGCAGGCAAATACAAATGCATGGTTTTTAGTCCTGCTGTTCAGGAAGGCCGTATTTTCAAAAGTGATGATGATCTTACCGTATACATCACCGATGACGGGAATAAAATTCCGGTTTTGGCACGAGCAAAAATACTGGTAGGTTCTATCAGAATGGAATTAACAGGATATGAAAATTTAGCTAACCCAGTTGCTAAAGTGGAGTAGACACATCAAATTGTTAGTAATAAAAGTGTGATTTCGATCACATTTTTTTTTCTTCTTTTATTTTTGTAACTACATTTGTAGTAAAAGAACACTTAATGTCTAGTAAACTAAGGTATTTTAGCCTAATATTAACACTGCTTTTAGCCGTTATTGTTTGGAATGTCACTGAAAACCAAACGACTTCACAGCAATCAATGAGGCCTCTTGACAGTACTGGAATAAAAGAACCTGAACCTAAAAAAAGTTTAGCGTTTGGCTTTAATACAGACTCATTTGTAGTCATTAAAGATAAAGTGAAACCAAATGAGTTTTTAGCCAACATTTTATTAAAACATCATATTGATTACCCTACCATTGATGCTTTAGCCAAAAAATCCAAAGAAATTTTTGACGTAAGAAAGATTGTAGCCGGAAAAAGTTATACGATTCTAGCATCAAAAGACAGTCTTAAAAAGGCCCGGTATTTTATCTATCAGGCAAACCCAATTGATTTTGTTGTTTTTGAATTGGACTCTAATCTTAAGATTAGAAAAGGACAAAAAGAGGTTACAATCAATGAAAAGGCCATTGCAGGTAAAATTAATTCATCCCTTTATTTGACCTTACAAGACTTAGATGCAAGCCCTGTGCTAGCAGTTAAACTTTCCGAAATTTTTGCATGGTCTATCGACTTCTATAGAATTCAGAAAGGAGATTGGTTTAAAATCATTTACGAAGAAAAATTTGTAGATGGAAAATCAATTGGTATCGGTGAAGTAAAAGCTGTAGAATTTAACCACTTTGATCAGTCTTTTTATGCTTTTCATTTTGAACAAGGAGAGCAAGATGACTATTTCGATGAAGAAGCGAATAGCTTGAGAAAAGCGTTCCTTAAATCTCCGCTTAAATTTAGCAGACTAAGTTCCAGATATACCATGCGGCGTTTTCATCCGGTACAGAAAAGATGGAAAGCTCATTTGGGAACGGATTACGCAGCTCCACGAGGAACTCCCATTATGTCTACAGGAGATGGTGTAGTTATTGAGTCTAAACGAAAGCGTGCCAACGGCAATTATGTCAAAATAAAACACAACAGTGTCTACACCACGCAATATTTACACATGAGTAAGCGCAATGTTAAAGTGGGACAATATGTCAAACAAGGAGACATTATCGGTTATGTTGGAAGTACCGGTTTAGCTACAGGTCCTCACGTTTGTTATCGTTTTTGGAAAAATGGCAAACAAGTCGATCATTTAAGGCAAGAATTCCCTTCAGCCGAACCAATCAAAGAGGAATATAGAAACTCATTTAACACCCTCAAAGAAGACTTAATGCGTCAGCTTAATAAGATCTCACTGGAAGAGGAAAACCAGCTTATTGCAATAAATCTCTGACTCAAAAAAGCTCAAGGACATGGTATTAAAGTAAAAACAGGAGAACCTGAATTGTCTACAGTCATTCTCCAACACTGCCCATTTGGAGATTTCATAATGACACCTTTAGTTGCGTCGTCAATGTAAATATCTTCATTACTAACATGTAAACCAGTTCTCGGATTATTCGTACCTATTCCCAAGTCTCCATTTGCATCAATTCTAATTTTTTCCTGGCTATTTTGCATAAACACTATTGGTGCAGAAGAAGTCGAGTGCCCAATAGCCAAACCTGAAACAGAAGAAAAGCTAAGGTTATCGGCCGTTTTCAAAAATGCCCAATTGGCCTGAAAAACTTGAGACCGGTTTGAACCGCCAACACCCATGGTCATTCTAATATCACGATTATTCAATGCACCTAAAGAAGAATTAAGACCACTTCCCGGATGCTTAACAAGCACTGCATCTAGTGCATTTGAATTGCTTACTATCTTGACATCACTCTGAGCGTGTGAAGGCAATAAAGATTCATTCCCTATGATCATCCCATCCATTTTTGAACGACCATTTATTTCTAAAGATTCAGATGGAGTATTAATCCCTATACCAACATTTCCATTCATGTAGTGAATGTCTGAGTTGGTTTTTTCCCAATGATTTTCTCCTGAACTTTCTGCATAAAGGGCATAAGGAACAGACAATAATTCCGAGGTTCCCATTAATATGTAATTGACACCACCATTTGGATCCATTTCTGTTTTCAGAAAATAAGGACCTGCAGCCCAATCGACGTTACTTAAATTACCTGTAGAAGCGCCTAGACCAATTTTCAGATTAACTAAACCAAGTTGATTTGAAGTCACATTATGAACTTCTGAATACACTATTGTACCGTTTGCACTTCCTTGTAATAGGCTAACTCTAAAACTTAAACTCTGGTTATTTAAGGAAACTCCACTACTATTTCTTGCCACAGCTTGGTAATTAAAAACCATAGGTGCTTGAGCGCTTAATTCAAACATGGCAAGACAAACAATTAAAAAGATGACTATTTTTTTCATTGTGATTTAATGATTTTAAAAGAACTGATTAAACCTTTCTTGTCACCAATTTTAAGAAAGTATGTGCCACTAACCAATCCTGATACATCTAAAACATGACGATCTGAACTAAGTTTTTCGATAAAGAGAAGTTTACCATTTACGTCACATATCTCAGCATTCAGATTTTCTTTTTCGCTTATATCTATAATAAGTTGATTAGAAAATGGATTGGGATAAATTGATACTTTCAGGTCGGGTATTACATCCGAGATATCTGTTATAACAATATTAGGCTGATGAAAACCTTGAGTTAGAATTGTGGAATTTCCAACTGTCTCGGTACTCAACTCGCCCAATGTAAAGTCTAAGGAATATTGATTTCCGGAATAATGCTCACCGGATGTCGCTACTACACTTTCAACTTGCTGAGCAGTTATCTTTGATATAAAAGACAATAGAAACGATAATAAAAAAATGACTCTGAGCATAATAAGCTAAAAGTACTAATAAGTATTTGCTTTTAAAGATTCACCACAATACTTGCAGTATTTTGCATCAAGGTCATGACCTTCTTTCGAGCATTCCGGACAGGCTTGTGTTGTAAGTTGCTCCTTCGATTTTGACCGTGCAAATTGCACAGTAACAATTCCGGTCGGCACTGCAATAATACCATAACCAATCAACATAATCGCTGAAGCAATGGTCTGCCCGAGTGTTGTTGAAGGAGCGATGTCTCCATAACCTACAGTGGTGATGGTCACTATAGTCCAATACATGCTTGTTGGAATACTGGTAAAGCCATGTTCAGGGCCTTCTATGATGTACATCAGGCAACCAAGTATCAAAACCAAAACAATAACACCACCTATAAAAACAGTGATTTTCACTGCACTCGCCTTTAAAGCGCTCTTTAGCGCCTGAGCCTCTGAAACATATCTTGTTAATTTAAGGATTCTGAAAACACGCAATAAACGTATGGTTCGGATGACTAACAAATACTGACTACCAACTAAGAAAAAGCTCAAATAGGTTGGTAAGATGGACAAGAGATCGACAATACCCATAAAACTTAGGGCATATTTCATGGGTTTTCCGACAGAAATCAAGCGTAAAACATATTCAATTGAAAACAAAATGGTAAATGCCCATTCTAGTATAACCAATAAAGTGCCATGGTTTTGACTTATGGATTCAACGGTCTCAAGCATGACAGCCAAAACAGAGATTAAGATGGCCCAAAGCAAAAGCACATCAAAGAACTTGCCTGAGGGAGTATCTGCCTCAAAGATGACCTCATGCATCTTAACCTTCCATGCAGGTGCTTTTTTGATCTCTATTTTACGGTAATCGTCTTTACTCATCACTCGGCTAAATTTAGTTAATTTGAACCGTTTTATCCCAAAGTGAAGCTTAGAACAGAAATATCGATATCAAATCAATATCCCAAGATAGATTACAATAGTCATTTGCTTTTCCTTGGATCTTGTTTTGCTGAAAACATCGGAAAGCGATTGGATTTGGCCAAATTCAGTTCTGAAATTAACCCGATGGGGATATGCTACAATCCCTATTCACTAACACAACTACTAAGTCTAAGCCAAGAAGAATTGATTGATTCGATCCAAAACAATGACGGACTTTATTTTTCTTATCATTTACACTCGGAATTTAATGCTCCAGAAAAGCAAGCGATCGAGGATAAGATTAAAGCAAATTATAATCAGCAATCCACTCTCCTGAAGCATGCTGATGTTGTATTTATCAGCTTGGGTACCTGTTGGGTGTATGAGTTAAAGGAAAACCATTCTATCGTCAATAATTGTCATAAACAAAACGATCACTTGTTTAGCAAACGACTTTTAAGCCAGAAGGAAATTGTCAAACATCTTGAGCAAATAGCTAGTTCATTAGAAGATAAAACGCTTGTGTTTACAGTAAGCCCTATACGTCACCTCAAAGATGGATGGAGAGAAAACACAATAAGTAAAGCCCAACTTAATATTGCCGTCAATGCCATTTGTAGTGCTTTTACTCATTGCTATTATTTCCCTTCTTACGAACTATTAATGGATGACTTAAGAGATTATCGATTTTATGAAAAAGACCTTTTGCATCCGAATGAAATGGCCATCGATTATATCTGGGAACACTTTCAAGATGGCTTTTTTACAAAACAAACACAATCCGACATCAAAGAGGTAAACAGATTACTTGTAGCGTATAATCATAAGGCCTTTCAACCCCAATCAACAAAACACATAGATTTTTTGTACCAACTCAGGGAACGAATGGCTTCCTCCAAACATGACTTCAAAGCAGAAATCGCCGATATTGATCGACAACTACTCTCTCAATAAGTTAGACGTGTTAGCCTGAGCGGTGGGCATGATTAAAAGGTCATTGATGTTGACATGAGCAGGGCGACTTGTTGCAAAGAAAATGGCTTCTGCTATATCTTCAGCCAATAAAGGTTGATAGCCCTCATAAACTGTTTTTGCTCTTCTTTTATCTCCGTCAAATCGGACTGTCGAGAATTCCGTATCAACCGCACCCGGACAGATGGAAGTGACTTTAATTTTATGCTTGAGGAGATCCATACGCATGGCTTTAGTAATGCCTTCAACCGCGTGTTTAGTGGAGCAATACACATTCCCTTTAGCATAGACCTCTTTCCCTGCAATGGACCCAATATTTACTATGTGCCCCTTTTTATTGTGGATCATAATGGGCATTATTTGTCTCGACACATAAAGCAAACCTTTGATATTCGTGTCGATCATGGTTTCCCAATCGTCAATCTTGCCTTCTTGTATATCATGAAAGCCCTTTGCTAAGCCTGCATTATTGATCAACACATCAATCGATTTCCAATCTTGATCCAATTGATCAATCGCTTCCTTAACCGCTTGCCGATCTCTGACATCAAACTCTAAAGTTTTAACTAAAATACCATGATTGTTTTCCAGCTTGTTTTTAAGTGTTTGCAACAGATTATCTCGCCTTCCCGTTAGTATCAAGTTATAGCCATTTTCGGCATAGAGGTGTGCTGTAGCTTGTCCAATACCGGCAGTAGCACCGGTAATCATTGCAATTTTATTCATCTTACGGTCTCTTGAATGCGTTGTGCATAGGTTTTATATCCCAATACCTTTGGCGTTTTCACTCTAAAGATAACAGACTTTTCATCAGCAACGAAATTCAATTCTGATTGATCCGAAACAATAAAAAAATCATCTTTTCCCAAAGATTGTTCATTAACGTTAAGCTTACCATCAATGAGATAAAAAGAATGAAAATGATCTTTTGATAGATTGATCTGATGCTCTCCTTCTTCAGCAATCATTTTATGTATTTCAACTTCTGGTGCATCCATCAATAAAGGAGAACCCTCTCCCTTATAGGTAAGAATCGTTAAACCTCCTTTTTGTTCTTCAGGAAAGACAGCGATGTTGTAATCGTTATAAGTCGGCTCCTGCCCCATTGTTTTACCCAGGTCAGGATCAAACCAGATCTGAAACATATGCGCATTGGCATTGATTTTCTCAGAATGTGAAATGCCATTGCCAGCACGAATAATTTGTGCTGCTCCTTTTTCTAAAGTGATCCACTTGTTCAATTTGGTATCAAAATGTTCTATGCTTCCTTGCAAAACAAAGGACATGATCTCAAAACCTTGATGTGGATGAAGTGGTATGGTACTTCCATGATCTGACCAAGCATGCGCCCAATAAAACAAATTAGAATAGGGCCTTAACTGTCCTCCTTCTCTGGGAAAGCCTATGGGTTTATTTTCCAGAATTTCTCCACCATTAAACTGTCCTCTTGCTTGCTGATTCTTACCTACAACTTGTATTGCCATATTCCTTTTTTACTTTTTAGAGTTTAACTCCTCTTCAATGAAAATGTTCAGTTTACCAGATAAATTTAATGTGAATGTACATAGTTTTGGAGTATCTTGAAAAGCCAATTTTAGGGTATTCTATCAATCATTATTGCATTATCTGATCTATTTTTCTCCTACTTATTTAGGTATGAGGAAAACATCCACACCGTTTTTTCCTGAACGGTAATGTAATCACTCATTAAACTGTTTGTTCCCTCATCATCAGCATTATCACTTAATGTTAATATGGCTCGCTCCAACTCTATAATGATTCTGAGGTTCTCAAGTAAGGCATTTACAGTTTCTTGTGCACTGCTTAAATTCTTAGCCTCTTTCACAGTTGAATGGCTCAAAAAATCCGAATAAGTGTGAAGGGGTTGAGTTCCAAGAGTTAAAATTCTTTCTGCAATCTCATCAATAGATTCTTGGGCCGATACATAAAGTTCTTCAAACTTCTCATGTAATACAAAAAACTCACTTCCCTTAATGTTCCAATGAAAACCTCTTAAATTTTGATAATATACCTCGTAATTCGCTAGTAATTCATTCAATTTATTGGCTATTTCTTGATTAGATTGACCTTTTAATCCTGTTATTTCTTTCATGTTTTTTTATCTTTTAAAATTTACTCTACAAATATCCTCATGTTCTTAAAATCAATCAAATTGATAATATTTATATTTGTATAGATTTTAACTATATGAATATTTCTATCCAACAACTTGAGTACATCGTTGCTGTTGACCAGTATAGGCATTTTGTTACCGCAGCTGAAAAAACTTATGTCACTCAACCTACTTTAAGTATGCAAATCAAAAAGATGGAAGAAGAGTTAGGAGTTCTTCTTTTTGACAGAACAAAACAACCTTTAATACCAACCGATGTTGGGAAAAAGGTCATTAAACAAGCGAGAGAGATTATCAATCAAACAAGATTAATTGAAGAAATCGTTAAGAGCCACAAAGGCATTGTGAGTGGTGAATTCAGACTTGGCATCATTCCTACACTTGCCCCCTACTTAGTTCCAAAGTTTGTTGGGTCATTAATTCGAACTTACCCTAAGATTGAGTTAACCATAAAGGAGTTACAAACTCAGGACATATTATCAGCGCTTAAAAATGAAGATTTAGATGCCGGAATCATAGTCACACCATTAGATAGCAAAAGAATAAAACAAAAGCATCTGTTTTATGAAGAAATTGTTCTCTACTGTGATGAGGCTCAAAAAAACAACTATCTAAAATTCAATCAATTGCCCACCGAAAATATGTGGCTTCTGTCTGAAGGACATTGCTTCAGAAATCAAATGATAAATCTATGTAAACGCGTCAATGAAGGTCGAGATTTTACTCCACTTCGTTATGAAAGCGGCTCTATTGAGACTTTAAAAAAAATGGTAGATGCTGAAGGTGGTGCGACTTTGTTTCCGGAACTGGCAACTGAAGACCTGAGCGAAGAGGAAAAACAAAAATTAATACAAATCGGGAAAACACCTCCTTACAGAGAAATCAGCTTGGTTTACAATAGATCACAAGCTAAAATAAAACTCATTGAAATCATAGAAGAAGAGGTAAAGAAGGCCGTGCCTAAAAAAATGCTATCCAAACAAGAGAATGTGGTAGAGTGGAATTGATAATTTTACAGCAATGAATCACTTGGCTCACCTCTTTCTTTCTCAATCAGATATTCACCTTATGGTGGGCAATTACATTGCGGATCACGTTAAAGGGAAACAACTCCTAAACTATTCGAAAAATGTGCAAATCGGAATAGAAATGCACAGAGCAATAGATCAATTTACAGATGAACACCGGATTGTAAAAGAGAGTAAAAAACGCTTATATCCTAAATATGCCAAGTATGCTCCTGTTCTTGTTGATATGTTCTATGACCATATTTTGGCCAAAAAATGGGAAAATTATTCCCCTATTCCTCTTCAAACATTTACACAAAATGTATACCTAGCGCTAAAAAGTCAGTATGCTATATTTCCAAAGAGCGCTCAACTAATGTACGACCACATGTCTGCTCATGACTGGCTCAGTAATTATGCCAATTTAGAAGGCATGCAAAAAGCGCTTAACGGCTTGTCTCGAAGAGCTAAATTTGATTCTAAAATGAATAAAGCTCTTGTTGATTTAGAACATGATTTTGACCTTTATGCTAAAGAATTCGAGTTATTTTTTCCTGAATTGATCATTTTCACAAATCAATGGACGAAAGCCTATGAATAAGCCACAAAGTCCTTTAGCTGAACGAATGAGACCGAAATCTCTAGACGAATATGTTGGTCAGGAACACTTGATAGGCAAAGGGTCTGTCTTGCGTCAGCTCATTGAAAAATCAATGGTGCCTTCTATGATCTTATGGGGAAGTCCGGGCATTGGGAAAACAACTCTGGCCAATATCATTGCAGAAGTTACGGAACGCCCTTTTTTCAAACTAAGTGCTATTAATTCAGGTGTTAAAGAAGTCAGAGAGGTCATTGAGAAAGCAAAACGACAAGACATGTTCAGTGGTCAACATCCCATTTTGTTTATTGATGAGATTCACCGTTTCAGCAAATCGCAGCAAGATTCCTTGCTAGGTGCAGTAGAAACAGGAACCATCACCTTAATTGGTGCAACTACCGAAAATCCCTCTTTTGAAGTGATCTCAGCCTTACTTAGCAGGTGTCAGGTCTATACTTTAGAGTCCCTCTCAAAAAACAATTTGATAGGGCTTTTAGATCATGCCATGGAAAAGGATGCTCTTCTAAAAGAAAAGCAAATCAGTTTTAAAGAACATGAGGCCTTACTCCGGTTTTCAGGTGGAGACGCTAGAAAACTGCTCAATCTATTTGAACTCGTTATTCAAAACGAGAAAGGGAAACGTATTGAGATCACAAATGATAAAGTGCAGCGCATTGCACAACAAAATATGGCCACTTATGATAAAAACGGTGAACAGCATTACGATATCATTTCTGCCTTTATCAAATCCATACGTGGGAGCGACCCGAATGCGGGCGTCTATTGGCTAGCCAGAATGATAGAGGGGGGTGAAGATCCTAAGTTCATTGCCAGACGTTTGCTCATTTTAGCCTCTGAAGATATTGGTAATGCGAATCCAACAGCTTTGGTCATTGCAAACAACTGTTTTCAGGCCGTAAATGTCATTGGCCCTCCCGAATCAAGAATTATTTTGGCCCAATGTGTCACTTATTTGGCTTCATCTCCCAAGTCCAATGCCGCTTATGTAGCCATAAATGCCGCACAAGAAGAAGTCAAAAAATCAGGAGACCTTTCAGTTCCTCTCGCCTTAAGAAATGCACCTACCAAATTGATGAAAGACTTGGGTTATGGTCAAAGCTATCAATATGCACACGATTATCCCAACAATTTTATTCTTCAAAATTATTTACCGGAAGACATTGAAGGAAAAACCTTTTATGATCCAGGACACAATGCAAGAGAAAATGAACTGCGAAAGCGTTTAAAAGCACTTTGGGGAGAAAAATATGGGTATTAAATAATATTGCGGAATCTGCAAATTCAGCTTGTTGAAACAGGCTGAAACGTTTACTTTTGATGTCCAATTTAGAATTAAAAAATACTATTCAATGAGTGTATTAGTCAATAAAGACTCCAAGATTATTGTTCAAGGATTTACAGGTAGCGAAGGTACTTTCCACGCAGGCCAGATGATAGAATACGGTTCGAACGTTGTTGGTGGTGTCACACCTGGAAAAGGTGGTCAAACTCACCTTGACCGTCCGGTATTTAATACTGTAGCAGAAGCTGTTGAAAAAGCAGGAGCGAATGTTTCCATCATCTTTGTGCCACCTGCATTTGCAGCAGATGCCATTATGGAATCGGCAGAAGCAGGAATAGAAGTGATCATCTGTATTACAGAAGGCATTCCCACCAAAGACATGATTACCGTAAAAGAGTACTTGAAAGATAAAGATTGCCGATTGGTTGGACCTAATTGTCCGGGAGTCATTACTCCCGGAGAAGCTAAGGTAGGCATTATGCCGGGCTTTGTTTTTACAAGTGGTAGAATTGGAATTGTATCTAAATCAGGAACTTTAACTTACGAAGCTGCTGATCAAGTGGTTAAAGCAGGCTTGGGTATTTCTACTGCCATTGGAATTGGCGGAGATCCTATCATTGGAACAACCACTAAAGAAGCAGTTGAAATGTTCATGAATGATACAGAAACAGATGGTGTGATCATGATCGGAGAAATTGGCGGTTCAATGGAAGCAGATGCAGCCAAATGGATTAAAGAACATGGCTCTAAACCGGTGGTCGGATTTATTGCGGGTCAAACTGCTCCTACCGGAAGAACAATGGGACATGCGGGTGCTATTGTTGGTGGTGCAGAGGATACTGCAGAAGCCAAAATGAAAATCATGAGAGAATGCGGAATTACAGTTGCAGAATCTCCTGCTGAAATTGGCAAAAAGATGGCTGAACTTATGGGTGTTACTGCATAGTAGACTAAATAAACGAATGTTTTAAAAGGCTGTTAATTCTTAACAGCCTTTTTTGTTTGGGTTGATGTCTCATTAATATATACCAGAAATAATCCATTCAAAATAGTTAAGATAACCGCAAACCGATCTATATGACTATGTTGTCCTCCAGAGCCTAGAGCAAACAAGAAACATGCGATTACTTCAAGGAAAACAAAAATGGAAAGTTGAACGATTTGAACTCTGCGAAGCAATATTGATCTTGGTTGAAATTGTCTTAAATCCATTAGGGTCCAAATAATACTTAATGCTAGCAGTATGATAGAAATTGCAATAAAAACGCCACTCGTTAGATTAATGCTAAGTCCCCAAGCATCTCCTTGAACACTTAGTGTTTTGCTGTTCAAGTAACTTAAAATTACTTCTTTGACCATAACTGTATAGAATAGGACAGGGAAAATATAGTACCATTTCCGCTTGTACCAGTGCTGAAAAAGAAATGTCGCCCATGCTAAGAAGGCAAAGAAAAGAAGTGATAAATAATCACCTTCTCTTCCAACACCCTTAATTGCAAAAAGTCCCCATTCATAATCTACTTGAAAGCTAGCTCTTAAGCAAATTAAGCTCACAGGTACTGCTATGACGGCACTAAAAATTCTTACCGTTTTATAAATAATTTGCATCTTGTCATTTTTCTTTAGTACTCTTTAAAAGAGTTGAGTTTATTCGAATGAAGCTAACATGTCTTTAGCTTTCTGGAAATCCGGCTTTATATTCAAAGCGTTTTCTAGAGATTGCTTAGAGGCCACTTCATTTCCTTGCATTTTTTGAAGCATTGCCAGGCGATAATAAGCCCAATGCTTACCGGGTAGTCCCTCTTCTTGTTCCTGAGTCAGATAATATTTACAATGCTTTATGCCTAAGTCAATATCAGCAGATGCTAAAGAAGCTATTTTCGCATATTGATAATAGCCCATCATGTAGTCGGGATGTATTTTTATGGACTGTTTGCAATACCTAAAGGCATTTTCATAGTCCTTTTTTAAGGTATATAGATTTGACAACCAATAATATCCTTTTTGGGGAGGGTTGCTTTGCTTTAGCATGTTCAGATAAACTTTTTCAGCTTGATCAAACTCTTCATCTTTTATATAAATACTTGCCAGGAGCTGATTCCCCAGATTTGAATCGTATTTTATCACCTCCCGGGCTTGCTGTTCTGCCTTACTCATACTTCCTCCTGCAATTAAAGGCGCATTCATGTAATAATTCGCCAGCTTGATTCTGGCATTAACATGAGACGGTTGCAATTCAATCGCGTTTGCCAAAGAAGATCGTGCATCATATGCATATATCCCTTTTTTATAATAGTTTTCCGTATAATTTAATCTATCCAGATAAGCGACTCCTTTTCGGTAATAGCATTCTGCATTTGAAGGATCGAGTTCAATGCACTTGTTAAAATCCTGAATGGCTTTTTCAAACTCCTGCATTTTCAAAAATGCTTTCCCCCTAGTTAGATAGAACTGAGTATCTATAGCCATCTCAGATGCATTTTTTTCAAGTAATGATAAAGCCTCTTCTATATGATTTTTGTCAATCAAGAGCTTCGCTCTTTCTATTGCATCATTTTGAGCCGATAGTATTGGACATAGGAGTATAGCAAGAATTACTACCCCGTAATTTAGTGTAATGATTTTCATGATATTAAATCTGTTTTGAAGTTTTAGTCTTTAAGAAATGGAATGTCTATTCTGGAAGGATACCTGCTAGAATGATGAATCGTTTGTTTTACAGCTATAAACTTTGTAGCATCAATCGGATCTATACCGGTATTAGGATTTCTATTGAATTTAGGATAATTACTACTACTGATTTGTAATCTCAGCTGCTGCCCCTTTCCTACCTTTAGAGCGATATCCCCCAATTCGATCTGAACCTCAAAAACTTTATTTTGAACCTCAGAAGGCAATACCCTAATGATACCATCAGCAAGGTTAAATGAATTGTTTTCTTCATCAACAAGGGTCAATTTAGCTGTAAAATCGGTTCCCTTCCCTTCAGTGCCAACATGTAAATACACGTTAACAGCACCTGATATAAATGCTTCGTTTTCAAATTTTTTAGTTGAAAAGGTTAAGACATCGTTTCTTTTTTCTACTTCTTCTTGACTACGCACACCAAGCTTATCATAAAACAAATAAAAGTTTGCTCCTCCCACGGTGGGCACCGGAGTATTCGGATCAAAAAGAAAGTTACTATATGAGTCATCTTTCTCATTTGGAGTAGTAATTAGTTTTTGATTGTCCTCCAGATAAAAGCTTTTCAAGTTTTGATTTGGAGGCCATTTTTTACACGACTTCCATTGATCTTCAAAAAGTGAATAATAATGAACACCTTGATAGTCAGTGTTAAGTGCAATTCCTCTTAGCGTGTAGTTAAACCAGTCTACTGCAATTGAAAGCATCTGATCTAAACTCAGAACTCCATTAGGTCCCAATTGGTAATCCCCAACCTTATCGTTATCTGCATAAATCTGATTATGATACCAAGGGCCCATAAACAAATGCTGCTCTACCTTTGAATACTGATTAATCAAACGATAAGCGTCCATTGTTGATTGCGCAGTAAAATCATACCATCCATTCATGTGAAAAATGGGAACGGCTACATCCTTGTAAGAAAATGGAGCATCAAAATCTGACATGTTAAAGTCACGCCCACTTTGAGTTTTAAAAGTTGTTCCTGCCCCAGGGATAGCCTCTTTTAATGGCTTATGAGCAAACATCTCATCCATATCAGCTCCTTTCTCCGCAAGTGGAGAATTCTGTCCTTCTGAAAGCAACCAGGGAATGATTAACATTTGATGAAATGCCCCTCCCGGAAAGTTGACTTTTGATCCATCTATCCAACCGGATAAATTAAAGACGCCTTTTAATGAAGGATGAGCAATATCCGATAAAGACAATGCGCAATAACTTAAATAGGACGAACCCCATAAACCAATATTTCCATCACACCAGGCTTGTTGGCTCAACCAATCCAGTGTCGTTCTTCCATCTTTTTTCTCATTCACAAATGGAATAAATTCTCCTTCAGACTTGTGCTTTCCACGCACGTCTTGAACAATCACTGCAAAACCTTTTTTAACGAAGTAATGCGCAAATATGGCTGAGCCTTCCTTATTATAAGGTGTTCTTATTAAGATGCTTGGAAACGGACTTTTACCCTGAGGTAAATACAGGTCATGAAACAAGACAGCACTGTCTCTTGTAAGTATAGTCTGGTCCTTATGCAATTCAAAACCGATGTCTTGAGATAGAGAAAGAAGTACATTGACCTGGAAAAAACAGAATAATATTACTTTGCTCTTCATACTTTTAAATTATAAGTTTTGAGCAAACTTGATCAGAAGATTTTCACCCTAAAAATTGATGTGGTGAATAACAAGAAAGTGTTATAAAATTCGCATTATGTGGGTGAATAACATAAGGACGTGCAACTCACCACGAGACAAATCTAGGAGGTCAGCGTCTCCTTGAGTTTATTCACATAACTTCTGGAGACCGGTAATTTTTTATCAACAGATTTTAACTCAAGTTGCATACCCTGTGCATTACCAGCGATCTTAGTTACAAAATTTAAATTGATAATGTAAGATCTATGCACTCTCAAAAAAGGGTGCTCTACTACTTGCTCTGCACGTTTTAAAGTTGTTCTGATCAACTCTGATTTCAACACCCCCTGACTGAAATAATTGACATCTATGTAGTTATCTTCTGATTTAATAAAGATGACAGACGATGCTTCAAATTGGTACATTTCCTTTTCATTTGAAGCACTTATTACTAATTGTCCCTCTTGTGGATGCTGCTTTAATGTACTTGTCAAATCCTTGGTAGAAGCTTTTAACTTTTTATTTAATGCCTTGGTATAAGATATATACGAAAGGATCACAGTCGGTATTAAGCCGATAAGTATAGCATGAAAAAATGTTTTTATCAAAGAGCCAAAATTTAGAATAGTTAAGCCGTTTAAGTAATTCTGAAATGAATCATGAGCAACAGCAACAAAAGCAATCATGAAGATATATCCAAGTAAAAAATGATAGAAATACCATTTCTTTATTTTAAAAAAGTCATTTAAAAGAGGATAGATCCAATTCATCAGAATAAATAGAACAACATAATACAGAAATGAAAAGCCCAAAAAGACAATGTATTTGTTGTGCTTATTAATATTAAAATCAAAGGGTTCAAGAAATACAAATATCAAATAAACCAGTCCAACTCCTAGCCCTAAATTTTTTGCAATATCTTTTGCACTTGAATCTTCTCTAGGAACCGAAAAGTCCAAAATGTTCTTGAGATTTATCATGCTATAAGGAATGTTTCATATCTACATCCAAGAGAGTTACTCTAATCCGAAAATAAAATTACAGTTTAGGAATTAAAATCTACAGACCTGTGCCAGACTTATGGTATTTCTGTTTAGAATCAATTACTTTTAGTCCTACAAAGACTCTTAAATTTTAAAATATGTTTTCATACCGAATTTTATTTTTTTGTTTTTCATTTATTATTGCATCCTTAAATGTCCGGTCTCAACAGTTAAACACGATCTCATACGATGATTCAACTGGCTCGCCTAGTGCAACTTTAAAAGTTATAGAATGGATGCAAGGACATTGGAAAGGTGAAGCTTTTGGAGGCATTACTGAAGAAATATGGTCACCCCCTTCGGGAGGCTCAATGATGTGTGCTTTTAAGCTTTTGGTCAATAATAAAGTTAAGTTTTATGAAATTGTATCCATCTCTGAAGAAGACAATAGTCTTATGCTAAGATTAAAACATTTTCACTCAGACCTAAAAGGATGGGAAGAAAAGAATGAAACGGTAGATTTTAAACTCGTGAAAGTTGAAGAGAATAGAGTGTATTTTGATGACTTTACTTTTGAGAAAGTCAGTGAAAATGAAATCAATATTTATGTTGTTATCGACAGCAAGGGCAGCAAAAAAGAAGTTACGTTCAATTACAAGAGAGTAAGCTAAGATTATTTTTAAGAGGCACTAGATGTACCCTGCCAATTGGTAGGATAAGATTCCTACCCACTCATGAATGAGATTATACCAATACTGTAAAATACTCGCTTTAGGAAGAAAAAGCACATCCAATGTATAGTCTCTTTTTTGAACCATTTGATCAACTGGAAATGCATCGATCGGAAACTCTAATGCTCTGAAACACATAAGTGCCCTAGGCATATGGACGGCAGATGTACTTAAAAGAAAAGGGCCATCCATTTTATGCTCCCTTAAAACCTCGATGGAATATTTTGCATTTTCATAAGTATTTCTAGATGTTGACTCTAAGATAATGTCTTTAGAATCAACTCCTATTCTGCTTAAAAAATCCCCAAGTATGGTCGCTTCACTCTGCCGGTTAAACACATAGCCCGAACCTCCAGAGATTAAAATTTTATTTACCCTTCCTGAAAAATACAAAGGGAGTACATTTAAAAACCGATCAGCATTAGCATGAAATTCGACTTGCTTATTTTGAGCACTTAGACTCACGATACCCCCCAATACAATTGCTACATCATACTTTTCTTTTAGCTCATTGCTTGAAATTGGTCGCATTGCCCAAGTGCTACTAAACTCATAAAAAATGGCTTGATTAGAAAAAAAATAAAGACAAGTGATAGCAGCAATTAAAAAGCGTCTTCCGGACTTTTTACTCCTTTTTATCAAAGCCAAAATCATGAGTATAAAGACCCAAACAATAGGATGGCAAAGTATTCCTAATATTTTTGACAGTAGAAAAAACATCAATTATGCCAATTGTTTTGCAAACTTAATTCCATTTGAAATACAATCACTAACAGATATTCCATCAAGGAAGTTCCCTTGAATATAAAAATGCGAATGCCTTTCTTCGAAAGCATGAATCGCATCTAAAATAGTCTGATGACCCATTTCATACTGAGGTATTCCATGTAACCATGTTGTAGAATTGATCATTATCGGAGAGCCTTTCACATTAAATAGCTTTTCTATGCTTTCCCTGATCAATTCAAAACGCTTTTCTTCTGAATGCTCAGCTAAGTTCTTCAATTTCTCACCACCTGAGATCACGGTAATCAATTCATGACCCGCAGGTGCGGCATGGTTAAAAAACTGACTATTGAACAAGACGCCTAAAAAAGGTACTTTCTCTTCTCTTCTGCTCAACACACCAAAGGCTTTTGCAGGAATGGCTATGTCTTCTTTTTTATAACCAAAATGATACACAAAGGCCGGTGTATAATTAATCCCCTTTAAAGCAGCTTGTACCTCATTATCAAAGTCAATTTTTTGGGATAGGATATGAGCCGGTAATGTCGAGACAACATGCTCAACGGTTTTTTCGTTTGTATTTCCAATATCATCCTGATACTTAATCACATATTTAGAATCCACTTTTCTAATAGAGTCTACAGAACAGCCCAATAGGATATTATCAGTTATTGGCTTTTCCATTTCCTTAATTAAACCGTGTAAACCATTGTTGAAAGTAAATATCTTCTGCTTTGGAATTTGATTGGTTTGATTTGCTCTTTTCTTAGCTTTCATCAGCTTAAACATCCCGCGAATGACACTCCCTGACTTTTCCTCAGCCTCTTTTAGTATCTTCAAGGTAAAATGAATACTCATCCTTTCAGGGTCACCCGCATAAATTCCGGTTACAAAAGGATAAATGAAGTTCTCATATATTTCATTGCCAAACCTTCGTCTAGAAAAGTCTGCCAAACTCTCTTCATGAGAAACTTTCGGTAAAAATGGTTCTTTAAAAAATCGCTTTAGGCTTGACCATCCAATCAAAGGACTTTTTATCATCGTCAAAGGAGAAGATGGCAATGGTTCTAAAGTATTCTGATAAAGAACAAAACGGTTCTTGATTGCTTGACGATCAGGATGAATGACTTCTGAACTCAGACCTAAATCATCAAGAAGCTCTTTGATTTCAGGATTATTAATCAGCACCGTATTCGGTCCCATTTCTAAAGTAAATCCATCTTTCTGTTTACTAAGTATCTTCCCACCGAGTTCTTGCTCTTTTTCTATCAAAACAAAGTTCTTCCCCTGCTTCTTTAACTGATAAGCAACAGACAAACCGCTGATTCCTCCTCCTAATATTGCAATCATATCGTCATTGAAAACAATTGGGTCTTGGGCTTATTTCGAAGTAATCTTGCATCAAAGGCCATGCAAATGTTTCGCACAAATGGTTTACCTTCTTCAGTCACTTTTAATGTAGAATTTTCAATTTCAACAAAACCATCTTGAATCAGCTCTTCCAAGCGCGTTTCAATTTCTTCCAGAAAGGGATGATATAAAGCCCTCTCTTTCCAACTCGTTTCGTAATGGCACATTATGTTCAAAATGTGCTTGCGAACAATCAGGTCTTCTTTATTCAATTCATGGCCTCTAAAAATGGGAATTTGATTCTCTTCAATACGCGCATAATACTCTTCAATGGTCTTGACATTCTGAGCAAAGGCATACCAGGAGTCGCTGATGCTTGAAACACCCAAACCGACCATCAATTGAGTTTTTGAAGCGGTGTAACCCATGAAATTTCGATGCAACTTTTTCTCCCGCATCGATTGATACATGGTATCGTGCTCAAGTGCAAAATGGTCCATACCAATCTCCTTATATCCGGCAGCTAAAAGAGCTTCATAACCTAATTCGTACAATGCCCTTTTTTCATCATTTTTAGGCAGATCATTCTCATCAAATCCCCTTTGTCCATTGCCTTTAATCCATGGAACATGGGCATAGCTATAAAAAGCAATGCGTTCCGGCATCAATTCCTTAACACGTTCAATGGTCATTTTAATACTGTTTTCAGTCTGATGTGGCAAACCATACACCAGATCAAAACTCACAGAATCATAGCCCAATTCACGGCTTTCCTGAGTCACACGTTCAACCTGAGAGAAGGGTTGAATCCGGTTGATGGTTCTTTGAACTTTTAGATCTAAATCCTGAACCCCATAACTGGCACGCTTAAAACCATGATTTGCCAAAACTGCCAGATGCTCTTTTCTTGTATTGTTCGGATGTCCTTCAAAACTATAGGAATAAGACTCGGGGCGAATGCTTTTAGAAAACAGCCCTTCAAGTAATTTATCTAAGCTTTCCGGTTTAAAAAACGTTGGAGTACCTCCTCCAAGATGCAGTTCACTGATTATCGGTTTTTCCTGAAAGAGATCAAGATACAAATCCCATTCTTTTAATACAGCTGTTATATATGGAGACTCAACCTCATGGTTCTTAGTGATCCGTTTATTGCATCCACAAAAGGTGCACAAGCTCTCACAGAAAGGCAAATGAATGTACAAACTGATCCCCTCTTTATTATTTGATTCTTTAAAAGATTGTAAAGCAGATTGTTTCCAAGTCTCCAATTCAATACCGTCTTTATCCCAATAGGGAACTGTGGGGTAAGAGGTATACCTTGGTCCTGGAATATTGTACTTAGAGATGAGACTTTGCATCGTGCAAAGGTAGCCGAACTAATGCTATTTTAACTGCTTTTATGTGGATAAGCTTCTAAAGCTTTCCGCAGGCATTCTACTGCCAGTTTCAGTTTTTCCTTTTCAAGCACATAAGCCAATCTGACTTCTTGTTTCCCTTCTCCTTTTGTTGAATAAAATCCGCTTAAAGGGGCCATCATAACAGTACTGCCTTCATGATCGAAAGATTCCAACATCCAACGACAGAAATCATCCGTATCTTCAACAGGCAACTTTGCAACAGCATAGAAGGCACCTCCAGGTTTAGGACAATACACCCCTTCAATAGAGTTTAAGCCATCGACAAGAATATCTCTTCTTTGCAAATACTCAGCACCCACTTCTTCAAAATAAGATGAATCAACATCAAGTGCTGCTTCTGAAGCAATTTGACCTAATGATGGAGGACTTAAACGGGCCTGTCCAAGTTTTAGAACCGTTGACATGACTTCTTTATTGCGACTAATCATGGCCCCAATTCTAGCTCCACACATACTATATCGCTTAGAAACAGAGTCAACAACAATGGCGTTTTGCTCCAAACCTTCCAATGCCAATATGCTTTGGTGTTTTTTACCATCATAGCAAAATTCACGATACACTTCATCAGCAAACAGAAAAAGGTCATGCTTGAGTACAATCTCTTTTAATTTGTTCAACTCTTCTTCCGAATATAAATATCCGGTTGGATTCCCGGGGTTACAGATCAGAATGCCTTTTGTATTTAGGGTAATGTTCTTTTCAAATTCCTCAATTGGAGGCAATGCAAAACCGGAATCAATAGATGAATTAATCGGAACAACCTTTACACCGCATGTTTCTGCAAAACCATTGTAATTGGCATAAAAGGGTTCGGGAATGATCACTTCATCTTCAGGATTGAAACAAGCTGTAAACCCAAAGAGCAGAGCTTCAGAACCTCCAGTTGTCACCATGATATCTTCATAAGTTATGCCTTCGCTAATGCCATTATAATACCGTGCTAGTCCCTTACGATATGATTCATTTCCTGCAGAATGACTATACTCTATCACATCTAGGCTGATATTTTTAACTGCTTCTATGGCCAGTTCAGGTGTTTTAATATCAGGTTGTCCGATATTTAAGTGTATCACTTGTTTCCCTGCTTTCTTTGCTTTTTCGGCAAATGGCACCAATTTTCTAATTGGTGATTCAGGCATTGCTATTCCTCTTCTTGAAATACTTGGCATATCCAACAAATTTAGATTGCAAAAATGCAATAAAATCTCATTTAATTGAAACAAAAAATCCCCCACCAAAAATGGTGAGGGACTTATATTCTATAAGAGTATTGAATTAATTTGCTACAGGTGCACCTGCAGACTCTTCTTTAACAGGTGTTGTCTTTTTTTCAATGACATTACCTTTAATTCTTAA
The DNA here is from genome assembly GCA_964445815.1 of uncultured Flavobacteriales bacterium. Taxonomy (GTDB): domain Bacteria; phylum Bacteroidota; class Bacteroidia; order Flavobacteriales_E; family Vicingaceae; genus CAYULW01. The sequence goes on from CAYULW010000007.1 coordinate 25,003, forward strand.
TACCGTAGTAGGATTAGATGCATTCGTTGTTACAGTAACTGATTTATTAATCGGTCCTAAACGATTTGTAGCATACTTTACTTTAATTTCTCCTGATTCACCGGGATTAATAGGCTTTTTGGGCCAAGAAGGAACAGTACATCCACACGATCCTTTTGCATTGCTAATGATCAAGGGTGCTGATCCGGTATTTTTAAATTTAAACATTCTCACTCCATCAGCATTTTGAGGAATGGTTCCATAGTCAATCACTTCTGACTCAAAAGTAATTTCTGCACCGCTTGCAGCTTCAACACTTGATGTTGCGTCCTGAGCAAACATGACTGCAAGTGCCGCAAAAAACAAGCTAAAAGATAATACGAACTTTTTCATTTTTTCTAGTTTAATAATTATGATTCAAAGATAAGCAGGATTGTTTGTATCAATGGTCGTTAACAAAATCTTAACAGGGTATCCTTTAATCTATTGCTTCAACCTTCTTGATTTGAGGAGCGACCTTTTTTATTGCTTCTTCCACCCCTGCTTTTAAAGTCATGGCAGACATGTTGCAGCTTTGACAAGCTCCTAAAAGCTTAACTTTTGCAACGTTTTCTTCAATGGCAATCAATTCAATATCTCCACCGTCAGCCTCCAGAAAAGGTCGAAGTTGCTGAATGGCCTCTTCTACTTTAAGTCTCAAATCCGTCTCTTGTATCAATTCCATGATCCAAAATTAAGCTTTAAATATCAACTAAGTATTGACTGATTTTACAACCTGATCGACCAGGCTATCAAATACCTTTGATTGGATAGTTCCTTCTTGTAAAACAGCCGGTTTACCCACATCTCCGGCTTCACGTATACTTTGCACAATGGGCACCTCGGCAAGATATGCTATTCCCATTTTTTTCGCCAAATCTTTTGCTCCGCCCTTTCCGAAAATATAATATTTATTATCGGGTAATTCTTCCGGTGTAAAATAGGCCATGTTTTCAACCAGACCTAGAACTCTAACATTTATCTGAGGCAGACTGAACATGCCCAAAGCTTTTCTCACATCAACCAAAGCAATTTCTTGAGGTGTACTTACAATAACAGCTCCACTTAAGGGGACTTGTTGAACAAGTGTCAAATGCACATCTCCCGTTCCCGGAGGAAGATCAATAATCATATAATCCAGTTCGCCCCAGTGTGCATCGCGAAACAATTGAGTCAAAGCTTTAGTTGCCATAGGTCCGCGCCACACAACAGCCTGATCGGGAGTGGAAAAGAACCCAATGGATAAGAGTTTTACTCCGTAACTTTCGACAGGTCGTATCAGTTCTTTATTCTCAACAACAACAGTTTGCGGTTTCTCAAGACTCACATCAAACATAGCCGGTACTGAAGGACCATATATGTCTGCATCTACCATGCCTACCTTAAAGCCCTTTTTGGCTAAACCAGCCGCCAGATTTGCTGCTACAGTCGATTTACCAACACCTCCTTTTCCTGAGGCAACTGCAATGACATGCTTCACTCCCGGTAAAATGGTTCTATGTTCTGGTGCACGTTCATGTGCCTTCGGCATTGCTTCGACATTGGCATGAACTTTTACATCTGAACCGCAGACTCTTTGAATGTGATGTTCACATGCTTCCTCTATTCTCTTTCGATTGTGCATGGCAGGATTGGATATCTTTACATTGAAGGTAACCGACTGACCATCAATTTTTATATCCGTTACCAAACCCAACTCTATGATGTCTTTCTTTAAGTCCGGTTCTATAACAAATGACAATGCTTCTTTAACTTGCTCTATCTCAAATGCCATATCCTTAATTCTTTGTTCTAAGATGTTTTAAATTAATTCTTTATTTGGATCCCAAAACCGGATTTCAAACTCCAGTACTTTATCCTTATCTACTTTAACCCCTTCTTGTTCTAAAGCCATCTGCATGCTCTCCGGTGGATTAAAATGTGCTTTACCACTTAGTAATCCATTTCGGTTAACGACACGATGCGCAGGCACAAAATGCTTCTGGTTGTGGGAAGCATTCATTGCCCATCCGACCATTCTAGCACCTCGATTAAGTCCCAAATAATTCGCTATAGCGCCATAACTTGTCACTCTTCCTTCAGGTATTAGTCGAACCACTTGATACACGCTATCAAAGAAATCTTTGTGCCGCTCATTCAAACTAAGAACATCTGCCATGTTTAGCTCAATTTGAATTTTAAATAATGAATAGGATGTCCTTTTGCTGCAAACAATTCTTCGTAATGCGTCTTGATCGACAAGATGTCCTGAGTCTCCTGATTCAACTCTTCGATTTTTTCATGATACAATTGTGCTGTACTTTCCAAAAGTTGATAATTGTTGCTTTTAATTTCTTCTAGTGTATACTCATAAAAAAATTCGCTATCTGTTTTAAGGTGAATCAGACCTTCTGGTTTTAAAAAATGCATGTAGCGATCGATAAATAAAGAACCCGTGAGGCGCTTTTTTTCTCGACGATCTTTTTGTTGAGGATCAGGAAAGGTGATCCAGATTTCATCCACTTCATGTTTTCCGAAACAAGAAGTTATAAATTCTATTCTGGTTCTCAAGAAAGCAACATTTTGCAGCTTTTCTTCTAAAGCTGTTTTTGCTCCACGCCACATACGAGCACCTTTTATATCAACTCCTATGAAATTTCTTTTAGGAAACTTTCGAGCTAATCCAACTGTATATTCACCTTTACCGCAGCCTAACTCCAAGGTAATCGGATACTCATTTTTAAAAAAGCGTTTATTCCATTGACCTTTTAATGAATAATCACGATTAAACACTTCTTCCAATTGAGGCTCAAAAACATGCGGAAAGCTTTTCATTTCCGCAAAATGTTCAAGTTTTCTTTTTCCGGCCACTTTTAATCTACCCTTCCCAAGAAAGTAATTCGTCTAGTGTTGAAGTTGATACGGAATGATAGTTAGGACGGGCTTTTTGATAAATGGATTGAGCACGTGCTAAGCCCTTCTCGGAACTAAGAATGGCTTTATAAATGGGCACTAGAAATTTTCTTCTACCTACTCTTATCAAGAAAGCCTCTGTCTCTGACTCAGCCGGTTCATAATTATTAGGAATCACCTTTTCAAACCATGCAGCCTGCACCTCTGAGTTCCCGATTTTTGTAAACCCAAATTGTTCATCCAATGCAGCCATCTGATCTTGGCTTAATTCATCAGGCAATTGTCTTACAAAATGCATCCATTCGGGTGTCATCCACTCAGAACTCATTATTTCATTTGCCTTTTTACCTCCCCCTAACCATGCTTTTAATTCCTCTTCAACTTTAACGAATCGATCTGAAGTAATGTTGGGGCAATTCTCAGGCAAACCTGGCTCAAACACCCACTTTTTAGGTTGAATTGCAGCTGTCCATGCATCGTTTTGAGATAATAACTTCTGATCCAAGTAGAACAAGAAAGCATCCGTAGTCATTACTTTAAATGCAAATGTGTCAAAGTATTCTTTTAAGAAGGCATCAAAAGTTGTTCTTCCCACGGTTTCTTCAACCAACTTTAAGAAATAAAAGCCCTTATCATAAGGGATACCCGTTAAACCATCATCCGGATCTCTGCCTTCCAGATCAACTCTCAGGCGGGTATCCTGTTCTCTTCCTTCAGCAGTCAAACGCTCAATTTCATCTTGTAAATCCTGCTTTGATAAAAGCGCTAACATATTGGAGAAATCTTTTCCGAAAATTTCTTCCATTATTCTGTTTTCGAAATAAACAGTAAAACCTTCATTTAGCCAGATGTCTTCCCAACTCGCATTGGTTACCAAGTTGCCCGACCAGGAATGCGCCAATTCATGCGCAATCAATGCAGTTAAAGATCGATCTCCTGCAATGATTGTCGGGGTTGCAAAGGTTAAACGTGGATTTTCCATACCACCAAAAGGAAAGCTAGGAGGCAAAACAATGACATCATATTTTCCCCACCGGTATTGACCATAAAGTGCTTCTGCAGTATCAACCATGTCTTGCATGTTATCAAATTCGTAGGCCGCAGCATCAACAATTTCAGGCTCGGCATAAACACCGGTTACTTCTCCAATCTGACGATACTCTATATTGCCCACAGAAAGTGCCATTAAGTAGGATGGCACAGGCTGATCCATTTTAAAATGATAAACACCTGATTCATTTTTCTCAGTTGGATTGTCAGCACTCATCAAAGCCAACATTCCTTTTGGAACGGTTACTTCAGCTTCATAAGTAAAGCGCACTCCCGGACTATCTTGGCAAGGTAGCCAGGTTCTTGCCAAGATCGCCTGCGATTGAGTGAATAGAAATGGATGCTTTTTTCCTGCCGTTTGCACCGGATTTAAAAATTGTAAAGCATCGGCTCCTTCAGTGGTTTCATAATCAATACTGATTGACTCTGTATTTGATGTAATCGGAATAATTAGTTCTGATCCCAAAAAATCATCATGCTGAATGAGTTCATACTCTAGTTCACCTTCAAGGTCATTTCTAGATACCTTTCCGATCTTAAGGTTTCTCGTATCCAAATGAATTTTATCCACTCCTTTTGTATTCTCTATCTCATATGTTGCAGTCGCCATTATTGTTTTCGTCTCAAAGGAAACCTCAGCACTCCAATCAAGATGCTTTACAACCGCTTCATCAGGTTTAGAAAAACTATGATGATCAGTATAAGCTAATCTTAATTCCATTTCTTCTTCCATAGTGAGATGTTCTTCAATATGATCTGTTTTTTCTGTTTTTGGTCCACAAGCAAAAGCAAGTAGAATCATGGCATAAGTAATGTATTTCATAATTCAATTTTGATTCCCCAAAAGTACACATCAAAAGATGCTTCATCCACATGAATCATCAGATATATTTGACACGCTTAACATTATTTTAACCGAATATTAAATCATTCTTAATTTTTTAAATCAACCCAAGAAATAGTTTTGAACCAGAATTTTAAGACATGAGAAAAACCATTATTCTTTTTTGCCTTTTGTTTTCCGCAAGTTTATTTGCCGGCAATAAATCAAGTAATGTCTTATTGAAAGTTGTTGATCTAAGCGGCAATCCGATTGCAGGAGCAAAAGTAGCTCTCCAAGGTTCTCAGGAAGTTTATTACACAGATTTTGATGGAGCTATTCTCTTAAAAAAAGGAAAGTCCGAAGCCAAGAAGCTTTCTATTAGTATGATCTCTTTTGAGAAGCTCAACTTTACACTTCAACCGAATGAAGCGAATGAACTGGTTTTAGAATTAAAGTCTAAGTAATTACATTACAAATAATTAGCCCCTTACCCTTCTAGAGGATTATTATTTTATCTTTTCTAATGTTATTTTTATGTTAATTTTTTATTAACTTTGAGTTATTCAAATTAAAACTAAATGTTATGAAAAAATTGGGCATATTATTATTGGGTTGGATAGGATTTTTCACATTGAGTGCACAACCTCATCTAGTATTGAACGAAGGTCAATTGTATACGGAAAACAATGAATTATTTGAAGGGAACTATACGACCTATTATAAAAACGGCAATAAGGAATCCGTTTACCACCTAACAAATGGTGTTCTTCATGGACAAGCCATCTTTTATTATATAGGTGGGGCAAAAAAAGAAGTGGGCACCTATTATCAAGGAGATAAGGACGGTCAGTGGATCAAATGGAATACAGAAGGACAAAAGATTGCTGAAGTTCACTTTAGAAAAGGACAAAAAGAAGGTGTTTGGAAAATATGGGATGATAGAGGCCAATTAAGGTATGAGATGCATTATGCCAATGGCGAAAAGACAGGAACATGGAAGATGTGGGATGAAAACGGAAGCCTTGTTTCTGAAAAGAATTATTGAGTAGAGAACAATAATTCAGTTAGTTATGAAAAGCCCCCGAAATTCGGGGGTTTTTTTATAACTTATAAGAAAGTCCAAAAGTAAATGTACGTTGCGGCGAAAAACGAGTAAAAACCCTATCATCTGACTGATAAGATTCGTATAATTTTTCTTTGTCATCATCTAAGATATTGACTACACCAAGACTAACACTCCATCGATCATCTTTACCTAGTTTCTTAGATGTCTTGAAATTTAAACTGTGAAAAGGTTGTGTATAGACATTAGAGAATCGTGAAATTCCGACCACGGCTAATTGTTTTCCTTGAACGTTATAACTTAAATTGCACTCCAGACCTAAAGAATCATTTTTGTAATTAACAAAAGCATTAATCACATATGGAGCTTGACCTTGCAAGGTCCTAAATCGATCTACTTTTTCGCCTGTTCTTGCATTTTCTACTCTTTCATCATACTCTGATTGATCATCAGCGGTACCTAATATTCCATCGTTACCCGGACCAAATAATTTTTTTCGATCAATTCTGGAAATCACATATGTAAAGTTTGCTCCTACAGACCATTCTTCCCAACTTTCATTGATAAAAGACAAGTTCCTCCTCCCATCAACTTCAAATCCGTAGAGATTAGCCTCTGAGGAATTTCTAGGAGTAAAGCTTGATGTTGCATTCTGACTATATGCAACTAACTCTATTGGTTTTTTTAATTCTTTAAAAAATGCACTGAAAGAAATTAATTGCCCTCCCGGATAAAATTTCTCTATACGAATATCAAGATTATTAATCTCTGTTTGCTCAAGATCTAAATTACCAAAGAAGGAACGACCAGTCAGAGCATCAATAATAACAGCACCAGATTTTTCCTTAAAAGATGGACGCGCTAAAGTTTGTGAAAAATTAAACCTAAAGTTTACATTTTCATTTAAGGCATAAATAAGTCCTAATGAAGGCAAGAGATTAGTCTCATCTAAAATGGTCTCATCATTAAAAATATCTTTTGCGCTATCTTGAACATCAAACTTCTGACCAGTATAATTGATTTTGAAACTCTCAATTCGAAATCCATAAACGACCTTCAAGATGCTATTTATTGGCAGTTCATTGAACACATATGCTCCTAGATTAGTTGATTGTGCTTCATATATGTTGTTTTTTTGTTCTACACCTGTTGCTCTAACACCCTGAAGGGTTTGAGGGTCAAAAATATTGTCATCTGATAAAATAGAATTTGGATCTAATGGGTAGTTTGTTCGCTTAGGCCCTTCTTCTTCAAATCGATAACTTACAACATCGAAATTTCTATTTTTAGTAGTATATGATAATCCTCCTTTTAAAGTTGACTTTTCACCCGACCACTGTTTAAAGGTATATTTAACATCCGCACGATTTCCTAAACTAATTTCTTCTAAATCACGATAAACACGTAACACTAGCCCACCATTACCTCCTGATATCTCAACTTTCCCTTGATCTATTGCAAACACGGTTTGTCTAAAATCAGGTTCCTTATTCGTTGCCTTGGTCGGACTGGATTTAAACGTAAACTCCAAATTCTTTTCCGGGATAGCATGTTTAACGGACAATAAAGCATTTGACATGCTCCTTTCGTTATAATATAGAATATGCTTTTGAAGTACAAGTGGCTGATTAAATAAGCCTGACTCTTCTGAATTTAACAATGATGCTTGTCTTAAGCCATTTTGCAAGTGCATTAATCCTACAGAGGTACTAGTATTTCCTTTTTTGATTGATCCATTCAAAAAAGTACTCCAAAAGACCTCTTGTTGTCCTACCTCACCCGAATCTCTCTTTACAAGCAATAAATCTGTTTCGTCAAAACTAGAAGGGGTAGCATATTCGGAAAAAGTAATATCGTCGTAAAACTTGTAGGAATTGCTGTAACTTGTAGAAAAGTTATACCCTAGAGTAATTTTCTCTTTATTGATTTGATTTCCAACATTAAAGCCAAAGCTGGAGTTCAAAAAGCTATTTTTTCTAACCGTTGCCATTTCAGGGTTAAATTGTTTTGTAATGGCTGCAAGGTAAGCAGGGTCAGAGAATTGTAATCCACTTAAGTCTACCGATCTGTTTACAGGCAATTCTCGATCCACTGCACCAAAAGCAAGATAGTCTGAGCTAAAAGATTCATAACTTACAAAATCATTATTAAGGTTCATTCCTGGGTTAAATCCTAAAGAAACAGAAACACCCATTTCCTTAGAATCCGGAAAGTCCTTTGTAATGATATCAACAGAACCTCCTGTAAAATCACCAGCCAGATCTGGAGAAAATGTCTTCAGAACTGATATGTTATCAATCAGGTTTGTTGGAAACAAGTCCAATTGGATCGAGTTACGATCAGGATCTAGACCTGGCACCTCCATTCCATTTAATGTTGTTTTAGTATAACGGTCTCCTAGGCCTCTTACATAGACATATTTTCCACCTTCAACAGAAACGCCAGTCACTCTCTTTATTGCTGCACCAGCATCAGAGTCTCCAACCTTCTTAAAGGTTTGTGATGAAATTCCATCCATTACATTGACCGACTTTTTCTGGATGGTGACCATAGCCGCTTCATTGTTTCGACTTTGTTTAGCGGTTACAACAACGGCATCCATTTCTATAGACTGAGTCTTTAATCTAACTTGGCCAACTTGAGTCACTTCTCCACTTTTTACAACTACATCATCTATTGTAGTTGTTGCATAAGAAATAAAACTACATTGGATAGAATATGTTCCTTCATCCACTTTTAGAGCAAACTGTCCATCCAAGTCGGTTGATGTACCTATTGGCTGACCTTTTATCACTACATTAACTCCGATCAGAGTCTCCCCTGTATTATCATCAATTATCGTACCTCGAATTGTACCCTGCTGAGCACATAGCATTGTTGAGAAAGAGAACAGTATTATGGACAGAAAAGATCTCATGTCTTAAAATTTTGAAGGTGCAATATTAATAGAAAACCCCCTTGCATAAGGACAAGGGGGTTATTCTTAATATAAACTTAAAGTTTAAAAATTCGACAATAGGCCCTTATTATCTGCCCATGTCCATCCTGTAAACTCAGACTTCGTATAATTTGGTGCTGACGTTCCTATGGAATTGTTGTTTGTAGTTGAAAATACAACATCAAAATCAAATCCTGTTGGTGGTGTATCTGCTTTATCATCGGAAACATCCTGAATGGTTCCGTTTGTATTAAATACACAGTTTTTCATAACTAAGTCTCCGTTAAAATAATTCTGAGAAACCCCATTGTTATCTAATTCAACATCGGCAGAAGCTTCAAATCCAAAAAAGTAAAGTTGATCAACTGTTCCTTTTGCATTCGATCGGAAATCAGCAAATTCTCCTGCTTGAGCAGTTAATGAACCACCAGTTAAAGTGAATTTACCATTCGCATTTTGAGGACCCTCAGGACCATCAATCTCTAAAGCATGGTCTGAATCAGCCCCTCCGAGGTAAGTAATATTTGTTATCGTCCCTGAATAAGCCTGATCAATATCAAAGCCATCGTCTCCTTGATAACCAACTAATGCATGGTCTACATTCACTGTTCCACCAAACCATTCTATCCCGTCATCAAGATTAGCAATCACCTCAACATGATTAATTGTTGTACCGGCTCCAACTCCTCCAAGAGTTAAACCATTAATTTCATTCCCACCGCCAGGAACTAATTCAACTCCTCCATGACGAATTGAGACATATTCCAAATAACCTGAATTATCCATAGCATTAGTTCCACCATAAAAGCCTTCAGGCAAACTTTCGGGAATACCTTCGATATTATCTGTCGTTCCTGAACTTGGAGAAATAGGCGCATAACCTAAAATAATAATTCCAGCCCATAGACCTCTATGACTTGAGTTTAGATTTGATCCTACTTTTTCACCTATAGCTATATCGTCGTATCTTGTTGTAAAGATAATTGGCTGACTTGCCGTTCCCCTTGCATCTATCTTTGCACCTCTTGAAATAACCAATGGTTTTGCATTGGCTTCTTCGCCTGGTTCTCCTTTAATAATAGTTCCTGGCTCAATTGTTAGTGTTGCACCATTTCTTACGATAATTCTGTCTTGAAGAATGTATATAGTATTTTTTGTCCAAGTCGTGTTTGATGCAATATCATCAGTCACAAAAGTCAAAGAATCATTGTTCTTATTTTGAAATGACAACCCATTACCACTCCCGTTACTAGGAGTTGGAGTAGTATCCTCATCGTCATCATCGCTGCATGATGAAAATGATAGTGAAAGAGCACATGCGATGGCTGCACCCATTAAAAGTTTTGTAGAGAATCTAAAATTTTTCATTTTAATATTTGTTATGAATTAAATTCAGTTAGTTATTTGGTGGCAAATGTGCAACCACTTTGTTAGTGCAACATAATTTGGGAGTTATTAAAAATTTACCTGTTCTTTAAGTCAATGTTAAGCATCCAGAATCAAGGAAGATCCGGCTTAAGCTGACCAAAGTTGAACTTAACATTTAAAAATCAGAAAGTTGAACACTTATCTGTTTCCGAACTTTATTTTAAGCTTTTATTAAAGTAGATTTAACATCTTGACTTAACTTTAGCACTAATATTGATATCTATATTGCTCAATTTTCATGAAACAAGAAAAGATTCTCTTAGTTGACGATGAACAGGACATATTAGAGTTCATCGGGTATAATTTAAAAAAAGAAGGCTTCGCCGTTTCTACTGCAGATAATGGCAAGGATGCCATCGAAATTGCGAAAAAGGAATTACCCGATTTAATCATATTGGATGTCATGATGCCGGAGATGGATGGCATGGAAACCTGTTATCAAATCAGAAACATCAAAAGTTTAAAAGACACTTTAATTACTTTCTTATCTGCTAGAGGTGAGGATTATTCTCAAATCGCAGGATTTGATGCAGGTGCAGATGATTACATTACCAAACCCGTAAAACCAAGAGTTTTGGTTAGCAAAGTAAAAGCCATATTGAGAAGAAAAGGCTCGAGCAATGCTCCTGTTGAAGAACACATTGAAATCGGAGGCATCTCTATTGACAGGGAACGGTACATCATTAAGAAAGATAAAAAAGAAATCAATTTACCAAAAAAGGAATTTGAACTCTTGTCTTTATTAATGAGTAAACCGGGCCGCGTATATACCAGAGATATCATTATGAATACCATTTGGGGAGGAGAAGTAGTTGTCGGTGACAGAACCATTGATGTTCATATTAGAAAACTAAGAGAAAAGTTAGGAGACCAATACATCAAGACGGTCAAGGGTGTAGGCTATAAATTTGAAGCCTGATATTTTCTTTATCTACTGTAAAACCTGTACTTTTAAGTATGCGGAATTTCACCCCGAGTGAGCTAGCGCTTAGGCTTTCTCTTGTACTAGGCGTATTGATTACAACGGTTATAAGCGTAGGTTTATACCTTCTTGACCTCTATCATTTTATTTATAGTTTTCTTTATTTCGCAATCATCAGTATCATTTGTTATTATGCTATTTTATGGTCTGTGAAATATTATATAGAGAGACGCCTCAGACTCGTCTACAAAACGATTCATAGTATTAAGCTGGGTCTAAAAAAAGACATTACTAAAGTTGATGTTAAAGAAGACATTTTCGGAAAAATCAGAAACGAAGTCATTGAATGGGATAAACACAATCGTCAAGAGATTGAACGATTGACAGATCAAGAAAAATTTAGGCGTGATTTTCTTGGAAACGTCTCTCACGAGTTAAAAACACCAATATTTAGTATTCAGGGTTATATTCTCACCTTACTCGAAGGCGGTCTTGAGGATGAAAAAGTGAATCGCAGCTTTTTACTAAAAGCGGAAAAAGGAATTAACCGCATGATCGAGATGATAGATGATCTTGACGAAATAGCCAGATTGGAGACAAATCGCATTCAGTTGAATCAACGAAAGTTTGACATCGTTCAATTGAGCAAGGACGTGATTGAATCATTGGAAGATAAGGCAGCTAAAATGGATATCGAATTAAAAGTAATAGGAGCAAGTAGTGCCATTGAAGTTGAGGCTGACCCTAAGAAAATTACTCAAGTTTTAACCAATTTGGTGGTTAACTCCATTAACTATGGTAAAGAAGGGGGTTCTACATCGATAGAGTTTTTTGACATTGATGAAAACATTCTGGTTGAGGTTAAAGACACCGGAAAAGGAATTGCCAAAGAACACCTCCCCAGGTTGTTTGAACGCTTTTATCGTATTGACAAAGGACGATCAAGAGCTGATGGTGGATCAGGTTTAGGCCTAGCCATTGTCAAGCACATTTTGGAAGCACATAAACAGAGTATAAATGTGAGAAGTAAAGAAGGAAAAGGTTCTGTTTTTTCTTTCACATTGAAGAAAGCCAAATAAATTGAAATTATTTTTGTTTTATTCACAAATGGTGTGCAACCTATTTGTTTAAAAATACATCTATACATCAAGTCACTTGGCGAAGTCTGAGAAAAAAGGAATGAATGAGGAGGAAATGCTACAAGGCTGTAAAGCACATCGAGAGCAAGCACAGAAATTGCTCTTTGATCGGCATGTCAATCTCATGATGGGTGTTTGTTTAAGGTACGCAGACAGCTATGAAGAAGCTCAGGACATTGTTCAAGATGGATTTGTGAAGGTTTTTAGTAAGATAAATTCTTTCACAGGTTCTGGTTCTTTAGAAGGATGGATTAAACGTATTATGGTGAATACGGCACTTGATCATTTGAGAAAGATAAAAAATGAGCGCTTCAACCTCAATGTTGATGACGTGAGTTTTCTGCTTAAGGAAGATCAAAAAATTGAAGGCCAATTGCATGAAGAAGACTTAATGCAATTGGTTAAACAGTTACCTACCGGTTATAGAACGGTTTTTAACTTGTATGCCATAGAAGGTTATTCCCATAAAGAGATTGCTGCTGAGCTTGAGATTTCTGAAAATACATCGAAATCTCAGTACTCCAGAGCAAGGTCTCTTCTTCAAAAAAGATTAGAGCAATTGAAAATTGAATTTTAAAGACGATTGGAAGAAAAAGATAAAATAGCGGAATTGTTTAAAGAGGGCTTGGGCAACTACAAAGCTCCTGTTGATGGTTCATTATGGTCTGGCGTTCAGTCAGGGCTCAAAATGGGGTCAGCAAACACAGGGTCAACACTCGGTTCTAAATTTTCTTCTATCGCAAGTGCTTCAGGCACAAAAATGTTAACTGCAATTGTTTCTATCGGTATTGTTGGACTCACCATTGGAGGCTACTATCTATTCAATGGAAAGGCAGAGGAAAGCTCAGAACAAAAGAAGACCCTTCATAATGAGCAACCAGCCACTATCAAAGAAGAAAATGAGAACTCAATACAGTCTGATCATGCAGTTGAACAAATTCAGCAACTAGGTAAGAAAGAGGATTTGGTTACATCGGACGAAGTTGAAGAACAAAGCCCTGCAAACAAAGAAAAAGGAGTTTCTGAATCACCACTTGTTAATGCAGAAGATCAAACTGCTGAAGAACCAGAGAAAATTATAGAAGAAACACAAGAGGAGCTTGAAAATAATGCTTCGACTTCTACTGATGAGCATGTACTTTCAGAAGGTATAGATATGAATACTGAAACTACTCTTCAAACTGAAGCTCATTCAGTTGTAGAGAAAGAGCAAGAAAGTCTAGGCAAAAGCAAAATAGAAGAGTCAAGTGCAGAGTCGACAATAGCAAAAGACGCTCCTACTGAAGCTCCTGCTCAAGAAGAAGAGATACACATTGTAATTCCTAATATTTTCACTCCTAATCAGGACGGTGTGAATGATATCTTTATAATTGAGGATGATGCCTTAGAACATCTTGAGGTAAGCGTATTTAATAAGTCCGGTAATCTTATTCATCAGTGGAGTGGCATTTATGGTTACTGGGATGGGCGATTACCTAATGGCTCGGATGCGAGAAATGACACTTACATCTATCAAGTGAGTGGACAGAAAAACGGGAAACCTTTCATAAAGAAAGGCATCATTACACTTAAAAGATAGTCTAGTAGTTTAAATTGGGGCCTAACCAACGTTCAACTTCTGCAACTGACTTTTTCTTCCTTTTCGCATAATCTTCTACCTGATCTTTTTCAATTTTCCCTAAACCAAAATACTTGGATTTTGGATGCGAAAAATACAACCCACTCACAGATGCCGTTGGCAACATGGCAAAACTTTCTGTCAAACTAATTCCTATAGACTCTGCCTCTAACAATGAAAAGATGCTTTCTTTCTCAGTGTGATCCGGACAGGCCGGATAACCGGCAGCAGGACGAATCCCCTGATACTTTTCAGCGATTAAGGCCTCTGCATCCATGACCTCATCTTTTGAGTATGCCCAGAATTCTTTTCTTACTCTCTCATGCAAACGTTCAGCAAATGCTTCTGCTAAGCGGTCTGACAAAGCCTTGAGCATGATGCTATTGTAATCATCATGTTCTTTCTCAAACTCTTTGAGCTTCTTTTCTATTCCTATTCCGGCAGTTACCGCAAAAGCACCTATGAAGTCAGAAAGTTTTCCATTTTTTGGTGCGATGAAATCGGCTAATGCCAGGTTAGCTATACCCTCTGCCTTTTTCCCTTGTTGTCTCAAAGTATGAAGTGTTGCAAACATCTCTCCATCTTCATTACATAAAGCAATATCATCGCCATTTTGATATGCCGGCCAAAAGCCAAATACCCCTTTTGCCAACAACCAATTCTCCTGTATTATTTGGTCTAACATATGATTAGCATCTTTAAACAAGCTCCTTGCCTCGGCGCCTATCTTCTCATCATCTAATATCTTGGGATATCTTCCCGCCAGTTCCCATGTTGAAAAGAATGGCGTCCAATCAATGTATTCTCTTAATTCTGCTATTGAATAATTATCAAAGACTTTTGTTCCTGTAAACTGAGGGGGCGTTGACTGGTAATTGTCCCAGTCTATTTGCATACGATTTGAACGTGCCTCTTCAAGGCTAATCATTTTCTTAAAGGCCTTTTTCTTATCATGTTGCTCCCGAATAAATGCATACTCCTTATTTAAATCATCTAAGTACTGCTTATGTTGCTCCTTATGCCCTGATAATAAATGACCTGCCACAGGAACACTTCTTGATGCATCTAAAACATGAACTATCGGAGAGCCGTATTCAGGAGCGATTTTGACAGCTGTATGCGCCTTTGATGTTGTTGCCCCTCCAATTAAAAGAGGTGTTGTGAAATCCTGACGCTTCATTTCTTTAGCAATGTGTACCATTTCGTCAAGCGAGGGCGTAATGAGTCCGCTTAATCCAATTAAGTCGACTTGGTGCTTTTTTGCTTCTTGCAAAATCTTTTCTGCCGGCACCATGACACCGAGGTCAATCACTTCATAATTGTTACAAGCTAAAACAACTGACACAATATTTTTACCGATATCATGCACATCTCCTTTAACGGTCGCCATTAAAATCTTTCCCGTACTTTTTGCTACATCCCCGGATCTCTCTTTTTCTTCTTCTATATAAGGTAAGAGGTAGGCAACGGCTTTTTTCATGACTCGAGCACTCTTAACTACTTGTGGCAAGAACATCTTTCCACTACCAAAAAGATCCCCTACTACATTCATTCCGTCCATCAGGGGACCTTCAATAACCTGCAGAGGTTTATCGTATTGCTGTCTTGCTTCTTCAGTATCCGCTTCAATGTGTTCTACTATTCCCTTTACCAGAGCATGACTCAAACGCTCTTGAACACTTGCATCTCGCCATTCCTCGCTCTTCTGATTTGACTTTCCTGAACCTTTTACCGTTTCGGCAAAATCAGTCAATCGTTCTGTAGCGTCCTCACGCCTATTGAGTAATACATCTTCAACATGCTCTAACAGGTCTTTAGGAATATCGTCATAGACTTCGATCATTCCTGCATTTACTATTCCCATGTCCAATCCATTCTTGATAGCATGAAACAAGAAAGCAGAATTCATTGCTTCTCTTACCACATTGTTCCCTCTGAATGAAAATGAAACATTACTTACTCCTCCACTAACTAACGCGCCAGGTAGATTTTCTTTGATCCACTTTGTTGCTTCTATAAAGTCAACCGCATAGTTATTGTGTTCTTCTATACCTGTTCCAACTGTAAGAATATTGGGATCAAAAATGATATCACAAGCCGGAAATTTAACTTGCTCAGTCAATATTTTATAAGCCCTATTACAAATTTCAATACGACGTTCATAATTATCAGCCTGTCCCTTTTCATCAAAGGCCATCACAATAACGGCAGCACCATATCTACGAATTAATGTTGCTTGCTTAATGAATTGCTCTTCGCCTTCTTTTAAACTGATTGAATTTACAATAGACTTCCCTTGAACACATTTTAATCCTTCCTCAATAACAGACCACTTGGAGGAGTCGATCATGATCGGCACCTTCGAAATCTCGGGTTCTGAAGCGATGAGATTGAGAAATGTTTTCATTACTTCTTCAGAGTCCAACATGCCTTCATCCATATTGACATCTATAATTTGAGCTCCTCCTTCCACTTGCTGCAAAGCCACAGAAAGTGCTTCTTCATAGTTTTCTTCTTTGATGAGTCTTCTGAACTTAGCTGAACCAGTCACATTGGTTCTCTCTCCTACATTAATAAAATTACTTTCCTTGTAAATTGTCAATGGCTCTAAGCCACTATACTTTGGAAGCTGCTCAATTGTTTTAGGAAGTCTTGGAGGGTATTTTTCAGCGATCTTTGCAATGGCCGAAATGTGATCCGGTGTCGTTCCGCAACATCCTCCAATAATATTAATAAAGCCGCTTTGAATGAAGTCTTCAATGAAACCTCCCATTTGGTCCGCCGTTTGATCATACTCACCAAAAGCATTGGGCAAACCGGCATTAGGATGGGCACTAACATAAAACTCTGTTTTTGTCGCAATCTGTTCTAAATAGGGACGTAACTCTTTTGCTCCTAAAGCACAATTAAAACCTACACTTAATAAAGGCAAATGACTTATGGAAATCAGGAAAGCCTCAGCCGTCTGTCCTGATAAAGTTCTTCCACTCGCATCTGTAATGGTTCCTGAAACCATGATTGGTACCTCCTTGCCAGTATCTTCAAAATAGGTAGAAATTGCAAACAAGGCTGCTTTACAATTTAATGTATCAAAAACGGTCTCAACGAGTAATAAATCTACTCCACCTTCAACAAGTCCTTTTGCTTGTTCGTAATAAGCTGTTTTCAATTCATCAAAAGAGGTGTTCCTGAATTCAGGTCGATTGACATCCGGTGAAAGGGAAGCAGTTCTATTTGTCGGGCCTATAGATCCTGCAACGAACCTAGGCTTTTCAGGTGTTCTAGCTGTATATTCTTGTGCAACTTCTTTTGCAATTTTCGCAGATTCATAATTCAATTGATACACCGCATTTTCAAGTCCATAATCGGCTTGTGCGATAGATGTGCCTGAAAAAGTGTTGGTTTCTACAATATCAGAGCCTGCGTTGAAATACTCTGCATGAATGTCTTTTATAATCTGTGGTTGGGTGATAGAAAGAAGATCATTATTGCCTTTAAGTGGCATGTGGTGATCTTTAAATTGATCGCCCCGAAAATCTTCTTCTTCTAACTTATGACGTTGTATCATGGTACCCATTGCACCATCTAAAACCAATATTTTTTTTTCTAATACTTTTCTTATGTCCATAATCTACTCAATTAAAAAACCCTTGTCTCTGAAGCTTCTGTTCAGCATGACAAGGGTTTTAAATGTCGTTTCGAACTTATCTTCATCCGCCACAATTGGCGAAACAGGAATTGGCACCTTTTCTAAAAGCGGTTGCCAAGGTTTCACAGGGCCTGTCCCTCCACCTTTCTTGATAAAATATTTAAAGAACTAAACTTTGTTAACCTTAACGTAATGTTTATACATAAAGTACCCAATCACTCCCAACAAGGCATAAGGAACAAACAT
Organism: uncultured Flavobacteriales bacterium; assembly: GCA_964445815.1. GTDB lineage: Bacteria > Bacteroidota > Bacteroidia > Flavobacteriales_E > Vicingaceae > CAYULW01. The sequence goes on from CAYULW010000007.1 coordinate 42,789, forward strand.
GATGTAAATGATTCCACTATTTATTCCTTTACCAACCGACTCTTCTCCACTTTGCATGTTTGATTCCAATACGGCTTTACACATTGAACATTGTGCATCAGCTTCTTGGAAGAACAACACTATAAAAAGCGATACCAAAACAAAACTAAGAAGTCTTTTCACGTTGCAAATTTACTCAGCAATTCTATGAATTCCAATATTAGTAATAAGGCGAAATCATGAGATAAACAATCACCCCTGTTAAAGTAACATACAACCAAAGCGGCCAGGTAATTCTGGCAATTTTCTTGTGCTTATCAAAACGCTGTGATAGAGCCCTTGACACACTGATTAAAACTAAGGGAACAATAACGGCTGCCAATACGATATGTGTCAACAAAACAAAATAGTAAATGCTTCTCATCATCCCTTCTCCCCCATAAGTTGTAGACGGAGCCACACTATGATAAACAACATAAGAAAGCAAGAAAACGACTGATAAACCTAAAGCAGAAAACATCAACTTTTCATGAAGCACTCGTTTACCATTCTTTATAGCCGCAAAAGCCATGATTAGAATTAAAGAGGTTAGTCCATTAATAATAGCATTCAACTTTGGCAAAAACTTTATCTCATCAATTAAAACACTCTCTTTTGGCAATAAGTAAAGTGCAGCTACTATAATAGGAAGTAGTATAGAAATAACTACTACGAATAAACGGCCAAACTGAATTTTCATTATCTCTTTTGCTTTAATGGTGCAAATTCTTCTGTATAGAGTATTTCAATGGCATCCATCAAGTCATTCACCTCTGAGGTACTTGTTCCATCAAAATAGCCACGTATTCGACCCTTCTTATCTACTAAAATTAAAAATTGTGAGTGTAAAAAGCCGCCCGGAGCAATTTCATCAGGTAGAGCGTTAATGAAATAACCATTAAAGGCCTGATCGTAGAGTGCTTCCTTTTTACCGGTAACAAAGTCCCATACCTCCTCTCTGGCATGCACTTTTTTGGCATAGGCTTTAAGTGCCTGAATTGAATCATTCTCCGGGTCACATGTATGCGAAAGCAATGCAAAATCCTTTCTGTCATAAAAATGCTTTTGAAGTTCGAGCATGTGTGTAGACATCTGTGGACATATTGTTGGACACTTCGTAAAGAAGTAATCAGCTACATATATCTTACCTCTATACTTCTGCTTTGTTACGATTTCACCCAATTGATTCTGAAAGCTAAACGGAGGAATGGTATGATAAATCGTATCTCCTGCTTCAGTAAGCGTTTTAGGTCCGTATATCGGCAACCTTTTAAAGTTATTTGAACCTGTATAAAGAAAGAGATAAAACAAAGAAGGTAGTAAAAGTATGGCTACTAGAATTACTACCTTCTTAACAGATCGTTTGTTCATGCAGTTACATTACTTTATCCACCTCATTAAGGTAAACGGCTTCAGCCAATAGCATAATAATAAGATAAATGACTAGAACCGCATATGGAGCGATAACTGCGTAGATAAAATTCTTGAATTCATGTTTTAAGTGCATATAATATGCAACAATGTAAAAAGCTTTGACCAGTGTCAATAAAATAAAAGTCCACTTAACAAATGGCCAGGCTAAACCCATGTCCTGCCAAACTAAACCTAAAGTAACTTCAACTCCGGTAACAATCAGTAGAAGCCAGAATATTTTCCAAATGACTTTTCTTTGTTTTTTGCCTTCTTCTTCTGAATGATGCTGTACGTATTCCGCTGTTCTATCAAAATCCATTTCTTTCTTATTTTATGATTAAACCAAATAAAAGAAGGTAAATACAAATACCCATACCAAATCTACAAAGTGCCAGTACAAGCCTACTTTTTCAACCATTTCGTAATGCCCTCTTTTCTCATAAGTTCCTTTCAATACATTCACAAAAATGATAAAATTCAATACTACACCCGAAAATACGTGAGTTCCGTGGAAGCCCGTAATAAAGAAAAAGAAGTCGGCAAACAGTGGGACACCGTATTCGTTGACTGTTAAATTGGCCCCATGAATATGTTTAGCAGATTCCAATGCAGCAGACATTTCCGCACCTGTCAATTCCATACCGCCCGGCAACTTTAAAGCCGTCATGGCTTCATTTGCCCAATGCGCAATAGTACCATCTGCCAATTGGAAAGCTCCTGCCTCTGTTCCATGAATAAAGTGATACCATTCCCATGCTTGGGAACCAACGAAGATTAAACCACCCACTATAGTCAATGCCATCCACAGAATGACCCCTTTTTTATTCATTCGATGCCCTGCCTCTACAGCCAATACCATGGTTACAGAACTCATGATAAGAATAAACGTCATTAAGGCAACATAAAGTAAAGGATGATCGCCATGAAGGAAAGGAAAGTGCGTAAACACGTCTTCCGCCTTTGGCCATATCTCCTCAAATCGGTGGCGCATAAATCCATAAGAAATCAGTAGTCCTGAGAAAGTAAATGCATCGGATATAAGGAAAAACCACATCATGATTTTTCCATAACTCACTCCAAAAGGCGAAGAACCGCCTGACCAAAGTGTTTTTCTATCTACGGTAGTAGTTGATCCAGCCATATTGATTTTTAAATAATTACATTAAAAAATACGTACAAGTAAATCCATAGAGCACCTAAGAAATGCCAATATATGGAACACAGTTGCAAACCTAATAAATTTTTTGAGTTGTATTGCTCTCTAAAAGCATTAAAAAGTACTACTACCAAGGAGATTATCCCTCCTATTAAATGGGCAATATGCACCCATGAAATAATGTAAAGAAAAGAACCTGAAGCATTATGACCCGGACCTGTCATAAAGATGCCACCTTCATAAAGCTGACCATATGCGATAAGCTGAAAAACGACAAATAAAACCCCCAAGAGTAATGTAACTGAAAGCCCCAATTTTAATGCTTGTAATTTATCTTTTCTAGCCATCAGATAAGCGTAAATCAGTGTGATACTGCTTAATAGTATCACAGCAGTGCTATTTAAAAACATAGATGGTAATTCAAACTCCAGCCAATTCCCATCACCTTTACGAACAATAACAGCACTGGTTAAACCGGCAAAAAGCATAACAATACTTGCCATACCAAACCAAAGCAAGGGCTTAGCTACTTTTTGTCGCTTAAGCTCCTTTTCTGTTCTTAACTTTTCTTCCAGTTCTATTTCCAATGCTTTCTCCATTTCTCTTATCTATTACATTTTTCCAAAATACCAAGCCAGTAAAACAATAGGGATATAAATAAAGGATGCAAACATGACTCTGGCAGCAGCCTTATCTGATCGCTCCTGAAATAACTGAATGGCAGGCCATAACATAATTGCACCACCTATAAGAAACAAAATGGTCGAAACTGCGTTGACAATTTTAAAAGCCAATGGGAGTATGCTTATCATTATCATAAAAAGCGTATACAGCAAAATCAAAAAAGCTGTTGTTTGATCCTTTCCACCTGATGAAGGCAATAAATTAAACCCTGCTTTCTTATAATCTGAATCCGCCTTCCAAGCAATGGCCCAAAAATGAGGAAACTGCCACATGAATTGGAGTGCAAATAACAAACCCGGCTCAAGACCAAATTGTCCGGTAAAGGCCACATAACCTAACATGGGAGGAATAGCTCCCGGAAATGCTCCTACGAAAACTGCCCAGGGGCTTATTCGTTTCAATGGTGTATAAATGACCACATAAAGAAAAAGTGCAAAGATTCCTAAAACACCTGCCAATGGGTTAAGCTGAGTCCATAAAATGACTAATCCAAAAACTCCCGATAACGATGCCACTACATACGCCTCTCTAATACTCATTCTACCGGTAACTACAGGACGGTTTTTTGTACGCTCCATCAATTTATCAAACTCCCTTTCCATGACTTGATTAAAGCCATTAGAAGATCCTGTTACTAAAAATCCACCCAAGCTAAGCATCAATAACTTATACCAAGAAATATCCCCATTTGCCGCAATCAAATAGCCCAATGCTGCTGAAAAAACAACCAATGAAGCTAGTCGCGTTTTATAGAAAGCGGCATAATCGACTATCTTATTTTTTATTATTGGTAGTGCTATATTCTTACTGGTAGTCACCTGCATGGTGAATAAATTAAGGCACAAAATTAATTAATCCTTAAAGAGTTCTCTATTTAATAATCAAAATATCTATTGAAGAGATTTGAAGTCATTTTAACATAGAAAAACTGATCCTCAAACTCATTTTGCCCCAATGTCTCTTTACGGTAGCGATAACCCAACTGAACAAATGTATTTGTTCTAGAAAATACTCTCTTTGAATAGCCGATGTCTATAAACCTAACAATATTGGACGTTCCTTGTAATACCTTGTTCTCATACTCCTTGCTTCTACTCACGTTGGATGCTTGCAAATTTTCTCCAAAATTCTCTCCAATGGCTGACAAGCCCTGTTTCGTTTGATTTAGATGTAAACGTATGTACCAATCCTCTTTGGAGTATTGAGCAATAAAAAGCAATTCCTCAAAGTTAGCCCCCAAGGGATGAGCTAAAGAATGATTATAATGGCTATATGACTGAGTAGGACTTGAGTGCGCGTATGTAAAAGGACGAGCCATGTTAAATTCGATACGAGTATCTAAGCCCTTAAGCTGAAACAGCTCAATTGAACGCCAACCAATTTGGAGCGCATACTTGTTAGCCCACCATCCTGATCTGATGTTTTGATTAGGGTTTCTCCATTGATTAAAATCTGCTTGCAACTCGCTCAACAAAAACTCATCAAGCAATGCCTGAAAATAGAAAATCTGCTTTTTAAGCACGGTGAATTTAATGTTTGTACCCACTAAAACATTATCTGAAGATCCGGTAGAAAATTCTATTGGTCGGTAAAAAATAAACGGGTTTAGATAATTAACATCAACTCCACGCTTATACTTTCCTTCTTCATGCTGCCATATGATTGTCTCAAATAGTCCAAGAGATATCCATTTTGTTATTTGCCAATCTAAGAAATGCGTTGCAGAATATTTTTTTCTGTAATCATTAGGACTTTCCTCGACATTGAAGATATCTTGATGTATGGCAAAGAGATTAGTATATTTTACTTTCCAAAATTGCGTATTGATTTTAAAGTAGGGTGAAGCATTTGCAAAATCTGAGCGCAAAACCGATCGATACCCATCCCCAATAAATTGTCTTCCATAACCCAATTCAAAATCAAAATACTTTTTTGCCTTAAAATTGACAAAGGCATTGACATAATGTGTTTCAAAATTATTTGACCCAAAGTCACGCCCTGAAGAAGGAAAAACTTGACTATTGTTTATGCTTCTTTCCTGATAATTCGGCAAAGTGCCATTGAAATAAACATAATCCAATCCTACTTTCAACTTTTGCTTTGCATCTATTCTTGTATAAAATCCGGCTCCTAAAAGGCGGCTAAATTTTTCTTTGGAATTAGCTCCTCCTAAATGTGCTTCAAAAGCGGGGCTAATTTGAAATTTGCTGGCCTTGTGCAATGAATTAAATAAAAAGTCTAAGCTGTCATTGTTGTAAAATGAAGACTTAAGAGCGGTAAAATCCTTAGATTCTTTATAAACAAAGGCCGATTTTCCTAAATCGAGACCGGAATTTACCAAGGGATTGATTTGGCCTTTAAGTATAAAACATTTAGCGAAAAGAATGATACTTATTAAGCATCTCATATTTTAGTGTCTCTACTCTTCTTTTTTACCGGTAAGAGGAACAATAGCCCCATTAGTAAGAAAACAATCAACGCTAATACCAAGAAAGTAATGCTCGTGTTTACTCCTTTCATTAATACAGCAGCCGAGATCAAAAGAACATTAAATAAGTAGATGACTCCTACTGTTTGAGCGTGATTTAGTCCTAAGTATATTAGGCGGTGATGAATATGGTTTTTATCTGCCTGAAAAGGAGAGGTTCCTTTTAACATTCTATATACAAAAATTCTAAACGTGTCTAATAAGGGATAAGACAGTGCAGCCATCGCCAATATTGGTCTTGATATCCATTTTAGATCCTCAGGAACTACATCAGGCTTAAACTCTATTACTCGTATAGCTAGAACGCAGATGATCAAACCAACGGTTAAAGAACCCGAATCTCCCATAAAAATATTTGCAGGATGAAAATTATATCTTAAAAAGCCAATCAAAGCACCGGCCAATGAAAATGCAATAATAGCATCTACCATACTTCCTAAGAGAAGAAACCAAATGCCAAATGCTACTGAGGCTATACATCCGACTCCACCTGCCAAGCCATCTACACCATCTATTAAGTTAAATGCATTGATGATAACCACAAACGTAAAAATGGATAAGGAAATACTTGCCCATTCCGGAAGTTCTCTTACTTCAAAAATTCCATACAAACTGGTAATTTTTATCTCAGCCATAAGCACCATGATGAATGCAACAAGAAGATGGCCAATTAATTTCTTCACTGGAGCAGTTCCAATAATATCATCTTTAATCCCAATAAAAAAAAGAACTAATATGCTTGGCACCAAATACTTGATATAACCGATATCCTCTGATGGGTAACAAATAAAAAAGGAGAAAAGCGTACCTGCAAAAATCATAATTCCTCCCATTGAAGGAATATTTGTCGTGTGAAGCTTTCTTTGTTCTCCAGGTTCGTCAAATAAATGCTTTATTTCAGCAACCTTAATAAATGAAGGTGTTGCGAAAAGCACTATAAAGAAAGAAATCATTATTGCAGCCGCTATTGCCATATCAATTCTTGACTCAACAAATATAATTTAATTAGTAGTCAAAATAGAGATTCTGTAAGTTAGTCGTTAAACCGATGAAATAATAAAGTGTCTCGGCATTATCAACCGTTCTTTCACGAAAACGTATGCCACCTGTCAATGTCATTCTTGAACTTGGATTAACGATATAAGACTGCCTTAGTTCTGTATATTTAATAGTAGCCTTAGTATGCTGAATCAGATTAGCCTGAAAACTTGTCAACCATCTGCCTTCTTTGTACACCAAACTGGCCAGGTATTCCTCTGCATTGGCTCCAAGAGGATGATCCAGGGCTGCATTATAATGAGTGTAAAGCCCAGTCAGATTTTGTGCACCTAGCGAGTTGTATTCTATTTGTAGTCTTATTGGTAAGAAATCCGGATAATACTTTGCTCCTAACTGAAAACTTGCCTCTATATCTTGCCATCCATAACTTGCCAGTTGACCGTATAGGTTGAAATTCTTAAGTCCTCTATAATTCAAGTTGAGTCCTACCGTACTTTCATTTTCATTTAAGTTAGTTCCCAATATAGAGTTCAAATAAACTATTGGCAACCAATAATTAAGTCCTACCTGATGATTGCCTAATGTGTCCAAATCATGCCATACGGTACCTTCAAATAGTCCGACAGATAAGTCTTCGTTGACACCAAACTCCAAAAAATGAAAGCTTCCTCTTTTCCTTACAAAAAGTCCTTCAGTTTCAAAATCAGAATCCAATCGAATTATATCTTGAAAAATGGCATACAAATTCTGATAATTCAATCTTCCTCCCAACCATGATGTATTTAATCTTAAAAAAGGGTAACTGAATGATTGATCCGACAGTAATAAGGAACGATGACCTTGCCCAATAAAGTGCTTACCGTGGCCTATCTGAATGTTAATATTTGAAGATGGGCTATACGAAATTGCCGATGTTGCCATGCTAAAGTCAAATCCATCATCGCCAAATGTTTTTACTCTTCCCTGACCATACGCATCTCGCGACCTAAGAGTTCGATCATGAATGTATGACACCAAATTAGCCTGCGTTTCTCTGAATGCTGTTTGTGCTGACAGTTTTTGTCCTAAGTTCAACCTGAGTTGAAAACCTCTTGTATTAATATAATGATTAACATCTCGCTCATTTCTTCCATAATCTGAACCCGATTCAAAATTACAAATAGGGTCTATAAAAAATTGAATTTCAGATGAATCATACTGAATAAAATGCTCATGAAAAAGCTTTTTTGACAACCACTTCCTTTTAGAATCCGGGAAATTAAATGTCTGTAATGTCTTATGGTCTATTCTACTTTGTAAAAGTGGTTGAAAACTCGTGAGCTTATATCCACTTGCATTGACCCATTCCTTTTCAAGATCTATCTGGTAAAAATGCTGTATTGGTATATTTTGCTGTTGCCCATATGTTTCATGAAAAGTAAAAAGGACAAATACAATTAGATAAAATTGCTCAAGCTTAAAAGTCCATGTCCTTGACTTCTTCATAAACACTTTTTACGCCATCTTCTAAGCTAATTTGATGCTTCCATCCAATAGCATGTAACTTAGAAACATCCATCAGTTTTCTAGGTGTACCGTCTGGCTTTGAAGAGTCAAAAACCAAATCTCCTGTATATCCGACAGCTTTTTTTATCAATAAAGCTAAATCTTTTATTGAAATGTCTTCCCCTGTACCAATATTAAACCATTCTTCTCCCTCGTATTTCTGCATCAATTGAAAACAAGCATCTGCCAAATCATCGACATGTAAAAACTCACGCTTTGGAGAACCTGAACCCCAGATTTCAACAGTTGAATGTCCCTTTATTTTCGCAGTATGAAACTTACGAAGTAAAGCCGGCAGCACATGTGAATTGTCTAAATCATAATTATCATTTGGCCCATACAAATTAGTAGGCATAGCAGAAATGAAATTACAACCATATTGTTTTCTATAATTCTCACAAAGCTTGATTCCGGCAATCTTTGCGATTGCATATGGTTCATTGGTATACTCCAACTCATCTGTCAATAAATACTCTTCTTTTAATGGTTGAGGAGCCAGCTTAGGGTAAATGCAAGATGAGCCAAGAAATAAGAGCTTTTTCACCTTATTCAAATAGGCGGCATGTATAATATTGGCCTCAATCATCAAGTTATCATAAAGAAATTCGGCACGATAGACATTATTAGCATGAATCCCACCCACTTTTGCAGCAGCTAAAAAAACATAATCCGGTTTTTCTACCTCAAAAAACTGATTGACTGCATCCTGATTTCTTAAGTCTAACTCAGAAGACGTGCGATAAACAATGTTATCGTAACCTTCAGCTTCTAACTTTCTGACTATTGCTGAACCGACCATTCCTCTATGTCCGGCAACATATATTTTAGCTTCTTTATTCATGAAAGTCGTATACTTTATGCCCACCTTCCATTAGGTATTTATCTCTTTTAAATAGAGCTAAATCAGCTTCTACCATGTCCTTGATCAGATCATCAACTGTAAAAGTAGGCTCCCAGCCCAACTCAATTTTTGCTTTCGTTGCATCACCAATTAACAAGTCCACTTCAGTGGGCCTAAAATATTTGGGATCTACTTTAACTATTGTTTGTCCATTTGCTTTATTGATACCCATTTCTTCAACACCCTTACCTTTCCATTCCACTTCTATATCAAGGTTGCCAAATGCCTTTGTAACGAACTCTCTTACTTCTATTGTCTTATTAGTTGCTAGAACATAATCATCAGGAGTCTCTTGCTGAAGCATCAACCACATCCCAATAACGTAATCTTTAGCATGTCCCCAATCTCTCTTCGCATCAAGATTACCTAGATACATTGTGTCTTGCATGCCTAATTTTATTCTAGCCGCAGCTCGAGTAATTTTTCTGGTAACAAAAGTCTCACCTCGTAAAGGGCTTTCATGATTAAACAAAATACCATTACAAGCATACATATTATATGCTTCACGGTAATTCTTAACAATCCAGAAACCGTAAAGCTTCGCCACACCGTATGGACTCCTTGGATAAAAAGGAGTTTTTTCAGTTTGCGGAACTTCTTGAACTTTACCATAAAGTTCTGATGTTGACGCTTGATAGAATTTCGTTTTCTCCGCTAAACCAAGTAAACGAATTGCTTCTAAAATCCTTAAGGTTCCTAAAGCGTCAGAATTAGCTGTATATTCAGGAGTTTCAAAAGAAACCTTAACGTGAGATTGAGCAGCTAAGTTATAAATCTCATCAGGCTGTACCTCCTGAATAATACGTGTCAAATTTGAAGAGTCCGTCAAATCACCATAATGCAATTTAAACTTGACGTTTTTTTCATGTGGATCTTGGTATAGGTGATCAATTCGATCTGTATTAAACAAGGAACTTCTTCTTTTAACTCCATGCACTTCATATCCTTTCCCTAATAAAAACTCAGACAAATATGCTCCATCTTGCCCTGTTACACCGGTTATTAATGCTACTTTACTCATACTGTTATTTCTTTCTTCTACAAAACTATACTTTTCATTTGGTCACCAAAAACCAATCATTCAACAAATTTTCTCTGTTATAGGTCATCGATTTTTTTGTTTCCCAATTCAACACTTTAGCCCCTGAAGCTTCAGCTATTGCCTGTCCTGCTGCAGTATCCCACTCCATTGTAGGAGCGAATCTGGGATACTCATCGGCTTTACCTTCGGCAACCATACATAGCTTTAAAGAACTCCCAACTGATAGAATCTCTACCTCCCCGTACTCTTTTTTTCGCGTCTCGACATAATCTTCTGTTTCAATAGACATGTGAGATCTACTTCCAACAATGGTATATGGCCTTTCTACTTTTAATGGCAGTTTATGCGCTGATAAAATAATATCCTCCAATTTAGCACCTTTATAATCACAGAATTGCTCTTGTTTAAAGGCTCCGATTCCAATTATACCAAAGTACAAAGTATCCTTGACAGGAACATAGATTACTCCTGCAATTGGTTTACCTTCTTTAACTAAAGCTATGTTTACTGTGAACTCCCCATTGCGCTTAACAAACTCTTTGGTTCCATCTAAAGGGTCGACTATCCAAAGGTATTTCCACTCTTTCCTTTCTATGTAAGGAATTTCTCTTCCTTCTTCACTTAAAATAGGAATACCTGTATTGGCTAGCAAAGACATAATTTTCTCATGCCCTCTTCTATCTGCTTCAGTTAAAGGAGATTTATCCTCTTTTTGCTCTACGGCAAAATCAGATTTATACACTTTCAGTATTTCTAATCCCGCTTGGAAAGCTGCATCAATAGCAACCTTAATCTTTTCTTTTATATCCCTGTTAGTCATTTAATCCAAAATTCGTTCTATACCATACTCGTTCGTGCAGATAATAAAGTATCATTTTTGTAACTACTTCAATACCTCCAACCTGCAAACCAATCATTGGGTCTCCGGAAATTAGCCATGCTAGAGTCATTGTATCTAATGTCCCTACTAGTCTCCATGTTATTGTTTTCAAAAAGTGCCTTCTCACGGAAATAAACCCTTTATCGTTTTCATCTTTCTGATAACCGTATTTAAACCATACTCTTTCATGCAAGAAGTATAAGATCATTTTTGTGATTACTTCAGTTCCGCCAATTGATAAGCCAATTAACAAATTGCCTGACACTAACCAGCCAATAATCATGGTATCTATAGTGCCTACAATACGCCAAGTCATAGTCTTGGCCAAATGTCTTTTAATGAATTGTTGTTCTGCCACTACTAATATCCCGGAGAAGATCCTCCAATTTGCTCAATTGGATGCCAAGTCGTTTTAATTTCTGTCAAATCTTGAATCACATAAGGATTCTCAAATTGATCAGCCATTAGCTCTTGAGTCGAATAACACCTTACTCTTTTTACATTTTCAGCTCCAAACTTCATTAATTGATCTTGATTATCTGAGTCCCCAATCAATAAAAGGGCGTTAACATCCATGTGCTTCGCTGCATGTTCATCTAACTCTTCTTTCCGGCCGGTCAGTATGTTTACTACTCCGCCTGGCAAATCAGAATTATTTAGTACCTCTGCAAAAGTCATTGCTGAACAGGCATGCTTTTCACCAGCTAGAATAACCAATGTATTTCCTGAAACAATGGCAGAGACGATTAGAGATACAAAAGCCAAAAAAGGCATATCAGAATTACCTATACAGGCTACAACTCCCGTTGGCTCTATTCTTGAAAAGTTAAAATGACTTGAAGCAACGGGGTTAACTGAACTAAATAGCTGTTGGTATTTATCACTCCAACCAGCAAAGTAAATGATCCGATCTATTGCCTTTTCAACTTGCAATTGACTTTGATTTGCACTTAAACCTTGTTCTTGAGCAATTAAGTCAGAAAACTGAAGTTTTGCGCCTTCCAGATGCTCGGCCATACGATATAGAATCTGTCCAATGTTATAGGCAGAACGTCCTGACCAGCTCGGTTGTGCTTTTCTGGCCGCTACAACCGCATTCCTAAAATCTTTCCTTGATGCTAAACAAGCATTAGCCATCAAATCGCCTTTTTTGGAAAAGGCTTTATAAAATCTTCCTGATTCTGTTCTAGGAAACTGGCCGCCTATAAATAATTTGTATGTTTTTAAAACTTCCACTCTATCTGCCATTTCAACTGATTTTTAAATATGCTTCCAGCCCATGTAAGCCACCTTCTCTACCAAAACCACTTTCTTTATATCCTCCAAAAGGAGAAGTCGGATCAAACTTATTGTAGGTATTTGCCCAAACTACTCCTGCTTTTAATTGACCGCTCAAATTAAAAGCCTTGGAACCTTTATCTGTCCATACTCCGGCCGACAAACCATAGGGCGTATTGTTTGCTTTTTCGATCACCTCATCAACAGTACGAAATGTTTGAATGGCCAATACAGGTCCGAAAATTTCTTCCTGAGCAATTCGACTTGATTGTGCCACATCAAAAAATAAAGTTGGAGCACAAAAGAATCCTTTCTTTGGCATTTTATCGGTGGCCGTAAAGCTCTCTAAGCCTTCTTCTTTTGCAATTTTAAGATAATGATGAATTGTTTCTAACTGCTGCTTTGAATTAATGGCTCCAACATCTGTATTCTTGTCAAGTGGATCACCAACGATAAGTGTCTCCAGTCTCAATTTTAACTTTTTCTCCACCTCTTCTTTTATGGACTCCTGAACAAAAAGTCTAGACCCTGCGCAGCACACATGTCCTTGGTTAAAGAAAATACCATTGATCACCCCTTCTACAGCCTGATCAATAGGTGCATCTTCAAAAATGATATTGGCAGCCTTTCCTCCCAATTCAAGCGTCACTTTTTTACCGCTTCCTGCAATTGATTTCTGGATCAATTTACCAACTTCTGTAGAACCGGTAAAAGCGATTTTATCTATGTCTTTATGATTAACGATTGCCGCTCCCGTTTTTCCTGCACCTGTCACAATATTCACCACACCTTTAGGCAAACCCGCATCATTGATTAGCTCAGCTAATTTCAGTGCAGTTAATGGAGTTGTTTCAGCGGGTTTTAAGACCACCGTATTACCACATGCCAAAGCTGGAGCCAACTTCCATGCAGCCATTAATAATGGAAAATTCCATGGAATGATCTGACCTGCCACACCTAATGATTCCACCCTTCGATGGGGGAATGCATAATCTAATTTATCTGCCCACCCTGCGTAATAGAAAAAATGAGCAGCTGCTAACGGGATATCAATGTCACGCGCTTCCTTTATCGGCTTTCCTCCATCCATCGATTCAATTACGGCAAACTCTCTGGCTCTTTCTTGAATTAATCGAGCTATTCTGTAAATGTATTTTCCTCTTTCTTTCGCTGGTAATGAGGACCACTCTATATGTGCTTTTTTAGCTGCATTGACAGCAGCATTCACATCCTCATTATTAGCTTCAGCCACCTTAGCGATAACTTCTTCGGTAGCTGGATTTATTGTTTCAAAGTATTTTTTTGACTTTGGTTGGACAAACTCACCATTGATGAATAAGTCATATTTCTTATTGATTTGAATATGCCCTGAACTCTCAGGTGCGGGTGCATAATCCCATAACCCGTCAAATTTTAGAGAAAAGCTATTTTCTTTTTTCGACATGTATCTTAGTCTTTAGAAATATAATCCAGGGACTGATATGCTCCCTTCTGTTGTTTTAGAATTTGCAGGATGATATCATTCGCCAAACGGCTGGCACCAAAACGGAACCATTCGTTGGACAACCACTTTACCCCCAAGGTTTCTTTAACCATCACTAAATAATGAAGCGCAGTTTTCGCGTCTGATATTCCACCTGCCGGCTTCATGCCCACCATACGACCCGTTTTTAAATAATGATCTTTTATGGCTTCAAGCATAAGTAAAGTAACTGGCATAGTCGCTGCCGGGGATATTTTGCCTGTCGATGTTTTTATAAAATCCGCTCCTGCATGAATCGCAATATCACTTGCTAACCTAACATTATCAGCTGTACCTAACTCTCCGGTCTCTAATATTACTTTTAATCGTGTCTTGCCACAGATTTCTTTGATTTGAGCAATTTCTTCAAATACAAAGTTATAATCACCCTGATGAAACTTCCCTCTCGAAATGACCATATCAATTTCATCGGCTCCAGCGTCCAAAGCCATTTTTGTATCTTCAATTTTAACAGCAGTATTTGACATTCCGCTTGGAAAAGCAGTCGCAACTGAAGCTACTTTAATGCCTGAACTTCCTAAGGAAAGCTTTGCTGTTTTTACCATATTCGGATAAACACATACAGCTGCAACATTAGGTATATCAATACTATCGTGCAGATGCATGGCTTTATAACACAATTGCCTGACCTTGCCTTCTGTATCCCTGCCTTCCAAAGTCGTCAAGTCAATCATGTTCAAAGCCATCTTTAAACCCTGAATTTTTGACTCTTTTTTTATGCTTCTCGTTTTAAACTTAGAAGCACGTTCTATTAAGCCAACCTGATCTATTTTTGGAGATTGTATTTCAATCACTTCACCCATTTTGAAATTCAAAGTTAATTAAATCGGTAGTTGACCTGACATTCTTAAACTATTTATACTCCCTATTATGCTAAGCATTGTTTATAATCCTATTTACAATGTGTAAATTTGCCGGCCGAATGAAAAATGAGGGAAGCAATATCTATTCTGTCTTTGATGAGATTTTAAGTCGATCTGAAAAGGAGAAACTTTTAAATCAGACAAGCTTTACACTTTGGATGACAGGACTAAGCGGTTCAGGGAAAACCACTTTAGCAAAAGTCATAGAAAGAGAGCTACACCATAGAGGAATATTAACACAATTGCTGGACGGTGATAATATACGAACAGGAATAAACAACAATCTTGGCTTCAGCGTTGAAGACAGAACAGAGAATATTCGAAGAATTGCCGAAGTTTCAAAGCTTTTTATCAATTGCGGTGTGATTACAATCAATTGCTTTGTTAGTCCAACAGAAAATATCAGACAATTAGCAAGATCGATAATTGGAGACAAAAATTTCATTGAAGTTTTTGTTGACACTCCAATAGAAGTTTGTGAACAAAGAGACGTAAAAGGTCTATACGCCAAAGCAAGATCTGGTGAGATTAAAGACTTTACAGGTATTTCAGCACCCTTTGAAGCTCCTGGTTCGCCTAATTTGATTGTCAAAACGGAAGGTAAAACGGTTGAAGAGTCAGCAAAAGAAATTTTAAATTATATACTCCCAAAAATCAAATATCTAGGAACATGAGATCATACAATCTAACTCATCTAAGAGAATTAGAGTCTGAAGCCATTTATGTGATGAGAGAGGTGGCTTCTCAGTTTGAAAATCCTGTTTTACTTTTTTCGGGAGGTAAAGACTCTATTGTCTGCGCACATATTGCAAGAAAAGCATTTCATCCTGCCAATATCCCATTCTCCTTAATGCATGTTGATACAGGGCATAATTTCCCCGAAACAATTGAATTTAGGGATCAATTCATTAAAAAAATTGGCGCCAACCTCATTGTAGCATCTGTTCAAGATTCAATAGATCAAGGAAAAGTTGTAGAAGAAAAGGGTTATAATGCAAGTCGGAATGCACTCCAAACAGTCACTCTATTAGATGCTATTGAAGAGCACAAGTTTGATGCAGCAATTGGGGGAGCGAGACGAGATGAGGAGAAAGCAAGAGCGAAAGAACGTTTTTTTTCTCATAGGGATGAATTCGGACAGTGGGACCCTAAAAACCAAAGACCCGAGCTATGGAACATTTTTAATGGCATGAAACATTTTGGTGAGAATTTCAGAGTTTTCCCAATTAGTAACTGGACTGAAATGGATGTATGGCAATACATACTTGCTGAAAAAATTGAAATCCCCTCACTGTATTTTGCTCACCAAAGGAATGTTTTTGTTCGAGATGGTGTGATTATGTATGCATCCGATGTTATTGAACGTAAAGATTCTGAAAACACGAATGAAATGCTCGTTCGATTTAGAACTATTGGTGACATGACATGTACGGGTGCCGTAGAATCTGATGCTGACTCCTTAGAAAAAATTATTGAAGAGGTGGCGTCTACCAGAACAACAGAGCGAGGTACAAGATCTGATGATAAACGATCTGAAGCGGCTATGGAAGATCGAAAGAAACAAGGCTATTTTTAACTAAAAATTTCATCCTTAAAAATGGAAACAAATTCATATCTCGACATGGAATTGCTAAGATTCTCAACTGCCGGTAGCGTAGATGATGGAAAAAGCACATTAATAGGTCGCTTACTGTATGACTCTAAATCAATATTTGAAGATCAATACGAAGCCATCGAAGAATCGAGTCGAAGAAAGGGAGAAGAAAATGTAAACCTAGCTCTGCTCACCGACGGACTAAGATCTGAAAGAGAACAAGGCATAACTATAGATGTAGCATATAGATATTTTGCAACTCCAAAAAGGAAGTTTATAATCGCTGATACTCCGGGACATACTCAATATACCAGAAATATGGTGACCGGAGCATCTACCTCGAACCTCTCTATTATTCTTGTAGATGCAAGAAAAGGTATTATTGAGCAAACACAGAGGCATACCTTTATTTCTGCTCTTTTGGGTATTCCTCATGTTGTTTTCTGCATCAACAAAATGGACTTGGTAGATTACGATGAGACAGTATTTCAAAAGATCAAAAAAGATGTGGAAGCTTTTGCATCAAAGCTTGACGTTAAAGATGTTCACTTTATTCCAATCAGTGCATTAAAAGGAGACAATGTGGTTAATAAGTCTGATAACATGCCATGGTATCAAGGCACCACCTTAATGTATTTATTGGAAAACATTCATATAGGAAGTGATCACAACCACATTGATTGTCGTCTACCGGTTCAATACGTAATAAGACCACAAAAAGATGAATTTCACGACTATAGAGGATACGCCGGAAGGATTGCAGGAGGAATTTTCAAGGCCGGAGATGAGGTGACTGTTTTGCCGAGTGGCTTTAACTCGAGAATTAAAAGCATTGACACATTTGATGGTTCTCTGGATGAAGCCTTTGCTCCAATGTCAGTAACACTTACTTTAGAAGATGAAATAGACATCAGCAGAGGAGACATGATTGTTAGAGAAAACAATCAACCTGATGTAAAGCAAGATCTTGAATTAATGGTCTGTTGGCTGAATGAAAAACCGCTGATGCTCAGAGGTAAATACGCCATTAAACACACTTCAAATGATGCAAGATGCATTGTAAAAGACATCAGATATAAGGTGGATATTAACACACTTCATAGGATTGAAGATGACAAATCCATTCAAATGAATGATATTGCTCGTATTGCGATTCGAACGACGAAGCCTTTGTTTGTTGACAGTTATAAAAGGAATCGTTCAACAGGTAGTTTGATTCTTATCGATGAGGCTACTAATGAAACGGTTGGTGCTGCTATGATATTAGATTAATTCTCGTAGACTTTTTTGATTTCTCTATTCAGTTTGCGCATCAACATCTTGGAGTCATAAACTTTCATTTCGTCCATCTCGAACACTTTATAAGCGACATCATTTTTCATGTCTAAAATAAAATATTCAAATACAATTAGCTCATCCTTCTCTGGATGCTTTTTCAAGTAATCATTACTATACACATTACTTACCAAGGCATATTTATACCCAGCTGAGTATAAATTCTTATAACTTGAGTATGATGCTAAAGCATATTTGTAAGGATAAGACATGGCTGCAACCAATAGTTCCTGATTCGACTCCTCTATCACTTTATTATGAGTTTTTTGGCGATGATACACGTATTTTTGAGCTTTACTTTCCTTAGGGTCGGCAGTAATCTTAATCGGCTCATGTTGTAAAAACACAATTTTTTCTTTGTCCAAATCTGTCGGAATCCCACTTAATACCTGTACCTGAGCTACTAGTGCAATTGGTAAAATAAACAAGAGAAATAATAAACGCATGCCACGAAGTTAATCTAATTTCTTACTCATCCGAAAAATTTTGCAAGACCTTCCTGTAAGCATTAAAGAGTTTTGATTTAGAAACAAAACCTACATAGCGTCCATTATCTATAACCGGAAGGTTCCATGCGCCTGAAATATTGAATTTTTGCATTACCGATTCCATGGACTCTGAAGAAGAGAGTTGCTGAGCATAACTCACCATAACTTCTTTAACCAATAACTTTTTATATAAATCCGGCTCAAACATAATTTGACGTATGTCATCCAATAGTACCACTCCTACTAAATCTCCTTTATCTCCTATTACCGGAAACAGGTTTCGTTTAGACCTTGAAACCGTTTTTACCAAATCACCTAAAGTTTCATCAGGTTTAACACATAAGAAGTCCGTTTCCACTTCGGTTTTTAAACTCATTAAAGTAAGTACTGCCTGATCTTTGTTGTGTGTAATTAATTCCCCTCTTTTAGCAAGCTGCATGGTATAAAGAGAATGGGGAACAAAATATTTGGAAGTTAGAAAAGACAAAGCCGCGGTGAGCATTAAAGGAATAACCAGTTCATATCCCCCTGTAATTTCAGCAATCAAGAACAAAGCCGTTAATGGAGCATGCAAGATACCGGCAATGACTCCCCCCATTCCTACTAAAGTAAAATTTCTTTGAGATAAGGTAAACCAATCCATTAAGTTAATGAGTTTTGAAAAGACATAACCTATAGCTGATCCAATGAACAAACTAGGCGCAAAAACTCCTCCTACTCCTCCTGCCCCCAATGTAATGGAAGTAGCAAAGGCCTTTGCAAAAACCAACAACAAAATAAACAGTAAAACCATGTAAGACGTGTTGGCATAGTCGTAAAAGAAACTTCCTTCTAATAATTTCAGTTCGTCACCATTTAGCAATTGCTTAATTGTACCAAATCCTTCACCATAAAGCGGTGGAAGAAAGAACAATATCACTCCTAATAACACCGACCCTATGATGACACGATTCCTTTTCCGTTTAATAGATTCAAATTTGTTTTCAACAAACCAATAAATCTTCGAAAAATAGGCTGAGAATAAACCTGTCAACACGCCAAGAAGAAGATAAAATGGTAGATCAGAAAGTGTAAACTTTTCCAAGACCTGAATATTAAAAAGTGTTTCATCGCCAGAGATAAATGTTGATGTTAAAGCTGCTGAAACTGAGGCCATCAATAAAGGAATTAAGGAACTAGCGGTTAAATCTAACATAATGACCTCCAAGGCAAAAACAATGGCTGCAATAGGAGCATTAAAAATTCCTGACATCGCTCCAGCAGCTCCACAACCGAGCATCAGTGTTCTGTACTTGTAATTCATTCTTCCCCACTGTGCAAAGTTTGACCCTATAGCGCTTGCAGAACCCACTGTAGGTCCCTCTAGACCTACAGATCCACCAAACCCAACTGTAATCATACTTGTAAAAATAGATGCTATAGTGGATTGCCGTGGAAGACGCGAACCTTTTTTTGAAATGGCAAACAATGTCGATGGTATCCCATGTCCAACTTTCTTTTTAAGTACATACCTAATAAAAAGTACTGTCAATAGAATGCCTACTCCCGGGTAAATGAAGTATAGATAATTTTCATACTTTGAAACTGCATCCGATCCAATCAAAACCTGAATCAGATGCACCATATTTTTAAGAAAAACCGCTGCCAGTCCTGAAGTAAAGCCAACCAGAATGCTCAATAAAATGATGAACTGTCGCTCGGTCATGTGCCTGTATCGCCATATCAAAAAGCGATTTAAAAGGTATTTAACAAGCTGCTTTATTTGCTTATACCTCTTTGAAATTAGACTTATCAACTGTTGTAAAGTCATTCTTTGGTGAATGCTATTTCCGAGCTTTTAAAGTGTACATCTCTCTGAGGAAAAGGTATGGTGACTTTATTCTCTCTGAACTTTTTATCAATAGAAAAACGAAGTCGACTCTTATGATCTTCTATTCTCCATACCTCTTCTGTCCAAAAATGAATTTCAAAATCCAAAGATGAATTTCCAAATTCGGTAAAACGAACAAAAGGTTTTATTCGGTTTGATATCACCTCAAGTTCATTTGCTGCTTCCAGTAACAGTTTTTCTACAAGCTCAACATTAGAGCCATAAGCAACTCCAACCTCAACATGAAATCGAGTTAACTTATTACTATTGCTCCAGTTAATAACACGATCATTGATCAATTGCGAATTGGGAACAATTAAAATAATCCCATCTCTGGTTCTAATTTTTGATGTTCTTAGATTGATCTTTTTTACCACCGCAACCGTCCCGTTCTCAAGTTCCACAACATCTCCAATCACCACATCTCCTTCAAACAAGAGAATAATTCCTGATACAAAATCACGAAAAGCTTCCTGCAAACCAAAACCTAAACCCACGAACAGAGCGGAACTTCCAATAATAATAGTGGTGGTATCTAAGCCAATTGCTTCAAGAGCTAGTATAAAACCGATGAGATAAATAAGGTACTTACTAATCTGAATGAATGCATGCTCTTTTCCCTTAGATATCCAAGTTTTCTGAGCCAGGCGAGATTTAATTAAACGCTCAAACAATTTGACGAGAAAACGAAATAAAATCAAAATGAAGACAAGGACAACTAAATTGTAAATGGAAATGGAATGTCCTCCAATATCAATGAGCTTAAATTCTAAACTTTGCTTTATCAGATCCCAAATATCACTCAACTTTTCCATTGTTTACCTTAAGATGATTCGTCCTAACTCGTTAGCTAGTGCTTTCTTTGCACTGATCAAACTATCAATTTCTTTAATCAATCCCTCAAAGTTATCACTTTGCGTTTTTAGCTGATCTTGTCGCTCTTCGATCATAGTCATTACTCTATTCAAACGCCATGAACATATTCCCTTATGTACCTTTTTATCAAGCATGTCTTCTTCGGTTACAGTAAGGATATTGTGCTTTTGTTCCCAGTTTAAACTCAAGGCATATTTTTCCAATAATGAAGCAATGACAAATTCACTTATTGTTTTGTCTTCATGAGAGACCAATTGAGCGTCCTGCATACTCTTTCCGCTCTTAATCGCCTCTAAATAGATATGGTATATCTTGTTAAACAACTTATCGTGAAATGAGAGACCATCATTTTCTATTTCATGAACAATATAATGAGAAACATTCAAAGTGATCTTTTCTCCTTCATCGCCCGTTATGGTAATGTCTCTATCTCCAAATTTGACTAAGGTTCTAATAATGTCTTCTTCCTGAAAGATTTCCTTTCCCTTGAATGACAAATCTTTCTTCTCTTTTATTTCAAATTCTAAAGCATCTTCTTCCGGAGGCTGGTTCTGAGTCTGCTTATCCATCCTTTTCGACAAGCGGTTTCTTCTTATTTTGTTCAACTCCGCAAGAAGTGCTTTTTCATCAATATCCATTAATGAACTACATTCTTGAATATAGACGGCACGCGCAATTGGATCGGGAATGAGCGCAATACTACTTACCATCTCTTTAATTAGACCTGCTCTTTTTATCGGATCTTGACCAACTTCACCAAGCAGCATTAAAGCTTTATAACTGATAAAGTCTCTAGCCTCAGAAGCAAGATAATTTTTTAACGTTTCCGTATCATTCTTACGTGCAAAAGAATCAGGGTCCTCCCCTTCCGGGAAATTCAAGACCTTAACATTCATTCCTTCTTCAAGAATCATGTCAATGCCCCTAAATGCTGCTTTAATTCCGGCCGTATCACCATCAAACAATATGGTAATATTAGACGTGTAGCGTTTTATCAATCTGATCTGCTCAACAGTTAATGAAGTCCCCGAAGAAGCAACTACATTTTCAACACCACTCTGGTGCATACGAATCACATCCGTATAACCTTCCACTAAGAAACAATTGTCATGCTCAATGATGCTCTTCTTCGCAAAGTTTAAGCCATAAAGCACCTTGCTTTTATGGTAGATATCCGATTCAGGAGAATTAAGATACTTTGCAACTTTTTTATCTGCCAATAGCGTACGACCGCCAAAAGCAATGACCCGACCTGATACATTTTGAATGGGAAACATGACCCTTCCTTTGAAGCGATCAAACTGCTTATCTCCTTTAACAATTGCCAAGCCTGTTTTTTCAAGGTATTCCAGATGATACCCTTTATCCAGGGCTGCTTGAGTTAATGCATTCCATTCATCAGGATTGTAGCCAAGGCCAAACTTTTCAATAATGTCTTCACGAAATTCTCTCTCTTTGAAGTAGCTTAAGCCAACTGCTTTTCCTTGTTCGCTTTCGTGTAATTGCTGCTTAAAATATTCAGAAGCAAATTGGGAAACAAGAAACAGGCTTTCTTTCTCATTTCCCTTTCTTATTTCGTCTGCACTTAACTCTTCTTCTTCTATCTCTATGTTATACTTATTGGCCAGATATCTTAAAGCTTCAGGATATGAGTAATGCTCATGGTCCATAAGAAAGTTGACAGAACTACCGGCTTTGCCACAGCCAAAACACTTGTAAATTCCTTTGGTTGGAGAAACGGTAAATGAGGGGGTTTTTTCATTATGGAAGGGACACAAACCCAGTAAATTAGCTCCGCGCTTTTTTAAATTCACGTGCTCACCAACAACTTCTTCTACTCTTGAAGCCGCTATAATTTCATCGACCGTATCGCGTGGAATCAAGACTTATTTTTTTACGAATGTACAAAGAGATTCTTATGGAGTCGGAATTAATTCAAGTGCTATAGAATCTTTTCGCGTAAGCATTTTATCAACATTGATCTTTTCCAGAAACTTTCCATCTTCAGTGTAAACTTTCCAATCACCAACTTTGATTCCTTTTTTATATTGACCTTCTAATTTTAGCTTTCCGTTTTCGTAATATATGATACTTGAGCCGGAGCGCAATCCGTCTATAAAAAACCCTTCACTCCACTTGAATCCATTTTCGTAATAATAAATCCACTTCCCATGGTTTTTCCCATCTCTCTTTTGGCCTTCCATTCTCTTTAAGCCATTTGGGTAATACTCCAACACTTTCTCTATTACAGGCTTTTTAAAAACTTCCTTTTTTTCTTCCTTGGCAGAATTACATGCCATTAAAAAGGCCATTACAATGCCTATTGAAATTAACTGTTTCATTTTACTTTTTTCTTTCGGTTGTATATAAAACCAAATTTTTCAACGAATGCTTTGCTTCATTATCAGGAAACACATCTAAAAGCCCAAGTGCTTCTTCCCTATATTCGTTCATCTTTTTTGTGGCGTATTGTATCCCACCCGATTGTAGTACAAAGTCAATAACCTCTTGAATCTCCCCTTTGGTAATTTTGTCCTTTTTTACTAAACGAATAATCCGTCTCTGATCGCTTTTTGATGCATTAGAAAGAGCATAGATAAGCGGCAAGGTCATTTTTTTCTCTTTGATGTCTATACCTGTTGGTTTACCCAGATTTTTACCATCACCGTAATCAAAAAGATCATCTTTAATCTGAAAGCAAATACCCACTTTTTCTCCAAAAAGCCTCATTTTTTCTACCACATCTTCACTTTGTTTGGCCGACTGAGCACCTGTTGCACAGCAAGATGCAATAAGTGTTGCTGTTTTTTTTGTGATAATGTCAAAGTATACAGCTTCTTGAATATCCAGTTTTCTTGCCTTTTCAATTTGAAGAAGCTCTCCTTCACTCATCAATTTTACTGAATGACTCACAATGCGTAAGAGCTCAAATTCCTTCTTATCAACAGACAGCAAGAGTCCTCTTGACAATAAATAATCTCCAACTAAGACGGCTATCTTGTTTTTCCATAGGGCATTAATACTAAAAAACCCTCTTCTTTTATAGGCTTCATCTACAACATCATCATGTACCAACGTTGCTGTATGAAGTAACTCAATCAATGAAGCTGCGGTATATGTAGAATCTCCTGTTTCCCCAAACAATTTGGCAGATAGAAAAACAAACATGGGGCGCATCTGCTTACCCTTACGTTTTACAATGTAATGCGTTATCTTATCAAGAAGTGGAACATGGCTCTTCATGCTATTTCGAAAATGCTTCTCGAACGCTTGCATTTCTTCCTTTATCGGCGCCTGAATTTGTGAAAGTGTTATAGCCATTTATAAAAACAAAAATACACCCCCTTATTAAATGAATCAACGCTCAAACTTCAACTTGATTCTGACTTATTTGAAGATCGAGGGTCTTTGTTAACTGCGCCATTTTTGTTGGCCAGTTGTCCGCATGCTGCATCAATATCCTTTCCTCTACTCCTTCTCACATTAACGACTAGATTACACCTTTCAAGATATGCCGCAAATTCATCCACTTTTCTTGATTCTGCCTGTTGAAATTCACCATCATCTATAGGATTGTATTCTATAATATTGATTTTGCAAGGAACATTCTTACAAAACTCAGCAAGCTCCCGAGCATCTTGAATATCATCATTAAAGCCTTTAAAAATAATATATTCATAAGTGATTCGTGTACCGGTCTTTTCATAGAAGTAAGCCAATGCTTCTGACAAAACCTCTAAGTTGTTCTGCTCATTGATTGGCATAATTTCATTTCGCTTATCATCATTTGCAGCATGCAGAGATAGTGCTAGATTAAATTTCACTTCATCGTCTCCCAAACGCTTAATCATTTTAGCAATTCCTGCTGTGGAGACAGTGATTCGCTTCGGTGACATGCCCAATCCATCTTCACCGCAAATTTTATCTATAGACTTCATCATCTGGCTATAGTTGAGCAATGGCTCACCCATTCCCATATATACGATGTTGGACAAAGGACGTTGATAATGAGCTTCTGCCTGTTCTTTCAATATGGCTACTTGATCGTAAATTTCATCAAACCGAATATTTCTTCTAAGTTTTAGGCGACCGGTTGCACAAAACTTACAGGTTAAACTGCATCCTACCTGAGAGGAAATACAGGCTGTCATGCGCTTGTTTGAAGGAATCAAAACGCCTTCCGTGACATATCCATCATTCAGTTTAAATGCATTTTTTATGGTTTGATCCTGACTGATCTGCTTCTCGGCAACTTGTACTGCCGGTAAATTAAAATGCTGATCCAGTAGGTTTCTCGTAGACTGCGATAAGTTAGTCATTTCATCAAAAGATCTGGCAGATTTTTTCCATAACCATTCATACAATTGTTTAGCTCGAAAAGACTTCTCACCATGCTCTAAAAAGAAACTTTTCATTTGCTCTAAGTCTAAGTCTCTAATGTTGCCTTTACAAGATTTTATCATCGGAGCAAAGGTATTAAGGAGAAGCAATAATCAGTTACTTTTGAGCTCTATTATTCCTAAAGCAATGATAAAAGCTTTTTCTGCTGATTTGATATATACCTTAAACGGTTCAGCCATCCCAAATGGTGTTGTTGAAGTGAATGAAGAAGGTGTCGTTATCCATGTTGGAGAAAATGCTTCTTCTTCGACAAGGCAAGTCGAAAAACTAAAGGGATTTATTTGCCCTGGCTTTGTGAATACCCATTGCCATTTGGAGTTATCTCATTTAAAATCTAAAGTCAAAGAAAAACAGCAACTGCATGGCTTTATTCGAGAATTACAAGAACTCAGAATAGATGAAGAAGAATCAATTCAAAATGCCATAAAAAAAGCAGATCAAGAAATGATTGATAATGGCATTGTGGCTGTTGGAGATATTTGCAATGGAACAGATAGTTTTTCAGTCAAATCAAAATCTCGAATCGATTATACCAGCTTTATAGAACTATTTGGATTTGACCCAAAAAAAGCCAATCTCATTTTGGAAAGAGGATTACAAATCAAGAAAGAAGCTGACGTTCAATATCTAAAAAGCAGCATTAGTCCACACAGTCCTTACTCGGTTTCTCAAGATTTATTGAAGTCCATTTCATCCATAGATTCAACTCTTCCCATTAGCATTCACAATCAGGAAACAAAAGCAGAAAATCAGATGTTTGAATCAGGAGAGGGCAGTTTAGTTCAACTTTTAGCAAAGTTCGGATTAAATCTTAGCCATTGGAAGCACTCCGGCAAAAGTTCACTCAAATCTTATTTACACCACTTGCCGAAGGATCGCAATTTGCTTTTAGTTCACAATACTTTTACCAATAAAGATGACATTGAATGGGCAGAAGAAAAGCATAATCATCTTTTCTGGTGTTTTTGTCCAAATGCCAATCTTTATATCGAAAATCGATTACCGGATATCCCTCAGTTTATAGATCATGGAGTTAAATGTACATTGGGCACAGATAGCCTAGCTTCCAATTGGCAATTATCTATCTGGGAAGAAATTAAAATAGTGCAGCGGCATTTTCCGAATATTAAACTAGAAGTACTGCTTGAATGGGCCTGTATAAACGGTGCAGAGTTTCTGGGTTTAAATCAAAGAATAGGAAGTATTGATGTTGGCAAAAAACCCGGACTTCTAAATATTCATAAGGATTGCATCAGAACTTTAACACTAATATAAATCAATCATTAAGAAGCATCTCAGCTACCTTTAAATCGAAGGGAGTTGTGATTTTAATGTTCTCCACATTGCCTTCTGTCAGATATATCTTTTTACCATGGGCCTCAACAACTGAAGCATCATCAGTATAAGGCAAATTCTTAGCCTGCTCATAAGCTTCCTTTAAAAGCTCTGTTTGAAAGCATTGTGGGGTTTGTACCTCAACAAAGTTTTCCCGATTTTCTGCTCTGGAAATTCCTTCAAAGACCCTCCTTATGGAACTAGTTACTGAACTAGTCGGTATTGCAGCACCACACTTTTCTGCCTTTTCAAAAGCCGCAGATATGACTTCCTTGTCAACAAATGGTCTCACGGCATCATGAATCGCCACAACACCTTCTCTTTTTATTGCTTTAAGTCCTGATTTTACTGAGTCAAATCGTGTTTTCCCACCTGTAGCAATTTTGATACGCTCGTAAGGCTGACCATAAACGATTTCTTGCCATCGATTTTGCTCATTCTCAGGCAGCACAACAACCATATTATCCAAAGCAACTAGCGCTTCGAAGGCTGAGATAGTATGCTCTAATATGGTCTTTCCTTTTAAGACAATAAATTGCTTAGGAATATCTTGTTGCATGCGAATGCCCTTTCCGCCTGCAACTATGATTAACTGTTTTAACATATTATATGATTAGCATGGCATCACCATAGCTATAAAAGCGATATTTTTCCTTAATCGCTTCTTTATAAGCTTCCATGATCAAATCATAACCACCAAAAGCAGTTGTCATCATTAATAAGGTAGATTCAGGCATGTGGAAATTAGTAATCATCATGTCAGCTATACTAAAATCATAGGGAGGAAAAATGAACTTATTGGTCCATCCCTTAAATGGCTTAAGCAAGCCTTCTGTAGACACCGAAGATTCTACGGTTCGCATTGTTGTTGTACCAACTGCACAAATCTTCTTCTTATTGAGCTTAGCATTGTTCACTATATCAACTGAAGATTGAGGAATTTCAATCTCTTCTGAATCCATCTTGTGTTTAGTTAAATCTTCCACTTCTACCGACCTAAAGGTTCCTAAACCAACGTGTAAAGTCATGGGAGCAAAGTCAACTCCTTTTATCTCCATGCGCTTCAATAAATTTTTACTAAAATGCAGACCAGCTGTTGGTGCAGCAACAGCACCTTCATTTTCAGCATAAACTGTTTGATAGCGATCTTCATCTTCGGGCTCTACTTCACGTTTAATGTATTTTGGGATAGGTGTTTCTCCTAATGTCTCGATAATGCGTTTGAATTCATCATGTGACCCGTCAAAAAGGAATCTTAATGTTCTACCTCTGGAAGTTGTATTATCAATAACTTCTGCTACCAAATCATCATCGCCAAAGTAGAGTTTATTTCCAATTCTAATTTTACGTGCAGGGTCAACTAAAACATCCCAAAGCAAATTATCCGCATTTAACTCTCTCAGTAAAAAAACTTCAATCTTCGCTCCTGTTTTTTCTTTATTTCCGTAAAGTCTGGCAGGAAATACTTTTGTGTCGTTTAAAAGCAATACATCTCCTTCATCCAGATAATCAATGACATCTTTAAAAACTTTATGCTCTATTGTTCCTTCCTTACGATTGACCACCATCAATCTCGATTCATCTCTACTTTCTGCCGGATATTCTGCCAATAGTTCAGATGGCAGTTCAAATTTAAATTTGGATAGTTTCATGGATTATATTCTTTTATTACGGTAAAAAAATGGTTGGCAAAGGTAATAAAAACAGGCTTCGGTTTTTATTCCTCTTCCATTCGTATTCTAGAGACTGTTTCTTCTATAGAGCTGGCTGCTGAAAGTTGATAGTTCCCTATTTGCGTCCTGCGCAGTCCACTCAGGTAAGCTCCACATTGTAACGCCTGTCCTAAGTCATGAGCCAATGATCTGATATAAGTTCCTTTTGAGCACTCCACTTCGAATCTCATTTTTGGAAATTCCAATTGCTCCATCTCAAAACGATAGATGCTTACCGTATTCTTTTTCAAATTCACCGTTTGACCTGAACGTGCTATATCATAAGCTCTTTTTCCATTCACTTTCTTGGCAGAAAAAATTGGCGGCGTTTGATCTATGACACCAATAAATTCGGCCATTTTTTGTGTTATTAAATCCGGGCTTAGATTTTCAATCGACTTGAAGTTTTCGGGAGTTGTTTCTAAATCGTAAGATGCAGTGGTTGCTCCCAAAAACAATTCCCCATTGTATACCTTACGCTGCTCCTGAATCTCAGAAATAACTTTAGTCTTTTTACCGGTACAAATAATCAACAATCCACTAGCCAGAGGATCTAAAGTTCCGGCATGACCTACTTTAATTTTTTTGAGATTGAAGTGGTTTTTTAGCGTGTATCTAAGCTTATTGACAACATCAAAGGATGTCCACCCTAATTCTTTATTGACCAGAAGAGTTTGACCTTCTAGATATTTATTCACCCTTAGGACGCTTGAGAATGGCATATATGCCTAAACCAAATCCTGAAAGGACCAAAAGTGGTGCTACTGTTATTCTTATTGGTGAGAAAAGACCCTCATAATTAAATGAATTAGGGTCTTCAGAGCCACCGCCTACCATTAAAAGATACCCAATTACAACAACTATTGCTGCCGCTGCAAATAGTCTGTAATTTTCCTTTCCGAATGCCAATTCGTCTTGTGGTTTTTCACTCATAGTTTTTAATATAAATCACCGCTCTGCATTCTTAAAAATTTTCGAACCGCTAAAGCCGTAGATATCCACGAAATTAATATTCCCAAAACAATTACGGAAGAAAAAAGAATCATGTACACGTTAAAATTTTGTAATTCCATTAACTCGGGAATATTGATACTCACCCAATACAATACGCCAATCAATAATAAAATAGCAATCAAGCCACTTACAAGGCCATTCAATATTCCCCTTCCAACAAATGGTTTGCGAATAAATCCTCCTGTTGCACCAACCAATTGCATGGTTTTAATCAGAAAACGTTTTGAGTAAATGGCTAGTCTTATTGTATTATTGATTAAGGCAATAACGACGATTAAGAGTAATATACTGAACCCAATTAACACAATACTTATTCTTTTTATATTGGCATTTACCTCTGCAATCAAGTCTTGCTGATAAGAAACTTCTTTAACTGCTTTTATTGTTGATAGCTCCTTATTTATCCACATGATACTATCTTGTACGGCATAATCAGAGTTCAAGTACAAATCGATGCTTCCTGATAAAGGGTTGTAACCTAAAAACTCAACAAAATCTTCCCCGAGATCCTCTTTAAGAAGTTTTGCTGCTTCATCTTTATCAATATATTCCAATCTATTGACATATGCTTTTTGGCCCAAGTTCTGCTGAAGTTTTTGGATTTGCGCATTTGTTAAATCTTCTTTTAGGAAAAGTGAAAATCCTAGATTCTGCTTCACATGATCAGAAATCTGCTTAGCATTCAAGACAATTAGACCTAGTAATCCAAGCATGAATAAAACAAGCGAAATACTAATGATAGTAGAAATGTAATTCGTTTTTACCTTTAGACTTTTTTTGCCTTTTTTTTCCTCAGACATATGTGCAATATTGAAAGCTAAATTAAAGTTTCAAGTCCTGTTAAACAAGTTTATCTTAGTACACCCATCTTCACCGCAATGCTTTTACCAAACTCGCGAATTTCATTGGCTATCGCTTGCTCTCCTGTCGATCTTTCAAAAGCATCCGCCATAGTAATGATGTTTTGTGCAGTAAACTTCTTCATCTCATCTACCATCATTTCTTTGGTCCACAAATCTATCCGTAACGTGTTGTTTTCTTGTTCATCCCATAAAGCAAGCATGACAGCTTTGCTAAGGTTTGCATTCTTTTTTTCCGAACCTTCGGCATTCCACTTTATTTTTTGTGGCACATCGTTTTCGTCCAATTCGACCTGAAATTTAATATCTGAAGTTTTTGGCATTATCTATTGGGTTTATACTTTGATTTCAAGAGTAATTCATTGGCATTATCCATTTGCATCAATTCATGCAAACTCATGTTGCTGTGTTGCTCCATATAGCTTTTTACTATTCGATAACCAATCCACTTTCCCACTCTTGCCGAAGAACCTTCAGGAAAACCCGGAATGAATGGTGCATCATCCATATACTTTCGGATTTTTGCAGCCTCTACCGTATAGAGCAAATCCATATCAACAAGATGAAACCAGATTTCAGCCTCATTTTTTTCACACCACTCTAATTCATCCGGCGTATAGTTAAAATAAATGTGCTCTTCTTCTTCTAAAAAGGCACTTTGTAAATAGGCTATCTTTCCATAAAAAATCATTTCCTCTATCAAGTTCCGCCCTCCTTCATTATCAAACTCAGCAATAAGAAAAGCCTTTATGGCATCGCCCACTATAAAAGCTCTTTCAAAGTTCTTGAACTTATATTGGGGAATACCTGTAGAAGGGTAATACTTATAGTTTCCACCCATGTACATGTCTAGGGAAATTCCTAGGAAGTTATTATCTACCACCACGTTATATGTAAATAATGAAATCATGGTATACAGCTGTGGCATTTCCACTTCCGGGAAATGCATCTTCATTTGCTTTATGGCCTCAATAATTTTTGTCCTTTCTTGATTCAACTCACCCTTAGGGTACTTTTTTACCACTGATTCGTATAGGTCCTGAACATCTTTATTGGAAATCAACCTTGATGCTTCATGAATGAGTCCCAAAGAGTCTATACTTCCCAATCGTAAAACTCCTTTTAGGTATAAGTTATAATTTTCTTCCCACAATTCTTTTAATACGGTAAGTTCAGCTTCCGTAAATCCATCTTTTCCTTTTGAGAAAAAGTCAAATTCCATTCTTTTGAGCTCAGGATTATAGTCGATATGACTTGTATCCTGCTTCCACTTATTGTTTTCACAAGAGATAAGAAGTAAGATCGTGGAAATCAAAAAAAACAACTGCTGAATGCCTTTCATGTTAAGCAAAAGAAATATTTTTGCGATTAGAAAAGAATTCAAAATTATGAAAAAGAATCTTCTGCTAATAGTTATCTTAGTGTTCTCAACTAGTTCGTTTTTCGCTCAAAGTGATTTTCAACTTGGTCTCAATTTATCTCCCAATTTTTCATGGTTTAAATCTCAAAGCGAAACAGTTACAAGCGATGGTTTGAAATTCGGTTTCAATTTTGGTTTGGTTGGAGATTTCAACATCTCAGAGAACTATTCATTTTCTACAGGTTTAATTATTGTGAACAATGGTGGAAAAATTGAATATCCTTTTGTACAAGAAATTGAAAGTGGAGGCACAAAGCTTAGTGTTGGTGGTAAGAGAACGGATGAAATCACTTTGAGGTACATTGAAATTCCATTGACCCTTAAACTCAAAACAAATGAAATTGGTTATTTAAAATACTATGGCCAATTTGGTTTAGGTTTAGGTGTTAACTATGATTCAGAAGCAGACGTTGAGTTTAATTATCCCGGAAACAATGGTGCACTCTCAAATGATGATGTTGATTACGCTGATGAAATTAATCTTTTTAGAGCAAGCTTAATAGTTGGCTTGGGTGTAGAATATAACTTAACAGGAAGCACCTCACTTATTTTAGGTGCTACATTTAATAATGGTTTCACTAATGTACTGAGTGAAGATGGCTACAGTGAAGACCAAAATGGAAATGGGACATTACCCAGAGACCAAAGTTTCAAAGCCATTAATAATTACCTCGTAATTAATGTTGGAGTCTTATTTTAGGACTCTAATCTGATGAAGATAGCTCTCGCACAGCTTAACTATCACATTGGTCATTTCTCTGCTAATAAAGCGAAGATTATTGATGCAATAGATAGGGCTAAGAAGCAATCTGCTGAACTCATTATTTTTTCAGAACTGGCCATTAGTGGCTATCCGCCAAGGGACTTCTTAGAATTTGATGATTTTATTGAAATCTGTGAAAAGGAGATATTAGAAATTGCTAGTCATTGTACTGACATTACTGCTATACTCGGCGGTCCTGTTCGGCGAAAAAAGAAGAAAGGGAAAAAACTACACAATGCTGCTTTTCTTTTAACAGATGGAAAGATAAAAGACGTTTATCACAAACAGCTTTTGCCGACTTATGACATCTTTGATGAAAACAGGTATTTTGAAAAGGGTAAAAAATCCAAATTTTGGGAAATTAATGGTATCAAATTTGGCATTACAATTTGTGAAGACATTTGGAACATCAAAGACAATTATCTCTACACTAAGAGCCCAGTAGAAGATTTAGCCAAAGAAGGTATTGACTTCTTGATCAATATCGCAGCTTCTCCCTTTTCATTGAAGCAAGAGAAACATAGAAAAAAAGTACTGCTTCATAATACAAAGAAATACAATGTACCGATTATCTATGTGAATCATGTTGGGGCACAAACTGAATTGATTTTTGATGGAAATTCTACTATAGTAGATCATAATGGTAAGGTCTGCTGTAAACTTCCATCATTTCAGGAAGACCTGAGAATCATCGATCTCAATTCAAAAAGTCAAGAAGAAACGAATCCTGAACCCGAAAACATGAAGCTTGAGTCTGCGCTTGTTTTGGGTATCAAAGATTATTTCAGAAAATTAGGCTTCAAAAAAGCTACTCTTGGTCTTTCCGGTGGAATAGATTCGGCTTTAACACTGGTCATTGCGGTAAAGGCTCTGGGAGCAGAAAATGTATTTCCCATTCTCATGCCAAGTCCATATTCATCTGAGCACTCCATATCCGATTCTCTAAAATTATGTGACAGCCTGAATTGTGCTTCTCATACCATACATATTGACCATATATTTAATGAATTCAATGTTAGTCTTTCTCCTTTGTTTAAAGGCACTTCATTTGATCTAACAGAGGAAAACATACAATCTCGTATACGAGGGACACTTTTGATGGCATACAGTAATAAGTTTGGTGCAATTCTGTTGAACACCTCAAACAAAAGTGAGCTTGCAGTTGGATATGGCACTTTATATGGCGATATGGCCGGTGGACTTTCTGTAATTGGTGATCTTTATAAAACGCAAGTCTTCGAGTTAAGCAAATGGATCAACAGGAACTCTGAGCTCATTCCCTGGAACATTATCAATAAGCCTCCATCGGCCGAATTAAGGCCAAATCAGAAAGACTCGGACAGCCTGCCCGATTATGAAGACCTGGATAAGGTTCTTAAACTATACATAGAAGAACATCAAAGTCCAAAAAACATTATTGCTAGTGGGTTGGACAAAAATCTGGTCGATAAAACTTTAAGACTTGTTAATATTAACGAATACAAAAGGCATCAATCACCTCCTATTCTTAGAGTTTCTGACAAAGCATTTGGAATGGGCAGAAGAATGCCAATAGTTGGAAAATACCTTTCCTAATCTACTTTCCAGACATTTTCCCCTCTTAATAATTGATCCAGATTTCCTTCCCCTTCATTATCAATTGCCAGCTCTACTTGATGATTTAACGCCTCTTCGTATCGAAACCTGTTTTCTTGATAAAACACTCCAAAAGGTCTGGGAAATGCATTATCCTCTTGAGGATCATCAAATAGGTTTGTCAATAAATGTGCTTTTAATTTATCATGAGAGTCATGAATCCAAAGCTCATCTTTTGAGATACCATCAAGCTTAACCACTTTTGGTTGTGAGCCGTCTAATTTAATTCCCTGGTCTTGGTTTTCTCCAAAAACCAGCGGTGCCTTTTCTTCTAAATAGATGATATGATCGGATTTGACCTTTTTATCTGTAAATGTTTCAAATGCCCCGTCATTGAATACATTACAGTTTTGATAAATCTCAATCATTGATGTTCCAACATGTTTACTCCCCTCTAACAATACAGCACGTTGATGTATTGGATCTCGATCTATAGTACGTGCAATAAAAGTGGCATCAGCGCCTAAACATAAAGATAAGGGGTTAAAAGGATGATCTACAGACCCCAGTGGTGTCGACTTCGTCACTTTTCCTTGTGGAGAAGTAGGAGAATATTGTCCTTTTGTCAGACCATAAATTTCATTATTGAATAACAAGACATTGACATCTAGATTTCTTCTTAGCAAATGGATAAGATGATTACCACCAATTGAAAGAGCATCCCCGTCTCCGGTAACAATCCAAACCGAAAGATCGGGACGAGTAACTTTTAATCCACTGGCAATTGCCGTTGCACGACCGTGTATACTATGCATGCCATAAGTATCCATGTAATATGGGAAACGCGAAGAACATCCTATTCCCGAGATAAAAACAATATCTTCTTTCTTACGATTTAGCTCGGGCATAATGGTTTGCACCTGCTTTAATATAGAGTAGTCACCACATCCGGGACACCAACGCACCTCTTGATCAGAAGCAAAGTCCTTCGGAGTAAACACTATTTTTTCTTTCAATTCTTCCATTATCAACTCATTTTAGATTTGATGGCTGCCTTTATTTCCTCCGTTGAAAAAGGAATTCCCTTTATTTTATTTACTCCTATCGCATCGACCAAAAATTCCTCCCTAATTAACTTCACCAGTTGACCATTATTCATTTCGGGTACAATCACTGTTTTAAAGTTAGATAGTACATCCTTTAAGTTTTTTGGAAAAGGATTTAAATACCTTAAATGAGCATGTCCAACACTCATTCCCAGTTCAACACATTCTCGTACAGCAGATTTAACCACACCGTATGTTGAACCCCAAGACAAGACTAACACATCTCCTGACTCCAAACCATTTTGTATGTCTTGTGTGGGAATGTTATCCTGAATCTTTTGAATTTTTTCTGCCCTAATTTTTACCATTTTTTCATGGTTTTCAGGATCATAAGACACATTTCCGGTCAAGTCCTCCTTCTCAAGTCCACCGATGCGGTGTTCAAATCCAGACATTCCAGGAATAGCCCATTCTCTAACCAGCTGCTCATTCCTGTCATAAGGTAGATAAGGTTTGCTGCTCTCTGAAACAAATGGAGATTTAATTTCCGGCAATTCATCTTCCTTAGGAAATTTCCAAGGTTCAGAACCATTGGCCATGTATCCATCAGATAGAAAAAAGACAGGTGTCATGTGCTCTAAAGCAATTTTACAAGCCATAAATGCAGCATCAAAGCAATCAGAAGGAGATGAAGCTGAAACGATAGGCAAAGGTGCTTCCCCATTTCGCCCGTAAAGTGCCTGAAACAAGTCAGACTGTTCAGTTTTTGTGGGTAAACCGGTAGACGGCCCCCCTCTTTGAACATTGCAAATTACCATTGGAAGTTCCAGCATAACTCCCAATCCTATCGCCTCTCCCTTTAAAGCTATTCCGGGGCCGGAAGAAGCTGTTACACCTAAGCTGCCCCCAAAAGATGCACCGATAACAGAACACATGGCTGCAATCTCATCTTCGGCTTGAAAGGTTTTAACACCAAACTTTTTATGCTTTGCCAATTCGTGTAATATATCCGATGCAGGAGTAATAGGGTATGAACCGTAAAAAAGATCTAAACCCGAACGTTTAGCTCCTGCAATCAGTCCAAGCGCGGTTGCTTGATTGCCCATTATATTTCGATACTCGCCCGGAGCTAAAGCAGCTGCTTTAACATTATATCGTGATGTGAATGTTTCACTCGTATCTGCAAAATTGTAGCCCGCTTTAAGTACTCTAATATTGGCATCAACCAGTTCCGGTTTCTTACTAAACTTTTCCTTTATAAAGTTCTCTGTTACAGATAGCTCTCTGTTATACATATAGTAAAGAAAACCTAGTACAAACATATTTCTGGAGCGATCGATCTCTTTTTTTCCTAAACCACTATCCACAAGTGCTGCACGAGTCAACTTACTAACGTCAATTTGAATCGAGCGATAATCATTTAGCGTTTTATCTTCTAAAGGACTTGTCTCATAATCTGCCAACTTAAGATCTCTCGATTTGAATCCATCTGTGTTTAAAATAATCGTTCCACTTTTCTTTAATCTCGAGAGATTGACTTTTAATGCAGCTGCGTTCATGGCAACAAGCACATCACAAACATCTCCTGCCGTATTCACTTCATCGCTTCCAAATTTCAATTGAAATCCGGAAACGCCTGCTAATGTCCCCTGTGGAGCTCTGATTTCTGCAGGATAATTGGGAAAAGTGCTAATATCATTCCCAAATAAGGCATTTGTGTTTGTAAATTGTGTTCCTGTTAATTGAATTCCATCTCCTGAATCACCTGCAAACACAATGGTGACTTCACTTTTTTCTTCTATTGTTTTAGCCATTAAAAGCCCAATTTTTATACGCCGCTAAATTAATCACAAAGTATGGAACACTTGAAATCAATTAGAGTTGTACTAATCTTAAAAATACTTTACTTTTAACCCGCATAAATTATTTAAAATGAGAAAATTTCTATTACCTATTTTAGGCGTTTTACCATTTTTATCTTTTGCCGGTGGTTTTCAGGTTAATTTACAGGGAAATCAACAGGCTGGAATGGGTCACTTGGGTACCAGTTTTTATCTGGGAGCATCCAGTACGTACTTCAATCCTGCAATGATGGGGCAAAGCGAAACAAAATGGAACATTGAAGCCGGATTTAGTGGCATTCAATCTTATGTCATTTACCAAAACCAAGAAACCGGGACAGAGGCTGAAACAGACAACCCTCTTGGAACTCCATTTTATCTCTATGGTACAATGAAGATCAATGATGAAATTACTGCCGGTTTAGCTGTTTACACTCCATTTGGGAGCTCAGTTGATTGGGGAGAAGATTGGCAAGGCAATTATCTGATTCAAGACATTTCTCTGCGTGCAATATTTATCCAGCCAAGCTTTTCGATTAAAGCTCATGAAAAATTTTCAGTCGGCTTAGGTTTGGTATACGCTACAGGAGGATTTGAACTGAACCGAGCAGTTGCCTTTCAGGGAGCTAATTCAGATTTTGGACAAGCTACTTTAGAAGGAAACGCCAGTGGACTTGGGTACAATTTTGGCATTCATTATCAACCAGTAGAGAAATTGGGAATTGGTTTAACCTACCGTTCCGGAATTAACATGGAGCTTGAAGGGGGTGATGCCAACTTTGATCTCCCACCATCTACACAACAAAGTGTTCCTCCAAGCAATAGTTTTGACGCAAATCTTCCGCTACCGAATACAACAACTTTGGGCATTAGTTATCAACTTAACGACAAGCTTCTTATAGCTGCTGAATACAGTTATGTCGTTTGGGATGTCTATAAGTCCTTAGATTTTGATTTTGAGACTGAAACTGATAATTTCAAGGATTCTGAAAACCCAAGAAATTATGAAAGTTCTTCTATCTTTAGATTCGGACTACAATATTCTGTTAATGACAACTTAACTGCACGACTTGGTGCTTACTATGATGAATCTCCTGTACAAGATGATTATTTTAATCCTGAAACTCCAAATACAGACAATATTGGTTTGACGGCAGGATTAAGTTATGAAATTGGAGATAAATTGGGAATTGATGCTTCGTTTATCTATATAGACGGACAAGAAAGAGAGTCTTACTATACGGACTCAAATAATATAAATACTGTCGGCGGAACTAATTTTGGCGGAAAGTACAAAGCCAGAAGTTTTATTCCGGGAATAGGACTTCGTTATAACTTTTAAAAGCTATGATCATGAAAGAATTCAAGAAATTATTTTACATCATTCCTCTAGGCCTTATTGTAAGCTGTGCCCCGGAATTTGATGAAGCACCTTCTTTTGATGCTGGGCAGGCCAATTTTTCAACTTATGTTGCTGTAGGAAACTCGTTAACAGCAGGCTTTCAAAGTGGTGCTCTGAAAAAAGAAGGACAACTCAATAGCTTCCCCGCCATTCTAGCTCAGCAGTTTCAAGAAGTTGGTGGTGGTGCTTTTACACAACCTTTATTGGCAGACGGCCCTGGTATTGGTTCGACAGGAAATGCTGAATTAGAATTAGGTTATTCAACTGACTGTAAGGGAGCAAGTAATTTAGGTCCTGTTCCCTCAGCTCCTGCGGGTCAATTAGATCAATTCGACTTTACTGATCCTACTAAGTTTCTTGGGGGAAATGGCCCATATGGAAATATGGGTATCCCCGGAGCAAAAAGTATACATTTGATTGCACCAGGGTATGGAAATCCAAGTGGTCTTCTGAGCAATCCTAGAACAGCAAATCCTTTTTATACGCGTTTTGTTAATCCTGCTAATTTTAATGAAACAGTTGCTGAGGCCTGTGTTAGAGCTAATCCAACTTTCTTTACACTATGGATTGGTGCTAATGATGTTTTGGGCTATAGCTTAGGAGGTGGAGATGAAAGCTCTGATGCCATCACTCCTGTTTCTTCTTTCCAATTTGCATACAGATCTATTGTAGATTCTTTAACAAAAAACAATGCTCAAGGTGTAGTTGCCAATATTCCTAATATCACCTCTTTGCCTTATTTTAATGCAATTGCATGGGATGGTTTAGAGCTTGACGCCACAAACGCTGGTTTATTAAATGCAGGTTATGCCGCTTTTAATGCTGGTATTGATCAATTGGTTGCTAACTCTCTAATGAGTCAAGAAGATGCTGATTTAAGAAAGATTTCATTTAAGGAAGGAGATAATGCATGGGTTATAGAAGACAAGACATTGAATGATTATGGAGGTATGCTTCCAAAAATGAGGCAAATCAGAGCACTTGAGCATCTCATTCTTCCAACTCCTCAAGATTCATTAAAATGCGGTGGATGGGGAAGTCAAAAGCCTATTCCTGATGCTTTTGTTTTAA
This sequence comes from uncultured Flavobacteriales bacterium, assembly GCA_964445815.1. GTDB lineage: Bacteria > Bacteroidota > Bacteroidia > Flavobacteriales_E > Vicingaceae > CAYULW01. The sequence goes on from CAYULW010000007.1 coordinate 82,202, forward strand.
CGGGTAATGAGGTCACGAATATTGTTTCAGCAACAGATGCGTATAATCAAATTATCAAGCAAACTGCAGATGCTAAAGGACTAGGTTTTGTTGATGCCAACAAAATTCTTTCCGAGATGGAAAGCGGATTAACTTATAATGGGGTGACTTATTCAACATCTTTTGTTACGGGAGGCACTTTTTCCCTTGATGGTTTTCATCCAAGTACGCGAGGATATGCAATCATTGCAAACGAGTTCATTAATGTAATTAATGCGAAATATGGTGCAAACCTAAAGAAGGTTGACCCGAACTCATATCCGGGAATAATATTTCCTTAATCGAAATTATCAATTGATTTGAAAAAGGCTCTTCTTTCAGAAGAGCCTTTTTAGCTAATGATTAAAAACACAATAATTATGGTTAACACAATCACTTTTAACCATTTTGTTGTTTTCCAGAATCTCTCGGTTTGAATAAATTGCTGAAGCTCACCGGCCAGTATTGCTATGGATGCGAAGGTTGCAAAACCAACCAGCATAAATACAAGTCCTAGTATGATCAATTGAAGATTAACGGAAAATAAAAGCGACTCCTTAACAAATTGAGGTAAAAAAGCTAAAAAGAACAAGCTCACTTTGGGATTCAACACATTCATCATTAGGCCTGTCCTAAATTGCTTTAAAGGAGAATTCTGTTGTTCGTTAGATTTATCCTGTAGCTTTTCCGGTCGCTCTCTTAAGGTTTGAATCAAAAGGTAGATTAAGTATGCAATACCTGAATATTGTAAAATTGAAAATGCCATTTCAGATTCCTTAATAAGTATTGATACACCTGAAATGGCCAAGAGAGTATGCACAATAATTCCACTATTCAAACCAAAAGCAAGCCATATCCCATCCTTCTTCCCCTTATGTAGACTTTCAGTCAAAACCAGAAAATTATCAGGTCCGGGCATCAATGCCATAAGAAATGCTGCAATAGTAAAAGAGATGAGCTGTTCAATTTCCATTAACTAGAGTATCAATTGCCAGTAACCCACATCAACGGTCTGACCAAACTTTTTAGCAATGGAATTAAAGTGACCGGCTTTTATAAAACCCATGCGCTCATGCAATGCTACACTCTTCGTATTTGGCAATGTCAGACAAGCGACCAAATTGCGTATCCCCATTTTTCTCAATCGTAGTATCAATAGAGTATACAGCTGACTCCCAACTCCCTTGTTTACATTATCAGGACTCACGTATATGGTAGACTCCAAGGTATTTTTATAGCCCTCTTTTCTTTTCCACTTGTCTGCATATGCATAGGCGATCACCTCTTCATTTTTGATATAAACAAGAAACACATAGTCTTTTGATACTTGAAGACAGTAATTTGAGAACTCTTTAAAATCAGGCACTTCATGATCGAGAGTTGCGTTGCTTTCCAAGACATAATGGGAATAAATTTCCCAAATGCCTTTCGAGTGCTTTTTTTGATACTCCTCAATCACGATACAAAAATGGGAATTCTATCTTAGTTTACAAATCAAAGCTCTGACCTGACCTAGCTATATTATAACCCAAACGATATACTTCATGACTTTCTTTAGACTCATAATCAAGCAAAGGATTGGTATGATTAAAATGAATAAAATAAATTTTTGACTTCATTCCTTCTTCCAGTTGATCAAATAGCTTCATACTCTCAACCACAAAAGGATGTGGTATTTCATCCATATTCCGATTGGGCAATTCATTACCATTATAAAAAGTCGCATCTATAAACGCAAAATCTACCGTTCCTATTAATGAATCAATAGGCACTTCCCATTTTGCCCATTTATCGATATCGGGAATAAATAATGCGCTGTGACTTGGTCCATCTATCCTAAACCCTGCTGTTTCTGAAAACTCATCACGATGTGGTACTTTAAAAGGTTCTACAGTTAAGTTGTTTTCAAGAAGAACTTTCTCATTTGAATTAACCGAAACTAAGTCGATGTTTTGAAGTTCAACCAGTTGACTCCATGGTCCATTATTTTCCAAGAAAGATTTCATAAGCGGCATTGTGTAAACTGGCAGGTTTCTACTGCTCGCAGATTCTCTTCCGAAATACATTAAGCCGGTATAATGCCCAATATGCCCATGACTTAGAAAAACTCCATCCGGAAAAGGACTTGAAAAAGGTGCAAGGTGGTTTAAGTCATCCAGTTGCTCTGTAATATCAGGAGTGGCCTCAAACAAATACTTCTTTTGATTTCTATAATCGACTAAAGCAAGTGATACTACTTTTCTTTTTTCTTCTGAAGCTTTTAGAGCTTCACAGCATTTTTTCTGACAAGCCAACTGAGGTGCTCCTGCATCCTGGGCAGTACCCAATACAAACAACTTGACTCCTTCTAATGATCTGCTTTTACTGTTTTCATTACTAATGTTGGCACAACTTGAAAACAGCAGCACAATCAGAAATGCAAAGTCATGGATTGCTCTTCTTGTCATGTTTCGAAGTTAACTCATTTATAGAACATCTAATGCTTAGTCCTGACTAAACATAAGGTTACCTGCGACGCCCTCCGGAGTATTGCATAGCTTCTCCTTTTCCAAAACCATAACTAAACCCAAGGGTGATGAATCTCCCTCTCTGTCTAAATGTGGAAACATAGAAATTTTCCTGAACAATTTCTATCTTATGGAATCTAGAGAAGAAAACATCCCTGATACTTAAATTGACTATGGCCTTGCCTTTCATCATCTTTTTTCGGATTCCAAAATCCATAAATACATTCGCTTGTGTTTCACCCTGAACCGTTTGGAAACCTGATGTATAATTACCCGTCAACTCAATATCCCATGATTTCTGAAGCTTGATCTTGGTGCTCATTTTAGTTGACCATCTATCGTTAACAAAGTCAAAACTATTTTGATTAAACTGCCCTTCACGCTGGAAGATATTATAATTCAAATCTCCGTTTATGCTCATCCACTTTTTAGGAGAAAGCTTATAATTATACTCTAACCCTATTATAGAATTGGTCCCTATATTTTCCGGACGAAAAGTGGTTACTCCATTTTGGAAAATAGAAATTCTCTCAATAACATCCGTTGTATAACGATAATACAGACCAAAGTTTTGAGTTACTTCCTCTAAAATGAGAATGGTATTAAGTTCATAAGAATCGGTGTACTCCGGTTGCAGATTAGGATTCCCTGTTCGCACTGAGAAATTGTTACGAATATTAAAAAAGGGATTAAGATCCCAGAGCCGAGGACGATAAATCCTTCTTGAATACCCCGCCTGAAAAGACAATTGCTTACTGACTTTGTATGACGAATGAGCACTTGGAAACAGATTCAAAAACTCCAGTTCATTGCGTTCATCGGTAGTCACAAGATAAGTATTCAAATCCGTTTGTTCTGCACGTAAACCAAGCTTCAACCCCCACTTATCTTTTTCATAAGCTCCAGTTCCATATATTCCCAATACCCCTTGCTGATATTCAAAGTTGTTTGTCAGATTTGGATCAAGCACCCATGCTCCATTTGTTAAGTTCGCTACCTGGTAATCGTTTTTTACATCCTGAATCACATATTGGGCTCCTGTTTCAATTTTCCAAACCTTATCAATTGGCTTTGTATAGTCAGCATTAAATGTATATTTCACCTCACCAAAATCAGTTGATGTTCTTTGAAAGTCGTCTCCATTTCCGCCAAAATCATATTTATTGCTAAACTCAGAAGATTGCTCTTTCCAAAATAAGTTTCCAATTGCACTTAATGAAAACAAATGATCCTCATGATCTTTGTAGTCTTTAGAATACCGAACTTCATATTGGTACTTAGGATTATCGGCTTCTGTTACTTCGGTTCTTTCCCATTTCTCAATTAACGTTCCTTCTCCATCTTCATATAGAAAATCCGTTTCTGAAGGTTGATCTTCTATCTCATAGGCAAAACTTCCCGAAACCGTCAAAAGCTTAGTAGAATCAATGTGATAGTCTGCACCCAAAATGACATTATAAAACTGTTCATTTCTATATTCTTCCCCCTCACTAAATAGACTTGTATTTTGAAGTCGGTCTTGATTAATGTTTTCATTGTAATTGGGTAGCTCTCTATACCCTACCCCAAACTGACTAATCAGATTAAACTTTTCTGTTCTACGATTCATACTCAAGCCAATGCTATGATTATGCGGCCATCCTGTATTGAAAGAAACTGAGCCATTCACTCCTTTACGTTCTTCTTTCTTGATAATGATGTTAATTATACCTGCTGTACCTTCAGCCTCATATTTTGCTGATGGATTCGTAATGACTTCTACCTTCTCAATCATTTCTGCTGTAATGGAACCCAATGCATTGCTTTCATCATCTGCCAAAACTGATGGTTTCCCATTAATCAGAATTTGAACACCGCTACTTCCTCTGAGACTGACTTGTCCTTCTATGTTTACATTAACAGAAGGCACGTTGTTCAATACTTCAAGGGCACTCGCTCCCGTACTACTCAAGTCCTTGCCCACATTAAAAACACGCTTATCAAGTTTGAACTCTGTTTGAGATTTTTCACCAACAACCTCAACCTCATTTAAAAGTTGCTGGTCCTGTTCAATAAATACATCCCCAAGTTCGACTGTACGACTTTTGAAATTAAGATTCTCAACCTTTTTAATTTTGAAGCCAATAAAACTGATCTCAAGGTAAACCCTAGTAGAATTAGTTTCAATCTTAAAAGACCCATCTTCGGCACTGGTTGTTCCGGTTAATACTTTGTTTGTTGATATATCTTTCAACATGACCGTTGCATAAGCAACAGGTGCTTTACTCTGATTTTCTAATATGCGGCCCTGTATAAAATAACTTTCTTCACTTGACGCAAATATGAAAGCAACATATAGGAATGTAAATAATGTTACGGTTATCTTCTTCAACTTTTCTTTTAAATTGAATCCGAGATAAATCTCCAATAACTGTCGATTGTCTAATCCAAATTCTCCCATTCTTACCATAATTCTGCCAGCATACAACGTAAACCTCCTCCTCCAACTTTTTCTATGGTTTGAACATTAAAAACCAAGAAATCATAAAACTGTTCAATACAACGCTTTTGATCGCTATCAAATGCTTCATAAGCAGAAGTAGAACAACAAAAGTATTCTTTTCCCTCTGAAGAACTTTTCAGTACCAGAACATTAGCACAAAACCTGTTCATTTGATCCATTGAAAGTTCAAGCACAATTCGATCATTTATGGATAAGCATTTTAAGAGTTGTTGCCTTTCGCTATCTGACTTTACACTTTTCAGACAAACAACAGCTATCTTATCACTGACACTCATCATGACATTGGTATGGTATATGGGCACATCACTATCATCAACTGCATCGAATAGAAACAAGTCAAAAGCCATCTTATTTGACCAGTATTCTGCTAATTTTTCATCCGTTCGTTGCGATATACAAGCAAATACGGTTTTGTTTTGCCAATCAATAACCAATGAACCGGTACCTTCTAATATGCCTTTTTGTCGGCGCAAATCAATTAGCGACGAATAATCACTACTCAAATGCTTTATAATATCTTCTCTAACTTCTGCTCTTCGATTTGAGGTTAACATTGGATAGATAAATAAGTGATTATTTGAAGTAGTACTCAACCAGTTGTTAGGAAAAATAGCGTCCGGCTTTTTCGGTACCAATGTATCCTGCATCAGTTCAACTTGAATGCCACCGTTTCTCAAACCTTCAACAACCTTATCAAACTCTATTAGAACATTATCAATATTAACCGATGCAACTTGATTCTGAAATCGATTACTTTTTGCAGTTTCTTGATTAAATGCAAAAGTAGCAGGTCTAATCATCAGTACTTTTTGAGCTACCGGCATAAATCTAATCTTCTATCAAAAAGTTACAATATTTCTCGCCCTTAGCATAGTTCAGTTGGTCACAAAATACCCATGCTTGTTTTTTTAGTAATAGAAAGTAATCAGCAAATTCAGAAACAGCATGCAACTGATGACTAGAGATCAAAATGGTCTTACCGTACTTTTCTTTTAAGTCAATAATCAATTGAAAAATCTGCCTACTATTTTTAAAATCAAGATGTGTTGTTGGCTCATCTAGGATTAAATAAGGCGTTTCCTGAGCCAAAGCTCTTGCAATCATCACCTTTTGCCTTTCACCATCACTTAGATCAGATAAACTGCGATAACGCATACTTTCTAAACCACAATATTCAATTGCATTATCAATGCTTTCACGATCTTTTTCACTTAACTGTGCTAACCAATTGGTATAAGGATATCTTCCAAATGCAATAAACTCTTCTACATTTAACATTCCGATCTCGATACGGTCTGTCAGAACAAATGCCATTCTTTTTGCCCGATCTGCAACAGACATTTCTCTTAGCCCAACACCATCTATACTAATTTCGCCTTGTAGCGGACTCAATGCTCCTCCAAATGTCTTGATCAATGTTGATTTGCCACTACCATTTTCTCCAAACAAAGCAAGGATTTTACCCTTTGGAAGTCTAAAGTTCAAGGCAGATTGAATTTTCTGACCAGCATAACCTATACTTAAGTTTGATATGTCTAAACCGTATTCCATCTAAAAAGCCGAGGACAATTTCTTGCGTCTTAACAATATCCACAAAATAACAGGTACTCCAAGTATAGCGGTAACTGAATTAATTGGCAAACTGACGCCATTTGAAGGTATACGACATAAGATATCGCTCAGCAATAGAACATTGGCTCCCATCAGCAAGCTGGCAGGTAATAATATCTGATGCGAAGAGCTATGAAACCATAAGCGACAAATGTGGGGAATCACAATGCCTATAAAACCAATAGGCCCACAATAAGCGGTTACCATTCCGGCTAATAAACCTGAAATTAAAATGATCATCAGCCGCTTTTGCACTAAGTTAACTCCTAAGGTTTTTGCATAATGCTCTCCCATAAGCATCATGTTAAGAGACTTGTTTATACTCAATGCTAGAACAAACCCGACAAGGAGAACTACTGTCATTCCAATTATTTCATTACTACTCAAGCCCTCTAGGCTACCCAAAGTCCATATAAGAAAAGACTTTAACTGTGCATCTGCCGTAAAATATTGTATTATGCCTATAAATGCCGTTGCAACTGCCCCTAACATAATACCCAAAATCAACAAAGTCATTATGTCTTTTACTTTGAGAGAGACAGCAAAAAGAATAAGCAAAACGGATATTGAACCAAGCATTGATGCGAGGTTTAAAGCTAATCCATAATGAACTTGAAAACCAAACCATGTTGCACCCATTACCAGAATAGCTACTCCCAGACCTGCTCCTGAACTCACTCCCAATATATATGGACCCGCCAATGGGTTTCTAAATAGGGTTTGCATAAGTAAGCCTGCCAATGACAAAGATGCCCCAACAATTACCGCTGTAAATGCTTTCGGAATACGTGATTGTAATAAAATAATCTCGTGCGCCTTATCTATTGAAGCACCGGATATTAAGGACCCTATTTCTTCTACAGGAATGGTAACACTTCCAAGTAAAACATCAAATACCCATAATATGGGCAGAGCCAATATCAGAAGCATAAAATAAAAACGATGTTTTTTGAACTTATTCATTTGGCAATCGTCTATAGTAATATAAATCGTCCGCCTGAACTGAATCTTTTTGAAAAATCATGTATAAATCTTCTAATATTCGATCAGGTCGAACAACACCAGACTCCCAGTAATCATTTCCTCCCGAAACATTTAAGCGCTTGTCGTTATTAAAGATCATTCTTTTCTTGACCGGAGAAAATGAGCTAAATCTTGGGTCGGCCTCTTTCAAATTTTGTAACGACCTTATGGCATTTGTATTGATCCATACATCAGCATCAATGGCCTTCTCCAAAACAACTTCTATATCAAGCGGCACGCCACTTTCTTTGGAATTTTCCGACCAGAGATAATTGCCGCCGGCATCTTCAAATAAACGTGCTTGGAAAGATTTTCCACCACCTACAAACCAAGTTCCTTTCCATGGAAATCCCATTAATACCCGAGGCAATCGGGTTTTCTCACTTGCCATTTGACGAATTGAATCGTATCGTTTTTCAATGTTATCCAGCTTTTTTTCGGCTTTTTTTTCTTCACCTGTTAACGCAGCAAACACTTTTAGCCAAGATGCTTTACTAATTGGATCCTGTTCCATGAACTCCGCAATTAGGACTACTTTTTGTCCTAACTCTCTCCACCTTTGGATTTGAGAATAATCTGAAATATCAATGGCAAAGGCGAACGTCACATCAACCTGTTCTTCTATCAACTGTTCACTATTGATCTCACGTTCACCAATAGAATGGACATTCCCATTTCTTACCCTATTCTGAAAAGTCTCAGAATAAAAAAAGTCCAGATTATTTGCTGCAATGATGGTATTGGTTTGGTCAATTGCTTCTAGGTAACCCAAATGCGTTGTTGATGTAATTGCTGCTTTTTTGATCGGAGTACTTATAAAATGGGTCACTCCATCTATTTTGGGCGCTAATGTTCCCTCAGGGTATAGAACATACTTCTCTCTAAAATCTGAGCCCGAAAATGGATTGTTTACGGTTATGACAGTATAATCCTCAAAGTGCTCAATTTCAAAATGCGTAGTTCCGTTTTTTAAATCTATTGCAGTATTCTTCTTACTTGGTTGGCAAGCAAAAAAAAAGAATAGAAGCACAAATGCTATGTAATCGACTTTTATTTTGAATTGGCGTCCCAATCTTCTTTTGAAATATTACTACCGTTCTTGGTATAGAATACCCCTCCCCATGAATAGAGGGTTTTTTCATAAATATCTACCTCGGTGCCGTTCACCACAATTCTCCGTATTGTGGTACTGTTATTTTTGTTCTCAATGATTTCCTCAGTCACTCCCTGAGGATATTTCTCAGCCATACGATCTTGCCTTGGCTTATCTTCTCCCTGATAAAACTCTTCATCTGAGTTTTCCTGACGTTTTGATTCGGCTTTTGATTCTAATCTTTGATTTTCTTCTAACAAATCTTCCACCTTTTCCTCAATTCGCTCTTGATTTTCTTTGAAATGATCGTTGCGCTCTTGCTGAAATTGTCTAACCTCAACCTGTTTGTCATCAATCTTTGCTTGATTATCTAAAGTTCGATCTATTCCTTCTTCAGTGTAGCCTTTATTTGTCTCTTGCCAATCTTTTAATTGTGTTGCGGGAAGATCTCTATTCTCATTTAATTGTTCTTCTGCACGTTCTTGATTGAAGGTAATGATATCTTCTAATTTTTGCTCATTGTTTTCTTTTGCTTCTAAAATCTTTTCATGATGGTCTGAAGCATTTTCTTTTTCTTGTTCAATGACTTCGGCTATTTCTTCTTCCACCTTTTCCTTCTTTCCCTCTGTTATTTCTTCGTTTCTATTTTTATTGTATTCCCGAATTTGTTTCGCTAGATCTCCTTCATCTTCATAAGCTTCATTTCGTTCTCTCTCAGCATTCCTTTCTAACTCTTGTCTAGCATCTGCAATTGCTTTTTCTTTATCTAATATGGCCTCATGGTTTTGCATATAATACTGCTCAGACTCTTCAGGAGTAAGGGTCATGCTAACAGATACATCCTCTAATTTTTTAAGTGCTTCTAATCGTCTTTCTTCTCCTCTTTCATTATTTTCTCTCTGTATATCAACATATTTTTCTTGTGCCTTAACAATCACATCATTCTTATCGCTATTGCGTTTGTCCCACATTTCTTTATAGATACGATCAATTTCTGCCTCTGCGCTGCCATCTATTGAAGACCTTGGACCTTCTTTTATTTTAATCGGTTCATCTAATCTTTTTAATTCTTCTTCGCGAGCTAATCTGAGCTTTTCTAATTCCGCTTCAATCAATCTCAATTGTTCTTTTGGATAAGTTTCATCAGGCTTAATCTTCAATGCTTGAGTAAAACTGCCTTTTGCCGCACTATAAGCACTCTTTGAAAAGTTAGCATCTCCTTCACTGATTAAGCGTGCGTAATTAGTTTCTCTTTGTTTTGCTGCTTGTTTTTCAGCTTCCTCTGCGGCCAATGCAGCAGCCTGCTCAGCTATGATGGCATCAATTTCCGCTATCTTATTAGTAGGGTATTCCTCACTCGGCTTAAGACCAAGCGCTAATTCATACTTATTCTTTGCCTCACTATAACTCCCATTATTAAATGCCTGATCGCCTTCTGCAATTGCTGTTTGATATGCTTCAGCATTTCTGGCTTCTCTTTCTCTAGCTAAACGTCTTTCTTCCTCTTTTGCTGCCTTTTCCGCAAGAATTCGGTCTATTTCTGCGATCTGATCTGAAGGATAAGACTCAGACGGTTTGTAGGTCTGTGCTTCCTGATACCTTGATCTTGCCTGTTCCCAAGCTTTAGAAGAAAATGCATTATCCGCTGAAACAATCAACTCCTGATATTTAGCATTTCTTTCTGCCAAAGCTTCTTCTTCGGCCGCTTTATTGGTTTCAATAAGTGCCTCTATTTCTGCAATCTTATTCTTTGGGTAATCTTCATCTGGCTTAACTGTACTCGCCTCACGAAAGGCCGTTAGCGCATCATTCAACTGATTGGCAGCCAAGGCCTGATCGCCTTTCTCTAAGGCCATCAAATAATCTTGTTCCAATTTGGCCAACCTAGCTGCTTCCTCTGCAGCCGCAGCTTCTTCCTGCTGTTGTAAGGCGATTTCAGCTTTTTTATCATCAATCAATCCCAATTGTGATTGCGGGTAAGTTTCTGCAGGCTTCAGACTAAGTGCTTTTAAATAGGCCTTCTCCGCAGTATCATAATCATTAGAATTAAACGCTTGATCACCTTCTGCAATCGCAGCATTATAATCCTCATCTAATTTAGCCAATCTGGCTGCTTCCTCTGCAGCTGCAGCTTCTTCTTGCTGTTGCAAGGCAATTTCAGCTTTTTTATCATCAATCAATCCCAATTGTGATTGCGGATAGGTTTCTGCCGGTTTCAGACTTAATGCTTTTAAGTACGCTTTTTCTGCAACATCATAATCAGCGGAATTAAATGCCTGATCACCCTCTGCAATTGCAGTATTATAATCTTCATCTAGTTTAGCTGCTTGCTCAGCAGCAGCCAACTCACTTGCTTTATTATCTATCGCAACTAATTGTTCATTCGGATAGCTTTCTTCCGGTTTAACAGCTGACGCTTCAATGTATTTGGCTTTGGCATTTCCAAAATCCTGATTATTAAAGAACTCATCGGCTTCCTGAATGAGTGCTTGGTATTTTTGATCTATCGCTGCTTGCTGCTCAGCCGCCGACAATTCTGCTCTTTTAGTATCTATTGCCGCCAATTGCGATTGGGGGTAAGTTTCTTCAGGTTTTAAAGATAGCGCCTTACCATATGCGGTTTCGGCCTTATCCAAATCATTTGCATTAAACGCATCATCTCCCTCTTTAACAGCAGCCTCATAATCAGCCTGAAGTTTCTCTGCAGCTTCTTGTTGCAATCTTATTTCTTCTTCTTTTGCTGCCAATTCCGAAAGCTTAGCATCTATCTCGCTTATCTTATCTTTAGGGTACTGTTCGTTAGGTTTAATGGAAGATGCTTCTTGATATTTAGATTTGGCTTCCTCAAATGATTCTGAGGCCATCAGTTCATCTGCTTTTCCAATGGCTTCACCATAAGCTTCTTCTTGTTCAGCTGCATCAGCTAATGTTGTATTAATTTCCTCAATCTTTCCTTTAGGATAGGACTCTTCTGATTTCAAAGTCAGTGCCGATTGGTAATCTGATCGGGCTGCTTCCAAATTCCCTTCTGAATATGCAGCATCTGCTTTTGCAATTAAAGCATCATAGTCTTTTTGCAACTGTGCTAAACGCTCTTCTTCTGCCTTTTCAGCTTCTAGTTTAAGCTTTAGTTCTTCTACCTCTTTTATCTTATCCTTAGGGTACTGTTCTTCAGGCTTTAGATGACTCGCTTCAGTATAAGCATTCAGCGCTTCTTCTAAACTTTGTTTGCTAAGTGCTGCATCAGCCTTGCTAATTGCTGCCTGGTAATCCGCTTCTAATTTCTCAGCTGCAGCTTTTGCCTCTGCTAACTCATTTTCTTTTGTCTGAATGGCTGCCAACTGATCTTTTGGATAAGTCTCTTCCGGTTTCAGGTCTCCTGCTTTAGTATATGCCGACTTGGCGCCTTCTAAATCTTCGGCTGCAAACTTTTGATCTCCCTCTTTAATTGCTGCCTGATAATCAGCTTCCAGTTGCTCTGCTGCAGCAGCAGCCTCTGCTAACTCTTTTTCTTTTGCATCTACAGCCGCCAATTGATCTTTAGGGTACTGTTCTTTAGCTTTTAAAGATAAAGCTGCATTGTATGCCTCCCTTGCCCCTTTGAAATCTTCAGATGCAAACTTTGCATCTCCATCCTTTATGGCAGTTTGATAATCGGCTTCTAATTTTGCAGCGGCTTCCTCTGCTGCTTTCAGTTCTTCACGTTTTTTATCAATCTCGGCCAACTGAGATTGAGGATATGTTTCTTCCGGTTTAAATGATAAAGCCTTGGCATATGCTGCTTCTGCCTTGTCTAAATCTTCTACACCAAAAGCCGCATCTCCCTCCTCAACTGCATCTGCATAATTTTTCTCTTTTTCAGCTTCAGCAGCTACCAAGCCATCTATTTCCTTCAATTTATCTTGAGGATATTGCTCAGTTGGTTTTAAGCCACTTGCTTTCAGGTATGCCGCCTTAGCCCCTTCGTAATTAGATTTGGCCAAAGCCTGATCTCCTTCAGTAATGGCCGATTGGTATTCCTCGTTCTGCTTTTGAAGATCAAGTACAATAGTTTCTATTTCACCCAACTTATCTTTAGGGTACTGTTCGTTTGGCTTAATTGAAAGGGCCTCGTTAAACGCCTGCTTCGCTCCCTCATAATCTTGACTAGCCATCGCTTGATCTCCATTAGAAATCGCTGTATTATACTGTTCATCTTTTGCAGCAAGATCTGCTAAAACACCATCTATTTCTTTCAGTTTATCTTTAGGGTACTGTTCAGTAGGTTTCAATTTTGCCGCCTCAGTATAAGCGTTTTTAGCCGCATCATAATCCTCAGCAGCTAATGCTTTATCCGCTATTTTTACTTTTTCCAGATATTCTTTTTCTTTAGCTTGTGCATCTGCTAAAAACTGATCAATTTCTTTGATCTTATTCTTGGGATAATCTTCAGTTGGCTTGATCTGTGAAGCTGACTGAAAAGCCGTTTTTGCTTCTTCGTACTTATTAGCCGCCAAAGCTTGATCTCCTTGTTCTATTGCTGCTAAATAATCTTGTTGTTTTTTGGCTTCTTCGGCCATCATTCCCTCTACCTTAGCTATCTGATCTGTCGGATATTGTTCTCCCGGCTTAATGGACAAGGCACTCTGATAATGCGTTTTTGCCTTCTCAAATTCACTGGCTGCTAAGGCGTCATCCCCCGCCTTAATGGCTGTATTGTATTCTTGTTCTTTGGCTTCTCTTTTCGACAATATATCATTAATCTCTGCCAGCTTATTCTTAGGGTAAGATTCATTCGGCTTATGTTGGCTTGCCTCTTCAAATGCTGATTTAGCTGTATTCAAATCATTCGCCTTAAGCGCATTGTCTCCTTTTTCTATCGCCGCTAAATAATCTTGTTCTGCCTTCGCTTCATTTGCAATTCTAGCTTGTAAAGATTTAATTTTGACTTTTGGAGCTTCTTCATCAGGTTTATAACCCGAAGCTCTTTGATACTCAGCGATTGCAGTCGCCAAATCGTCACTTGCCTCTGCAGCCTCTGCAGCAGCAATAGCATCATTGTATTTTTTATTGGTTTCACGGATTTTTATCAGCTTGGTCTCCAATTCTGCCAATTGAAAAGTAGGGTAAGATTCCAGTGGCATTAAAGCTGCTGCTTTTTTGTATTCTTGCTCCGCTTTCTCCCATTCTTCATCTGAAAAGGCTTTGTCAGCAATTTTTATGGCTGCGTCGTATTCTTTTTGCTTCTCCTTTTCTCTTTCTGCCTCGGCCTCTTTTTTTGCAAGGTAGTCGCTTGTTAATTTCTTTAAGGCCGACTGCATGGACTTTGTGTGATTGGCATCTGCACTAAAATCTCCAAACTCAGGATCAAATGCGATCTTTCCAATAGGCTTATCTAATATAGAATAGTTAAGACCTTCTATCTTTGGAAAAATCTCGACCTCAGCCGGATAATAATAGGCTTTCCCTTCTTCGGAACCCATATTATTGGTATTCACTTCCAGTTTCTTTGTCACCAAGCCAATACCCGTTACTGTTATGGTATATACGCCGTTTGGCTTAAGCAAGATATCTGCTCTTCCTTTTGCATCCGTTTTGACATCATCAATGACATGACCATTTTGAAAGACTTGAATACGCGCTCCACTCATCCTTTTCCCCTCATTAGTAACAGTGTACTCCATTATTAGGTCACTCTGCGCATAAGAGGCAAGGCCACTCAACAAAAAAAGGCTAAATAAGATATGTCTAATCAGTCGCTTAATACTAAAGTAAATTTAGTGTTATCCAAACAAACAAATATCGGAAAAGCAGACCAAATTCACGCTTTATCCTGAGTATATCTCAACGAATTGAAAAGCAGAAACGTATTGATCATGTTGATATTCTTTTTTTACCCTTTCCCCCAATTTAACTTTTAAAGGCAACTTGAAGATTGGACCATCGTAACAAAAACTATGGTACTCTCCATTTTCACCACAAGGATCAATCTCAAGAGGTAATTTTCTAAGCCATTTTTTATCTATGGTTTTTCCAAGAAATTCGGATGATAATTTTTGAGCATCTATACAGCAAGTTATGCTCTTAAACCCAGCTTCAACAAACTTCTTAATGAGCTCTTTTGTATCTTCTTTCCATAGGGGAAAGAGTGCTTCTGCATACACTTTTGCAAGCTGTTGCTCACGGTAAATTTTTAAATCTTCTAAGAAAATATCCCCGAAAGCGAAATGATGGATGCCCTCATTTTGAAATTCTCTTATTTGTTTTTCCATAGCCTCTTCATAGGCTGAATATGAAGCCTCTTGATACTCTACAAATGTGATAGGTATACCTATTGACTTACTTTGCTCAACGAGCAATTCTTTTCTTACCCCATGCATACTCACCCGTTGTGTAGCGCTATTTAAAGAGGTCAACAAGTGGCAGACCTGAATATTATCATCTGCTAATAATCGCTGCAAGGCCATCGAGGAATCCTTTCCACCACTCCACACCATAACGACTTTTTGTCTCATCTGAAAAAGAAATGACCGGGTATTATACCTGTTCGAAACGCATGTATCTCTTGTGCGTTTTTATCGTAACGGTATATGACGCCAGATTGAACATAGTCAATGGCATCACTGACATAAATCTCTTCTTTACTCCGATCAACACCAAGGGAATAAAAAAGTCTATTCCCTCGAGAAATAAAAGGCTGATTAGACAAAACCGTATCCCCTATTGAAAATTTATAAACGTCCTTATTTAAATAATAAATCACCTTTGGGTTACTACTCAGCTCCAGATCTGATATACTCTGGTTATAATCCGATATTTCTAAGCGCTTAACTACCCGATCTGTTAAGCCATCAATTTGAATCACAGCAGGAAAAGAAGAGCTACTGCCGGAGCAAGCTACCCATATTCGCCCGGAATCATCTTTAAGAATACTATTGGGATTAGCATTGGTTGGAATCTTTCGAATTAATGAATCTTTAGCAGCATCAATAACTAAAACTTGATTGCTGTCCATGTTGCAAACGAAAACCTTACCATTCGAATAGGTCATTTCTTCTGTCCAACCGGAAATATCTAGCTGCTTAACTATTGCGTAGTTTATCAAATCAATCTTGTACAATTTGTCTTCATAAAGGTCAGATACATAAGCTAAACCATTTCCTATGGGTTGTATATATCGGGGAGAATTCAAGCCGGTTATCTGAGCAATGGATTGAAAGTTAACTTTATCGAGTACCTCGATTTTGCTTGAATTGTTGACTACTACATAATAGCGATTGGCGTATTCTATCATTGACTGTGCGACATCTCCTAAAGGCCGACCTTGATTATTAGCCAGAAAGAGCTTCTTTTTTACTGATAGGTCAGCCGAATTATAAGCATCTATGCTGGCATTACCCGTTCTAAAATTTCCTTCATTTAAGATAATGACATCTGCTGAGCCTAATTCCTGAGGCTCGTTTTCTTCTTTCTCTTTGCAGGCCAATAAAAAGAGAAGAATCAGAATAAACAGGTAAGCGCTTTTATTTAAATGCATAGCTTAATTTAAATAAATAATTACGACCGGGCATCGGACGCCAAGCTATGGCTTGATAATCCTCATCCAATAGATTTTGAATGGAGAAGGACATCTCGATTTCAGTTTTCTTCCACTTCATAGATTCAGTCAAGGTCCAATCTAGCAATTGATAGTAAGGCAAAAAATCTAAATTATCAGTGGTGGTATATCGTGCACCAATAAATTGATAGTTTAAGGTGGAACTCAGAGAACGGTACTTAAGGTACAAATGACCTTTAAATTGGTGCTCAGGCAAATAAATTAGCTGTTTATTTTTCGATAGATCATAAGGATGACTTTGATGCAATGAACGAGATTGTGTTAGCGAATAGTGCCCACTCCATTCTACTTCAACTTTCCCCTTCCGTTTAACACTTATTTGTGTGCGACCACCTCTTGCATAAACGGCTTTAATGTTCTCCGCCTGCCAATACCCAAAGGCTGTAGGTTTCCAAAATATAAATTGGTCCATGTGATTGTAAAATAGGCTCACATGACTCTTGATTCTCCATTTCTCATTGCTCACCAATTGCCATTCATGGTTTAAATCAATACTGCTGCTTTTTTCAGCCTCCAAATCCGGATTGCCCCCCGGTATCCAGTACAAATCATTGAGGTTAGGATATTTTATGTTTTGACCCAAGCTCAAACTGACTTTTTGCTTAGGCAAAATCCATTGGGTTTCTGCAAAAGGCATGAAGAGTAAATCATGATTAATTATCTGTTCAATTCGACTTCCTGTTTTTAAACGCCATCTTTTCTTTAATTGATAATTGAGCGCTCCAAACAGAGCGACACGATTTTGATGTAAGGTTTTTTCAAAAGCAGGATTATCCGCCTGATCAACATTAAGATTAAGTCTTGCATCTAAACTCGCTTTTTTTGACAGTTCTTGCTCATAATTTACATACGAGCGCCAACTCTGACTCAGACTTATACTTAAGATGCTTGATACATAATTCTCATAAATAATTTCATCATTTAGATAAGCACTTGTCCATTTAAGCTTAGCTTTTTGTAAATAATGATCCCCCTTCAATTGTATTCTAAAACTTTTATCTTGCTGAAATTCTTGTGCATTATTCACTGTAAATATTGTTGGCAATTGCCGTTCTGAATTAAAGTACCACAGCTCTGTACCTATTCTATTCTTCTCGTTGAGCTTTAAGGATATATCTTGTTTGAAACCAGTCTGCTCTAACCTTGCATTCTGCAATTCTTTCTCAGGAAAACCCGGACTACCTACATCCTGATAATCAAAATTGTTTTTTACCTCTGTATAAAATAACCGGGTTTGCGATGTCCATTTTTTTATGGATTGTACCCAGTTCAGACTTGCTCTTTGCCATCCGAAAGAACCTACCGAGTAACTCAAACGTACTTCATCGTTTATAGGCTGCTTGGATTTTAGATCGACTATTCCCCCTAATGCGCCACCATTTTTTTCTAATGAACTTATGCCTTCATAAACGCTGACCTGACTAAACAATTCCAAAGGAAAAAGAGAAAAATCCACTACTCCATTAGTAGATGAGTTGAGTGAAATCCCATTCCACAACAATTGACTATGGCTCGAACCGGCCCCTCGCATAGAAACTGTGGACATACTTCCAATACCATAGGACTTAACAAAAGCAGAGCTGTTTTGCTCTAATAATTCTCCAAGGTTGGCATGAACCGGATTGTCAATCTGTAGAGAGTCCATCTGTTGAACACCCGCTCCTTCCTCACTTTTTGCTTCGACGGTCACTAATGGTATGTTTATCGTATCAGAAACTGACTGCGCAGTAACTTGCACAATAACTAAAACCATAAAAGCCGTTAAACCACCCTTCATTCTTTAAGAATACGCTCAACAATGCTTATTGATTGATGAACAATATGAATAAAATAAAGCCCGTCTGCTTGTTGAGAAATGTCCAATTCTTGTTTATTAATCTTGGTACGCAATACTTCTCTACCATTTAAATCCAACAAAGTCAAGTCTCCACCTTGTAATTCTTGAGGTAAATAAATGACTCCTTTAGTCGGATTGGGATAAAATGTCAGGGTTCTAATATGATTTTCGATGACACCGGTTGGACGTAAGTGAATCACGCCGACACCATCCAAATCAAAGCCTCCAGAAGGGAAAGGCGTTGGAAAAGGATCATTCACTTTACGACCGGCTGAATCGCGACTTGCTATTGCATTGTTTAAACCACCAACTACATCAATAACACGTACATGACTAATGTGATTAATATCCAGGCCCGGTGTATTTCTTAACTCTTCTAAATCAAAGGGAACACCAAAAGACTGTTCATATTTACCCGCCAAATTGTTCAACTTACTCGCATCCAAAGTCCCAAACGTTCCAACCTGAGTGATCGTATCAGTCATAGAATGTGCGGGAAATCGAAAAAAATTTTGCCCATCACTGCTGACTTCAACAAAAGCCAACTCTAAAAAGTACGCATCAAATGCATTTTCAAATACTACAAAATCAGGGCCGGGGCCATTGTAAATTTCACCTGCAAAACTTAAAATCGCCTCACCTGCATCTCCCAAGCTTAGGACCCCATTCAACCCCGCTTTACCTGTCGCTGAAAATGTATTGCCAACAGTTGTTTTACCTAATGTGGTGTCTAATATGTTTTTCCAACCTCTGTTTACCTGACAGGCAGTTGCCCAATCTTTAATCAACGCAGAATCTTTATGAATAGCTGAGCTTCCGATCTGACCTGCAGGAGGATTATATTGTCCCTGGGCAAAAAGAATCCAAAATAATAGAATGCTTACTGTATAAAGTTTCATTATTGAATAATCAACCTTTCAGTTATACGTTCATCCCCTTTATTAATACTCAAAAAGTATGTTCCTTTTGGTAAGTCTCCGATAAAGTATCTGTTCTCAGAGCTTTGTATCCATACTTTGAGCAGTTGGCCATTCACATTAAACAGAACTAAATCAAGCTCTCCTTTTATATCCTCTTTGATGCTAAAATATTCTGTTGTCGGATTAGGGAAAATATCAAAGTTTACCTTAGGGCGATTATTTTCTTCTACGGCCAGTGCATTGCCATAATAAATCCGCACCACTTCAGGCGAGTAACCCACTTCAATGTCCTTAAGTTTTACCCCTTGCCGGTTATATGATTTCCCTAACTTATAACTAAAAAAGTCCGTCTGGGTCACATAAAAACGAGCGTTTAAAGTGTCATAACTAAAACCGGTAATGACCGTATCAATAAAATTAGTATCGGTAACCGCCAAGTTTCCCAAATCGATTGCTGAGATTCCATTGCCTGTTTTAATGAATAAAGTATCTCTGTATCGGCTATAATTAGACTGACCCCCAGCACTAAAATTTACCCCGATACTTGTATTTGTTGCTGACAAAGTAGTAAAGTCAACTCCCGTTATAGTATTCGAAACAGGATTAAGTGACAAGAATCCGGTTTCATCTTTATTCAAAATCAGCTGTCCGAAATCTCCGGTATAGCCCGACACTCTTATTGTATCTGTTACCGTTCGGGTTGCAATATTGAATTTTAGAATATATCCCGAAGTATCTGAAAAACCAGAGGTTTGGGCATTTTGAGGAATAAATGCAAAACCATTATTGACAAGAATGGATTTAACTGCCTTAGTCATGTTCAATACTGTATCAGTAAGCGCCAACGTATTCTTATCGTATATCACCAAATTATTAGTTGATTGACCATAAAAATTTCCAACTAATAACTCTTGACCTGAAATCGCAACAGATTTCGTACTTAAACCCATAAACTTTTGACCGACAAGACGAACTTCATTTAACAGGTCATACTTTACCAATGAATCTTGAGCCAAGACATAAGCTGAATTGCCATCAAACAGTATTTCTTGAACAGATTGTGAATGGATAGTGTCAATGACCCGACTCGAATCAACAACCGGATCGTATACCATTACATTGGCATTCTCACTCTGGTTGCCAAATTGACCTCCATTTACAAAGATGGTTTTCTGACTGTAAGCCAAGGAACTTAACATGAATAAAGCACCCAAAAAATAATTTTTTTTCATCTAAAATCATTTTTTGCAATCAAACAGCTTTTTTACTGCACAGGTTTAATTGCATTGTTAAACAATAAATTAATTAAACCGGGCTACCATAAAGGCTCAAAAGTCTTAAGGCTAAAACATCGAACGCTTCACTTTTATCCCGAAAGTATTTTCGTTAAGGCAGGTCTTCTGACTTACTCCCCTTTTGCCGCCTTCCCATTCCGTTTTCTGAACAGTGGCCTTAGATTGGCAAAAGGTTATTGGAGCTTACAGCTGCGGGTACAGTTCCGAAATTTCATCGGATTCCCTTTTTAATCACTTATAAAGTGAACCAATAACAATGCAAATTTATAATAAAATTTGAAAGTGCATGAAGAAGATTCAATGCTTAACTTTATTTTTTAATTTACATTGAATGGGGAAGAACAAAAACAGAGGCGGCATGGTCTATTCTACCAATCCGAATTACGACTACGAAAATCATTTTGAGGAGGAAGACACTTTAGCACCTCATCAGCAAGAATTAAGGGTTTTTCTTGATCGAAAAAACAGAGGCGGAAAGACCGCTACATTAATAAAAGGGTTTATTGGTAATACCGAAGATTTAAATGAATTAGGAAAAGAATTAAAAGCAGCTTGTGGTGTAGGAGGTAGTGTAAAAGATGGCGAAATCATTATTCAGGGAGAGAAGCGCGACAGAGTCATGGAACTTTTGAGCAAAAAAGGATATAAGGTAAAAAGAGTGGGCGGTTAATCGGATTCGACCTTCATGATGAATTTGAATTGATTAAGCCGAGTCAAAACATAAAAGAGCTGTTGGAGCATAAATGCTTACAGTATGAGCAACTCAATTTTATTGAGCAAGATCCCATTCTTGTTCCTCACCAATTTTCCAAAAAGGAAGACATTGAAATCAGTGCTTTTTTGATCTCGATCATTGCCTGGGGACAAAGAAAAAGCATACTAAAGAGCGGAGAACGTTTAATCGAAATACTGGATCATGCCCCACATGATTTTATACTTCATCATACAGAAAGTGATTTAAAGAGAGTCATGGGTTTTGTACACCGTACTTTTAATGCCGATGACCTACAGTTTTTCTTAAACCGCTTACAAGCACTTTATCGTGAATACCGCAGTCTGGAAAACTGTTTTCTCCTAAATGGAGCTTTTGAAGCAAAACATTCCATCTCAAGATTCAAAGCTATTTTTTTTGATGCCACTCACCTCAAGCGTACAGAAAAGCATTTGGCAGACCCCTTAAAAAAATCAAGTGCGAAAAGGTTAAATATGTTTTTGAGATGGATGGTGCGTTCCAATAAAAGGGGCGTAGATTTTGGAATTTGGGAACGAATAAAACCTTCTGATTTAATGCTTCCTCTAGATGTACATACGGGAAATGTAAGTCGACAGCTTGGACTTTTAAAACGCAAACAAAATGACTGGCAAGCCGTTGAAGAAATAACAAACGTTTTACGCCGACTCGACCCTGAAGATCCCGTGAAATACGATTTTGCACTCTTCGGAATGGGTGAAAGCGGAGAGTTATAGACTAATCAACTTCTAGTTTGTTAATTACCGGATTGGCATACATTTTCAAAAAGACTTTTTTCTTGACCTCCTCATCACCTTCCACTTTTGCACACCTTTCTGATACATATGTCTTAAAGGCTGTAAGTTCATCAAAGCTATATTGATCTTTAAAACGTTCTGAATCGTGCAAAAGATCGTGCGCCATATAATTGGTTTTCATTAAACTGTATGAGTTATGGATGAGCTCATCTATTTTTTTTGCCAGCCCTGAAAAAAGCTCATTGGGTGTTTTTGTTAAACTCCTCCACTCTTCATCAATCTTCAATGGCTGACCAAAACTGACCTGCACTTTGCCTTTATAACCGGTAATGCCTTCTGCCATTTGAATCATGTCTTCCATGGCCTGTTTCTCATAGCGTTCACCCTTTTCCTGAGCCATTAATTCCGGCAAGCTCATGTAGTCACATGGATTGTACTCATAAGCAATGGAAACCGGACAAATGTTGAGGCTTCTCAAACCTTTTATGATATCCTCTCCTCCTGCCAGACTAAACATCTTAAGTATGCTTGGATTTGTGCGATCATTGCCATCTTTACTGCGGCCAGCTTTTTGCGCAATCCAAACTGATTCATTTTTTTCTTTAATGGCATAATGAATATAACTCGACAATTGTAACGAGCCTTGCTGACGTTCTTCTTTAGGCAAGTTGCGCTTTACAATAAAGGTCTTATTTAGTTTAACTAAATCAACAACCCATGGAATCTTCATCAAATTATCTCCAATTGCAATCTCAGTGGTTTCATGTCCGTTTTGTAGTAATTCTGCATTCATCAAAGCCGAATCTAAAGCAATATCACGATGTGTAGATACAAACACATAGCGTTGTTTCGGATCTAAATTTTCTAAGCCTTTCGCACTTAAGCCGTCTGTTGACTGACTAAGTAATTTTTGAATGAGCGGAACTATGATTTTTGACTGAAACTCTTTAATCGTTTTAATGCGACTCATTTGTGCGGCTAGCAGACGAAAAGGCAGCTCGGGATTAGCTTGCTTCATAGCCATTTCAAACTGAGGCTCCTCAATTAAGGCCTGGATTTTTTCAGCAACTTCTTCGTCACGATATGGTCTTATTTCGTCAAAATTCATTGCTTTGCTTCAATTTTTAGCGAATATACTTAATCATGGAAATACTGAAAAGGTCGACTGCTTTTAAGGGCTACTATCAACTTGATGAATTGACACTGAGAAGTACAAAAAGTGGACGAGAAGTCAATCGCGAGCAATTTCTAACTCCTGATTCAGTGGGGGTATTGGTTTTAAATTCGGAACGTCAAACTGTCATTCTGGTGAAGCAGTTTCGGGTTGGACCTGAACAGGAGTTGATTGAAATTGTAGCCGGAAAGGTTGAAGGTAAAGATCAGAATCTTATGCGAACAGTTAAACGAGAGGTTTTGGAAGAAACCGGATATGAAGTCAATCGATTGGAGCACCTCTATCGTTTCTTTACTTCACCTGGACCGGTAACCGAAGAAATGAACCTCTATGTGGCTTATGTTTCCAATCAGAGTGAACTGGGTGGAGGGTTGGATAGCGAAGTTGAAGAAATTGAAATATTAGAGTGGTCGTATGAGCAATTTCTAAACTATACTTTTAATGATGCCAAGACCATTATGGCTCAACAATGGATGAGAATTAATCTAAAGAAATAAATACTGGTTAACCGTTTGCTGGCAATGACTAAAACTTTTCACTAAATTTCGGTCTTTTCAAGAAAGAACATAATCTTATTTAACAATCTAAAACATGAACCATAACGCCACATTAAGCATTATAAGAAAAGAAATTGTTGAGCTCCTAGATCACGTCGAAGACCCTCATGTGGTTGAGAAAAGCTTACTCTACATTTACGAACACTTTAAACGTTTGACGGGCATTTCCGGTCACGATCAGCAAATAGAACTAATGGCAGCCGTTCCAACTGCTAGAGGAAAGGCTTTGGGCTTAAATTACGCGGCTCAATGCTTGTTAGACTACCAAAGAACTGCAAAGTTTCTAAAAGGTATCGTAGAGGCTATAAAGGATAAACAAAAAGAATTTCCCGGAGAACGAATAGAGGTTTTCTATGCCGGATGTGGCCCTTACGCTCCATTTTTTGTTTTAGTTGCTCCTTTATTTGAACCCGAAGAGGTTCATTTTACCTTACTTGAAGTCAATTCCAATTCAGTAGATTCTGCTCTTCGCCTTATTCACGGTCTGAATATACAAGATTATACAAGCGATTTTTATACAGCTGATGCCATCACTTTTGAAGTCAAAGAACCTGAGAAATTTCACTTGTTGATTAGTGAAACTTTGGATGCTCTGCTTTTCAGAGAAAACTATGTGCCGATTATGTTCAACTTATTGCCTCAGTTCAGCTCTAAGATGAGCCTCATTCCAGAGAATGTTTCAATTGAACTCAGTTTGATGAAATATACCAAAGAAGGAGAGGATCATGAATTCCAAAGAATTCATACTTTGGTTGATGTCAGAGCATCAGTTGATTCCTATTCAGGAGAAGAAAGGTGCCCAAAACAACTTGAGCCGCAAACAGTAGATTTAAGCACCTACGATCCCGAAAGTTATGACAGTTTAGTTCTGGATACTGAGATACATATCTATAAAGATATCAAGCTTAATAGAGGGGAGTCAGCACTAACTTCTGCAATGGAAGTTAAAACCGATGAAGTGATCAAACAATCTTCTATAATATTTACCTATTTGATGGATTATGACATTGAGTTAAAATATGAGGTCATCACCAAAGAAATGAAAGAGCAAAAGAAATAAGCCCCTAAGTATGTATCGTCATATACCAGTTAAAATTTGTTTCATTTCTCCCTAATGAAGAATTAAGTGGAACTTAAAATTGAAGAACGAAGAATCAGAGTTCAGGAGTATCAAGAGTTGAGAGAAAGCACAAACTGGAATCAACACTCAGATTCAAAAGTGGAACATGCACTAAAAAACGATCTGTTCTCTATTTGTGTTTTGGATGCTGAGAGGGTTATTGGTATTGGAAGGGTTATTGGAGATGGAGCCATTTATTTTTATATTCAAGATGTCATTGTTTTACCCGATTATCAAAAGCGCGGTATAGGCAAGATAATAATGAAACATATTGAGGCCTATCTTAAGAAAAATACGGGCGACAATGCCTTTATTGGTTTAATGGCGGCAGAAGGAGTTGCTGATTTTTATAAAAAGTTTGACTACCGAAAGAGAGAGGTCGAGCAACCGGGGATGTTTAAAGTCATTAAAAAGTCCTAAATACATTTTGATCATGCAATTGAAAGATGATTATCTTTTGACCTAATTCTAAAAGCCAATTTGAAGCATTACGATTATATTATTGCCGGTTCAGGTTTATCAGGCCTAAGTCTATTGTATCAATTACTTACTGATGACTCCTTGAGTAAAAAGCACATTTTACTCATAGATCAAAAGAAGAAAAATCAAAATGATCGAACATGGTGTTATTGGGAGACAGGAGAAAGTGACTATGAAAATATAGTGCATAAAACGTGGAAGCAACTGTCCTTTATTTCTGAAGAGATAAACAGAACTTTTCAGCTCAATCATTATACTTATAAAATGATAAGAGCTATCGACTTCTATGATCTGGTTATTGAAAAGGCCAAGCAATTTAAAAATGTCTCTTTTGCCGAAGAAAAAATCGTTCAAATAAGTGAAGATGCGAATCTTGCTCTTGTTGATACTGAAAAAGCCAGATACTCTGCTGAATATGTATTTAACTCTACCTCACTCTTTCGACCAATAATAAATAATCAAAACTCTCTTCTGCAACATTTTATGGGTTGGCAAATTAAAACGAAGACACCATCATTTGATGCAGAAGTTGGCACCTTAATGGACTTCCGCTTGGATCAAAAAAACGGTGATACCTTTATGTATGTTTTGCCTACATCATCAACAGAAGCTCTTGTAGAGTATACGCTTTTCAGTAAAAAAATATTGGCCAAAGAGGAATACGAAAATGCCTTAAGAGCTTATATAAATGACGTCTTACACATTCGGAAATACGAGATTAAACATCATGAGTTTGGAGTTATCCCAATGTCCATGGCCAAGTTTCAGCACGCTAGTAACAGGCTAAGTAAGATCATCAATATAGGGACAAGCGGAGGAATGACTAAAGCGAGTAGTGGCTACACCTTTCAATTTGTTCAAAAATATACTAAACAAATGACTCAAAATATGAAACAAGGTCAATCACCTTATATCAAGTTGAGTCAACGAGAGAAAGTATTTAATTGGTATGATCTGACATTACTGGATGTTATCTTGTCAGGGAAAATGACAGGAAAGGCCATTTTTTCTAAGATGTTTAGTCGGCTAGACCCAGATACAATCTTGGCCTTTTTGGGCAATGAGAGTACATGGAGAGAAGACCTTTCTGTTATTCGATCGGTTCCCACATTACCCTTTTTAAGTTCCGGTCTAAAACAACTGATTAGGTCAAATTAAGCGGGTTTTTTAACATCCTTCTCTACCCAAAAGGCAGCAAATGGCAAAAGTGATGCAATAAAGTAGACAACTGCCTTGGGAAAACCAAGTGCCTTTAAAATCAAAAGGTAAAGCAGCTGGAAAGCATACGCCACAAACAATAATCCATGAAGCATACCTACAATCCTTACCGCTATCGGCAAGTCCATAAGGTACTTAAGAGGCATGGCTACAAATAATAATATAACATATGACCATGCCTCCCAATAAGAAATTTTTGCAAAAAGAAGAACTTGCTTGTTAAGTGTTTTATCCATTAGTCAAAAGCGGCATTTAAAATTTCAGCTAGCCTAATCCCTGCTTTATACAATTGATCCTTCACGGTTGGCCAATTCTTGTATAAGTATTCATATGAGAGGTGCTCCTTACCTTCTATATCATATATCTGAGGCCTTAGCTCCATTGCCTCTTTAATCCACATGGACTTATCTAATGTCTTAACAGCCGAGTTATCCACCTTATGATCAATCATTTTTGCTAACTCACAATAAGACAACTGCTTACTATCAATCATTCCACTATCCCAGATTCGATGCAAATTTGATTTATCATAAAACCATTTGATTTTTACATCATTTCCACCACGATCTTCACCATTTCCCACGTGTAATGGTTGATGAATATCTCCAACCAAATGGGTCAATATAGCAACAGCATCTCGCTTTTCTTTGAAGTTTTTCGTTTCATCTTTCAATATATCGATCATACGATCAATCGCCTCATAAGCATCCCCCTTATCGGTCTTTTCTGAAGTAGAATAATTTTGTCCATCAGGAATGGTCACATAATGCCAAGGTTTCATGTGATCATATTGATCGTCACTTTTAATGTTATCCATCCAGGTCGAAGCTTCAACTAAAGATTCATGTCCCATAATCATGGCTAATTCTTTTTTTGCTTTTTTGCTCAAGTGATTTTGAGCGATCTGTCCTACCACACGATGTCCGGTCTGCCCCCAAGAAAAAGCCGCAAGGTGAAACACCATTACAGCAGTAGTAAATAAAACTAGTTTTTTCATTATTCGTTATTTAATCGATCCTTCACATATTCAATTTGTGTTTTCCCGTGTGCTTTGGGTTGACCATCTTCTCCCAAGTTGACCATCACGATACTATCAATGGTTAAAATGTTCTTTCTAGTCATCTTATTCCGCGCTATACAACTCAAGGTCAGAGAAGTTCTGCCAAACTTTTCCACTTTCATTCCCAATTCTACAATATCTCCTTGTTTAGCTGAAGAAATAAAATTGATCTCAGACATGAATTTCGTTGCAATCTTCTTATTCTCTAATTGAATCATGGTATACAAAGCAGCCTCTTCATCAATCCATTGCAATAGTCGACCTCCAAACAAATTATTATTTGGATTCAAATCTTCCGGTTTAACCCATTTGCGAGTATGAAAATTCATTTTCATAACTTTTTTCAAAGTTAAGCTTTAATGTCATGTTGTGTGTCACTCTATTTTATTCTTACCGACTTAAGAATTATAATTTTGAAGTATCGAAAAACAAAAAAGCCTTGAATGCTATGGCATCTCAAGGCTTTTCGCTAACCAAAATTTATTAAATATCTCTACTAAAAAATTAAAAGAGCAAATTCAGTTTAAAAGACACTACTTCCTCTATGATCATTGTCTGAAAGTTTAAATTTTATCAGACATCTTAACTATTGAGAAAATTAACCTAGGCTTAATTTTAATTTCTTATCACAGTTCTAGTTTTACACATGTGGAGCTAAATTACTCTTTGCTAGTAGGTGGTTTAATCTTGTTTCTTTATGCCATTTCAGGACTTTCAGAAACCTTACAGGAGATTTTTTCAAGGAAGGTGGAAAAGCTCATCTCTGGCCTAACCAAAAACCTTTTCTTCTCATTACTGACCGGAACAATTTTTACAATCTTATTAGAGTCATCTTCCGCTGTTATTATTCTTACTATAATTATTATTAATGCACGCAAATTGACCTTTAAGAATGCCATTGGGGTAATCATGGGAGCAAATATTGGAACCACAGTTTCAAGCCAACTATTTGCCTTAGAAATAGGTGATTATGCTTTTTACATTATGATTTTAGGATTGATAATGAAGTTTTTTTCAAAAACAGAACTCTCGAAAAATCGAGCTCAAGTTATTTTCTTCTTCGGAACCTTATTTTTTGGTTTATACCTTATGCAAATTGCAGTTGAACCTCTAAAAAACTCCACTCAGTTTCAAGAGTGGATGATAGCGTTAGAAGATAATTATTTGAAAGGAGCATTAATAGGTGGCCTTATCACTCTTGTCATCCAATCATCTAGTGGTACAGTTGGTATGGCAATCATTCTCGGTAAACAAGGACTTCTTAGTACTGCAATTGGAATTTCACTTATGTTAGGTGCCGAGCTTGGAACCTGCTCTGATACTTTATTGGCTACTATAAAAGGCAGTAGAGATGCAATAAGAGCCGGTTTGTTTCACCTCATTTTTAACTTCTTAAGCATTGTTATTGGATTGGTGTTATTTACCCCATTTTTAACACTTGTAGAGTGGGTAAGTATCAGTAATGATATTGGTCGGCAAATCGCCAATGCCCATTTACTATTTAACTGTCTTGGTGTAATTGTCTTGTTGCCTTTTGTCCATTCACTCAAAAAGTTGCTCTTTTTCTTAGTTCCAAATAGGAAAGTTGGTTAGAATCTGAAAAACAAAAAGCGCCTCGCATGATCATACGAGGCGCTTTTGTACTAACCAATTTAAAAGAAACAACCAAAGAGTACTTGAGTCATTTCTATATTGAAGACGCATAAAATAGTAAAAGGGTGGCCTTAGTTGAAAATTATTTGTTTGTCATCTCAACATAACCTCTCCCACTTATTCTCTGACCTGACATACTACCAGATATAGTACACATCCCCTCCCAATAATGCAGTTTAATCAGTCGATAAAAAGAAAGTTCCAGTTCTTGATTCGGAAATACCGCCTCCATATCAAATGCCATATCCAATTTGGGAATGCTTATTTGCCACTTCATCGGGTAGCTAGCCTTACTTTTATAGCTGTACCACTCTTTTGTTGACTCAATTTCAATATCTTGTTGATTGAGTTCAATGCGTTTACCCGCTTCATCTAAATAGGAACCACCAAGTAATTCAAAGGTTGAATCCTTCTTATTGTATAAGCGATATAACATTAGCTCAGACCGTGGTTCATCAAATTGAACTGAAAACCAATCCCATGCAATGTTCTTATTCGTCACTCCATGACAATTCCATTGCCGATCATACCACAGCTGTCCTTCCACCTGATAGACTTCATTCTTCAATATAATATTCCCTTTTGTCTCCAATCTGGGATATGAATAATAACCCGCGCTGGTCAAACCTCCATAATTTTCATAACCGGACTCATGATGTAATAAAAGAGGTTTAACGGTTTTTGTTTTTAAGTTATAATGAACATCGTAATGATCCATTTTGGCTTGTAAGTGATACTGCCCTTTTTCACCTCTAATTGAAAAGTCTATTTTTTTCTTGAACTCTATGTTTAATGGCATATCAGAAGTCCAATCTTTTTTCAATGGGATCAGTTTATAATCGTAATAGAAAGCCGGAGCTCCGGGATCACTTAAAGCCAAGTTTACCAATGCATAAGATTTAAATCGTGTTGGAGAAAAATGAAATAACACATACTCCATTCCAAATCGCTTATTCTGAGATGAGTCATACAAATGACCGGTAAAATACCACCATTCTAGAGAATTCTTAGAATGAGACTTTTCATGCTGGTCAATCTCAAAGGATGCTAAAGGAGCCGGGTCTTTTTTGGTGTACAATACCGGATGACATCCTAAAAACAACAAAAAGGTGAAATAAAAAATTGCTTTCTTCATTGTTGTGCAACAAAACTAAATCTAAATCGACAAAAAATTATTAATTGATTCAATGAGTTTATAAATTAACCAACATGTGATTACTTCGAGATAAAGCACTTACTTTTGCAGCCCCAAATTCACGGAGTATGATAGAAGCACAAAACATTTCTCTTCAATATGGCAAGCGTATCCTTTTTGATGAAGTAAACATTAAATTTTTGGGAGACAACTGCTATGGCATTATCGGTGCTAATGGCGCCGGAAAATCCACTTTCCTGAAAATATTATCTGGAGAAGTTGATCCCACTTCAGGAACTATCTATCTTGAACCGGGCAAACGTATGGCAGTATTAAGGCAAGACCATTATGCCTTTGATGAATACTCCGTTTTGGATACTGTTATTAAAGGCCATGAAAAACTCTGGGACATTATGAAGGAAAAGGATGCCATTTATGCCAAAGAGGATTTTAGCGAAGAAGATGGTATAAAAGCATCAGAATTAGAAGCAGAATTTGCTGAAATGGATGGTTGGAATGCAGAGTCGGATGCCGCTGCTCTATTAAGTGGCTTGGGAATTCAGGAAGCGGATCACTACAAGAATATGGGTGAATTAAGCGGAAATCAAAAAGTCCGTGTACTATTGGCTCAAGCTCTATTCGGGAATCCTGACATTTTGATTTTGGACGAACCGACCAATGATCTTGATGTAAAAACGATTAGCTGGTTAGAAGACTTCTTATTAGACTTTAGAAACACAGTTATAGTTGTTTCGCACGACAGGCATTTCTTGGATACGGTATGTACCAATATCGTGGACATTGATTTTAGTAAAATGACTACTTATTCCGGAAATTATACATTTTGGTATGAATCTTCACAATTGGCCCTAAGACAAAAACAAGCTGCAAACAAAAAAGCCGAGGCTAAGAAAAAAGAGCTTCAGGATTTTGTAGCAAGGTTTAGTGCAAATGCCTCAAAGTCTAAACAAGCAACAAGCCGAAAAAAGTTATTGGAAAAGATTAATGTGGAGAGCATTCAGCCTTCTTCTCGTCGTTATCCGGGAATAATTTGGACACAAGAAAGAGAAGCAGGCAATCAGCTGCTGAATGTTGAAAACCTAAGTCAAGTAGATCAAGAAGGGAATATCCTTTTTTCAAACCTTAATTTTACTGTTAATAAAGGCGATAAGATCGCAATTATTGGAGATTCACGTGCTGTAACGGCCTTCTTTGAAACAATTAACGGAAACAAAGCACCTGTAAAAGGTGAGTTTAGCTTCGGACAAACCATTACCACAGCTTATCTCCCTGCAGACAACTCGAATTACTTTGAATCAAACGATAACTTAGTGAATTGGTTGAGACAGTTTACCGATGCAGAAAAAGATGAAGTTTACATTCGAGGTTTTCTTGGTAAGATGCTCTTTTCGGGAGAAGAGGTACTTAAGAAATGTTCCGTTTTATCAGGAGGTGAAAAAATGAGATGTATGCTTTCTAAAATGATGCTTGCAGAGGCTAATTTCTTAATGTTAGATGAACCTACCAATCATTTAGACTTAGAATCAATAACTGCTTTAAACAACTCGTTAATTGATTTTAAGGGGACCATCTTATTTACTTCTCATGACCATACTTTTACACATACCACTGCAAATCGCATTATAGAAATTGGTGCTAATGGCATGCTTGATAAAGTCATGACTTATGATGAGTATTTAGAAAGTGCAAAGGTAAACGCGCAGAGGGAAGATCTGGCTATGGTTTAAACTTGAGCAGACGGTTAAGCGAAGCCAGATTATTTGTTTGTATGTAATCAGGATTTTTATGAATTAAGGTTTGATGTCCTTGATCTGATTTGGCTTCAAAGGTGACAATAGCTATGCCCTGCTCATGTGCCAATCTGCTTTTTACAGAATCCAAAATCGGACGATTAACTACCATGGTTTTGATGCCATTATTTACGGCCCATTCAAGCCCTGTATCAAACTGACCAACCTCAAACAACAACTCATAAGGACAAGCTAAACTCTGAGCAATTGATATAAGACTTTTACTTCCTGAGATGATCTGGATCTTAGACTCTGGCACCTCTAATAACTGAAGAAAGTCAATGAGTTTTTTGATCAAACCAGCTTCTCGCCTCGCATTCTCTTCAGGTGTAAAACACATGCAATAATGACGAAGATCAATTTGCAATATCGGAAACTCTTCTAATTCAAGAAGGTAGTTGATGATTGTCTGAAATTTCATCACCTTTTCCTCTTGGAACAAGTCAAAAGGAAAACCAACCTTATATTCTGCCCCTTTAATCTCATCCCAAGTCATCAATTCAGGATAACCGGATTTATTCGTTTTGCTATCCAGCTTCTGATCATGGTAAGCAATAAAGTTAGAATCTGCAGTTATGTGTATATCTAATTCTATTCCATCGGCATGATATTGCTCTATAGCTTGTTTGATGCCAATCATACTGTTACTGGGGTATGGATTAAAGGGTATCCATGAAACAAAACCTGATCCCCCGTGCCCAATACGGTAAATTTTTCCTTTATTGAGGTTGCTAATTTTCTCAGTATCTACTGAAAAACACGAAATAAGACTACCGAGTAATAATAAAGGTAAAACTTTGCTTTTCACCACCCAAAGATAAGAGCTATCTACATTAGCTTAAGCTTTCGCAAAACTTTAACAATAAGATAGTACCCTATAGTAATGGCCATGCCCCAAAACCAGAAACTGTGCTCAAAGGTGAATTGATCAAGCAAAATATACTGTTCGATTCGATCAAAAAGCCAGAACAGAATGAAAAGGGCAAGAATGCCATTTTTTTCCTTTTTTATCACCTTCTTTAACTGAAATGACATGTTTGCACTTTTATACTGTGAGAAGTTTGGAATAATGGTATTTATTCCTTGAGACCATTCTTCATATTTCTCTCCAAACTTATCATGCAAGAATGCTTCTTCCGCATACATAATCCTCATATAGTAGATAATGTAAAAAAGTATAAAAGCAATTATAAACCAAGTATCTTCTGTTAACATGGCCACTCCGAGCCACATAAAGAAATTACCTAAGTATAAAGGATGCCTAATGCAAGAGTACAAGCCAGTTGTATTCAATACTTCGGCCACTTGTCCTTCGCTTGTATTTCGGCCACTTGTTCTTGGTGGTGTATAACCCACAACATGACAACGGATGAGAAATCCAAGTACTCCAACCGCAAAACTGATATACCTCCAAATATCGTTGCCAAATAATTTAGAGTAAGACAATTCGCCATAAAGCAATTGATAAATAAACACAGCAATCCCTATAAGAATAATGATCAGTGGAAGATGACTTCTATAACGAAACAAAAAGTCACCTTCTTTCCGCAGTTGATTTTTTAGCATCATAATCTTTAGCGTTTTAAGCTGCGCCAATATATAAAAAATTAATGACTAGACTTTGGAAGCCCTTTTACGATCATTTTCGTCCAATAAGATTTTTCTTAATCTTAACGATTCCGGGGTGACCTCTACATATTCATCTTTCTGAATGTATTCCAGAGCTTCTTCTAATGAAAATTTAATCGCCGGCGCTAATTTCACCTTATCATCAGCTCCTGATGAGCGCATATTGGTGAGTTTTTTTGTTTTCGTAACATTAATAACCAAGTCTCCTGCTCGGTTATTTTCCCCAATCACCTGACCTTCATAAATCTCTTCATTAGGGTTAACAAAAAATTTACCCCTGTCTTGAAGATTATTTAATGAATAAGGTATCGCCTTTCCGGTTTCCATGCAAATTAATGAGCCATTTTGTCTACCGGGAATTTCTCCTTTTAAAGGTTGAAACTCAATAAAACGATGTGACATAATGGCCTCGCCTGCTGTCGCAGTCAAAAGGTAATTTCTCAGCCCGATAATACCCCTTGATGGAATATTGAAATCTAAAACCACTCGATCTCCTTTAGGTTCCATGTTAATCATCTCGCCTTTTCTTTGGTTGACCGCCTCAATTGCTTTACCGCTATGTTCCTCAGGGAGGTCAATCGTCAATTCTTCAACAGGCTCCATTTTTTCCCCTTGCACTTCTTTGATGATTACCTGAGGTTGTCCAATTTGTAATTCATAACCCTCTCGTCTCATGGTTTCAATTAGAACAGAAAGGTGTAATACTCCTCTACCAAAGACATTAAACGAATCTGCCGAATCTGTATCTTCAACTCTCAGTGCAAGATTTTTTTCTAATTCTTTTTCCAACCTTTCTTTGACATGCCTTGAGGTAACATACTTCCCTTCTTTACCGAAAAAAGGAGAATCATTAATGGTAAACAACATACTCATTGTTGGTTCATCAATAGCTATACTCGGCATTGCTTCAGGGGCTTCTAGATCAGCAATCGTATCGCCAATCTCAAAACCTTCAATTCCCACAACTGCACAAATATCTCCGGCTTCTACCTGATCCACTTTTGCCTTTCCCATTCCTTCGAATACGTATAGTTCTTTGATCTTACTTTTACTCTTACTTCCGTCTCGCTTGATTAGAGATATCTGTTGATTCACCTTTAAGATTCCTCTATGCAAACGCCCTATAGCAATCCGGCCAATGAAAGATGAGTAATCTAAAGAAGTAATCAGTAGCTGAGTGTTGCCTTCAGGTGGTTTAGGTGATGGAATATGCTCTAAAATGGCATCCATAAGCACTGAAATATTATCGGTTACCTGAGTATAGTCTTCACTCATCCAACCTAGCTTGGCAGAACCAAAAACTGTCGGAAAGTCCAATTGTTCTTCTGTGGCTCCAAGCTGAAACATCAGATCAAATACTTTTTCCTGAGCAATATCCGGTGTGCAGTTTTCTTTATCGACTTTGTTAACAACCACTATAGCTTTCAAACCTAATTCTATCGCCTTTTGCAAAACAAATCGGGTTTGAGGCATTGGACCTTCAAAAGCATCGACTAAAAGTAAAACTCCATCAGCCATATTCAATACCCTCTCCACTTCTCCACCAAAGTCACTGTGCCCTGGAGTATCTATTATATTGATTTTGGTTCCCTTATACGAAACCGAAACATTTTTAGCCAAAATGGTAATCCCCCGTTCTCTTTCCAAATCATTATGATCCATGATTAAATCTCCCGGTTTCTCATGATCTGCAAAGAGCTTACCAGCTAAAAGCATTTTATCTACCAAAGTTGTTTTCCCATGATCAACGTGGGCAATTATGGCTATATTTTTTAACTCCATATATTTAAAAATAAGGCCGCAAAAGTAGGTTTATTCTAACGTTTATAAGACCATTATAAATAGTGAAGTAGCGAATTCTTATGTTTGTTAAAAAATCACATTATTATGAGATTGATACTAACTATCCTGTTGTATGTATTCTGTCTTAATCTGAATGCCCAACTGTTTACAATTGAAGAATTTATTAAGAGTTCAGAAGATAAAGTAGGTATTGAAAAGCAATTATCTATGCAAAAACAGCTTGTTGACAAGATTATTAATCGTGATTATTCTTTCATCGAAAAGTATGGAACTGAAGAGTTAAAAGATGTACTCACCGAAGACAAAGTTACTTCACTAATTGATCGCCTTGAGAATAAATATGGAGACTTTCAAAAAACAGGTCAATCTATTATTAAGCAAACCGCTGAACAAAACTATCTCCTTACAGAAATTGAATTCCTAAACTCTTCTTTTGATGTTGCAACCGGTTTTACTGAAGATTTGCAGATTTCAAGTCTTCGGATACAGCCGGCAACTGATAAACGTATATGGGAAAAACCTGAATATGGTATCGGTGAAATTAATGCCCGAGATACAACGATTAAGGGTTTGTTAGGAGAAATTGTCACTCCTCCTGAAGATGGAAAGCAAGCCATTGTTATACTTGTTCATGGCTCAGGACCCAAT
Source organism: uncultured Flavobacteriales bacterium (assembly GCA_964445815.1). Classification (GTDB taxonomy): domain Bacteria; phylum Bacteroidota; class Bacteroidia; order Flavobacteriales_E; family Vicingaceae; genus CAYULW01. Next base: position 118,382 of record CAYULW010000007.1, read on the forward strand.
GATATGGATGGTACACTAGGCCCAAATAAAGTGTTCAAAGATCTGGCATTGGGTTTTGCACAAAGAGGAATCGCTAGTATTCGTTACAATAAAAGGTCTTATGACTATCCCGGGCAGTTAAGTAAAATGATTAATGAGTTGACCATAGAGGATGAAGTAGTTAATGATGCCGTTATTGCTATAGAAATGGCAAAAGATATGGGTTATAAACGTGTTATATTAATCGGACATAGCCTTGGCGGCCATACGTCACCGCGTATTGCCGAACTCGCTAATCCAGATGGTGTGGTAATTATGGCAGGAAATTCCAGTCCTATTATCGATCTCATTGTTCCCCAATTTGAGTATTTACTGAAAAATGATCCAAACACCCCAATTACTGAATTTCAGTTGAATGCAATCAAAGTTCAAATTAATAAAGTACAGGAAAGAGACTATGATGAAAAAACCCCCTCAATGCTATTGCCTTTTGGTCTCTCAGGAGGTTATTGGAAATCTCTGGAAGATTATAACCCACCTCAAGTAGCAAAGAAACAAAAGATGCCCTACCTTATTCTTAATGGTTCCAGAGATTACCAAGTAGACGTTGAACAAGCAAAAGGATGGAAAAATGGCAATAAAAACCCTCATTCTAAAACAATCATTTATAAGGGAATGAATCATATGTTTTATAGAGGAGAAGGGGTATTGATCCCATCGGAATATGAGATAAAAACACATGTAGACCAAAAGGTGGTAGAGGATATAGTTAACTGGATCATGTCAATTTAATATGTCAAAGCAAGTAACTGCTTCACTGCTCCTACTATTCATCATTCTTTTCTTTGGTGGTCGATATCTTTTTGAAGGAAGCATGAATACCTACCCCAGTCATTTACATGCCTGGACTCAGAGTGATCGCTTGGCAATTGCACAAAACTTTCAAGAAAATGGTTTCGACTTTTTTCACCCGACCACATACAACCTACTCACAAAAGATGGCATTACTCAAGTTGACTTCCCAATTCATGACTATCTGGTATCTATTATTAGTTATACTTTGAATGCTTCTGTCGTCTCAACATTCAGGTGGTATAACCTCTGCCTTTCTATGCTTGGCTTTGGTTTTCTCTTCATGGCCTGTCAATCTTTATTAAAACATTCCTTAAAAAGTTTATTCATTACTGTTTTCGTTGCCACACTTCCTTTCTATGTGTATTACCAAAACGGATTTCTTCCCAGCAGTTCTGCTTTATCACTTTTATTTATCAGCTTGTTCTTCCTAATACAGGGCTTGCAAAAAGAGAAATTTTCACACTTTCTCTTAAGTGGTTTTTTTATTGGATTATCCGCTCTATGTAGGTCCCCTTTTATCTTTCATCTGTGCATTTTTATACTAATCATTTTCTATAAGTATTGGGGGCAAAAAAAGAAGATGATCCAATATCTGAGTCCTTACCTAATCATGCTTATCGCTTTCTTTCTATATTATTTCTACAATAGAAGTCTGGCTGAGCAATATGGCACAATGTTTTTACAAAAATTTTTATACATCTCTTCATTTAAATTGCTCAAAGAAATTTTAGTTCTTGCTTTAGACAGGTGGAGCAATCAATTACTGAGTCCTTTTCACGCTGTGATTGTGATCACTTTATTTATTTCACTTTTCTATAAAGTCAAAACCTCTAAACACTTTTCTATTTGGTTTAAGTTACTTGGTCTTTTATTGATCAGTTCAACTTTAAGCGGACTCCTCTTCTTTTTTCTCATGGGTAGACAATTCATTGATCATGATTACTATTACATTTCAGTCATCATACCTCCTTTGGTCTATTTGCTTTTATTGGGTGGAAAGTTTATCACTGTTCCGCGTTCTTGGTATACTCCGGTTATGACAGTGCTGGGTATTTTCTTTTTTTACTTTTTTTCTCAAGCCAAACAAGTTCAAATAGATCGCTATACGCCAGATTGGGATGACAGAATACACTACGCTTATGAAGTCTATAAAAATGCTAATGACGATCTAAAGAAATGGGGAATCAAAGACACTGACACATTGATTATTCTGGAGGCTAATTCTACAAATATTCCATTTACACTATGGCAAAAAAGAGGTTATGTCAGTCTTAACAGTTCTGAGGCTATGGTTGATTCTGTATTGAACTCAAGAAAACAATATGTCGTGATGGTCGACAGTTTTTTCAGGCTCGATGCTTTTAGAGACTATCCACACCTTATTGATCGCCTAAATCTGGCATACGCTAACGGGGAGCTTAGTTTATATGAAGACAAGCCTCATGACACAAACCCGAAAGAATTTTTTGAGCATTATCATTTCACAGCCCATTTGAACTTTGATGAAGTCATGTACAATAGCAATCAATTTTCAGGCTTAGCTATTCATGAAACTACAGAAAAAGGGAGGGTGCTAGACATTACTCCAAAAACCACCTATAGTTTAACCTATCAAGATACTTTATCTGTGGCTGAATTTAATAAAGGAATCAAAATATCTTGTGTAGCCGATTATCTTGCAGAAGATACAATAAAGGGTATGCAACTGATCTGTCAGTATGGCAATTACTATTTTGCTCATTATCTGCAAAACAGCCTAAAAGCATCAAGCGATTGGCAGCACTTTCAATTTCAGTTTTCCATACCACCGGAAGAACTAAAAGAAACATCTGAGATCAAGATTTATTACTGGAATCCAAATCAGGACAAAGTATATATTGACGATTATCATTTAATCATATACCAATAAAATGGAAGACATAAATTACAAAGCATTTGTAGTCAGAGAAGATGAAAAAGGTCAATTTTCTCGTCAGATTGAAAACAAGTCTACAAAAGATTTGCCTGATCACGATGTGATCGTTAAAGTTCATTATGCCGCACTTAACTATAAAGATGCTCTTTCTGCATCCGGTCATAAAGGCATCAGTAAAACTTATCCCCATGTACCGGGTGTTGATGCCTGTGGCGAAGTCGTCAGTTGTAAAACAGATCAATTCCAAAAAGGGGACTTAGTGATTGTAACTTCCTATGATTTTGGAATGAATACTTCAGGAGGCTTTCAAGAATATATTTCTGTTCCTGATACTTGGCCTGTGCTATTGCCAGAAAAAATGAGCTTGGAAGAAGCTATGATTATCGGAACAGGTGGATTTACAGCTGCACTCGCCTTATACAAAATGGAACAGAACGGGCAACATCCTTCTATGGGTCCAATCCTTGTAACCGGATCAACTGGAGGTGTAGGCAGCATGGCTGTCAATATTCTATCTATTAATGGTTATGAAGTGATGGCTGCTACCGGAAAAAAAGAACAACATCCGTTTTTAAAAAGTTTAGGTGCTCATTCTATTGTTTCCCGTGAAGAGGTGAATGATACTTCAGGTAGGCCACTGCTAAGATCAAAATGGGCAGGGGCCATTGATACTGTGGGCGACAATACTTTAGCTACTTGTATTAAAGCATGCGGAAGAAACGGATCTATCGCTGTATGTGGTTTAGTTCAATCTCCCGAACTACAAACCACTGTCTATCCCTTCATCTTAAATGGTGTAAATGTACTAGGCATTGAAACTGCAGAAACACCAAGAAACATTCGCATTGAATTGTGGAGAAGACTGGCACAAGAATGGAAACCTTCCTGTTTGGAAGAGGTAAAAGACATTATTGATCTAAGTGAACTGGAAGGTCGTATTCAAAATATGTTGAGAGGAAAATCTTTGGGTAGGACTGTCGTAAAATTTGTTTAACTAAGCACCTCATGACGTTTAACCTAAACGAAGCAATAACCTTACTTTCAAGAACACCAAAGGTCCTTGATGCTTTATTATCAGAGCTTCCTGATGAATGGGTCACTAACAACGAAGGTGATGAAACTTGGAGTCCATTTGATATTGTTGGACATTTGATTCAGGGTGAAAAAACCGATTGGATAATCAGAGCAAAAATGATTTTAAATGGAGTTAAAACCTCATTTACTCCTTTTGATCGATTCGCTCAATTCGAAAATTGCAAAGACAAAAGTTTGTCTCAGCTGCTTAATGAGTTCAAAGTGCTAAGAGAAAGCAATCTTCAACATCTAAAATCTTTACAGATTACTGAAGCGCATTTAAACATGTTGGGGATACATCCTGAGTTTGGTCAAGTCAGTTTAAAGCAACTGTTATCAACATGGGTTGTTCATGACTTAGGTCACATCAATCAGATAGCAAGAGTTATGGCCAAACAATATCAAACAGAAATGGGTCCTTGGATTAATTATTTTAATCTCTTAAAAAAAGAAATATAGAAAAATAGGGGGCGGATACTTACAACTAAGATGCTTTAATCACCGTCGTTCTTTTTAATTATCTTTAGCCGATTCATAAATGAAGGATCATATGGGTATGACAAAATCTCTTTTCTTATTATTAATAGTAGGGACATTCATATTGGTTTCTTGCTCCGAAGAATTTGAAAACCCCGATCCGGTCATTAACTCTATAGACTCCACGAAAAGTATCGCTGAATTTGTCATGACAGACGATGAAACGGATAGTTTCACAGTGGCCGTGAATCATGCCGGTTTAACTAAAACCTTACAGAGCAATGGTCAGTTTACCGTATTTGTTCCAAATAATAAAGCTTTTGCCGACCTGATAAGTATGCTTAGCTCTGCAAATGCTATTGTAGAAATAGATAGTAATGCTCTTGCTCAATTGTTAAGATATCACATTTTGGATGCCATTTTAATTTCTGATTCACTCAACGATGACAGCTATGGTAAAACCTTGAATACCGCAAACCCCAATAATGAAAATACTGTTTTAGAAATTGATGTGAGCGGAGGTTTTATGATCAACAATACTGCATTAGTTATAGAAGAAAATCTCAGAATGACCAATGGCATTGTACATACTATTGATCAGATTTTAATGCCAACAAACATTTTAGGAATGCTAAATAATGATGAACGCTTTTCTACTTTACTACAAGCGCTTCAAGTTTTTGGAGATACGCTCACTGACACCTTAACTTTAAGAGGTCCAATGACTATTTTTGCTCCGACAAATGATGCATTTGCCAATTTATTATCTACCAATGGTTGGAGTAATATTAATGATATTCCAAGATTAGTTTTAAAGGATGTATTGGCTTATCACCTCTCGCCGAATGTTAATCTCCAGTCCAGTCAATTGACACAGGGTTTAAGTATTTCAACCTTAGCTGACTCTAGCTTAAGTGTTGATCTGAGTTCAGGAATTCAACTGATCACAAGCAGTACGAATCAAGGGAACATTAATTTTGCAACGACAGATATTCAATGTACAAATGGCATCATTCACGCCATAGAAGAGGTTCTGCTTTTAGAATAGCATTGCTTATCTTCATTGCATGAAAATTGATGAATTCCCGGATCAACCTAATCAAGTATTTGGACCTCAAACCAAAATGTTCGAGTTCAACAAGGACGAGTTTATTCTTGCACCATATCATACAGAGAAGTACATCTATTTTCTCATTTCAGGCTGTGCTGCAAGTTTCTTAGAAACAGATCAAGACACCATTTGTGTGGGATTCTATACCAAAGGAGATTTTTTTTGTGAGTACCCATCATTTTTAGACCAGAGTATAAGCAGAACCTACTCAAAGGCACTTAAATCAACAAAAGTGGCGGCTGTTCACCATAAAGTGCTAAACGAAGCCTATAAAATTTCTATTGATCACCAAGCAAAAGGGCGAGAAATTGCTGAAAATCTATTCAAAAGAATGTATGAGCGAACATGCGACCTTTTGAGTTTGGATGCTGAGCAACGCTACCTCAAGTTTATCGAACAAAGAAAAGAGGAATTGAATGAGGTCCCCCTAAAGATTATTGCTTCCTATTTAGGAATGACACCTGTAAGTCTAAGTAGAATCAGAAAAAATATATTCAACTGAATTTCTTATCCTATGTTAAGAATAGTCTTCCCAAAGTCATGGAATTTTGATCCTGAACATTAAATCAAAAATCATGAAACAGCTCTGCTTTATCGCTTTATACTTATGCTCTCAACTAACAATTGCACAATTTGACGAAAGGTTTTACTTCCCCAAAAAAGACTGGCTAGATATTGCGGATTCAATCCAATACGAAGAGCTAAACATCAAACTCGAATCGGGTAAAATATCCGGTTTATACCTTCCACCTCAAATAGAAAAGAAAGGCAATATTCTCTTTTTTCATGGAGCCGGAGGAAATGTAACAACCTACCTCCCAATGACTGTTCCTTTGGCTGAAAGAGGTTTTGGGGTTATAATGATCGATGTAAGAGGTTATGGCAAATCGGAAGGTAAACCCACACATATAGGCATTGCAGAAGATGCTCCTGAGATACTAAGTGAGATCAAAAAAATGAAAGCCTTCAAGAATGAAAATTTCATTCTTTATGGAGCATCAATGGGTACACAAATTGCCACACATCTTTGTAGTCAACATCCTGAAGCATTTAAGCTCTTGGTTTTAGACGGGGCAATGCTTTCCTTTACCGATATTGCTCTGCATTCGGCACCTGAAGAACAAAAGGGTGTGATTCAACAATACGTTACTTCTCCTTATTCGGCCAAAGAAGACATAGAAAAAGTAAGTATCCCTGTACTCGTCATTCATTCTCAAGCTGACTCAGCAGTTCCTTTTCAACACGGAAAAATACTATATGAATTAGCCAATGAGCCAAAGTGGATATGGGAATATGAAGGTGAGCATTTAGAAGCTGCCCAAAAACATGCAGATGAATTAATACAATATCTACTAAAGGGACTTAACTAACGTTTTAGCACCTTAGGTACTTTAATAAAGTCAGAGTCTTTCTGTGGAGCATTCTTCAGAGCCTCTTGCTGAGAGACTGTGACTTTAGCCTCATCTTTTCGCATGGGCACTTTTTCATCCAAAACATAGACCAAAGGCTTCACTCCTTCAGTATCAATTTCATTCAAGGTATCTACAAAATCAAGCATCTTATTAAGATCTTTGATAATGGCCTGCTTTTCTTCAGCATTGAACTCCAAACGTGCTAACTCGGCAATTCTATCTACTGTTTTTGAATCAACTCCCATCTACTTTAGATTGAATGATGTGTTTTACTTCTTCCCGCAAAGATATTAAATCCTTGTCTGATCGGTTAGCTATATCAACCACCGGATGATAAATAATTTTAGCACGACCGGGTCTCGCATGTGAACCAAACTTCCAACTGTCTTGAAGTAAGAGATAGTTCTTTGGAAAACTGACCGGCAAAATGGATAAGTGATTGTCAATAGCAACTTTGAAAGCTCCGTTTTTAAATGGTTTCATCTGGGGAGCAGTTTTAGGAATTGTTCCTTCAGGAAAAATAACCACACTTGTTCCCTTTTGCATTTCGGAGATTGCTTTCGTTATTGAATGATGTGCAGCTTTTGGATTAGTGCGGTCGATAAGAATATTCATTTTTTTAAAATAGATATTAAAGAGGGGGACTTTACCCAATTCTTTCTTACCCAAAAAAATGAAGTAATTGGGAAACGTCGCATACAACAAGAGAATGTCTAAGTAAGAACTATGATTAGGACAAATAATATAAGATTCTTGCTTTATAGAGTGACTTCCGGTTACCGTATATCGTATCCCCACAAAGAAAAGTATAGCTTTGGCCTGTTTCTGTATTAATCGATATGCCTTATAAAAATAACGTTCATCATTTAACCAAATTAATAAGGCGGGATAGAGTAATAGAATAGAGATAAAAACAACGATTCCAAAATAAATTTTCCACACCAAAGAAAATACGCCTTTCACTGCCTTCATCATCCCAAAAATAGGACAAATTTGTAATTTCGTGGCATGGCGAGAATACTAACAGGCATACAAAGTTCAGGGGAGAATGGAGAAGTTCATCTAGGTAATATTTTGGGGGCCATTATCCCCGGAGTAGAGCTTTCCAGAAAAGAAGACAATCAGGCATTTTTCTTCATTGCAGACTTGCACTCACTAACAACCGTAAAAGACGCGAAGATTAGAAAATCAAATGTTTATGCGGTTGCCGCAGCATGGCTGGCATTCGGCTTTGACACTAAAAAGAATGTCTTCTACCGTCAATCTGATGTACCTGAGGTCTGCGAATTGACGTGGTATCTCAACTGTTTTACTCCTTTTCCAATGTTGGCTAATGCCCATTCTTTTAAAGATAAAGCAGATCAATTATCGGATGTCAATGCCGGTTTGTTTGACTACCCTGTCTTAATGGCTTGTGACATCATTTTGTACGATGCCAATTTTGTTCCGGTAGGCAAAGACCAAAAGCAACATCTGGAAATGACACGTGATATTGCGAATTCATTTAATCACAAGTACGGAGAAACCTTTGTCATTCCTGAACCTTTAATTGATGAACGTGTAATGGTCGTTCCGGGAACCGACGGTCGGAAGATGAGCAAGTCTTATAATAACTACATCAATATCTTTTTACCTGATAAGCAACTGAGAAAAGTGGTCATGAAGATTGAAACAGATAGCACACCGCTTGAAGAACCTAAAAATCCTGATACATGTAATGTGTTTGCGCTCTATCAATTACTCGCTAATGCCGATCAAATGGTCGAGATGCGTCAAAACTATTTGGGTGGTAATTATGGGTATGGACATGCCAAGCAAGCTTTATATGAGTTGATCATTGAAACTTTTAAGGAAGAAAGAGTCCGATACAGGAAGTTGATGGAAAATACAGATAAAATTGATCGCTTACTGGCAGAAGGTGCTGATAAAGCAAGACAAGTTGCGCGTCCTGTATTGAAGAAAGTAAGAGAAAAACTAGGCTTTAATGTTTAAACAATGTATTGGTATTGCATTATTTGGTCTACTACTTATAAGTTGTGATGAAGAACCGAATCAAGGGCCAAATTTTGTAGATCCCAATCCTGATGATGTAGAAATCAGAATTAATAACGAGGCTAGAACAACTCTGGATAGCATCTATCTGAACACAAGCGGGGGTGAACAGGATTATAGTGTATTGCTATGGACGAGAAAGAGTAGCTATAAATCATTTGAATTTGCCTACCAGATTTTCCATCTCAGGTTTAAGGCTTATGATAAAAAATTTGAATATCGCCCGCAAGATTATAGTGGGGAATCTAAAGTAGATGCAGGAAAATACACACTAAGCATTAAAGACTTAGACAGCAATAATCTGACTTTTACGTATCGCTTAGAACGGGACTAATCGGTGTACTTCTTAGAATATTTACGGTAGAGTTGTTTTTGAGGGTTATCGAGATTAATTCGGTGACCGGAAATAAAGGCCAGTATTACATCATTTGTCTTCATCTCCAGAGCATCTCCCTCAGAAACAAATAGAGTAGCTAGCTTTCCTTCCTCTAAAGAACCAACCTGATCATCTATCCCAAGAATCTCAGCCGTATTGAGTGTAATCATTTTAACCGCTTCCTCCGGTTTTAAACCATAGGCCATAGCTGTTCCGGCATAAAAAGGCAAATTTCGAGTGCCCATGGCTTCCATACTTCCCGAATTTTGAAGAGCCACTTTTAGACCCTCTTTATGTAAGATAAACGGCAATTTATAGGGCAAATGAATGTCCTCATCTTCATGCATAGGTAGTGAATGAACACGTCTTAATAAGACCGGAATATCTCTATCTTTTAGCAAATCAGTAATCAACCAAGATTCGCCACCACCAACAAGCACTACATCTATTTCATACTCATCAAAGAAATATAAAGCCTCTGTAATTTGCTGGGCGTATTCAGCATGCAAGTAGACCTTTGTCTTTCTATCAAATACAGGTTTCATGGCTTCATAACGTAAGTTCTTTTCCAAATGAAAGTCCTTTTGATGATAGGCCATTGCTCTTTCAAAAAAGGTCTTTAGTTCTCTTTTTTGTTGAAGTATTTTTTCAGCTATTTCTTTCTTTTGTTTTTCTTCTCTATAACTCTGGCGATGGTCATAAGGCCAATTAATATGAATTCCATCGTCTTCTTTTAAAACTGCATCCTCCCAATTCCATCCATCTAAATTGAAGACAGAAGAGCTTCCTGAGATCAATCCTCCTTTTGGTGTGACCTGCGCCATTAAGACTCCATTTGTTCTCACTGTTGCTGTTACCCTTGATTCTGTATTGTAAGCAATTAAAGCTCTCACATGTGGATTTAAAGAGCCAACATCATCAAAATCTCTTGTGGCTCTTACCGCATCAATCTCTGTTAGTCCGAGTCTAGAGTTTGGCGCAATAAATCCCGGATAGATGTGTTTTTTCGGCAAATGAATTATCGTATCATATTGACTGGTATCCAAACGGGCGTCAAACGCATTCATAACCATATCAATTTTTCCGCCCCGAATGCCAATTGCCGACCTAGGAATGACTGTTCCATTACCTACATGAGCAATTCCATCAAGCAATAAAACAGAAGGTTGAGAAAGTGACGAGTCACTCTTTTGTGCATAAATTGTGAAAGGCAAGAGCATTGCTATTAAAAGTAACTTTCTCATTGCTCCAGTGTATTGCATTCGTATAATATTTGATTATCGTGCTTTACCTTCTGCACTGACTCTCCTTTCTTTTTAGCCAAAGCCATTTTTTGAATTAAACGCTCTCTCTCCAAAGCGTCGCGCTTCTTCATGGCTTCATTTCTATCCCAATCAAAATAGTTGATCCCTTCAATATAGGTTTGTCTCACCATGGCCTTTATTGACAGTGGATTATCCGTCCATACAACAATGTCGGCATCTTTTCCCTCTTTCAGACTCCCTATCCGATCATCTAAATGCAACATTTTAGCCGGATTTAAAGTGACGAATTTCCAGGCTTCTTCCTGTGAAACATTGCCATACTTCATGGCCTTTGCAGCTTCCTGATTCAAGCGTCTTCCCATCTCAGCATCGTCCGAGTTAAAGCCAACCAATACTCCGTTATTGTGCATAACAGCCCCATTATAAGGAATGGCATCATTGACCTCATATTTATATGCCCACCAATCAGAGAAAGTGCTACCTGCAACGCCGTGCTCTGCCATTTTATCTGCCACTTTATAGCCTTCTAATATGTGTGTAAAGGTGTTCATTTTAAAACGCATGGAATCTGCCACATGCATCAACATATTGATCTCTGATTGTATGTAAGAATGACAAGTCACGAACCGTTGAGTATCTAAGATTTGAGCCAGAGTCTCTAGCTCCAAATCACGTCTTGGAGGAGTTGATTTTTTCTGATCTCTTTTTGACTTGGCATTCCATAGTTCCCATTCGTCTTTATATGATCTTGCCCGATAAAAAGCATCATAAAACACCTGCTCTACACCCATTCTTGTTTGCGGAAATCTAATTGTCTGATTATCTCCCCAGTTGCTTTGCTTCACGTTTTCACCAAGAGCAAACTTGATGAACTTGGGTGCTGCATCTATTTTCATTTCTTCGGCCGTCTTCCCCCATTTTAGTTTAATCAATGCAGACTGTCCGCCTATAGGGTTTGCTGAGCCATGTAGAAGTTGCGAAGTGGTTACACCACCTGAAAGTTGACGATAGATATTGATGTCATCGGGTCGAACAACATCTCCGATTCTAACCTCAGCAGTTACTGCCTGACCGGATTCATTCACACCGCGCTGAATGGCAATATGAGAATGCTCATCGATAATTCCGGCTGTAATGTGTAAGCCGGTGGCATCAACTTCTTTGACCTTATTGACCAATTCCGGAAAATGAATGGCCAGATCAATTTTATAGCCCAGCATTTTTATCTTTCCCCCTGCAATCAACAGATCATGGTTTCTGAGAATGCCCTGCTCTTCATTCGTCCATAAGGTTGCATTTCGAAAAATGATAATTTCTGATTCACTCGGTAAAGAGTCCCAGCCATAAGCCATATTGGGGAAAAACACTTTTGCCTTATTCTCTTCTCTCTTTTTCTCTTTATCACTTTCACTAATGGAATCTTTTGCAGATGTATATGGCTTTTTTATAGCTGCCCAATCCAACCACTCTCCATCTTTAAGGTATCTGCCTGAAAGAATTCCTGCCTCTTTATTATTTGGGCTTCCTATCAAATGAACTCTTCGATCTTCCAGATCAAAACTTAACTTTAATCGTGTATCTTCTTGAATAAACCGAGTCTTATATGGCTTTTCTTCGCCTTTTGGTTTCACTTCCGCGGTCCAGGTATTTGACTTTGCGCGTATCTTCAAGGTGTATTGTTCTCTTTTTCCTAAAACCAGGTTATAATCGCCTTCTAAATCAAATTCCTGAATCTCCTTTTGATAGTGCGCCTGACCGCTGACCCAGTTTTCATATAAAATGTTCGATGCACTGAATAAACTGTCTTCTGTTATGATAAAATTGGCTATGTAATTCGCTCGAAGTTGACCCAATCTGTCAGAAACACCGATCAAGTCTGCCGGCACTTTGGTTAATGCATCAATGGCAACTGAACGAGATAGACCTTTGCTTATCGCTTGTGAAATGTTGTCATGAAAAGACTTAAAATCCTTTAATTGGTCTGCAGTAATGCAAAATGAAACCCCATTTTGATTTAAAATGCTCAAATTATATGGCGCCATCTCATAGTCCTTTAATCTTCCTAAGCTAAGGTTCAGATTCTCAAAAGGATCATCTACTTCATAGGCCTTCGGATAATTTACGGGTACAATCAGAGCAATACTGTCGATATTAATCGCAGAGGTAATTTTATACTCTTGTCCGGTGCCTTTAATAATCAAAGCCTGTCCAAACTCGGTTCCGATGCTTTGTGCCCGAAGAACAGAAAGATAAGAGTCCGCATCAATAAATTGAGGGTAGTTTTTGGCATCCACCAATGCTTGAAGGGAAGCATTAAAATCAATTTGAGTTGAGTTAATTTGGGCCTCGTACCATTGTGCATCATACTTAAACTGACGTATAAGGGCGATAATGCCCATCAATGAATTGGGATAACTCTGTTTAGAACTGCCCTTAAAAAAAGAATAATGAAAACCGGCATTCGCTTTATAGAACTCCCCACCCTTTTCATCATGCAGACCCAACAATACAGAAGTCCCCCTGACTACTCCATCGCCCTGATGACTTAAAACGGCACCAAATCCCATAGCTCTTAATCGCTTGGCCTCTTTTATCTCATACTTCAAAAGATCTTTGGCGTTCAATTCTGCTTTTACTGCTTCATTCCAGTAAAAAGGACCTTGCTTATTGCTCTCCAGTTGTGGAGTACGTTTTCCCGAGTTCTTTTCAGTTTTGGGTAAGCCAAAATGACTCTGTAATTCAATAAATGAAGGGTAAATAAATTTTCCCTCCAGATCTCTAACCAACATGTTCTCTTGTTCAACCACATCCTTTCCCACCACAACAATTTTATCCTTGTGGATCAAAAGTTGAGACTTGGACAAATACTTCCCTTCTCCAAGGTAAATTGTAGCATTTTTGAATAAGGTATAATGGTCTTGGGGGTGAATCACCCCATTTACCGGCTTCCATTCTTGAGCGATTAAAGACTGACTTGTTAAGAAAAGAACAAAAAGGAATAAGAAAAGTCTGCGCATAGCCACCAAAAATACCAAAACAATTAAGCCTGCTTAGGGTTTTGATTTTAATATCTTTGCAAAAAAATTAAAATGTATACAGGTCTTCTTCACACCCATAATTTATTAAGATATGTCATTGTCATCTTGCTACTTATCAACCTGATTAAATCCTTCGGCGGTTGGTTTGGCAAAAAGTCATTTTCAGCATCAGATGATAAATTAAGTTTGTTCCTATTGATTGGTTCACACATCCAATTGCTTGTCGGTTTAGTGCTTTATTTCATCAGCCCAATCGTTGAAGCAAGCTTAAGCGATATGGGGAATGCCATGAAAGAGCCTGCTTTAAGGTTTTGGGCAGTGGAACACATCGCTGCGATGATCATTGGCATTGCAATAATTACCATGGGAAGAATCATGTCTAAAAAGGCATCTTCTGACCTAATTCGGTTCAGAAGACAGGCGATTTACTTTTTATTGGCAACCGTTTTGATCTTTTCAGCAATTCCATGGCCTTGGTCAGCTATTGCAAGACCTTGGTTCTAAAACGAATTTATGCATCACCAACTTTCTATCGATAAAAAAATTGAACACGCCATTTTGGTGGGTGTAGTCAGTCAGAATGAAACTGAAGAACAGGTAGAGGAATATCTGGACGAATTGGCGTTTTTGGCAGAAACTGCCGGTGCAAAAACGGTAAAACGTTTTACCCAGAAGTTGACTTCCCCTCACCCTAAAAGCTTTGTGGGGAGTGGTAAGCTTCAAGAGATCATTACTTATGTCAAAAAGCATGAGATCGGTCTGGTCATTTTTGATGATGAGCTAACCCCTTCTCAAACCAGAAACATCGAGAACTCTTTTAAGGAAGTCAAAGTGTTAGATCGCAGTAACCTGATTCTTGACATTTTTGCGAAAAGAGCCAGAACAGCAGCGGCAAAAACTCAGGTAGAGTTAGCGCAATACGAATACCTTTTACCCCGATTAACCCGTATGTGGACACACCTTTCCCGTCAAAAAGGGGGAATTGGTATGAGAGGTCCGGGTGAAACGGAAATTGAAACGGACAGACGAATCATTCGGGATAAAATTGCTCTTCTGAAAACCAAGCTGGCAAAGATTGACAAGCAAAAAGAAACGCAGCGTAAAGGACGTCAACAGATGATTCGTGCTGCATTAGTAGGATACACCAATGTAGGCAAATCAACTTTGATGAATTTACTTTCCAAGTCAGACGTCTTTGCTGAAGATAAGCTCTTTGCCACTTTAGATACTACCGTGCGAAAAATAGTCGTAGGTAATTTGCCCTTCTTACTTTCTGATACGGTTGGATTTATCCGCAAACTGCCGCACCATTTGGTTGATTCTTTTAAATCGACTTTAGATGAGGTAAGGGAAGCAGATATCCTCTTGCATGTCGTAGACATATCACATCCCAACTTTGAGGAGCAAATTGAAACGGTCAACTCTACCTTGCAAGATCTAAAGGCAAAAGATAAACCAACCCTTATGATTTTTAATAAAATTGATGCCTATCGCTATACGCCAAAAGAGGAAGATGACCTAAGTCCGGAAACCAAAGAAAACTTAAGTCTGGAAGATTTACAACAGACTTGGATGGCGAAAGAAAATTATCCGGCCATCTTTATTTCCGCCGCGAAAAAGATGAACATTGAGGAGCTAAGAGAATTGCTTTATCAGCAAATCAAAGATTTGCACTTAAAGATTTATCCGCATCGGATGCTTTACTGATTCTTAATCAAAAGTCTGTAGATCAGTCAATTTCTTATAAACCCCATCTTGAGCTAAGAGTTGATCATGCGTTCCTCGCTCGGCAATTTCGCCTTCACTGACTACGATGATTTCATCTGCATGTTGTATGGTAGATAAACGATGAGCAATGACGATAGAGGTACGGTTTTCCATGAGTTTGTATAAAGCATCTTGCACCAGCTTTTCCGATTCCGTGTCCAAGGCAGATGTCGCTTCATCCAAAATCATGATCGGTGGGTTCTTCAATACAGCTCTGGCAATGCTTAAGCGCTGTCTTTGTCCCCCTGACAATTTACCGCCTCCGTCTCCAATATTGGTATCGTACCCATCTGCCAACTTTTCAATAAACTCATGTGCATTGGCAATCTTCGCTGCTTCAATCACAGACTCTTTAGTCGCTCCTTCCACACCTAAAGCGATGTTATTAAGGACGGTATCATTGAACAAGATGGATTGTTGAGAAACGATGCCCATCAAGGCTCTCAGGTCTTTCAGCTTATAATCCTTTACAGACCGACCATCAATGGCCACTTCCCCATCTTTTGCATCATAAAATCGGGGGATCAAATCCACCATAGTTGATTTTCCTCCTCCAGAAGGACCGACCAATGCTATGGTCTGCCCTTTCTTGATTTCCAGATTGATGGTCTTTAAGACCAATTGATCTGCATAAGCAAAATCTAAATTTTTGAAAGCAATGGATTGCTCAAATGTCAATTTCGATAAGGCTCCTGATTTATCTTTTATATTATTTTCAGCTTCCAATATGGCATCTACCCTTTCCGTCGAAGCCGCTCCTTTTTGAATGTTGTAATAAGCTGTCGATAAGGATTTTGCAGGATTGAGCAATTGAGAAAAAATCACAATGTAAGCGATAAATTCATCGGCTTCAAAAGAAGAGTTGGGATCTAAAATCATTTGTCCTCCAAACCATAAGAGACAAACCATGACCAAGGCCCCTAAAAACTCACTAAGTGGAGAAGCCAAGTCCCGCTTCCTAAACATCCTCAACATGGTATTCCTATAGATTTCATTGATACCGTCAAACTTTTGATTCGCTGAATTTTCCGCATTAAAACTCTTTATGATTCGAAGACCTGTCAAAGTCTCTTCAACATTGGACAACAATTCTCCCATCCTTGCCTGTAGCTTTGACGAAGTGCGTTTTAAGCTTTTCCCGATACGACCAATAATAAACCCACTGACCGGTAAAAGAATAAATGAAAAAATAGTGAGTTCAGCATTGAGATTAAGGAGGAAAACCAATGATAAAATAATCGATAAGGGATCACGGAAAAGCATTTCCAACGAATTCATGATCGACCATTCGATTTCTTGAACGTCGCCGGTTATTCTACTAATAATGTCACCCTTTTTTTCTTCTGAAAAGAAGGATAAGGGCAAGACCAAGATCTTTCGATACACATCTCTGCGTATGTCTCGAACTACCCCACTCCGAATGGTTGCAATAAAAAATTTGGCCAAGTATCTGAAAAGATTCTTAAAGAAAAATAAAACTCCAACTGCAATACAAAGGAA
Organism: uncultured Flavobacteriales bacterium; assembly: GCA_964445815.1. Taxonomy (GTDB): domain Bacteria; phylum Bacteroidota; class Bacteroidia; order Flavobacteriales_E; family Vicingaceae; genus CAYULW01. The sequence goes on from CAYULW010000007.1 coordinate 135,203, forward strand.
ATACAAGCCTCCTTCTACTCCCATTTCTGCAATATATGGTGACATCTTAAATGCCATCCAATCTTTAAAATAGTCGGAGGACATTTCAAACTCCGGCTCAACGAGAACTTCTCTGCTCCCTTTAAACAACAACTCCATAAAAGGCATGAGAACCAACAAAGAGATCAGGTTGAACAACACTGACAAAAGGTTAGAACTAACACTCAGTATGGCATAGGACTTATAAGGACGTATGTATTTTAAAACTTTTATTAAGCTCTTCATCTTTCTTTATACATCAAGTAATTCCCAGTTTTTAAATGGAAACAGATGTCTCCCCCCATTCAAATTCCGTTCTATAAAGGAAATGACTTTGTTCTTTGTTTTTTCGTGTTTGAATTTCGGCCGATCCGGAATTTTATTTGTAGTATAATTCAAGGACTCTCCCCATGTGAAATCTTTCATTTTTTCTTTCATGACTTCCGGATGAGTTTCTTTGAAAACCGGCAACCCTTTTAAAGGGCCATAGTCAAACTCAACAGCTCTATCTTTATAAAGTTCATCTGCTTTTTGATTTCCTTTATGTATGCTGTCTAAAGCCTTCTTCTTACTCTGCATATACTTAGGTGGCCTTACCCAACCATAATGATAGATATAAGCATCTAATGGAGCTACCTTAAGTTTATAGGAGCCCTCATAGCTGCGATAACTCTTGCCATCGAAATCCGGAATTCTACGGAAAGACTGAGCCGACTCAAAAGAATGGATATCCGGTGTATTTCTCACTATGCGGATCTCATTCTGATACCAACCGTGATAATCAATGTAGTGATCATAATCTCCAAAAAAGTGCCGATACTTGAATAACAGCCCTTCTACTTCTTTATTGTCCAGAAGTTCTTCACAGCGTTTTTTGATGACAGGCAAGTACTTCTCATGTACCACCTCATCTGCCTGTACATAAAATAACCAATCACCCGTACAATGCGATTTCGCAATATCTGTTTGATGGGCATTTTCCATCCCATTGGGGTAAGCCTCAGTATCCCATTCCGTGTCCACAATCTTGATCTTAGGTGAATTGATGGATTCTACAATTTCTCTGGTGTTGTCATCTTCATCTCCTTTTCCTAAAGCAATGATAAATTCATCACAAATGGGTAGGATGGAAAGTATGGACTCTTTAATCGGATAATACAGCTTTGAGACATTACGTGTAAAAGTGAATCCACTTATTTTCATGCAGCGAAATTAGCCATTTTAGACCGCTTCAATTCTATCAATCAGGAGGAGCTTTATTGATTACTTTTGCTGTATGGAAAGCATTCGTCAACAAAAAGTGGCCAGACTCTTGCAAAAGGAAGTTGGTGAGATTTTTAACAGAAGTGAAGTCAAACTACCAAAAGGTTTGATGATTTCAATTACTCAGGTTAGAATGTCCCCTGATCTTGGGTTGGCAAAGCTTTATCTCAGCCTTTTTCCCGGTGAAAATAAGGAAGAAGCTCTGGATGAGATTAGAGCTCATGCTTCTGAAACAAGGTATGTCTTGGGTCGAAAAGTCGGCAAACAATTGAGACACATTCCTGAGCTTCACTTTTATTTAGACGATTCCTTTGATTATGCGGAAAACATTGACCATCTGCTCAAAAAATGAATGTTTCGCTTTATATCGCTAAGCGGTATCTAATTGCCAAAAAATCGAGAAATGCCATTAACATCATTTCTTGGATATCTGTCATTAGTGTAGGCATAGGCACCTTTGCCTTAGTGGTGGTTCTTTCAGCATTTAACGGACTGGAGGGTTTAGTAGAATCTCTATTTGAAAATTTTGATTCCGACATTAAGATTGAAGCCAAAAAAGGCAAGGTCTTTTCGGCTGCTGAGATCAATTTTGAAGCCATACAAAATACAGAAGGTATTGCAAATTATACCAAGGTACTAGAAGAAGTTTGTGGAGTAAGATTCAAAAAGCAACAAAGCATTGCCACGATAAAAGGTGTTGATGAGAGTTTCATTGACATGAGTCAACTGGATAGTGCCATTATAGAAGGGCGTACTACTTTGAAACAAAATGGTATTCCATATGCCGTAACAGGTTATGGTATCGCCGCACAATTGGGCTTATACATGAATAAATCTCCTGAAAACCTGAGCATTTTTGCACCAAAGCGAAATAAGATCAATACCATTAATCCAATGGAATCTGTTTATACTCGCATGATTGCTCCTGGAGGCACTTTTTACATCAGCCCTGAATATGATCTGAAATACATTGTTGTTCCAATCGACTTTGCGCAGGACTTATTGGATTATGAAGATGAAATTTCAGGCATAGAAGTCAAAGCAGAAGAGGGTCATGATCTTGCTTTGTTAAAGACAAAACTTGAAACGCTTTTAGGCAATCAGTTTGAAGTTAAAACCAGATATGAATTCAATGAATTGTTATACAAGACCAATAAAACCGAAAAGTGGGTTACTTTTTTAATCTTGGTTTTTATCCTCATTATTGCCGCTTTCAATATTTTAGGATCAATCAGTATGCTGATTATCGATAAGCAAAAAGACATCAATACGCTTAAAAGTTTAGGCGCTAATCAAAGCATGATCAGAAGAATTTTCTTTACAGAAGGTTTACTCATTAACATTACAGGAGCCATTGCAGGTTTGACTCTGGGTGTTCTGGTTTGTTTACTGCAAGAACATGTCGGTTTACTTAGGCTTGAAGGTGGAATTGTTGAATTCTATCCTGTGAAAGTGAATCCGGTCGAGTTGTTTTATATTCTGATTACCGTTTTGGGTATTGGCTTTTTAACGGCCTGGTATCCGGTCAGGAACTTGACTAAAATAGCTTCTTAAGTTATTTTTTGAAAATCTTTTTAATAAAATAATCTCCTTCCAAATTTTTTAACTTGATAAGATAAACACCTGCTTCATAATCAATCCTAAATTTATCATTAGATTCGATCATAAACTCTTGAAGAAATCTACCTTCAATTGTAAATACTTCAACAGAGACTAAATCATTTCTTCCTATTATATATACCTCTCCATTAGTAGGATTTGGAAATACACTAAAATCATGGGAGCTTATAGAATTTAAGCCTACAGAATTAATAGTTATACAATTAGATGTGTCTACACATGAGTTTTGAGTAACTTCTACTGCATAAGTCCCATTAATAGTTACTGTATAAGATTGTGAATTTGCACCAAGAATTGCATTCATACCATTCGAACAATCAAGCCATTGGTAGTTTGCACTATTCTCCAAACTAGAAAGTATTAATCCATTTTGAGAAACATTTAAGTTAATGGTATCAATAAACAAGTTTAACTCATAAATAGAATCACATCCATTATTAGTCACAAGACTATCAAAATAAGTTCCACTTTCATTGTATGTAGTGTTTGTGCGATTCCAGAAGAAACTATTACAGCTCCTCACACTTTCAATTGAATCAGTAGAATTATAAATAGTTAACTCAAGTTTTATAATTGAATCGCATCCTTGAAAGTTAATGATAGTATCATGGTACATACCGGATTGTGTATAACTATGCCCTGATTGAGGCCAATAGTATGAATCACAATTGGAATGAAAAACAGTATCCGATGTCGAATTATTAATGGTCAACATTAATGTAATTACTGAATCACATCCAATCGAGTTAATCAATGTATCTCTTACAAATACGCTTGAATCATAAACAGTTCCATTTACCCATTGGTATGAATTACATGTTAATATCGTATCGATTCTTCTGTACTTTTCACAATTGAAATCGTCATATCTAAATGGAATTATTATATAATTGGAATCAAACACTATCATACTATCAATTTGACTCCCAATACCAATTATTGAACATATTGTATCTCCTACTATCATAGGATTTAACTGAAGGCTATCGTTTATGTTTGTATTTGAATCTAACTTGACCTTAAAACTTTTAGTGCCATCTGAAATTACCATTTCATTAGAGTTTCCATCACCGCCTGATACAACCATCATCTTTGTTAATCTGACTAGTTTAGACTCTGTTGATTCATTCAAATTATTGACTAAGAATGGCTCAGGGGTTGGCCTTAATGAACTTAAAACTATTATTGAATCAACTACTAAATTAACTACACCAAAGTCCTGATTAATAATTCCTCTTACCATCAAAGAATCTCCTTCCGTTACTTGATACCCTAAATTACTTGTTTCATTCTTAATCAGCAGACCTTCTTGGTTACCTGTAGATTGGTTTATTATATAAAAATTAAGCCCAGTAGGGCTTGCTAAATTTATCCCAACAACAGTTCCTGTCACATAACAAATTAAGCCTAAAGAGTCAGCAACTCCCTGTATATCGATTGATGTAACTTCAGAAGGGTCATATAAGGGAAGAGACCAAGTTTCAACTGCTCCAATTTCAGGAAAAACTCCTCTATGATTACCATAATAATCTTCCATAACACCTAAACTATCTCCACTTGCTATTAAGTGAACATTCTGAGGAGCGTAGCTCATGTAATTGTTTATCATTGGATTAACTTCCAAGCTACTTTGTCCAATTGAAGGATGAGAAGCTTTTAACGCACTCAGATTATTGAATTTTGTCCCATTAATATCACAATAATATTCACTACCTGTCCCTTGCGAACTAATGAATACATTGTTAAAGTCGCAATTTAAGTTGTTTGATGATCTGAGATAAAAATCAAAAGCAATCTTATCATCTGAACTGTTTCTTTTGATTTCTATCAAGTTATTTAAATAACTCGAGCTAGATGAAGACTGATCTTCAAAGCCAACCGTTTTTCCTGATATTGCATTGCTATTTAATATAATTGTATTATTGTAGAATTCAACTGGTCTTCCACCATGCAGATTTTGAATGCCTGTTACATTTGCCCATCTTGAATTTAAGTTATGTATTATATTGTTTTCAAAACGATTAGGTATTGACGAACTTCCTCCAGCATTTTGTATTCCTATAAATGAAGACGTTATACTTGAGCTAGGATAACCAAATCCAAAATCATGTATTTTGTTTCGACTAATTTTTGAATTTACAAGGCGACCCAAAAGAGAAATACCCCATTTCCCATGTGAGCCATTTCTATCCGGACTACTAATATCATTTTGAGAAATTATTAGGTTAGCTTGATTATCGGTTCTTATTCCACCTAAATAAAAATTTCGAATACTGTTATTTTTAATTGTATTATTAAAATCATTCCCATTGGGACCGTAAAGGGCGATTCCAATATATGCACCACCACTACTATTTCCATGAATTCTATTCTTCTCAATAGTTAATGCCGATGAACTTGATGCATAAATCGCAGAAGAATGTCTTTGAGTACCCATAACTGAGCTCATGTCAAATACACAATTAATAATTTTATTCGAATCAGAGCCATTTTCAAATTCAATCCCTACTCCTTCAATCACATCCAAACATTTTACTTGTAAACTATCAATAGTAAAGTGCTTGGAACCATTAAAATTCATGACAGTATTCTGAGATTGTATGACTTGATTATTACCATTTATTATTATAGGGTTGTCTTTTGACATACCAGAATACGAGCTAAATATTACTTGCTCGTTATATGGACCTGAACCTGAAACAACACTCACCAATACGGTATCGGAAATTCCAATGGCATTCAAAGTATCAACAAAATCACCAAAGGATTGAAAGTTTCTTAAGCCTGATAATTGTGCAGAGTTAATAGTGTAATTTCCTTGTAACTGTGAAAAAGATAATTCTGCAGTTAAAAGTACTATTAAGAGAACTACAATATTCTTTGTTACAAATGCTTTCATAAAATTTGATTAATAAATAGATTGGTATAAGTAAATTAATGAACTAGCAACTATTTTCCATAGTGACTAAAAATAGTTTCTCTATTTCATCAAAAGTGTCAAGAATATCTTTATAGTGGTCTTGAGTGACTAGTTTTATGCGGTGTTCTTTAAAGTGAGGAATCCCCTTGAAATAATTGGTATAATGTCTTCTCATTTCTACAATTCCCAACTTTTCTCCCTTCCATTTCACTGACATTTCCAAATGCCTTTTGGCTGCATTTAACCGTTCTTCAAAAGTGGGCGGAGCTAAATGTTCTCCTGTAGCCAGATAATGTTTGATTTCTCTGAAAATCCATGGATAACCAATACTTGCTCGTCCGATCATGACTCCATCCACTCCATACTTTTCTTTCTTTGCTTTTGCCGTTTCAGGATCGAACACATCACCGTTTCCAAAAACAGGAATCTGCATTCTTGGATTGTTTTTTACTTCGCCAATCAATGTCCAGTCGGCTTCCCCTTTATACATTTGCTTTCTGGTCCGACCATGAATAGAAATGGCCTGTATACCTACATCCTGCAGTCGTTCTGCCACTTCCACAATGTATTTTGTGTTGTCGTCCCAACCCAAACGTGTTTTCACAGTCACCGGAAGTTTTGTCGATTTGACAATTTCAGCCGTCATCTTGACCATTTTAGGAATGTCCTGTAGAATTCCCGCGCCCGCGCCTTTACAAGCCACTTTTTTTACAGGACAGCCATAATTAATGTCGATAATATCAGGGTTGGCCGCCTCGGTAACTTCAGCAGCCCTTTTCATGGATTCAATCTCACTGCCGAAAATCTGTATCCCTATGGGTCTTTCGTATTCGAATATGTCTAATTTCTGAACAGATTTTGCTGCATCTCTAATTAAGCCTTCTGAAGAGATAAACTCCGTATACATCAAATCAGCTCCAAGTTCTTTACAGAGGGCACGAAACGGGGGATCACTCACATCCTCCATTGGTGCAAGTAATAATGGGAAATCACCCAAGTCTATATTGGCTATCTTTGGCAAAAACTGAATTTTTGACAAAATTACCAATTCTCTTTAGGCTTTAATTTTATGATGAAAACCATTCAATCCCTTCTAATTTTATTACTCATCTCATTGGGCTGCGGAGCAATTATATCAATCTTAGTTATGTTTTTGGCCGGTCAGATTTACGATATCCCTTTTCTGGAATTGGCAACTATTTTTGATGCTCTGGAAGAAAAACGCAATCTTAATGCCGCCCGATTAATTCAGATTGGCAATACGCTTGGTTTGTTTATTCTTCCTGCTATTGTCTTTGCTAAAATCAAGGTTAAAGAAGAGCATTTTCTCCAACTGAACCAGTCTGTAAATTTTAAACATCTGCTTTTCTTACCGCTGCTTTATTTTGTTGCTGCACCCTTTCTCAACTGGACCATAGAACTGAACCAAGCACTTAGTTTACCGGAAGCATTTTCTTCACTAGAAACATGGATGCGTAATGCAGAAAAAAGCGCGGAGTACCTCACCAAATCTTTCTTAAGCATTGATTCTTTTGGAGAATTCCTATACATGACATTTCTTATTGCAATTTTACCTGCTTTGGGTGAAGAATTGATCTTCAGAGGAATTATTCAAAAGATCATTAATCAAAGCGTGTACAATCATCATATAGGAATATGGGTATCGGCTGCTCTATTCAGCGCCATACACATGCAATTTTTTGGCTTTCTACCACGGATGCTCCTAGGTGCCTACTTTGGCTATCTCTTCTATTGGTCCAAGAATCTATGGTTTCCCATTCTTGCTCATTTCATCAATAACTTCTCAGCACTGCTTATGCACTATATTTTGGAAGATAACTTTTCAGAAAACATTGATCAATTGGGAACAGGGAGTAAGCAATGGTGGTTAAGTGCTTTAAGTTTGGTCTTATTCACTGTCCTATTGATACAGTTTAAGAAAGCACAAAAAAAATCCCCCGCCATTGACGAGGGATACTAAAAACACTATAATAGTTTCTTTCTAATCAACAATCTTATCTGTCTTAGCAGAAGAATAATTGATCTTTAAAGCATTTGCCTTTCTCAACTCTTGCTTTACATCGGTAATGATGCCCATCTCTGCATCCACATCTGCCTTAATAGAAAAAGTCATTAAAGGCACTTCAGCAGGGTTAGTCTGTTCTCTTTCCGCTTCTACAAATTGAATGATGTCTTTTTCTGTTGCAAAAGCATCATTTAGCTGTATACGGTCTGCTGTTCCATATTGTCCTTGCAAGGACTTAATTGGAGCACCAACATAGATATAACTGACCAATGATTTTCTTTCTAGCTTGTTCACTTCAGTGGCCTTAGGTGTCGTCACCTTAACTTTTAAGGTTACTTCACGCATTACCGTTGTTACCATGAAGAAGAACAGTAACATGAATACAATATCAGGCAAAGATGCTGTAGAAATGGCCGGCTGCCCGCCGTCTTTTTTCTTTTTAAACTTTGACATTTAATTTCCTCCTTTATCTTTTGGTTCTGCTTCAGAAATACGTTGCGGATAAACTGCTTTAACTGCTTTAAGCTGTAACTCGGCCTTTTTAGAAAACTCGGACTTCTTTTCCAATTCTTTCATCGTCATGCCAAATTGCTCTTGAGCAAATTCATCCCTCACCTCATTATAAGCAGCGACCAATTCATTTTGCACTTTGATGTACATTTCATAAGAAGTACCCCTATCATTCTGCAAAGACACAATTTGTTTAGACACTCTATAATCACCTAAAATAGGAACATTTGTTGTTTTAAATTCAGGCATACTTTCATCCTGTTCTGAGCGGTCACCGACAATAAATTCTTTTGCCGCTTCTCTCAACTGGCTCACCAACATCACATCTCCTTCAACTAAAAGGTCATCATTGGCATTCACCAAAACCTGAAATACGTTTCTCTGTTTTACTTCAGGTGGATCTTCAATTTCGTCTTCCAATGGTGGAGGCAACTTTCTTGTCAACCCTGTATCCACATCCATGGTTGTTGTTACCAAAAAGAAGATCAAGAGAAGGAAGGCAATATCTGCCATCGAACCTGCATTAATCTCGGGTGCTTGTCTTCTTGCCATGGGTTCTTATTTAAACAATTTTGAAACTCCAGAGTACACTGCTGCAACAATTGAAGCAATAGCTAAAATGTAGAAGCTGATCAATCCTGCGCTTACTCTTTTAGACGCTTCTGGTCCTGAAATAAATCCAGTATACTTATCAGTCATTTCATCACCGCCTAAAGCATAAGAAATTCCGAAAACAACTACTAAAGCAACAACTCCAATAAGAGCAGATTTAGCCCCTTTTGGATTTTTAGCCATATTGATGATCGGAAAAACAATGGCACTAACTGCTCCCAAGAAAAAGAGAGCATAACACCAATAAATCAACAATTCTTCACTTACAGAACCCACATAGAATAGGATTCCTAAAAGTGCACTTACGCCCATTAAGACGTAAAGCACTATGTTTAATATTTTTGAAAGTCCTTCAGACATAATTCTTAGGCTTTTTTGTTTGCTATTTCATGCTTTACCAACAAGTCAACCAAGCTGATAGATGCATTTTCCATATCGTTAACAATACTGTCTACTTTCGCTACAATGTAATTGTAGAAAATCTGTAGAATAATTGCAACGATCAAACCGAACACAGTGGTTAAAAGTGCTACTTTAATACCACCTGCAACCAATGAAGGAGAAATATCTCCGGCAGCTTCAATCGCATCAAAGGCTTCAATCATACCAATTACCGTACCCATGAACCCTAGCATTGGTGCTAATGCAATAAACAGTGAAATCCAAGATACGCCTTTTTCCAATAAGCCCATTTGTACACTTCCGTAGGAGATTACCGATTTTTCAACCATTTCAATACCTTCATGGCTTCTGTCCAACCCTTGATAGAAAATACTTGCTACCGGACCTGCTGTATTTCTGCATACTTCTTTAGCTGCATCAACACCACCTGAATTCAAAGCATCTTCTACATTAGTCAATAACTTTTTAGTATTTGTAGTCGACATGTTCAAGTAGATGATTCGCTCTATAACGATTGCCAAACCTAAAATCAAACATAAAAGGACAATTCCCATAAACTCGGGACCTCCTTCAATGAACTTTTCTTTTAAAACTTGGTGGAATGATCTCTCTACCTCAACGACTTCTTCTGTCATTTCTTCGGCAGGTTCTTCAGCCACTGGTTCCTCGGTAACTGCTTCCTCAGTTGCAGCTGAATCCATCATTTCAGTTGTTTCAGTTGAGTCCATGGCCTCACCATCTTGAGCTAATGCCGTATTGCTAATGCCAAATGTAAAGAAGGCCGCAACTGCGATTAAAGTAAATAACTTTTTCATAGTGTGTTTATTAATTATCGAGTTTAAAGATTTAACTTATTTAGTTTTTAGTTATTGTGCGAATTTAATGTACTTATTCAAAAAATCTAATATTACTGGTTAAAATTTGGTTGTTTTCTCTCATTTTTTTCCTTCTGCGGAGAGGAAGGGATTATCTCCCTTCAGTCGATGTGTTCGTCTTGA
>CAYULW010000008.1:0-131512 GCA_964445815.1 uncultured Flavobacteriales bacterium
TAGAGCGTCAGCCTTCCAAGCTGAATGTCGCCGGTTCGAACCCGGTCTCCCGCTCAAAAAAAAACCTGCGAAGGCAGGTGTCTCTTGGTTGAGATGTTAAACACTTTACGCCGGTGTAGCTCAGGGGTAGAGCGTTTCCTTGGTAAGGAAGAGGTCACGGGTTCAAATCCCGTCATTGGCTCAAGATATAAATGTTAACATATAAAGATTAATTAATTAAATAACCTAAATAACGCGAAATAAGCCATGGCTAAAGAAAATTTTGATCGATCAAAGCCGCATTTAAATATCGGTACTATCGGTCACGTAGATCACGGAAAAACGACCTTAACTTCTGCTATTACTAACGTATTGGCAGCAAAAGGGTTTTCAGAAAAAGTAGATTTTGATAAAATTGATAATGCTCCTGAGGAGAAAGAAAGAGGAATTACGATTAACTCTTCTCATGTTGAGTATTCAACAGAAAACAGACACTATGCTCACGTTGACTGTCCTGGTCACGCCGATTATGTTAAAAACATGGTAACGGGTGCTGCTCAAATGGATGGAGCGATTTTAGTTGTAGCATCTACTGATGGACCTATGCCGCAAACAAGAGAGCATATTCTATTGGCTCGTCAGGTTGGTGTTCCTCAAATTGTTGTTTTCATGAACAAAGTTGACATGGTTGACGACGAGGAGTTGTTAGAGTTAGTTGAAATGGAAATTAGAGAATTATTAAGCTTCTATGAGTTTGATGGTGACAATATTCCAGTTATTCAAGGTTCAGCTTTAGGAGCATTGAACGGAGAAGAGAAATGGGTTGATACAGTTATGGAGTTGATGAATGCTGTTGATGAATACATTCCAATCCCTCCTAGAGATACGGATAAGCCTTTCTTAATGCCTGTAGAGGACGTTTTCTCTATTACTGGTAGAGGTACTGTTGCAACCGGAAGAATTGAAACCGGTGTAATTAACTCAGGAGAAGAAGTAGAGTTGAATGGTATGGGCGCTGACGGAAAGAAAACAGTTGTTACCGGAGTTGAGATGTTTAGAAAGATTCTTGATAGAGGTGAAGCAGGAGATAACGTTGGTCTTTTATTAAGAGGTATTGAGAAAAAAGATATCTCGAGAGGTATGGTTATTGCCAAGCCTGGTTCAATTACTCCTCATACTAAGTTTAAGGCTGAGGTTTATATCTTGAAAAAGGAAGAAGGTGGACGTCACACTCCATTCCAAAATAAATACCGTCCTCAGTTCTATTTAAGAACAACAGATGTAACAGGAGAAATCTTCTTAGAAGAAGGAAGAGAAATGGTAATGCCTGGAGATAATGTAACTATTACTGTTAACTTGATTAACAAAGTAGCATTAAACAAAGGGCTTCAGTTTGCTATCCGTGAAGGTGGTAGAACTGTTGGAGCAGGACAGATTACTGAAATTATAGAGTAATCAAGATAAATTATTTCAAGTGAAAGGTGTCCGCCAGATGGCGGATACCTTTTCTTGACTTTAAGATTTACGGGTGTAGCTCAGCTGGTAGAGCAGTGGTCTCCAAAACCAAAGGTCGTGAGTTCGATTCTTACCACCCGTGCAGAGAAAGGAAAAGACAATGTCTAAGATTAGAACATACATAGAAGAATCAACCAATGAGTTGATGAATAAGGTAAGTTGGCCAACATGGAGTGAACTTCAAAGCAGTGGAGTAGTGGTGATGATTGCTTCTGTTATTATTTCATTGGTGATCTTCCTAATGGATTCGTCCTTTAGTCGACTAATGGAATTTATTTATGCATTGTTTTAATGATTGATTCGGAGGTTAAGATGAGTGAGAATACTAAGAAATGGTATGTAGTTAGAGCGATTAGCGGTAAAGAGAAAAAGGTAAAACTTTATCTTGAAGACGAAATCAATCGACTTGGTTTGAAAGACTATGTTAGTCAGATATTAATTCCGACAGAGAAGGTTTATCAAATCAGGAATGGTAAAAAGGTAAGTAAGGAAAGAAGCTTTTTCCCAGGTTATGTTTTAGTTGAAGCAAATTTAGTTGGAGAGATTCCTCATCTTATTCGTAACACAACGAATGTAATTGGCTTTTTGGGGGCAGAAAAGGGAGGAGAACCTTTACCATTAAGACCGGCAGAGGTGAATCGAATTTTAGGGAAGGTTGATGAATTGGCTGAAAGTGATGAAGAATTAAACATTCCATTTATTATGGGTGAGTCGGTTAAGGTGATTGACGGACCATTCAACGGATTTAATGGGACGATTGAAGACATTAATGAAGAGAAGAAAAAGTTAAAAGTGATGGTGAAAATTTTCGGTAGAAAACAACCATTAGAATTAAGCTTCCTTCAAGTAGAAAAAGAATCATAAATAGAACACAATTAATATAGCGAGAAATGGCTAAAGAAGTAAGTGGCATAATTAAATTGCAAATTAGAGGAGGAGCAGCTAATCCTTCTCCACCTGTTGGACCTGCGCTTGGTGCAAAAGGGGTGAACATTATGGATTTTTGCAAGCAGTTCAACGGTAGAACTCAAGAAAAAGCAGGAAAAGTATTACCGGTTGTCATTACGGTATATTCTGATAAGTCATTTGACTTTGTCATTAAAACACCACCTGCTGCTGTTCAATTGCTTGAAAAAGCAAAAGTAAAGTCTGGCTCTTCTGAACCCAATCGCCAAAAAGTGGCTTCTGTAACTTGGGATCAAGTGAAAGAAATAGCAGAAGATAAAATGGAAGACTTAAATGCTTTTAAAATAGAGTCTGCAATGAGTATGGTTGCAGGAACAGCTAGAAGTATGGGAATTAATGTAAAAGGAAATAAGCCATTTTAAGGCGAAACTAATTAGACTATGGCAACTTTAACAAAAAATAGAAAAGCGGCATTAGAGAAGGTTGATACTCAAAAATTATACAGCCTGAAAGAAGCTACTGCCCTTGTAAAAGAAGTAGCAACAACTAAGTTTGATTCTTCTGTAGATATTAGTGTTCGTCTTGGAGTTGATCCGAGAAAAGCAAATCAAATGGTAAGAGGTACTGTTTCTTTACCACATGGTGTTGGAAAAACTGTACGTGTTTTAGCATTAGTTACTCCTGATAAGGAAGAAGAGGCTAAAGAAGCAGGTGCTGATTTTGTTGGCCTTGACGAATATGTAGAAAAAATTAAAGGCGGTTGGACTGATGTTGATGTGATTATTACCATGCCATCTGTTATGGGTAAAGTAGGTGCTTTAGGTCGTGTTTTAGGGCCTAGAGGATTAATGCCTAATCCTAAATCAGGTACGGTTACTATGGATGTTTCTAAAGCAGTTTCTGAAGTTAAGGCTGGTAAAATTGACTTTAAAGTGGATAAATATGGGATCATTCACGCTTCAATAGGTAGGGCTTCATTTGATGCTGATAAATTGAGAGAGAATGCAAGAGAAATGATTCAAACCATTGTGAAGTTAAAGCCAACAGCTGCAAAAGGAGTTTATTTAAAAAGTATCTGTATTTCGGGAACGATGAGTCCGGGAATACATGTAGATACAAAACGATTTATTGAGGATTAATATTTCATTCAATACTAATAGAAATGACAAGAGAAGAGAAAAAAGAGATCATTGAGAACTTATCAGCTAAATTGAACGAAAGCAATGTGTTCTATTTGGCGGATATTTCTGAATTAGATGCAGAGTCTTCTTCAAAATTGAGACGATTAGCATTTAAAAGAGAGATTTCATTAAATGTAGTTAAAAATACCTTGCTTAAAAAAGCTCTTGAAGCGGCAGAGGGAAGCTACGAAGAATTCTATGACATATTGAAGGGAAATACTTCAATTATGTTCTCAGAAGTAGGAAATGCTCCTGCTAAGCTGATCAAAGAATTTAGAAAAAATAGTGATAAGCCAATACTTAAGGGAGCCTACATTGAGGAGGCGATCTTTATTGGAGATGATAAAGTAGAAGCATTAACTGAGATTAAATCTAAGGAAGAATTAATTGCTGACGTTATTGCTATTCTTCAATCTCCTGCTAAAAATGTTGTTTCTGCACTTCAATCAGGTGGAAATACCATTTCAGGATTGGTTAAAGCTCTTTCCGAAAGGGAAGCCTAAAATTGTACGCACTCTCAACTTATATAAATTTTAAAAATTAAAAACTAAATAAAAATGGCGGATTTAAAAGCGCTTGCTGAAGAGTTAGTTAACTTGACAGTAAAAGATGTAAACGAATTAGCAGAAATCCTTAAAGAAGAGTATGGCATTGAGCCTGCCGCTGCAGCTGTTGCTGTTGCTGGTCCTGCTGGTGGTGGAGATGCTGCCGGTGGTGCAGAAGAAAAATCTGATTTTGATGTTATCTTAACTGCTGCTGGTGGTTCAAAATTGGCAGTTGTTAAATTGGTAAAAGAACTAACAGGATTAGGTCTTAAGGAAGCTAAAGAATTAGTTGATGGCGCACCAAAACCATTGAAAGAAGGTGTTGCTAAAGACGAAGCTGAATCTCTTAAAAAGCAATTAGAAGAGGCAGGAGCTGAAGTTGAGCTTAAGTAACATAAAGCACAACTAAAAATTTTAGGTTTAAGCCTGTCCCTCATTTGAGGGATAAGGCTTAAACCCTTTCTTGTTTGTATCTAGTTATTAATTAATCATTTCTCGAGATGATAAACACTTCAATTCCTAAGAAGCAGGAACGTATCACATTTGCTTCAATAAAAAATAAATTAGAATATCCGGACTTTCTCGATATTCAATTGCAATCTTTTCAAGACTTTTTTCAATTAGATACTTCCCCTGAGTTTAGAGACTCAGAAGGTTTGTATAAAGTTTTTAGTGAAAACTTTCCAATTACAGATGCTAGAAACCAGTTCGTATTAGAGTTTCTAGATTATTTTGTTGATCCTCCGCGTTACTCCATTGATGAGTGTATAGATAGAGGGTTGACTTATAGTGTGCCTTTAAAGGCCAAATTAAAATTGTATTGTACTGATCCTGAACACGAAGATTTCGAGACCATTGTTCAAGATGTTTATTTAGGTACAATTCCATACATGACTCCAAAGGGAACATTTTTGATCAATGGGGCTGAGCGTGTAATCGTTTCTCAGTTGCATAGATCTCCTGGTGTATTCTTTGGGCAAAGTCGTCATGCCAATGGAACTAAATTATACTCCGCTAGGGTAATACCATTTAAGGGTTCTTGGATTGAATTTGCAACAGACATCAATAATGTGATGTATGCCTATATCGATCGTAAGAAAAAGTTGCCTGTGACTACTCTCTTAAGAGCAATAGGTTTCGAGTTTGACAAAGATATCTTGGACATCTTTGATTTAGCGGATGAGATTAAGGTTAGTAAAGCAGCCTTAAAAAGAGCTCAAGGAAGAAAATTAGCCGCAAGAGTTTTAAGAACATGGGTAGAAGATTTTGTGGATGAAGATACGGGTGAAGTGGTCTCTATCGAGAGAAATGAGGTCATCATTGATCGTGAAACGGTAATCGAAAAAGAGCATGTTGATGCGATAATTGATTCTGGATCTAAAACAATTATCCTTCATAAAGAAGATGTTAATTCAGCAGATTTTGCGATCATTTACAATACACTTCAAAAAGACCCTTCTAACTCGGAAAAAGAAGCTGTAGAGCACATTTATCGTCAGTTGAGAAATTCTGAGCCACCGGATGAAGAAACTGCAAGAGGTGTTATCGATAAATTATTCTTTTCAGAGACCCGTTATGATTTAGGCGAGGTTGGACGATACAGAATTAATAAAAAGTTGAATCTTGAAATTGAAGAAAATGTTAAGATTTTAACAAAAGAAGATATTATTTCGATCATTAAGTATTTGATTGAGTTGATCAATTCAAAAGCAGATGTTGATGATATCGATCACTTGAGTAACCGAAGAGTACGTACAGTTGGTGAACAGTTGTACAATCAGTTTGGAGTTGGTTTAGCACGTATGGCGAGAACCATTCGTGAGAGAATGAACGTTAGAGATAACGAAGTATTTACACCTGCCGATTTGATTAATGCGAAGACTTTATCTTCTGTGATCAACTCTTTCTTTGGAACAAATCAGTTGTCTCAATTCATGGATCAGACAAATCCATTGTCAGAGGTAACTCATAAAAGAAGAATGTCAGCATTAGGACCAGGTGGTCTTTCACGTGAAAGAGCAGGTTTTGAGGTTCGTGATGTTCATTATACGCATTATGGTAGATTATGTCCGATTGAAACACCTGAAGGACCGAATATTGGATTGATCTCTTCTCTTTGTGTTTATGCAAAAGTAAATCGATTAGGATTTATTGAAACACCATATCGAAAAGTAAATGAAGGAAAAGTTGGTTTGAACCAAAAAGACATCATTTATTTAAGTGCTGAAGAAGAAGACAATCAAACGATTGCTCAGGCAAACGCAATTGTTAATGCAAAAGGTGAATTTGAAGCAGACAGAGTAAAATCTCGTTACGAAGGAGATTTCCCGGTTGCTGAGCCTAAGGACGTCACCTTGATGGACGTTGCTCCTAATCAGATTGCATCAATTGCGGCATCTTTAATTCCTTTCTTGGAGCATGATGATGCCAACCGTGCCTTGATGGGATCGAATATGCAGCGTCAGGCTGTACCATTAATGATACCGGATTCTCCGATTGTCGGAACTGGACTTGAGAAGCAAGTTGCAGTGGATTCTAGAGTATTGATTAATGCAGAAGGTAAAGGAGTTGTTGAATATGTAGATTCAAATAAAATAACAGTTAAATACGACAGAACTAAGGATGAAGAACTCGTTTCTTTTACTGATAACGTCAAGACCTATTATTTAACAAAGTTCAAAAAGACGAATCAGAGTACAGTGATCAATTTGCGTCCGATTGTAAGAAAAGGACAGAAGATAGAGAAAGGAGAGGTGCTTTGTGAAGGTTATGCAACTGAAAATGGAGAGCTAGCTTTAGGAAGAAATCTTAAGGTAGCATTCATGCCCTGGAAAGGATATAACTTTGAAGATGCCATTGTAATTTCTGAAAAAGTTGTTTCAGACGATTACTTTACATCAATTCATGTTGATGAATTTTCTTTGGAGGTTAGAGATACCAAAAGAGGTGTTGAAGAATTGACAGCAGACATTCCAAACGTAAGCGAAGAAGCTACAGCCGATCTTGACGAAAACGGCTTGATCAGAATCGGAGCAGAAGTTAAAGAAGGAGATATCTTAATCGGTAAGATTACACCAAAAGGAGAATCTGATCCAACTCCTGAAGAAAAGCTGCTGAGAGCGATTTTCGGTGATAAAGCAGGTGATGTTAAAGATGCTTCTTTAAAAGTTCCACCTTCTACAAAAGGTGTGGTTGTTGATAAGAAATTGTTTGAAAGAGCAGTTAAAGACAGAAGGTCAAGAGCAGAAGAAAAGGCAATTATCGCACGACTGGATGAAGAAGAGAGCAAAGAGTTAGCGGAATTAAAAGAGAAACTGGTAGAAAAGTTATACTCTGTTGTAAATGGTAAAACTGCACAGGGAATTACCAATTACTACAACGAGGAAATTATTCCTAAAGGAACTAAGTTTACTCAAAAAGTCTTGCAGAAGATTGATGATTTTGCTTTCATTGACTATAAAAACTGGACAACTTCAGATGATTTGAATAACATCATAAAAACGATGTTGCACAATCATAACATGAAGGCAACTGAGATTATAGGTCAATATAAGCGTAAGAAGTATGCCCTTACAGTAGGTGATGAATTGCCAACTGGAATCATGAAGTTGGCTAAAGTTTACTTGGCGAAAAAACGTAAGTTGAAAGTTGGAGATAAGATGGCCGGACGTCATGGTAATAAAGGTATTGTTGCCAAGATAGTTAGACAAGAAGACATGCCGTTCTTAGAAGATGGAACTCCTGTTGATATTGTATTGAATCCACTTGGGGTACCATCTCGTATGAACCTTGGTCAGATTTATGAAACAGTTCTTGGATGGGCCGGAGAGAAACTAGGTGTCAAGTTTTCTACTCCTATTTTCGATGGTGCAAGCGCTGATGAGATTGATGCATATACAGAGAAAGCCGGTATTCCGAAATCAGGTAGAACTTACCTGACCGATGGTGGAACAGGTGAGAAGTTTGATCAGCCTGCTACAGTAGGTATCATTTATATGTTGAAACTAGGCCACATGGTTGATGATAAGATGCACGCTAGGTCTATCGGGCCATATTCATTGATTACACAGCAACCATTGGGTGGTAAAGCTCAGTTTGGTGGTCAGCGTTTTGGTGAGATGGAAGTATGGGCATTAGAAGCATTTGGTGCTGCCAACATCTTACAAGA
The DNA here is from genome assembly GCA_964445815.1 of uncultured Flavobacteriales bacterium. Taxonomy (GTDB): domain Bacteria; phylum Bacteroidota; class Bacteroidia; order Flavobacteriales_E; family Vicingaceae; genus CAYULW01. The sequence goes on from CAYULW010000008.1 coordinate 8,295, forward strand.
GATTTTGACCATAAAGTCTGACGATGTCATTGGAAGAGCAAAAGCTTATGAAGCGATTGTTAAAGGTGAAAATATGCCAACTCCGGGAATTCCAGAGTCTTTCAATGTATTGTTGCATGAATTAAGAGGATTAGGTTTGAACATCACTTTAGATGAACAAAAAGTAAAAATCTAATTCAGAATTAAAAGATTATTTAACTCAATAATAAATTATGGCTTTTAGAAGAGACCAAAAAGAGACCAGTAGATTCTCTAAAATCACGATAAGCCTTGCTTCTCCTGAAATGATCTTAGAAAGATCTCACGGTGAAGTATTGAAGCCGGAAACAATCAATTATCGAACGTACAAACCCGAAAGAGACGGTTTGTTTTGTGAGCGAATTTTTGGACCGGTTAAAGATTATGAGTGTCACTGCGGAAAGTACAAGCGGATCAGATATAAAGGAATCGTTTGTGACCGATGTGGTGTTGAGGTGACAGAGAAAAAAGTACGAAGAGAAAGAATGGGGCATATTGCTTTGGTTGTTCCCGTAGCTCATATCTGGTATTTTAAATCTTTACCTAATAAAATAGGTTATCTATTAGGACTTCCAACGAAGAAGTTGGATTCCATTATCTATTACGAGAGATATGTTGTTATCAACTCAGGTATTGCTAAAAATGCAGAGGGTGAACCTTTAGAATATTTAGAGTTTTTGACTGAAGAAGAGTACTTGGATATATTAGATACGCTTCCAAAAGAAAACATGTATCTTGAAGATTCAGATCCGAACAAGTTCATTGCGAAGATGGGTGCAGAGGCACTTTATGAATTGTTAAAGCGTTTGGATCTCGATAGCTTATCTTATGATTTAAGACATAAAGCCAATACGGAGACTTCTCAACAGAGAAAAAATGAGGCATTAAAAAGGCTTCAGGTTGTAGAGGCGTTTAGAGCGGCTAATGGCCATATTGAAAACAGACCTGAATGGATGATCGTTAAGGTTGTTCCAGTGATTCCGCCTGAATTGAGGCCTTTAGTTCCTTTAGATGGTGGACGATTTGCTACATCTGATTTGAATGACTTATACAGAAGGGTGATTATTAGAAACAATCGTTTGAAGCGATTGATGGAAATTAAAGCACCTGAAGTGATCTTAAGAAATGAGAAGAGAATGCTTCAGGAAGCAGTTGATTCCTTGTTCGACAATTCAAGAAAATCGTCTGCTGTAAAAACAGATTCTAACAGAGCATTGAAATCTTTAAGTGATAGCCTAAAGGGAAAATCAGGCCGTTTCAGACAAAATCTTTTAGGTAAGCGTGTCGATTATTCAGCTCGTTCTGTTATTGTTGTTGGTCCTGAAATGAAACTACATGAATGTGGTTTACCAAAAGACATGGCTGCAGAGCTTTATAAGCCTTTTATCATTAGAAAGCTGATCGAAAGAGGTATCGTAAAGACGGTAAAGTCGGCGAAGAAAATTGTTGACAAGAAAGAGCCCGTCGTTTGGGACATCTTAGAAAATGTATTGAAAGGGCATCCGGTTCTATTGAACAGGGCTCCAACACTTCACAGATTAGGTATTCAGGCTTTTCAGCCTAAGCTAATAGAAGGTAAGGCAATTCGTTTACATCCATTGGTTTGTACTGCATTTAACGCCGACTTTGATGGTGATCAGATGGCCGTTCATTTACCTTTGGGAAATGCGGCAATACTAGAGGCTCAACTCTTAATGTTAGCTTCTCATAATATTTTGAACCCTGCAAATGGTTCTCCGATTACGGTGCCATCTCAGGATATGGTTCTAGGTCTTTATTACTTGACCAAAGAAAGAGTTTCTGATGAGACCAAAACGGTTAAAGGTGAGAACAAGACTTACTATTCTCCGGAAGAGGTCATTATTGCAAACAATGAAGGAGAACTGGATATTCATGCCAAGATTAAAGTAAGAATCAATGATAAGGGTGAATCTAAACTGATAGAGACAACTTGTGGTCGAGTCATTTTCAATCAAGTCGTGCCTGAGGAAGTTGGATTTATCAATGAATTGTTGACCAAGAAATCTTTAAGAGATATCATTGGTGACATCCTAAAAGTTGCCGGTACGGCGAAAACTTCTGATTTCTTGGACGACATCAAACGTTTAGGTTACAACATGTCTTTTAAAGGAGGATTATCCTTTAATCTGGAAGACGTTATTGTTCCACCTGAGAAGGAAGAGATGATGGAGAAAGCCAATCAGCAAGTTCAAGAGGTTTGGGACAATTATAACATGGGATTCATTACGAATAACGAACGTTATAATCAGATCATTGATATCTGGACACATACCAATACCCGCTTGACCAATACGGTAATGAACCGTTTGAAAAATGATAATCAAGGATTCAACTCTGTTTACATGATGTTTGATTCCGGCGCGAGGGGTTCTAAAGAGCAAATTCGTCAGTTATCAGGAATGAGAGGATTGATGGCTAAACCTCAAAAGTCAGGCTCAACCGGTCAGGAAATTATTGAAAACCCGATCCTTTCTAACTTTAAAGAAGGTTTATCTATTCTTGAATACTTTATTTCAACTCACGGTGCTCGTAAAGGTCTTGCTGATACAGCATTGAAAACGGCTGATGCTGGTTACTTGACAAGAAGACTAGTGGATGTTTCTCAGGATGTTGTTATTTCAGATGAAGATTGTGGAACATTGAGAGGTGTGACCATTTCTGCATTAATGAAGAACGATGATGAAGTTGAATCTCTATATGATAGAATTCTAGGTAGAACAACCGTTCACGATATTTATCATCCGAATACAGGAGATTTGATTATTGCTTCTGGTGATGAAGTCACTGAAGAGGTGGCAAGGATCATTGAAGAATCTCCAATCGATGAAGTGGAAATGCGCTCTGTATTGACCTGTGAGTTGAAAAGAGGAGTATGTGCCAAGTGTTACGGCAGAAGTTTGGCAACAGGAAGAATGGCACAAAAAGGAGAATCTGTTGGTGTTATTGCAGCACAGTCTATTGGAGAGCCTGGAACTCAGTTAACATTGAGAACATTCCACGTTGGTGGTACGGCATCTAAAATTGCTGATGAGTCTAGAGTAGAAGCAAAATATGACGGTATATTAGAGATTGATGAGCTAAGAACAGTTGAAGGTGAAGATAGAGATGGAAATAAGGTCACTATCGTTGTAGGAAGATCTGCTGAAGCTCGAATCCTTGATCCCAAAACAAATATTGCTTTAACGACGAACTTGATTCCTTACGGATCAATCTTAGAGAAGAAAGATGGTGCGAAAGTGAAGAAAGGAGATATGATTTGTCATTGGGATCCGTACAATGCATTGATTATTGCTGAAAATCCGGGAACAATTGCCTTTGAGAATCTAATTGATGGAGTAACTTACAAGGAGGAGTCTGATGAACAAACAGGCTTTACCGAGAAGGTGATTACCGAATCAAGAGATAAGAAATTGATTCCTGAGATTAAGCTGTTGAATAACAAGAAAGAGGTCATTAAAACCTATAACTTGCCTGTTGGAGCGCATATTGTGGTTAAAGAAGGTGAGAAGATAGACGGCGGAAAGACTTTGGTGAAAATCCCAAGAACTTCTGGTAAGTCCGGTGATATTACGGGTGGTCTTCCAAGAGTTACCGAGTTGTTTGAAGCACGTAATCCTTCTAACCCTGCTGTTGTTTCTGAAATTGATGGTATCGTTTCATTTGGAAAGATCAAACGTGGTAATAGAGAGGTTGTTGTAGAATCGCGTACGGGAGAAATCAAAAAGTATTTGATCAACTTGTCTAAGCATATACTTGTTCAAGAAAATGATTTCGTTAGAGCGGGAACTCCACTTTCTGACGGAGCAATTACACCTGCGGATATCTTGGCCATTAAAGGACCGACTCAAGTTCAGGAATACTTAGTGAATGAAGTTCAGGAAGTCTACCGTTTACAGGGTGTGAAGATCAACGATAAACACTTTGAAGTGATCGTTCGTCAGATGATGCGTAAGGTGATTATTGAAGATCCGGGAGACACTAGATTCTTAGAGAAGCAGATTGTAAATAAGACCGAATTTGGTGAGGAAAACGATTGGATATTCGGTAAGAAGATCGTTGAAGATTCAGGTGATTCAGAAACTCTGAAACAAGGTCAAATTATTTCTGCACGTAAATTGAGAGAAGAAAATTCGAAGTTGAAACGTCAGGATAAAAAGACGGTGACTGCCAGAGAAGCTGTTCCGGCAACATCTAATTCGGTGTTACAAGGAATCACAAGAGCTTCACTTCAAACGGATAGCTTTATTTCGGCTGCTTCCTTCCAAGAGACAACTAAAGTCTTGAACGAAGCTGCAGTGAATGGCAAGCAAGACGACTTGAAAGGCTTGAAAGAAAATGTCATTGTTGGTCACTTGATTCCTGCAGGAACTGGACTTAAAGATTACCAAGACTACGTTGTGGGTTCACAACAAGAATATGACAGTTTAAAAGCTGCTCGAGAAGTGGTGCATGAAGAGGCTGAAGTCCAAGAATAAATAAATTATGAATTCAAAATAAGGAGCATTAACATGCTCCTTATTTGTTTAAATACATTAAGATGTCAGAAGAAAATCAAAATCAGGAAAAGCAGTTAAACATTGAATTAAGTGAAGAGGTAGCAGAAGGGACGTATTCTAATTTAGCTATAATTAGCCATTCCAATTCAGAATTTGTATTGGATTTTATTAAAATCATGCCCGGCTTACCAAAAGCAAAAGTAAAGTCAAGAGTGATGATGACGCCTCAGCATGCCAAGCGTTTGATGCGTGCCTTGCAAGATAATATATCTAAATACGAATCAATGGTCGGACCTATTCAGGAGTCGGAGCCACCGAATATTCCCATGAACTTTGGAGGACCTACAGCTGAGGCCTAAGATTTCGAAAGCTACTCATGGTTGAGTGGCTTTTTTTCTTCCAGAAAAATTTGATCATACATCTCAAACAGCAGAGTATAGATAAAAGGTAGAACAAAGAGCAAAGCAAGTCCAAATGTGAGCAAGGTAGCAATACCAATCAAGCCCCCAAAAACAATCCAAAAGATCAGGAAGGAGAAGAACTTCTTTCCGACTGTTTTACGACTTAATTCCATAGCTGGCCAAAATGATAAGTTTTGATCGACAATCAAAGGGATAGTAAAGCTGAAAGAAATGAGTAAATAAATAGACACTGTCAATGCGGCGAAAATGCCCATGCTTTGTATATTGGTAATGCTTAGCATATAAGTCGATATGGTTTCCTGAACTTCCATGGGGGAACGCTCTCCATTTAACAGTTCTAACATCACTTCTGTTGGAATAACATTAGAAAAGGCCAAGAAGAGTAGAGGAACAATCAATAGAAACAAAACAATTCTGTACAAAATGATGGGAAGAACAAAATGAAAGCCTCCAAAAAAGTCCTTTCCTTCATGATTACCCTGTTCTGCTTTCCTCAGGTAGATGTAAAAACCTGCATATAGAATGGTCGAAACCAAACCGTTTAGCTGTCCGATAAGCGGTATAATACTCAATAAAATACTACCGACAATCACTAAAATGTTGACACCCACCAAGGGGCCTAGTTCTGGTTTAAATCTTGCCCATGCGCCCTTTAAATAGGCGTTAATATCAAAAGCGTAATTGTTCTCTTCTAAGTGTTTTAAATCATTCATTTTAGTGCGTTCAGCAAGCAATGACTTAGTCTCTTGCGCGTTGATTAAAGATTAAATACCCAAAGTGAACCAAAAAACTAAAGGGTTCATCGTTATCATGATAATAATTTAAGTTAGCAGCAAGGGGGCCAAAACGGCTATGGTATACAAGTGTAAATGTTCCCAGATAATCTCGTTCTGACACTTCTTCTCCAAATTTGGTAAGTCCTGAATTATCTAATTTTAGCTCTTCATAGGGTTGAAAGAGGAAGGCGCTTGCTCTTAAATCAATATTGTCTTTAACCGCGTAAATAAGATTAAGTCCGGCGCCTAAATAGGTAAAGGCACGATACTGCTCCATAAAGATGGTTTTTGTCTCAGGTAGAGGCTGAAAAACAGGAGCATTTAATAGTGTTGCCGTATAATTTTGGAACGGTGACTGATCAGAAAAAACCATCTCTAATAGCCCTCCAACACGTATCTTCTGTTTCTCTAAAAAATACTTTTCTCCTTCCAGTTTTACCATGGTCCAATGATGGCTTTTGGAAAACTCTTTTTTTGTAATGGCGGTAGAACCCGGAATGGTTTTCTCTCTTCCGTTAATCTGTCTAAGCATAAATTGTAGTCGATCACCCTTACTGGCATACATTTTTTTGTTTAAGGTGTTTCTTTCATACTTAGCATAGGTAGAGTAGCCCTCAAACATGCTGATATCAGCAGTGTCTCCCCGATTGAAATTTTCAGATTGATAATAATTGAATTCTTGCCAATAATAATTAGCCCCGAAATTCACTTTTGCTTTGTTTAAAGCGGGCAAACCTATATTGAGATCTGCATACTGTTCGTTGGTGATGATGTACGGTGCTTCTATAATGTCAATAAAGGTGGCTTGGTTATTAAAAAAGTCGTATTGGTTAATGGTAAACTTGGATTCCAGATAAAAAGGGACATCGAATGGAATGTCCCATCTCACTTTACCTTGTACAGAACTGTAAAACCGACCAAAATAGATATTGGCATTGAGATTCAGGCTGGTTGATTTTAATGTCTTATAATCTATCTCAAAGAAACCTGTACTAAAAGGTTTAGAAGAAACGATTCCTCCGAAAGAGGCGGTAAAATTTTTATCTTCTTTAACGTCTAAAGTCAGATTATAGAACTGCGAGCTTGAGTCATAGGTAGCAATAGGATATATGCTTCTTATTTTCTCTTCACTGGCCAGGGCGAAATAAGGTTTCAAAAGTCGATCAACATCGAAGCTTTTACCTTTGAGGTTAACCTTTTGAATGAAGTACTTAGCCTGATTGTCAGGATAATTCATAAACTTCAATTTGTCAAACCTTAGTAAGGGTTGTTTTTCTCTAAATTCACTTCTTGCTTTTGACAATTGTTGAGCATAGACTCTCGTTTTCACTTTCGATTGAATCTCTTGCATCTTTTTTAGGGTAGATTGATATCCTCTCTGTATAGCAAGACTGTTAAGATTAAAATCAAAAGTAGAAATATCATCTACCTCAGAATTAATGATAATACCATCAGCACATGGAATAGTTAATGTTCTGTTTTTAATCAACATGCTTTTGACTTGAGACACCAGATTATCTTCTGTAGGATCATCAATTCTAGAGCTGACGTTACTTGCGATAATAAAATCAGGATTAAACTCTTCACATATTACATCGGCTGGAAAGTTATTGTATAAGCCACCGTCAAACATCAGTTTTCCATCTAATTCTATGGGGGTAAGGTAGAAAGGGTAGGTCATTGATGCACGTATTGATGAAGGCAGATTCCCTTCTCTGAACACCATTTGTTCACGATCTGTTATGTTGGAGGCGATGCACCTGAAGGGAATAAATAAATTATCAAAATTGCCCTGACTAACCGTGTTGGCATTGGTGAGGTAAACCATCAAGCCAAAGTCTATTGGAGTTGAATTAACAAAACTGGTCGGAATGTTAGCCTCAAAAGTACTGTCAAGGTTGAATTTCCAAGACAACATGCTTGAATTGGACTCTCCTTTTTTGAAATAGGCTTGATAGTTTTGATCTATAATTCCATTGGCTGCATCTAAAAAAGATGGATCGCTCACCATTTTTTCAATTTGTTCCGGAGAATATCCTGCGGCATACAAACCACCAACAAGGGCACCAATAGATGTACCTGTTATGTAATCGATGGGAATGTTGTTTTCTTCAAGAGCCTTCAATACACCCACGTGAGCCATGCCTGAAGCTCCACCACCACTAAGCACAACTCCCACCTTTTGTTGTCCATACAACATGATGGTTGGAAGTAAAAAAGCGAAGAAAAACAGGTTTTTTAGATGATGCATCTCAGTCCATAAAATTATTCAAAATGCCAGGCTTAGCAGAGGTTTATTTGATTCTTATCGACAATCTTTGGTTAATGACTTCATAAAGCCATTAAAATATTCTGATGTTTTAGCCATTCTCGATCCGTACCAGCTAAAAGCTTCTCCATCAACCAAAACTACTTTCGCTCTTGTGAATTTTGTTTGAAACTGTGATAAATGGTTTGCATGAAATGGAAAAGGCTCGGAAGATAGAAAAATGAAATCAGGATCAAGTTCTAATACTCTTTTAGCAGTAATTTCAGGATATCGACTTTTAAAAGAGGAAGCTAAATTGATTAAACCCAGCCGCTCGAGATAAGTATTAATAAAGTTATTTGATCCAACAACCATGAAAGGCTCTTGCCAGATAAAATAGAGACAAGTCTTGCTTTTCTTTAAGCGGGGGAGTTGTTCGACAGTATCTTGACAAGTATTGATGAGTTGATCGGCCTGTTTACCGGTCAGGTTTGCAATGTCATAAAATGCAGAATAGGCATCTTGAAAGGAAATGATGTCTGAAACATAAACAGGAGCAATTTGTTTAAAATCAGTAATGTCTTGTTTTGTATTTTCCTCCTTATTGGCAATAATCAAATCAGGATAAAGAGAGCTTATTCGTTGAATATTTAATTGTTTAGTCCCTCCAATTCTTGTTTTAGTTTGAAACCACCTTTTCGGCTTAATGCAAAATTTAGTGATTCCAATTACCTCATTCTCTAAGCCCAGATCAGCCAAGTATTCTGTCAGAGAAGGCACAAGAGAAACAATACGTTTAGCTGGAAATTCCAATTGGATTGCTCTTCCCAACTGGTCTCTCAGTTCAATCATTTAGCCTTTTTGATTGATGGCTTGCACAATGTCATGAATAGTAATAATGTGTACTTGTCCGGCTCTGTTTTTTACTAAAACAGCTCGATTTTTCTTGTCAATCTTTTCTGATATTTCTTCAAATGAAGCGTTACCATCAACAAATTCATAAGGCTCACCCATCACTGCACCCACATTTCCATCTTTAAGTTCCGGTTGGTTAATAAGTTTAGAGTACAATTCAGAGTCATTAACCGAACCTACAAACTCTCCATCTTTTACAACCGGTACTTGCGAAATATTGTATTGATTCATTTTCTCCAAAACTTCAGAAAGTGTATCATCAGGATCGGCGGTAATTAGCTTTTTGTCACCATGTGATTTAATCAGATTAATGGCATTTGCTTTTTCCGCTTCCATAAATCCTCGATCCCTCACCCAATCGTCATTAAACATCTTACCCACATATCTACTGCCATGATCATGGAAAATAACGACAACCACGTCATCTTTACTTAAGCGATCTTTGAGTTGTAAAAGTCCTGCGACTGCCGAGCCGGCTGAGTTACCCATAAAAAAGCCTTCTTCTCTGGCTAAACGCCTTGTCATAATCACACCATCTTTATCAGTCACTTTTTCGAAGTGATCAATCAGATCAAAGTCTACATTTTCAGGCAAGATGTCTTCACCAATACCTTCAGTGATGTATGAGTAAATCTCATTTTCATCAAACTCTCCCGTTTCATGATATTTCTTGAATACAGATCCGTATGTATCTATTCCCCATATCTTGATATTGGGATTTTTTTCCTTCAGGTATTTTGCTGTTCCGGATATTGTTCCTCCGGTTCCAACACCTACCACTAAATGAGTGATTTTACCATCCGTTTGATCCCATATTTCAGGGCCGGTCTGTTCGTAATGAGCTGTTCTGTTAGAAAGGTTATCGTATTGGTTGGGATAAAACGAATTGGGGATTTCTTCGTTTAGTTTTTTTGCAACAGAATAGTATGATCTTGGATCACTCGATTCAACATTTGTTGGACAAACAATAACCTCCGCACCCATCGCTCTTAAGATGTCCATCTTTTCTTTAGACTGCTTATCTGCTAAAGTACAGATCAATTTGTACCCTTTAACTATGGCTGCCAGTGCCAAGCCCATTCCGGTATTTCCGGATGTGCCTTCAATAATGGTCCCACCCGGTTTTAATCTTCCGTCTTTTTCAGCATCTTCTATCATTTTCACTGCCATACGATCTTTAATGGAGTGTCCGGGATTAAAAGTTTCGACTTTTGCCAAAACCAAAGCAGGAATGTCTTTGGTTATTTTATTGAATTTCACCAAAGGCGTATTACCTATGGTTTCTAATATATTGTTGTAGTACTTCATCCAATGATAATTGAGTTGCAAAGGTATAAAAAAGCACTAGCCTGAGGCAGTAAATAGATCTTTAAATCACAATAGAATTAATCGAAACGTATGGATTTTGAAGGTTCAATTTTAGCGACCAAATTGGAAGGGATTATGAGCATCAAGAAACAAATAAGCAATGTACCTATATTCATCAACAGAAGATTTGTAAAATCAAGTTGGATGGGCACTACATCTATAAAATAAGCTTCCTTAGGCAAACTTAAAAATTCAAATTTTTGTTGTACTGCTGCTAGTCCAATTCCAAACAAGTTTCCCCAGAAGAGCCCTTGAAGTATAATGAACAGAGCATTGTAAAGAAAGACTTTTCTTATGCTAACATTCGTTGCACCAAGAGCTTTGAGTATACCAATCATGGTGGTTCTTTCTAAAATGAGAATCAATAGTGCAGAGATAATATCAATTCCACAAACAAGGATAAGCAAACTAATGATCACAATGACATTCATGTCCTGGAGTTCCAGCCAGTTGAAAATGTCTAATCTGGCATCTTTTATAGATATGGTGGTTAAATCAAATCCTACTTCCCGGTAAACAAGTTCATTCAGTTCATCTAATCTGCTAAAATCATCAATCAATACTTCAAAGCCACCTACCTGATCTTCTTCCCAACCATTTACTTTTTGAATGTGCCGGATATCTGCAATAGCGATTTGCTCATCCATTTCACTTAATCCGGTATTATAGATGCCAAGAATTTTAAGCTTTCGTATTCTTGGAGGTTGTTGAATGAAATAGACCAAGAGGTCATCACCAAGAGCAAGATTTAACTTGTTGGCCATAAACTCCGAGATAACAATATCATTCGATTTCTTATTGCTATCAGGGATCAATTGATGACCTTGAGTGAGGTATTCATCAAAAAAACACCAGTCGAAGTCTTGATCAATTCCTTTGATGAGCACTCCGAGATTGTCATTGTTCGCTTTTAGAATTGCCGGTTTATTGGCGAATACCTGAATGTGTTTAATGCCATCTTTGTCTTTTAAGTCGGGGTAAAACGGCTTATTTTTAGAAATGGGAATTTGAGAAGCCCTTCCCTGACTATCATACTTGCTAATTTGAATGTGAGAACCAAACCCAACAACCTTTTTCTTTATTTCAGACTGAAACCCTTGTACAATAGAAAGTGAAAGGGTCATCATTGCAATGCCTAAAGCAATTGCTACAATTGAAATGCGTATTATTGGCCTTGAAAAAGAACTTTCTTTTCCTCTTATGATCTTTCTAGCAAGAAATAACTCAAAATTCAATTGTGGTACAACTTTGGTAAGAGGCAAAAGTATGCATTTGAATATCTGTTTTGTAAAGACCGCTGCGCTGTTTGTATTTCTGCTGATAATCACAACCTCCTGTCATACACAGTCGGAGGTGAGTTCAGACAATCGTGTAGTTCTTGGTAATGAACAGTTTGAGAATTATTTGCCTTATTTAAAACAAAGGAAAGTAGCACTGGTGGCTAATCATACTTCTATTGTGAATGGGCAACATTTAGTAGATGTATTGGTTGAAAAAGGGATTAAGGTTCAAAGCGTGTTTACTCCTGAGCATGGCTTTCGGGGAAATGCAGATGCAGGTGAAAAGGTAAAAGATGGTATTGATCACAAAACCGGATTACCGATTATTTCACTATATGGAAAAAATAAGAAGCCTAGAGCTGATCAACTGAAATTAATAGATGTGATTCTCTTTGATATTCAGGACGTGGGCGCTCGGTTTTACACTTATATTTCTACTTTGCACTATGTGATGGAGGCGGCAGCGGAAAGTGGTATTGAAGTGATTGTTCTTGATCGACCAAACCCTAATGGGTATTATGTTGATGGTCCTGTTCTGAAACCTGAGTTTAAGTCGTTTGTTGGAATGCACCCCATACCTATCGTTCATGGGATGACCGTGGGAGAGTTGGCGCAAATGATTAATCGGGAAAAATGGCTTGCAAATGGCGTTCAGTGCAAATTGAGGATTATTCCGGTTTTAGGATACTCACATGCAGATTATTACTCAGTTGAAATAGCTCCTTCACCAAACTTGCCAAACGATCAGTCAATCAATCTATACCCTACTTTATGCTTATTTGAAGGAACCCCTGTTAGCGTTGGCAGGGGGACTGATTTCCCATTTCAGCAATTTGGTCACCCCTCTTTATGGCAATATTCTCATGGGTTTAGACCTAAATCTGGTTTTGGGGCTAAACAACCTAAGTTAGAAGGTAAAGATTGCTTTGGAAGAAACCTAAAAGATGTGGGTAGGTGGAAGGCCTTAGAATTGAGCTTTCTTATTCAGGCATATGAGTACTACCCAAACAAAAATGAGTTCTTTACATCTTTCTTTGATTTATTGGCGGGGACAGATCAACTTAAAAAGCAGATCACAAAAGGAGTGCCTGAAGAAGAAATAAAAGCAAGCTGGCAAGCTGATTTAGCAGTCTTCAAAAAAACAAGGAAGAAGTATTTGCTGTATCCTGATTTCGAGTAACTATTTAGCCTCTATATCACCGGACCCATTCACTTTTTTATCCACCTCAGATGGATTGCCACTGTATAAGATATCTCCCGAACCGTTTACATTAGCCGTTAAACGCTCTTCGACATTGATATTGATGTCTCCACTTCCATTGATTGATGCATGAGCTTCCTGAGATCTTAAATCCTTTGCAGTATAATCTCCCGACCCTTGAATTCGAATGGTTTGCTTCTCGGTTTGACCCTCAACTACGATATCACCGGAACCTTTTACACTGCTGTTCAATTCTTTTGTTTCCACATCTAGCTTGATATCACCAGATCCTCTTACAGAAAGTTCGAGCTGACCTGAAGTGATTTTATTCTTACCAATAATATCACCTGAACCACTTACCGTTATAAGATCTATTTCTGGCATGGAAATATAAAATTTTACTCCATTCTTTGCATTGATGCACTTCTCGAATTTGATTGTCCATGTGTTTGCATCTACTTGAGTATTTAACAAATCCTTTATGTTTTCAGTTGTTTCTATTTCTACAGAAAAAGATTCTCCCTGACTTAAATAGACTGTTGAAGATCCATGTAGCTTGAGTTTTGAGAACTTATCAATGTTTACGGTTGTCCTCGAAATTTTTCCCTTTTCCTCTTCGCAATTTCCCCAAAAGATCGATTTAAAACCAAAAGAAATGATAACGATGATACCGAGTGCAAAAAGTAACTTTTTCATGATTGTATATTTTATTTAAGTAGTCATTATGCTTTCAAAAAGAGCAATTTGTAGTTTACTAAAGTAGCCGCATTTTTTCGCAAAACCTACGATTTCTTTTCTCACTGAAGCAGGTAGATAAGTTGGATTGAATTGGTGTAAGTGATTAATTACAAATTTTTTATCTTCTTCAATATGTTCGCTCATTCCAAGGAAACGAGGAATTTCGTGTTCAACAGCTAAGCGCATGTATCTGACCTCAAGATCATTTGGGGCCAATTCAACGGCTTTTTCAAATGATTCTTGAGAAGCTCTGAGATAGCTTAGCTTTTTAACAACATTCCAGGTTGTTTTTGTCATGATGGCTTCTAGAGCTCCTTTATAAGCATATATCTTGGCACTTGGGTTGTCAACTGCCTTAAAGCGTGAATATACATTTTCTGCAAAGCTATAATTGTGTAATGCTTTCATGTAATGAGGTCGTAGCTCATTAATTGACTGTGCATACGATAAATTTGATCCAAGCCACAAGAAAAGATAAAAGATGAAAAACCTCACTCAGTAAAAATAAGTGAAACAATGCGAGCTTCCAAAATCATGAGTTAAAATTCAGTCGACCTCTAGCTGAAACCCGTTCCCGTGAATATTAATGATCTGTATGGCTTGGTCATGCGACAGATACTTTCTCAGCTTAGCTACGTATACATCCATACTTCTACCGGTAAAATAATTGTCTTCCTTCCAGATTCGCATCAAGGCTTCTGAGCGAGGAAGTACCTTGTTTTGGTATATGCACAATTGTGTTAATAGCTCTGCTTCCTTTGGTGACAGAACCTTAGATGCATTTTTATGGATTAACTTTCTGGAACTTGGAATAAAAAGGTATGTTCCTATTCTGAACTCATTTTGGTTTTGAATCTGCCTGCGGCCTTTACGCCGAAGTAGTACTTTGACTTTTTCAAGTAGAATATCAGAATCAAAGGGTTTAGTGAGGTAATCGTCTGCTCCAATTTTAAAGCCTTCCAAAACATCTTCTTTAAGGCTCTTTGCAGTTAGAAAAATGAGTGGAATTTCTTGGTCATTTTTTCTGATTTCTTTAGCCAAACTAAATCCGTCCATCTCGGGCATCATGACATCTAAAATACAAAGATCATAATCTTCACTCTTTACTTTTGAATAGGCTTCCTTTCCATTTTTGCACCAATCTACGTGGTAGTTGGCCAAGTTGAGATAACTCTTCAGAACGGTTCCAAAGTTAGGCTCGTCTTCGGCTAAGAGTATTTTTAGACGATCGGTTTTCATTTTAGAGGCAATCTGATTTTGAAACTACTTCCATGATTAAGATTACTGTTCACATCAATGTTTCCTCCATGTTTATTGATGACCTCCTTAGTGTAATATAAGCCAAGGCCAAAACCTTTGGTTTGGTGAATATTACCATCCGTTTTTCTATAGAATCGATCGAAAATGTGTTTCTGTGTCGTGACATCCATGCCAATGCCTTTATCTTTTATTTCAATAAGTATTTCTTGATCGTTCTTCTTTGTTAAGATGCTAATTCTGAATGGTGTTTTAGAATACTTTATACCGTTTTCAATAACATTTCTTAAAGCATTGTAGAGGTGCATTTTATCGCCTTCAATTTCATGAGATTCGGCATTCAGACTGAGCTTTATGTCTCCTCGGTTATCATCCATTTCCATTTTAAAAGTGTCTGTTAAATCTCTTAATAAGTCATGCAGATCTAAAGCTTCCATTTTTAGGTTAATGTCTTGTCGTTCAAACCTTGCGGCTTCTAATACACGCTCTATCTGATGGTTCATGCGATCATTTTCCTTTTTAATGATCCTTCCAAACTTTTCCATGGCCTTTGTATCTGCTTTAATCAATGGGTGAAGCATGTTATCTATGGCTAGTGAAATGGTAGCTATTGGTGTTTTAAACTCATGCGTCATGTTGTTGATGAAATCAGATTTGATTTGAGCCAGCTTTTTCTGTTTGATGATTGAATAGATGGTATAGCCGAATGTGCCCAACATCATTAAGGTTAGAAAAATTGAAATTAGAAGATTAATCCAAATTGACTTTAATATGGAATTTAGTTTGTTGGGAAAATAGATAGACAATAAGCCTGAATTTTTCGCACTTAAACTTTCAAAAATCGAAGATTGATAAAGCTGAGAAGGCTGATTTGAATAAAATGCTTCGGAATAAAATACAACAGAATCTTCACCGGATTTTATCTCATATTGAAATGAATTACTGATCCCTTTTGTGGCTAATTTCTTCTCTACTAAACTATCCATGTTCACCTTGGCCAAACGCTCTTTAAGTGAAGACTCTTTCAATGCATATTCTATTGCTAGCTTATCAATGGCGGTTCTTATCTGATTCTTTTTTTTGCTCAGTAATGCTTTAACCTCTGTTTTCCCTTTCGACTTAATGATGGAGTCTTCAAAATTGACAGAATGGATAACTATTGAGTCTTCTGTCCATTCATATGTTCTGCTAATGATTCCATCTTCGGGCTTAAGTCGTCCATTCACTGTTCTTTTTATTTCCCTTATCGCATTATCATCTTCAGAGACACTAATTACATAGCTCATTTCTTTTATACCATCTTCGATATCTCTAGTTTTAAAATTAAAGCGATTGACATTCTGACTTTGCACAAATACCATAGTCTCATTAGTGGTTAGATGTTCACTAATGGCTTCTAAGCTTTCGTATACTTTAGAGTCAAACTCTTTAGCAGCTTGTTGAGCTTTAATTTTAATCCAGTAAGCCTGAATAGCAATAATGCCCAATGTTGAAAAGCTCATTAAAGCAATGATCAAATTCAGTGTCGACTTTTTCATAATTTCAGTAAAAGTACCTTCTCTAGCTTCCTTGTTCCAAAGACTTTAACTTTTCCTTAACGTTTTTTGGCGAAACCTTAACAGCTTAAAAGGTTCATCCCCGATAGCTTTGGCTTAGAATTTAACCCAAAAACTAGATAAAATGAAAAAATTACTTTTTTACAGCGCAGCTACATTGATCATATCACAAGTATCAGTAGCACAAAATATCTCTAAAGACAATGTAGAGAAAGGAGAAATGAAAATTGTCGTTGTTAACGATGAAGATGGTAAGATAACACGGTTTGATAGTACCTTTTCAATAAATGACAAGGAGCAAGTAGAGCAATTACTTAAGGAAAAAGGCATTGATTTGAAAATGGATTTTGAAGGGGATCAGATTCATGTAGAGGGGAAAGGAAACCAAAAAATCATAATAAACAAAGAGATTAAAGGAGAAGGCGAAGTCGACAAGCAGGTTAAAGTGATAAGACTAAATTCTTCAGACGAAGCAGTGAATGATCAGGAAATTGAAGTCATGGTAAAGGCCTTGAAAGGAGAAATGGATCAAATTAAACATGAAATGTCGTTTTCAACTGATGAGGGCAACACATTTACCTTTAAAAGCAATGAAAATCTGTCTGAAGAAGAACTAAATGCGCTTAAGGAGAAACTGGGTAAAGAAGGAGGAAAAGTAATGGTAAAAACCATAGTCATAGAAGATGATGGTGAAGGGAAGATAGAGGAAAGAGTTTTCACCTTTAGCACCAACTCTATGGTTTTCTTTGTTTCTGATGATAAAGTTGAGGCGAACGAAGAGTTGCTTCCAACAGAGATTGTGGAAGAGGATTTAAAATCACTGGAAATTAAAGAATTGAAGTTGTTTCCAAATCCAAGTAACGGCAATTTCAACATGTCATTTGAATCAAAATCTCGCAAGAATTTCAACATTTCGATAACAGATACAAAGGGTGCAATTATCTATAACAAAGCACTTAGCAATTTTAAAGGAAAATTTAACGAAGATTTCGATTTGAGTGGTCAGGAGCCCGGACTGTACTTTTTTAACATCAATTCTGGAGAGGCTAAAGAAACCAAAAAGATCATCTTAAAATGAGAAAAGAGATTATCAGTCTACTATTGGTTTTGCCTCTGATTATTCAGGGGCAAAGCCTTATCATCCCTTCGGGATCGAGTGTTACAATAGACGGTATATTTACAATTCAGGAATGGCAGGATGCCAATCAGTTAAATCTGTCTATTAATTCGACAAAAAGCACAAAGGTGTTTTGTAAGCATGATGGTAATGCACTTTTAGTTGCTTTTGTAAACAATCTGCAATCCGGCGGTTTATACTTTCCTGAGATTATGATAGATGCAGACAATAATAAAGGATCAAGTTTGTCAATGAATGATTGGTGGTTTCATGTTTCTGCTACAGACTGTGAATTTAATGGTCAATACGGCAATTATAACAATTGTATGGCAGTACGGCCAAATTGGAAAGCAGAGCCAAATTTTCAGCTGACATCCAGCGTGTATACAGATACAGTAGAAATTAGTATTCCATTTAGCACGCTTGGTGTAAATACTTTAGACAGTATCGGTATTAGCTTTTTACTGAATAACTTTCAGACTTTTAAAAGATTGCCGCTAACTTCAAATCACCTGGATCCTTCAACCTGGTATGCGGCTCAGTTAGATGGATCAACGAAACTTGAAGAACAAACAGGCTTTGATTTTAGTTTTTATCCAAATCCTACTAAGAATGAAGTAATGATCAATTATAAGGTTAAACAAACAAATGAGGCTCAACTGCGAATAATGAATTTAAGTGGTCAGGTGTTATCTACAGAACGCATAAACCATGCCTCCGGTAATGTTGTTTTTGATGTAAATGCTTACCCTTGTGGCATGTACTTTATAGAACTTTCAGATGGACAAAGAAGTTTGCTGAAAAAGATCATTAAGCATTAAATAGTTATTGATAGTCATGAGATTCAGCACTTTATTATTAAGTCTTGTCTTGTTTTTTGTGAGTTGTGAAACTGAACATAGGCAGGTGCAGGATAAAGACAAGAACACGTCAAAGCCTCAGGTGGGGATTCTTGGTGTTTTTCATTTTGCCGGGACTTCCGACTTTTCATCAGTCGAGTTTGAAAGCTTAAAATCAGAAAAAAGGCAAAAAGAAATCATCGAAATTGTAGAGAGGCTTAAAGCATTTAAGCCCAATAAAATTATGCTCGAATTTCCCATGGCTCAATCCGATTATTTAGACAGCATGTATACTGCTTCTTTGAATGGTGAAGGGGAATATAGCATCAATGAGATTGAGCAATTGGGTTTTAGGCTAGCAAAACGGCTCAATCACAAGCGAATCTATTCCATAGACTATAAACTCAGTCTGCCGTTTGGTGAACTGACTGAATTTGCCGAAAAAAACGACAAAAAGAGATTTGACAAGATGCTTTCGTCCATAAAAGAACAAGACAGGAAGGAGTCAGATTTTTTGGCCAACAACAGCTTGATTGATTATCTGATTTTTAGAAACTCAGAGGCAGAAGACATTAGAAACAAGGATCAATATCTGAATCAAACTGCAAAGTTTGTCGGTGATTCAAGTGATGTTGGCGCTAAGTTCGTATCAAAATGGTGGGAAAGAAACATCCACATGATGACAAATATTGATAGAAATATGCAGCCTGAAGATAGAATATTGGTGATTGTTGGTGCTGCTCATAGAGCTGTGCTTAAGGATTTCTATGAAGACAGAACAGATGTTGACTATGTCGAGATCCGAACATTTTTAGAAAAGAAATCTGCGGATAATTAAAGATGAGAAAGCTTTTCTTGATTTAAAAAGGTGAGCCTTCTAAACCTGCTTGACTCATGTAAATGAGAAACAATATGCCGATTAAAATACGGTAATAACCAAAATGCTTAAACCCATAGTTGTTTACTATCTTTAAAAAGATTTTTACTGCTACCCAAGCGGTAAAGAAAGCAACTAGCATTCCAATAGCAAGAAGTTTGATCTCTTCATTTGTAAACTCAACAGGCGTTTTTAACAAGTCATATCCTGTTGCCGCAAACATGGTGGGGACGGCCAAAAGAAAAGAGAATTCGGTAGCTTGCTTTTTATCCAAGCCATTGAATACCCCGCCGATTATTGTAGCAGCCGCACGTGATACGCCCGGTATCATCGAAAAGCATTGGATCAGACCGATAAAAGCTGCATTTTTATAGGAGATGTCTTCCAGATCAAGGGTCTTACTTTCTTGCTTAACTACCTTTTTATCAATTAAAATCAAAACAATACCGCCAAGAACAAGCGATACGGAGACGACCACCGGGTTAAACAAATAGTCTTTTATGATATCATAAGCAAGCAGTCCGATTACGGCAGTAGGTAAAAAGGCTGCAAAAAGCTTGTAATAGATCGTTAATCCGCGCAGAAAGCGCTTGATATAAAGTAATACAATGGCTAAAATAGCTCCTAATTGGATGGCAATTTCAAAAGTCTTCACAAATTGATCTTCATGAATTTTCATCGCCGTAGAAGCCAAAATCATATGGCCGGTAGAAGATACGGGTAAAAACTCGGTTAAGCCTTCAACAATGGCGATTAGAATAGATTGAAATATTGTCATGTTGCTTGTTTAATGCCGTCAAAAATAGGCTTAAAATGTGCATATTATTGTTCTGATTACTCAATATTTACTTGTTCAGATGTTTATTTTTACGGCATGAATCAGAACTGGGAAGAATTAGAATCCATCCTCTTTGGACAGTCCAAAAAAACAATCATATTGTCTCACCATTCTCCTGATGGGGACTCTATAGGTTCATCATTGGGCTTATACCATTATCTTAATGCACTAGGTCATGAAGTTACCGTCATTTCTCCCGATCCGGTTCCGGCATTTTTGCATTGGTTACCGGGTTATGATAAGGCCTTGAATTTTGAGGTGAATAAGAATCCGGCCTTTGATGCCATTACAGCGGCAGAATTGATCTTTTGTTTGGATTTTAATTCTCCTTCACGGATGGGTAATATGGATTTTGCTTTTCAAAGAAAAAGTAAAAAGGCTTACATCGTAAATATCGATCATCATACCAATCCTGAAAATTTTGCCCACTTTCAACTGTCTGATACATCTGCCAGTTCTACGGCGCAGCTCATATACGAGTTCATTGAACGTTTAGGTGGAAAAGAAAAGATAGATGCTGATTTAGCAGCATGTCTGTATACAGGTATTCTTACAGATACAGGTTCTTTCCGATTTTCTTCCACCAGCCCTAAGACTCATCGTGTTGCAGCAGAGCTATTGACTACTGGAATAGACATTAACCAAATCTATCAGAGAATATATGACAGCTACTCTGAGAATCGAATTCAATTACTGGGATTTGCATTGAAAGATAAAATGAAACTGTATCCTGAATACTGTGCTGCCATTATAGACCTTAATGAAAGGGAGTTAAGTTCGTTTAATTATAAGCGTGGAGATACAGAAGGACTTGTTAATTACCCTCTAAGTATAGCTTGGGTTAAGGTGTCGGCTTTACTTACGGAAAAAGATGGCTTGATCAAAATGTCATTCAGATCCAAGGGCAATTTTCATGTCAATGAAGTGGCAATGAATCATTTTGAAGGTGGTGGCCATGCCAATGCTGCCGGAGGTCGGTTTATTGGTAAAATGGAAGACGCGATCCATCAATTGGAAAAGACCTTTTCTAAGTACAAAGAAAAAATAGATGCAAGTGTCTTTTAAGAACTTAGTCTTTATAGCAACCCTTCTATTCTTTAGCTCATGCGGAGAAACACCTGAGGAGAAAAAAATGCCTTTTAATTCGAAAACCGATTATGAAGAGACCATCATTGCATCGCATCAATTGTATCTAAAAAAAGAGGCAAAAAAAATTCAGGATTTTATCGATAGCATTGGCATGCCTTTTATAAAAACAGGAACAGGACTGCGTTATCATATCTACGAACAGCAGCAAGAGGGAGATAGTATTTATTCTGGTGAGGTTGCAGTAGTAGACTACTTTCTTTCTTCATTAGAAGGCGATACACTTTATAAAACAGAATTATCTCGCTTACAAGAGTTTGCCGTAGATTATGAAGATATAGAAAGCGGGTTGCATGAAGGCATTAAAAAAATGAGAGTAGGAGAGAAAGCTTTCTTGATTCTGCCGGCGCATTTAGGGCATGGCATAACAGGAGATCAGGCTGCTATCCCGAGCCAAACGACACTCGTGTATAACATTCACCTTGTTGCAAAAAAATGAGAAGACATTTCTTTATCATGGCTTTCATTATAGTGGTGCTAAGTTGTCAAAGAACCAGCACCAACCAATTGAGTTTACCTGAAGGAATAAACTACAAACACTTTCAGTTGGGTGAAGGTCAGAGACCAAAGAAAGGAGATGTGATCAATGCTTCAATCATATTGACATCGCTTAAAGGCGATACCATTCATTATGTGCCCAACTATCCCTATTTTTTCAAACTAGAGAATAGTACTGTAGATTCTTTATTCATGGTTTTACAACCGGGAGATAGTGTTGGCTTTATTGTCGATCGTCGATTGCTCAACGATTATTTTAAGTTTTATCAATTGTTGGAAACAGATCAAGGCGAGGCGCAGTTGAATATTATGCTAAAGGGAGTTTACAATGAAGAAGCAGCCAAACAGAAAGAAAGAGAACTATTATCTGCCAGAGAGATTGAAGAGCAGGCAGCATTATTGCGCCACTTGAAGAAAGATAGCATAGAGTATGAAAGCATTGGAGGAGTGTATCGTAAAATACTCAGGCAAAACCCTCAAGGGTTGCCGATTAATTTTGGCGATGAAGTCCTTATTCAGTACAAGGGACAGTTTTTAAATGGCTATGTATTTGACAACACATACAATAAATTAAGAACACCAAGTTTCATCTATGGAAAAGACGATCAATTGATTGATGGAATTCATTATGGATTAAATGGAATGAATGAAGGTGAAAGCGTTAAAATAATATTACCTTCGCGCCGTGCTTTTGGAGAGCAAGGCTCAGTGGCTGGTATAGTGCCTCCTTACACAAGTGTAATATTTGAAATAGAAGTTATAAAAGTAATTAAGAGAAAATGAGAAAAATTAGTTTAGCCCTTAGCGTTCTAGTGATGATTTCGGTGTTCTTTGCCTGCAACAAATCAATAAGCAGCAAATATCCCGGATACGATGAAGTAGAAAGTGGATTATTCATTAAGTACCATGAAAAAAGTGATACCGGAAGACAAATTCAAGTTGGGGATATCATTACCATGTCTATGATTTATTCGGTAGATCAGGATACTGTATTGTTAAATACCCATGAAGGTGGAGTACCGGTAAAAATGAGAGCAGATTCTGCTAAGTATACAGGTGACATGCTTGGCTCTTTTATTGGCATGAGAGTAGGCGACAGTGTGTCGATTATTGTCAACGCAGATACCTTTTTCATTAAGTCAGCGGGAGCTCCTGAAAGCCCTGGTTTTGTTGATTCAGCTAGCATGTTGTATTTTGACATTAAGATATTAGATGCCATGACAGAAGAGCAACTTATGGCAGAACAGCAAAGACAAAATGCTGAATTGGCTTCGGAAGAAATGGCAAAATTGCAAGAGTACTTACAGGCGAATAATATTACTGAGGAACCAACAGCCTCAGGCCTAATCTTTATTTCAAAGAAAAAAGGAAACGGAAAGAAAGCAGAAGCAGGTCAACAAGTGCGTGTTAATTATGAAGGCCGTTTGTTAAATGGAACCTATTTTGACTCTTCTGTAGAAGAAGTCGCTTTAGAGCAAGGCATTCATAATCCGGGTAGAACTTATGAACCTTTTCAGTTTACTTTGGGTCAAGGTCAGGTGATCAGAGGTTGGGATGAAGGCATTGCCATGTTATCAGAAGGAGGTAAAGCGACTTTGATTATTCCTTCCAGTATAGGTTACGGAGCTAATCCTAGACCAGGTGGAGTCATTAAACCCTTCAATACATTGATATTTGAAGTTGAACTCGTTGAGGTAATTGACTAAAACAAATAAAGAAAACCCCGAATCATTTCGATTCGGGGTTTTCTTTTAAAACAATAAGTGGTCTTGACCCGTTATAAAAACAAAATTAAATTGTTGTTTATTTAAAAAGAAAGGGAGAACTTTCCTCATCGCAAGTTATGGATAGATACGATCTGTGTGTAATAGGAGGGGGGCCGGCAGGTTATGCGGCTGCCATGCGTGCCATCGACTTTGGAAAAAAAGTCCTTTTGGTTGAAAAAGGAAAGTTAGGGGGCTATGGCATTTATGATGGGGCCTTGGCTTCCAAAACCATGTGGGAACTCTCTACCAGAATCAAAACCGTTAAGGAAGAGATTGGTCAGGACAGACGCATAGACATGACCTTTGAGAAGGTCAAAGAAATCATAGATGAAGCCCTTTTTGAACGCAAATTTCAGTTGTCTTGTCACCTACGAATTATCCATGCTGAAACCGAACTGATCAATTATGAAAAAGGCACCGCCAGTTTTTTGACGGCTAAAGAGATTCAGATCACAAAAGAAGACGGCAAGCAATTCACCGTCTTTGCAGAGAACACAATTATAGCCACCGGCAGTCGTCCAAGAACTTTACCCAATATTAAAGTCGACGAGAAAGTCATACTGACCTCAGACGGGATATTGCATTTAGATGAGTTTCCCAAAAGTTTGGTGATTTTGGGTGCAGGAGTCATTGGTTGTGAGTTCGCTACGATGTTTTCCAACTTTGGGCAGACTAAAGTTTACTTGATTGATAAAGCAGAGCGCATTTTACCTTTTGAAGATAAAGATGTGGCCGATATGGTGGCCAATAATCTGGAAGAAAATGGAGTCACCATACACCGTGGCAGCCAATTGATTCGTATGGATCATCAGGGCGATCAGGTAGAGTATGAGATTGAAAATACCGATGGCTCACGAGAAGTCATCCAAGTTGAAAAAGCCATGTTATCCATTGGTCGTGTAGCCAATGTCGAAGAGTTGAATTTAACCAATGCCGGAGTGGTGATGAGTAAACGAGGGGTACACATCGGCGATGAAGATACCCGAACCAATATCCCTAACATTTATGCGGTGGGAGATGTCTCAGGTCATTTGGCTTTGGTGAATGTAGGGGAGCGTGAAGCTCGCCATGCAGTGGTAAAGATGTTTGCTGATTTTCCGGTGAAGCCCATCCATTACGAAAACATTTCGACCATCATGTTTCTGAATCCGGAAGTGGCAGCTGTAGGATTGAATGAGCAAACCGCGGAAGAAAAGAAAATTCCGATTCGAGTCTCAAAAGTGGATTATTCTACCATTGCCAGAGCGATTGCCATGCGTAAAACCAAGGGCTTTTTCAAAATCATTGTTTCCGATGATGAAGAAATGAAAGTATTGGGCATGCGCGCTGTAGGAGAACATGCTTCCAGTGCCATACAATCGGTCTCTTTGTTGATGTATATGGACAAAGGCATAGACGAGTTGGCACACATGATTCACCCTCACCCTTCCATTGTTGAAGGTATACAAGAGTGTGTGCGCATGTTGATTGGTAAATCCGTTTACAAATCTTCTATTTTTAAAGATAAGCTCAAATGCTACCGTCGAACTGTAGACGGAGAAATTTTACCCCTTCACGAATTGAAAGATGTCACTTCAGCAGATCGAAGCAATGTAGAAGAGGTGAAGTGATATAAAAAGTTTTGCTCTTAATTTCTTAGTTTTTTACCATTAAACTTCTTGTAATTCTGCATGTTAACATTAGCTTAACATTTGGTAGAAAAAAAAAGCGTACAATTGGTAAAACCTAAAAATTTTAATCATGAAACTTAAACAACTAAGCCTCCTCGCTGGCTTTATGGCATTAATTTTAACTGTTAAAGCCAATTGCGATACCTGTAAAATCTCTTATTTTAATTTTGGTTATACAACCGATTGGCAGTGTAACATTACCATTCAGGATACTTTAATTACTGATACTTGCACCACGCCTTTAAAGTATTTTTTAGATTATGGAAACGGAATCAAAGACACCGTTAATGTTGGAGATCCTATCCTTGACCTTTTTAGTCAGGGCACTTACACCTTTTGCATAACGGCATATGTATCTTATGATTCTCTTGGACAGACCCGCTATTGTAGCAAAACAGTATGCAAATCTGTAACCAAAGACGTTTGCCAAAACCCTTGGCGATTAAAGTATCAGGGGGAAGAGCAACTCGAAAACACTATTTATCCTAACCCGGCTAGGGCTACGGTTCAATTGGAATTGAGCGCAGATGTAACATTAATAGAATTCATAGACCTTAGTGGAAAATTAGTTTATCGTCAAACTCCGCTTCAAAAAATTCAGACAGTAGATTTAAGTGAACTTTCTCCGGGCATTTATTTCATCAGAATGCATTCGGGAGAAGATTATGAAACACAAAAATTAATTGTCCAGTAATAAAACAAAATTGCTTATAAAAGAGGAAGACACCTTCCTCTTTTTTTATTTCTTAATTAAGATAAATACATAGTGTTTACACTTTTGTAAACAATACATCAGTATATATCGAAGTCTGGATTGGATTTAAGGACGGAGATGTGTAAATTTGGATACAAACCCTATTTTTATGAGGCAACTGAGCTTAATTCTATTCACCTTATTTTTTGCTTTTATTGGTAAAGCGCAAGTATACCACATTAACGAAGATTTTAATGCCGGAGCATTGCCTTCGGGATGGAGTACGGTTGCCATTACCGGCACCCATGTTTGGGAGTTTGGCTTAGATGGTTCAGGGGATCATCCCGGAAATAATAACCTAAACGGAACAGCCATGGCTTATTTTGATGATAGTCAGCACTTGTTTAGTTCTTTACTAGAACGAACCTATCTCGAAACGCCTGTATTTGACAATTCCTTAGATTCAATCACTCTATTGGAGTTTGATTATAATTTTAGAGAATCGTCGCCAACAGATACTTTTAAAGTTGAAGTATTTGATGGAACAGCATGGCAATTAGTATTTTTTGAAACCACTGACAATTGTGGTAGTTATATAAATTGCACCAATTTTCCGCATGCAAAAATAGACATTAGTCCTTATAAAAATGCTTCCTGTCGAGTGCGTTTTACTTATTTTGATGGTAATGATTGGGGTTGGTATGTAGCTCTGGATAACGTCAAAATATCATCTCGTAACGGCAGAGATATAGGCATCAGTCGCATCGAAAACCTAAGGTCGCAATGTAATCTTCAGACCAATGATTCTATGATTGTCACTATTGCCAATCCGGGAGGAAAAACGCATGCCGGCTTTCAGGTGGCTTATCGTATTAATGGGGGGGCGGAAGTGGTTGAAACGGTTAACCAAAGTATATTGCCTTTTGATACCCTCTTGTATACCTTTCAAACCAAATTGATTTTTTCCGGGCCGGGCTCTTATAACTTAGAGGTTTATACTAAACTTCCCGGAGATACCATCACCGATAACGACACCGCAGCAATAAATATTCAACAGTATATCTCATATACCTTACCTTATTTTGAAAGCTTTGAAAGTTCTGCAGGAAATTGGATCACTTACGGCACTAACAATTCATGGAACAGGGGCATACCCACTGCTTCGGTAATTGATACTGCAGCACACGGTCTTTACATTTTTGGAACGAATACAGCAGGGAACTACAACAATCGTGAAAATGCATACCTTGAGTCACCCTGTCTGGATTTTAGCGCACTGAGCGATGACCCCATTTTGAGTTTTTTTCTATATTATCATACGGAATTTGCTTGGGATCGTTTGGATGTTCAGTATTCTATCGATAATGGGGATACTTGGATCAGACATAATGGGTCATCAAATGCCAAAAACTGGTATAATTATTTTAGTGGCTCTAATCGATACTGGAGCGGAAATTCACAACAATGGCTCAAGGTATTTACTCTATTAAATGATTTGGCTGGAGAAAGTCAAGTGAAACTAAGATTCCGATACACAACAGATCCTGCAAATAACTCAAGAGATGGCATTGGCATCGACCAAATCTTTATTCGTGAACGGGAAAGTAAAGATCTGTCTGTTGAACAGCTGGTTTATCCCAATTCAGCTGCCCAATCCGAATGCGGATATGATATAGAAAACATAGTTATTGAGGTTGGAAATAGGGGATTAGATACTGCCCATTCTTTTATTTTGTCTTACCGTGTAGATGGTGGAACAATAGTCTCTGATACTATTCATACTGCTTTAGCTCCTCAAACTAATCACCTGTATAGTTTTACCGTCCCTTATGATTTTTCTATCATCAAGAATTACCGAATTGATGTTTGGGCTGAAATCACCGGAGATGGCTTTTCTCCCAATGATAGTAATTTAAATAATAATATAATTAATACTTCTGTTGGAGCAGCAAGGATTCCTTACATTCAAAACTTTGACAGCTGGACATCGGGAACAGTCTTTTCAAATACCAATGATTCTATTGGAGATAGTTGGACCAGAAGTTCTTCCACAAATAGTAATTATTCTTGGAGAGTATCGGATGGTAACAATCTCTCTACGGCTTTTCCTAGTGGAGATCATACGACCGGAGGAAATGGTGGAAAATTTTTATATACAGAAGCTTCAGGTGGAGCATTCGGTGATGTTGCCACTCTAACTTCTCCATGTATAGATTTACCTGCTTTTGGAAGAGTAAGCATGGGTTTTTGGTTCCATCGTTTTGGTGCACAGATCAATTCTCCCATATTTATAGATGTTTATGATGGCGTGCAATGGGTTCAAGGTGTTGATCAAGTATCAACATTTCAAGTTACAGGAGCTTCTCCTTGGTTATACAAAGTGGTCGATTTGAGTGCTTTTGTTAGACGAAAAATTAAAGTAAGATTTAGAGCAATAAGTGGTGGCTGCTGTGCAGGTGACATGGCTATAGATGATATCTCTATTGAGGTTTTAATAGATCAAGATGCAGAAGTGTTGAGTTTGCAGAATACTTATAATTGTTATCTCGATACTATGAGTTCTGTAGTGGCCATTATTTTTAATAACGGTTACGATACCATTTTTCCGAATACCTTAAACGTACATTATCAGGCGCGTGGTCAGGCCATCGTTTCAGAAAATGTGTCCGCCATGATTTTACCTGGAGATACACTAAACTATTCATTTTCTTCACAAAATCAATTGATTTTTGGGGATACCATTAGCGTTAGTGCTTGGACTACTTTAGCGAACGACAGCAATGTATACAACGATACGGTAACGGCATTTATACGACACCTTAATATAGAAGATTTTGAATCAGAAGACTCATTAGACCAATCCATTGCATCAACATCACGAAACTGGAGCATTTTAAGCTTGGGAGCTAATGTTGATTGGCGCATTATGGAGGGTCCGCACCCCAATGCCAATTCAGGCCCTATTGCCGATCATACTTTAGGAGTGGCACGTTTGGGGAATTATTTAAGTTTGGATAACAGCAATGGAACCGCTCAAATTACTTCCTCATGCATTAATTTGAATAATGCTGTTAATACCAGCATCAGCTTTTGGTACTACATGTATGGAGCCAATATAGATCGCTTACTTCTTCAGGCTTTTGACGGTGTAAATTGGATCACATTAGACTCTATAGTCGGCCAACAGCAACAGTCAAAAAATCAGCCATGGAGACAACGTATTGTTCCCCTTACACAAATGACTTTACAAAATAAAAACATCATGATCCGTTTTGTGGGTTCAAATAATGGTACAGCCGGGGTGATAGCTCTCGACGATATACGGTTTAATGCTACACGAGGTCAGGATTTGGCACTCATTGCTTATGAATACCTCCAGCCGAATCAATGCCCTAACCCCAATGCAATGCTGGCCTTAAAATTGAGAAATGAAGGCAATAAGGCTCTGGATTTTACAAGAGATACTGCTTTTTTTAACACCTCATTTTTAAATCCTAACCTTCTTTTGTTTTCTGATACAATAGCGGATAATACCTTAAATGGTGGTCTCCCTTTAGCTAGTGGAGACTCTATCGTGTTTCTGATGGATAGCATTGACATCAGTAGAGAGAAGAATTACTTTTTATTGACCTCTTTAAACCAGACCAATGATGGCTCTATCACTAATAATGCAATTAGCCTCAGTTTTAGAGTTGATTTTCCGGATCAAGAGGATTTTGTAATCCAGCCTCCGGATTATTGTTTGAATGAACAGGTCAATATCGATTTAAATAGAGTGACCGAACGAAGCAACTGGGAGCTACAAAATGGGCTGACCTGGTCTTCCATTTCATCTCTTGCAGACAGCAGTATTAATTTTAGCATTCCTGAGCAGGCAAACATTAGAGTTGAGTTTTGTGCAGGGTATTATTCAGATACACTGCAAATTAGAGCTACAGACCTTAACCGTTTAGCTTTTAATGATTCTTTAACAATAAGATGTGGAGATACGGCCAGCTTTAGTTTGTATAATGCCTTTAACTTGGGTTCTGATGTCATGTACAGATGGTACGATTCCAGCCAATTGATAGCTGTAGCAGACACCTTCGATTATAAAGGGTTACCAGTAAATGTGGGTATGGCTTTTCAGGAAATGCTAAGAGTGGAAGCCATAGAACTTATGGAAACAGATTCCTTTGCATTATTTTCTCCTCAAAATTGGGTAACAGCCAATGGTTCTCTAAATCGTACTGTTATGTTAAATGTCAATGAGGAACTCGTTTTTGAAAGTGTAGATGTGTATAGCAAGTCTTCTGGTGATCTGCGCTTAATTATCGAAGATCAGGCTCAAAGCTTTGTGCAATTAGATAGCATATATACTTTAGTATCTGGTTTGAACCGTTTAAACATGGATCAATATTTGGCGATAGATAATTATCAACTCAGAATAGAAAGTAGCGGCACAACGATTAGCGGTTTGGTACATGAAAGCTCAGGCCAGGTTCAATACTATTCAATAGATTCTAATTTATCCATACAGTTTTCCGGGGGAGATTACGATTATTACTATAACCCACGATATAAAAATTGGTGTAGTTCAGGATTAGTATCTGTGAACTTATTTGCCGATTGTCTGGTAGGAATAGATGAGCAAGATGCTTTTTCATCTGTCTCCATTTATCCGAATCCTACTACAGGTCGGGTAACGATTGATTTGGGTGATCATAAAGCGGTGCAAATTGAAGTCTTGAACCAAGTGGGACAAATTGTGAGAAAAAGGCAGACGAATGGCAATTCGAGAATTCAAGTTGAATTAGGCAAAGAGGCCGGTTTGTATTTTATTAAGATCACCGATGAGAGTTCGGTGATGTTGAAGAAAGTGATTAAGCAATAGCCATTTTATAACTTGTTTAAGCTCTTTTTTGCTGTATATTAAGCTGCTTATCCTGAGCAGAGTTCACAATCACAAAAAAAGGAGACTTTGAGACTTGACCTTTGAAAAAATACATAAAAATCAAGCAAGAAGCGTATATAGTAGATAAAAATCTTGTTTGAACTAAGTGAGTTCTTTTTATCTGTGGTAGGTGATTGCGTAGTATTTTCCAGTATTTTTTCAAGAGTCTTGATCTTTTTGGTTCGTTTTTGGATCAAGCCAAAAATGAACCAAATTGATACGATGCAAATTGACTCTATCTCATAGAGATGCTATCCTTGCGATATAATATTACTAGCTATTAAACCTATCGAAATCTTGTTGGTCATAAAACAAGTCAACCTTCAAAACTAATACGTCAACCTCAAACTCAATTCTCCCCCCAAATTGCTTTTTCCCACCTTCAGCAATAAAAAATTAGAAGCACTAAGAATTAAATTACGCCTAGCCTTAAATGCAAGTCCGTTTCTAATGTTCCAGGGATATGGGCTTAAGTTTTGGAACTGATAAGCCACTTGATGTATGCTACCTAACTTTTCGTTGAGTTTTATTCTAGCTGAACCGGAAATAAAGCGCAGATAGCGTAATTTATCCTGAAATGAAAGGCTGGAACTGTATTCGTTCTTTCGGGTTTTCACATGTGCCAAAAATTGAGTTTGACTTTGAACCTGTAATTGATCCAGATCATTATCGACAATCACATGATTTAATGAGAAGTTTAGTATCGTCCGTTTAATTTTTTTCAGAAAAAACAAACGACTGATCAAGATATTGGAATTGGCGTTGATGCGCGTAAAGCTCGTATCTAGTTGTGTGGCCAATTGCACAGATACTGGAGAATAGATAATTTGTAGATTAGGATAACGTCGAAATCTGGTCAAGACCTCGTAATAGTATTTTTGAAGTCGATTGTCGATTTCACTTTGCTCTATGTTTCGGTCTGTAATGGCCAAACTTCCTTTTAGTTTAAGCTGCTTATCAAATAAAAAGACAGTAGAAGAGAAGTTATAGGCTTGTAAATTGCGTTGCAAGAAATAAACACCTTCGGATCGGTATTGACTACCCACTCTTCGGTAATCGACTTCCACGTTCAATTGATCAATGGGTTGAACATTGATCTGCCCCCTTAAGGCACTTTGTTCTAAGCCATTTTGATTTTCATTAAGTTGGAAAGTGGCATTTGCTAAACTGGAATTATTGAGTTCTAAGCCATATTGCACAGAAGCAGAGATATTTCCTTCGGCATTAAAAGAAAGCAGGTTGTAACTTTTAGGTGCATTGAATTCAGGATTAGAGATAGATTCTGTAAAACGGGTATAGCGGTAAGAGAATGTTTGCTCAAGTACCTTTTGGGTTAGGGCAACACTCAAAGCCCTTTCGTTGCGTGTTTCCAAATGAGATGCGAAAGCATAAGGAAAGTCATTGATTTTACCCTGAAGTATGTTGATGCTGTATTTTGGATGGATTTGCACACTGGTGTTCACCCCGATCATTTCAACATCACGTATGGAATATTCTCCGGCATAATGGTAAAAATTGCCTAGCTCAAACTGTTCAATCAGTAACAGATTTCTAGGATATTTATCGGTCGTATAGTTCCGGTACAAATCTGATGGCTTGTAATCTCTACTCCAATCATTAGGAAGTGCACTCTGCTTTTGTGCATATTGTTCTTTAATATACATCGACCGCTCCAGCCTTTTTTTAAGCTGCGCTATTTTTTTCTTTTGATTTGAAGAATCTATGGCCTGAAGAGTGCTATCGTTTGAAGGCATTTCATAATCCGGATTTTGAGCCATTAGGCAGGAGTCAATCTGTTCATCCGCTTCTAAATCAGCAATTTCATTTTGCATAAGTGAGTCGATATTGACCGGAGCGTCTGGATAACTTTCCATTAAATGCTCAATGCGTTCGAGCTTATCCAAGCTTTTTCTTTGCATGTTCATTTTCGGCTGCAGATTAGATAAATCATATTCTTGCGTCTTGTTTTTCTGAATGAGTTCTTGAATTACTTGCTCCCTAAAACGATGCGCATCAAAACGAAAAGAAACAAAGTTCCTGAAGTTTGGACTAATGGCTTGGCTGGTATTGTGGGATAAAGTAATATTAAAAGGCAAACCAAATACATTAAGGTCGTTTGACAATTGCAGATAGGTGTTTGGATACATGGCTGTACTGCTATGAAATGGTGTCTCCTGATAAAATTGATTTTGTACATACAAGTTACCCGATAATTTAACCGGATGCTCTTCTAGATTATCGTTGTCGGTCTTTCTTTGAGGATCTGTTTTTAGCGGCTCTAATCTGCCATAATTGTAATAATAACTGCTTTTCCAATGTGTTTTCCCTTTAGACTGAACTTTTAATTCAACAGTGTCTTCAAAAAATGCTTGTTTCGGAAATAAAGCACTTAAGGGAATAGTATCATTTGGACTTTGAATAAGTATTTGATTAGATAGTTCTTTAGTCTCAATTTGTAATATTGGTTTTATTAGTTTGTTGTTAGAAACAAATAGTGCGGTATCATTTATAGAGACGTTTAGTCGCTCTCTCTTTACTTTTATTTGAGGCATGATGTTGTGGGTGGCTCTGCTTGAATGATTAAAGCATTCTAAAATAGGTGTAACATTGGTATCGAGTTTTAGATCAGGAACATTAAAATTGAAATAATTTAGTCCCTTCTTGATGTATATAGAATCAGCTTGATAAATGAGTACACCATTACCTTTATTTATAAGAGAAAATGTAGCTAAAAAAGGCTTATTGTAGTTAATGCCCGAGATTTTAAGTGATGGTTGAAAATCACTTTGTAAGCTAATTTGTGCTTCAAAATTTTTAAATTCAGATTGACCAATTAAAAGCTGACCAATAAAAATTAGGCCAAAAAAATTTGCAATTTTTAACATTAATGTTTTATATTTGGTTGAATCAACATTTTAATCACCTATGAAACCAAAGCCAAATTATTTCCTTCTTAAATTTCCGTTTCCTTTTGTTTTTAATGATTTGACTTTCCGTTGACATTTCAAACTTAGCATTTATAAGCCAACTAACCACTTTAATTTGTCCACACTTTTAATTACAGTTAACATGAAAAAAGGAATAACCTTTCTTATACTCTTTTGTCTTATTTGTTCTTTGACTATGGCTCAAAGCTTTACTTTGGTTCCTGATCCTATATATCAAATTTCTAAAAATCAGCTGTTTAGATTGACTATTTTGAATACCTCTAATCAGTCTGGAAGTTTAACTATATACTGTAAAGTCTTTTCCCCGTCCGGCAAGATGATCATCTCTCAGCAATTGATGACTTCAATTGGGGCTTCACAGAGCAAGCGGATAGATGATAAGTCCGGTTTAAAAACCTTGTTTATTGATACGGATTTTCAAGCTTATTATCAAAATGGTGTTCTCCCGCCATTTGACTACAAGATATGCTATCAAGCTTATTTTGCTTCCGATCTGAATTCAAAATCTGAAGAGTGTCAAGATGTCCTGGCTTCAGACTTTATTAGCATTTTGCCGCTATATCCGGGAGAGGAAGAGGTATTGTATTCACAAAACCCCTTCTTTTCATGGAGCAATATGTTAGCTACCGATTTAAACAAGACTTACAATTTTAAATTGGTTGAAAAAGAAGTTGGGCAGAATGCGCATACCGCACTTCGAAGAAACTTGCCCATAGTTTATCAACAGCAACTTCTAACTACATCTTTAGACTATCCGGTAGACGCTCCGCCGCTAAAAAACAATGAAGAGTATGCCTGGCAGATAGAACTGAACTTAAATGGTAAAACCTTTGCCCGCTCGGATGCTTTTTCATTTATATATAAGGAGTCGGATGAGTATATCGAAATACCAAGAGACTTATCATATGTAGATATAAAAAGGGTAAAACAAGGCAGTCAACTCTATGCCGTAGGTGAATTTAAATTCAAATACCAGTCCGAATCAGAATCTGCCTTAAAACTCCGATTATTCAGTTTGAAAAACGAAAAGCGAAAGGAGCTGAAGCTAGAAGCAGATGAAATCTTAGTCGATAAAAATCTGAATAAGCTGAAACTGGATTTAAAAGATCAGGTGTATTTAAAACACAAAGCAGATTACCTGTTAAGCATAAAAGATATTTCATCAGGAAAAGAATATAGCCTAAACATCATTTACATCAATCCCGACTATATCCGTTAATTCAACCACCACCAAAAGAGCAAACAATCATGAGACAAAACATAAGATTTAAAGCCTATCTGTTACTTTTCGTTTTCACGGCAGAGTTATTTTCTCCGATACATGTATTTGGAATCTTAAATGGCCCATCACAACCTGAAATGGCTGCTTTTACACCGGCAGGCACTACAGAACTAGTTGATCCTTTTACCGGAGATTTTAAGTATAACATACCCTTAATGGATGTAGAAGGCTACCCTATAAATATTGCTTACAATAGTGGCATTGGTATGGAACAAGAGGCAAGTTGGGTTGGTTTGGGTTGGAATTTGAATGTGGGGTCAATTAACCGTTCGGTAAGAGGCTTGCCTGATGATTTTAGTGGCGATCCCATTTATTCGGAAACATCCATGAGAGATATGACGATCACTAAGGTTAATGTAGGGGCAAGCCTTGAGGGTTTGGGATCAGAATTCTTAACCAAACTATTATCTAATCTGGGTAGTTTGACATTTATTCATAATAACTACAAAGGTTTTGGTTTGTCTTATGGAAACTCTCTTGGAGCAGGTTTAGAACTCGGCTCCCTTAAGGCAAATGCCAGTTTAGGTTTTTCTTTAAATACTTTAGATGGTGCTAGCCTAAGTTCTTCTTTAAATGTTTCAGGAAAGTCTAAGATTACGGAAAACAATTCCTTCGAATATGGAGGAAGTTTGGGCACAGGTTACAATACGCGTACCGGACAAACATCCCTGTCATTTGGAACTACTGCCGGCTATCTTCTAGGAGCTTCCCTCTCGGGATCTTATACACCAATAGGCTTAAATACCTATACACCATACCCAAGTATACGACTTCAAAGTAAAACTATTGATTACTCGGCTGCACTGGGAGGAGAGATATATTCTGTTAATGGAAATGCAAAATTATTTGGTTCACAAACAATACAAAAAGTAGTTGATAGGACCTTAAATACGAATTCGTATGGGTTCATCTACTATCATAATAGTGAAGGTGGAAATGACCTTTTGGATTTTAATAGAGAGAAAGAAGTGCGTTTGAATAAGACCGTGCGAAACTTGTCACCAACCAGTTTAACATATGATGTGTTCACCGTAAGTGGACAGGGTATTTCGGAAAGTTTCAGGCCCTTTAGAAATGACTTTGGCATTGTACATGATCCGGCTTACACTACCTATAATAATTCGTCAAATTCATTTGGTTTTGAATTTGGATTTGGAGCGCTTTTCAAGGCCGCTATTAATCATGCGTATGTTGATGAAAAGTATTACTATGGACCTTGGAATGTATCCAATGCCGTAAAACATTGGTCTTTTAAACAACCAGTTGCAAATCAAATAGGTGAACGTGTATATTTTAAATCAACAGGTGACCGTGCCATGTCAAATACGAATCACTTCAATCAAATTGGGGGAATTCATCCACTAGCCTTTAAATTGGATGGTCACACCTTGAGAAGTCAGATTCAAAGTGGAGGTAATGTTATTGCTTCACTAAGTGAAAAGGATAACTATAAAAGAGAATACAGAAGTAAAGCATTTTCTTATTTGACGGCAGAAGAATCGACAAAAGCCGCATTAGACAGTATATATAATGTTCAAGGAGCATTTTATGAAGCAAGTTATACACCTGTAAATAGGCATAGCTCTGCAAGAAAGGGTCACCATTTATCTGAGATTACAGTAACTCAGGAAGGTGGAAAGAGATATGTTTATGGCTTACCAGCCTATAATTTAAGTAAAGAGGAAGTCAATTACACAACAAAAGAAGGATCGGCTTCTGCAGGGTTTGGGAAAAATAGAATTCAGCATCAAACTGATGAAGCGAAGTTGGATAATGAGGCATTACTGGATGGTTATTACTCTTCCGTAACTACACCTTCTTATGCTCACTCTTTTCTTTTAACCGCGCAACAATCTGCAGATTATCAAGATATTACAGGAGATGGTGTAAGTTCAGATGATTTAGGTAATGCTTATCGATTCAATTATACCAGAACCAGTTCTACTTATAAATGGCGCTCACCATACAAAGGTGATAACTTTACGAAAGGCTTTGAAAGCAATAAACTAGATCAGAGAGCAAGTTATACCTATGGTGTAAAAGAGCAATGGTACGTACATAGTGTGGAAAGTAAAAATCAGGTGGCGGAATTTTACATTTCTGCTCGAAAAGATGCGGTGGGCGTAAAAGATGAAACTGGAGGGCGAAGCACGGATTTAAGTGATGCCAACCGTTCTTTTAAACTCGATAAGATCGTATTATACGATAAATTAGATCGCTTGAAAAACGAGGCCAATGCCACACCCATTAAAACGGTGGAGTTTACCTACGATTACTCACTCTGTGATGGTGTACCAAGCAGCATGTCAGGTGAAGGTAAACTGACCTTAAAGAAAATAGAGACTTATTACGGCAATAATGAACTGGGTAAGCAAAGCCCTTATCTCTTCACTTATTCGTCAGTAAATCCGGATTATGATCCTGATCTAATGGATCGATGGGGTAGCTATAAGCCGGATAATTACAACCCCAATGGTATTCCAAATGCCCTCTATCCCTATTCTCTTCAAGATGTAAATAATCAGCAAGATAGGGCCTTATCAGATAGTTTAGCAAGAGCTTGGTCTTTAACAAATATTATTAAACCAAATGGAGGAGAGATTGTGATTGAATACGAATCGGATGACTATGCCTATGTTCAGAATAAGCAAGCTTCCCAAATGTACCCTATTATTGCGGCAGGAGAGTCGAAAGATTACAGTGCCGAACATAATAATACCTTATACAATCACCGGTTTTTATACATTGATAAGCCAACTAACCTTTCTACGGAAATTGGTAATAATTTATTAGAGCAATGGCTGATGGAAGACAATGGATTGCTTTACTTCAAAGTGAGGACTGATATTGGGAAATCTGAGAAGGAGTATGCAATGGGCTATACCAGAGTATTGGATATAGGATTTTGTCCCAATGATCCGAATAGAATATATCTTGAATTAGAAGACAAAAATTTCGGCTCTAATAAAATCAATTACATTTCCCAAGCTGCGTGGGGCTTTTTCAGACAGAATTTATTTGAAGTTCTCTATGATCAACCGAATGTCAATAATACTGGTCTGGAATCAGTTTTAAGAGGCATGGTTGCTGCTTTTGCAGATGTAGTGCGAATGTTTGTGGGGGTAGAGCAAGGTTTAATTAATCGCCGAATTGCTGATGAGTTCGAACAAAATACCTCTTTTGTTCGCTTAAAAAATTGGAACAAAGCTAAGCTTGGTGGAGGGTCTAGGGTTCAATCCATTTGGATAAATGACAATTGGAACGACATGAGTGGAGAAGGAGAAAATTCAACTTATGGACAACTCTATAGCTACACTACATTAGATGATAATGGAATTGAAATGAGTTCCGGTGTGGCAAGTTATGAGCCCATGATTGGCAATGATGAAAACCCCTTTAGAACACCGATACCTTATGTTGCCCAAGGTAGTGCTGGTCATGTTCCGGCTATTAAAGACTATCAGGAAACTCCCTTTGGAGAGTCTTTTCTTTCTTCTCCGGTGGTAGGTTATTCTAAAGTTACGGTACAAAACATTCACCGAAATAAGGGTAAAACAGCCAATTTAATCACAGAGTATAAATTCTATACGGCAAAAGACTTTCCTGCTATTTTTAAGTCTCTTGGCATTCAAAAAACGAACAGTCCTGACGATCGACCGGCTTTTGCTTATCCTTTTGCAAACATAGGCAGGCATTCTATCTTTTCCGCTTCTCAAGGCTATAGTATCATCTTAAACGACATGCATGGTAAACAAGAGTCAATCATCAGTTATACACATGAAGCAATTCAGCAGGGAGGCCGGACAATTAATGTGCGTAAGGATTTATCCGGTACGCTGTATCATTACAAGAGTGTAGATGTTCCTGGTGGAAAGATGTTGAGTGATACGGCCGATGTTTTATTTCCTAATGGAGCGGTTAAAGAACAATTACTTGGCGTGGAATATGATATTGCATTTGATACGCGAAGGGCTTATAATGGAACCACATCAGGATCAATACAAGGCAATATTGATTACATTCCGTTGCCATGGATTCCACCAATATTACCCTTACCTACAGGTTATACTCAAGCCTTAACAGACGAGAAGGAGAGCAGGTCTGCTGTAATTACGAAGGTCATTCAACTATCTGGTGCGCCCTATGCAGTAACCACTTTTACAGATCAGTATGCCATTAAGGCTTATAATCGTTTGTACGATGCCGTTACCGGTGAAGTTCTTTTAACCGAACAGGAGGATGAACATCGCCAAACAGAATACAATTTTGCTATTCCTGCTTATACTGAAATATATAAAGAGCGTATGGGGCCCGCTTCGGAAAATATGGGTTATTTAAGCAGATTACGCCCAAATAATGATGTTGCTTGCGATCCTAATGATGATGGCTTTTCAGATGTAACCATTAAACATGGAGATGAGGTTCTCATCATAACAGATAAGACTATGGAAACACATGGTAATTCATACAGAGCATGGGTGGATAAACCTTTTCCTGATCCAGATCCCATAAGACCTTGTGGAAATGGACCATTTCCAACCAGACTTTTCTCTTCTTGGGTAAAAATGCATTATGACAATGCAGGAAATGGGTCAAAGTTACTCGGACAAGGGTATAGTCTAACTGGTAATGTTACCATCTTTCATTTGAACGATACAATGTTAGACATATTGAGTGAGGTGAATGAACCTGTTGCACACTTGAATCATCTTGGTACCATCTGTAGAGAGTCCAATGAAAAAATGCAGGTAATTTTTAATGCAACGAATCAGCGAAATGTCTTTGAAAAACATGATTTAACTTATGAGATAGAAGATCTAGATGTTAATAGGATTGATCAATTATTTGACTTGAGTGATTCTCTAAACGGCTTGGTAGAAGCCTTTATTAGTGCAGAAAAGACAAACTTTCCGACAAATCATGGACAAAGTTTGTCTAACTGTACTTTTACAACTTACAAATCGGTATTCCCAGAAGCATGTAATTTAACTGTTAATACTTCAGAGTATCCCTTTATAGGGTCTCAGTTGCATGAATATAGAATCAACAATAGACCTCACTTCTTTGACTTGTTTCAACAAGAGCGCGGTTCTTCGAAAGACTTTTTTTGGCAGATTGATAATCATGTTCTTGTAAGCTCAAGAGACGTTAATATTAGAATTCCCTATAAAGAAAGCTTTCAGGACTTATTAAAAGGGCAGACCTTTTATCTGATGAAGTATGAGGTGGTAGATTCCATTACTCAAGACACCTCTTTTAAATATTTTATTGATTGGGGATATTCAAATTACCTATTTAATACTGAATCTTTTAACTCGAGGTTTCCGCCGAACTTTATCCCTTTTTGTGAAGAAGATTATAACGCCTCATTTAATAGTTTTTGGAGTAACTTAAACGTTAAGCTTCCGATTGATTCTAGTTTAATTACAGGGAACTTTTGCCCTAATACCTTTTTCTTGATAGACCGTGAAGGGGATACCATAAGGCATTTAACATATGATGATTCAATAAAAGTGATCCGTTCCGGAAACCGCAATCTCTTAGCAGCACGAACAGGAAATATTTCTGCAAACACCTATCCGCTTAACATTGCGAATGGTAATTATTATGGAGTGTTAAGTCCTTCTCAAGGGGTCAATCTGTTTCAGATGCAATCAGGTTCCTTTGAAGACAGTAGAAATGGAACTGCTGAAATAGCAAATGGGTACAATACATTTTTAAGGGGAGAAGAAGGCGCTTTTTATCAAGATAGCACCTTAAGGTATATTGCTTCCAGGTATGGCAACAGTAAAGTTATTCTTCCATTGGATGGTTACATGGAAGACTTGCCTAGTTTATGGATTCGTGATACTTGTAAGGGTTATAACAATAGATCAAATGTTTCGATTGAAGGAGGAAGTTCTTCTGGTTGGTTTCCGGATCAGGTGATGGATTTATATAACCGAAACGGCAAAGCCCTGGAAGTCAAGAATGCGGTTGGCTTACATACTTCTGCGCACTACGATCAAAAAGGCAATATTCAGGTCTTGGCTCAAAATGCGAAACACCATGAGGCAGTCAATGATAACTTTGAAGAGTATTATTATTTCGGATCTAATTCTGCGCTTCAGCAAGATGCTTTTGCCTTTATTGACACCCTTGAAAGTTTTTCATACGAAAGTTTATTGTCTAGAGGGAATCAGAATATTGTTTATACGGACTACCCCAATAATAAAGTGTTGATTAAGGGAGTGGCTCATAGCGGTGAGTACTCCATGTTTGTAAAAGGAACATATTCAGGCACAAATGTGCCGATTACTTATGTTGAAAATCGCTTGAGGCCTATAATTTCATATGTGGTTGGAGATGTCAATGTGCAGGATACAATTTACGATACACTAAATTATTCGAATACGAAAGCAGATCACCTTGATGCCTTTGCTGCTCAACTCAACAGCATCGCACAAACACGGTTTTCTACCTTGAGAACGACTGCGCAAAATTCCTGGCAATTGACTTTGGCGGCAGGACCAAGTTCTTCCTCTTTTAGACCGAAGAATGGCAAATACACCCTTAGCGTTTGGGTGAAAGAACCATTGGAAGATGGAACCCCATACAGAGGAGAAAGCCCTTATGTATCCATCATTAGTAACGGTGATACTACTCAAATAAAGGCTGCCGGTTTTGCCATCGATGGCTGGCAAAGAATAAGCGGTGACTTCATTTACAATGACGGGTCTATTTTAGATATTCGACTCTGTGGTGGATTATGGGGTGCTTTTTATGATGATTTGAGAATACAACCTTCCGGTAGCAATATGACCACTTATGTTTACGATCGCTTTAGTAATCGGATAAAAGCAGTACTTGATGAGAATAACTATGCCGTTTTTTACGAATACGATGATCAGGGCATTCCAAGTCAGGTAAAAAAAGAAACCGATAAAGGGATAGTCACTGTCTCTGAAAGCCGCCAATCTCAAAACCACCATATCCAATAATCATGACAACTAAAACGACTCATACACTTCAAATACAGGCATTTAAATTATTAAGATTGCTGCCGCTACTTTCAGTGTTGTTTACATTGAATGTTCAAGCTCAGCATTCAGACCATGTGATGCAACCTATTCCTATCGAACGACCATATTCGATCACCGAGTTGGAAGACAGTACTGCAGGCAATCAAGCCAATATTAAAATAACGGACATTCAGACCTCAAGTAGCACTTTCGATGATTTGTATTACACTGTCTTTGTAAAGTTGTATTACCGTACCAATGACTTGAGTCTTCCTGCATTACTCCTGCCATTGGATGTACAATGCACTTTAAAAGTATACGGTACTGATTTTCCTGGAAACACATCGGATTCACTCGTTAAATATGACAGTCTACAGATTAGTCCTTATCAGGATTATGCAGCACAAGCTTATTACTTTAACAAAGACAATGAAGTTGTCAGCGGACTGAATTTGTATGATTTAGACAGCGCCAAATTGCAATTAGACTTGACGCAATTCAATCATTTAGACAGCTTGGTTTTGGCCAATATCTATGTGGAGCTTTCAGTAGAAATCGGTCGTTATTTCAGAGACAATGTGGGCAGTATTGATCCTGAATTAGTGACTTATGATGCGAGTGATACAAGCAACAGTTTAAAGCAAAATGAGGCCATTGTTTATTGGACTCATGCAGATCAACCCGCAAGCTATGAATTGGAGCTTTTGCATATTCCTTCTTCCGACCCTTCATCAGTAACCAATATCGATCCGGATTTTTCAAAAAATGCGATTCGGGTGCAAACCGATAAAAACTACTTTCCGCTTAACCTCTTTTATACTGATGGATTTCTGGTGGTACGTGGTCGGGTGAAGCGTCCTATTCCAAACGAGAATAAATCGGCTCTCTTAGACCAATACACTTATTCTACATGGAGTTTACCACTGGATACTACTGCTTACGCTGTGACATCTGATAATGTTTTAAAGATAGAGCATGGCACCTCTAGCGCATTAAAGACCATGAACTGGCAATTGAATACCTCCCATGCCAATGAAAGCAAGCGCGTGGATCAGATCAACTATTTTGACGGGAGCAACCGGTCAAGACAAGAGAATGTGTTAACAGTAAATGAAGATGACGAAACTTCCATTCCCGCATCGGCAGAGGCATTGCCCTATCAAACCAGAATCATTTCCAGAGAAAGTTATTATGACCATGGCGGCCAAAAACTGATTGATGTTTTGCCCTCACCGGTATCACAAAGCAATGATATTGCCTATCAGCTCGGCCTTAATCTTATGGAGGGTGCAAAACTTGTTAAAGAAGATTACGATAGTGTTTATAAAACTGTAAACATCATAATGGATGACACTAGTAAAGGGGCGGCAAATTATTATTCTGATTCTAATGGTCTGATCGGTACTGATTCCATCATTAATTATCTGCCGGATGCCAAGGGTTATCCCTACAGTAGAACAGAATACTTGAAAGA
Organism: uncultured Flavobacteriales bacterium; assembly: GCA_964445815.1. GTDB lineage: Bacteria > Bacteroidota > Bacteroidia > Flavobacteriales_E > Vicingaceae > CAYULW01. The sequence goes on from CAYULW010000008.1 coordinate 51,674, forward strand.
CGGTTCCGGTAGACTAAAAACTCTTTATGGCGTAGGTGAGGAGAAAGCACAGAACGATACCACTGCCACCAGATATGCCTATGCCAAACCTACTACATCTAACTTAGAAAGGCTTTTTGGTTCAAATGTAGGTCTAGCCAACTTTTATAAGAAGAACATCAGTATTGATCCTAATGGAATAATGCAAATTAGCTATTTAGATCATAAAGACAGAGTGGTGGCCAGTGCCATAGACGGCATTGCCAATTCGGCTTCGAACATGTACAATATACCCTTTGATACCATCACTTTAAGTGACGATTTGATGAGAACCGGGGCAGAACAATACAACAGTTCTAATGAGGCTTATGAACTGACTTATCCCATTTTTGTGGGTTCTTCGTCAACCTATCAGTTTGAGTATGGGTTTGACATTAATGCCTATGAAGAATGTGGAGGCAGTATTTGTTTCGATTGTCGTTATGAATTGCAATTTCAGATCTTAGATGAAAACAATACCTTGGTAATCGATATCTTGGACTCTATAGTAGAGGTGGATTCCAATACCTGTTCAGACATTTATCGTATAGATACCATTAGCTATAAGGCCAATGCACAAGATACCGTGCTTGGTAATGTGGTGAGCGTGAGTTTACAGGCGCAGCGTCAATATACCATCATCAAAAAACTTCGATTTTTAAAAGACCGTTTTGAACTCATTGCAGATACATACATAGACAGTTTAAATTGTGGCCTTTACGATTTGAATCATTTTATCGAGCTCGAATTAGACAGTGCTCATTTTGAAAAATGTCAACTCGACTATGCTTATGAAAATGACGATCCATGTAAGGAAATAGAAAAAGGTCTTAGAGATGATTTTATTTATCCCGGAGGAACCTTTGTACAAGGAGCAACAGATGGAGATACCATTCCCGATTTTATTTATGAAAAGCTGATGCGGGTCTCAGGTTGCCATGAGCTCGATACCATCACAAAAATTCAGTTTCGCTATGCTTTTACCGGATATTATAGTCTTTTAGAGGTGCCCACTTTTGCCGACTTTGAATACGATTTTACCGACTTTCTTATCCATTATCATCCCACATATTGCCAATTGCCTTTATGCAGGGAATACAATAGCGAAGAAAACCTGAAATACGTAAAGGTACTGGAGATGAGTAATAATCTGGAACAATTCGAGAGATACTTGAAAAAGTACCAGTTGATGCATGATTCGATTCAACTCATTAATCATAACACTATTATTTTTAAACGAAACAATGATGCACTGATTAAGGATTCTATTTCCTTCATCCATTTTGATACTTTGCTCAAAAAGCTAATCCATGATACTCTATATACCTCGTTTTTAGATTCTTTTTTTTACAAGTCTTCAGATGATGGTTCTTCCGTTTACGGCATAGATTCCAATTTTTGTTATATAAAAGATTACAGTGAACATCATAAAAATAGTTTAGATTCTGTATATATTCTAAGCTACTTTGATGGTTTAGCTAAAGGTTCAAGCGGAAACGATACTTTGAAAATGTACGAGCTGGCTGATTTAATTACCAAAGTGAATGACTCTGCATTGTTATGGCGCAATTACAGAGATCTGTATTTAAGAGCACGTCGTGCCATTATAGAAGATATATTGGCTACAGTGGTTTGTTTTAAGCCCCTATATCGTGATTCGGTTGAGAATTATGATACAATGCTTATTATTGATAATAGCTTGTTAAAATGCATTATCGATACTGCTGCAGATTATCGATTTCCTCCATGGAATGAATCGTCTCCCGGTTCAGGTAATTATCCCAATTATGCTCATTTTACTCATTACCGCTTTGAATTCGATTCGCTTGCTTTGGCGGCGGCAGGAGCTGATGTTGATTTGGCCAATCCGAATGAACAGTTGCCTTCATTTGATACTTCTGCATTTTATGCCAAGCAATTGTTTGCATATTTAAAAACCGATTCTTGTGTGCATCCGTCTGATTCTGCTGTTTTTGTAGATACCTTAAATGCGGAACTCTTAATGTGTAATCCTTTTCAATATTTAGACACTTTACTCGACAGCAGTTTGATTAATTGCAACATCTATGAAAAAAACCTGGCTTCTGTCTTGGCCGACCTTAGGAATTTGACCGATAGCAGCGGGGAGGCATTTTACGCCTGTATTGATACCGTTTTGGCAAATCCCAGATATACCTGTGCCAGCTTTTTAACTGCCCATGGTGATTACATCACCGCAATGGCTGCTTCTTATCCCGTTCCTCGGGTGACTGATATCACCCAAATTGATACAGACAGTAGTGCTCAGATAATCTATAGGAACTGGATGAACATGAAACTGGGACTTAACCTCTCTTTCTGGGATTATTTTGAGTTTGCCTCTGTTTGTGTATTGGAAAACGACACCAATGTATTTGGAGATACGGTAATCTGGAGCGATACAGGCAAAGTGCCAGCCATACGAACAGCTGTCATTAAATATCCCGATACCAATTTCTTCGATCTCAATTCTGCTCAAATATACAGTTTGGTAGATGACAGCATTGCCTCGCCTTACACTGTTTCGGCAACAGACCTTTTTGGCTTTGGAGAAGTGGCCTTAGACAATAATCAATACGATTTGTATTATCTGGAAGATGGTGTTTCAGACTTTACCACCTTCTTAGATACTCTAAATGATTTGTATAATTTTTTGCGATTAAGGGATTCTACCCGGTTTGACATTGAAGATAGTTTGCCCACCATCTTTGCTAGAAGATTGCCCTTGCTGCAATATGATTCCATAAATGAAACAAAAGACAATAATGGTTTCAATTTAAATGACGGAATATCTACCAATTATTTAATAGATCGAGCTTATCAGTATGCAAATGGTACCCTTTGGGTCCGTTTGTTGAATGCCTCTGATTCTACTTACAACAATGATGTTTACTTCCACTATGTACCTTTTAATAAAGCCTATTTTTTAAGTGACCTGGATAGTATTGACATTTCAAGAAGTGCTGGGAATAATACTTTTGATAGCATTTCTCCGGTCTTTGATCAGGAAGAGATGCATTATGTAAAGCTCTGGAACTATGACCTAAATGCAGAAATGCTTGTTAGGTCTGCACGTCCCTTTGGGCAGGCCCATAAAGTTAATAGAATGGTTTTAGGCCCGTTACAAGGCCGAAGTTTCTATCCTTATCCATCCTCTTGTGAAGACTTGAAATACGAAACCGCTTTGATCAATGCCCAAGTGAGGTATGACGCCTATTTGAAAGCGAAACGCGATACTTTTATCGAGAACTACCGCAATTTTTGTTTAAATCTGGCCGACGATAAAGCTTTTGAAAACCAATACCTCAACATGTCTTATGCTTCTACAGAGCGGCAATTTACCCTCTACTATTACGATCAGGCCGATAATTTGGTCATGACAGTACCACCTGCCGGAGTAGATCTCAATTTTGACTACGATTCATTGACTTCGGTAGAGATAGACAATTACAGGAAGAATCCACTTGTTGATGACATTATACCTGACCATACAAAAGTGACGACATATAAATACAATGCAGATAATCAAATTATCCGGTCTATAACGCCAAATGGAGGCACGTCTTTATTTTGGTACGATGAAGCCGGAAGATTACTGCTGAGTCAGAATGCCAAGCAAGAAGGAACCCATAAGTATAGCTATACTTTATACGATGAACTCAGTCGAATCAGTGAAACCGGTGTAGTGAAATTGGACGAATTTGCATCACTCGATTGGGAGGAAATTCATGCCATATTGATATTGGATATTCACAATAGTAAAGCCTTTAATCATACCGATACGGTCTTGTCCAAAAAGCGGACAGATGTGGTAAAAACGATTTACGATACCAGCATTTTAAATGCACCTGCGTATGATTTTTCTCAAAATAATTTGCGCAACAGGGTCTCAACTCTAGCCTATTACCATAGCTTAGATGCCACAGCAGATTTGACCCAATGGGATTACGCCATTCATTACAGTTATGACCCTACTGGAAATGTGAAGACCCTGGTTAATGACTTTTACCAGGATAGCACAATGGTTAATGTAACACATCGCTTTAAACGCATTGACTACGACTATGATGTCATTAGTGGTAATGTGTTGCAGGTCAATTATCAGACCGGAAAAGAGGATGCTTTTTACCACCGTTATACCTACGATGCTGAAAATAAAATTACAGCCGTGTCAACAAGTAGAGATGGGGTGATTTGGGACAATGATGCCGATTATGATTATTATCCTCATGGCGCATTGGCGAGAACCGCTCTAGGCGAACATCAGGTGCAGGGGGTAGACTATGCCTATACCATAGAAGGGCATTTAAAAATGATCAACAGTGCACATAAAGAAGCCGACATGGGAAGAGATGGTGAAGCCGGAAGCACCTTCGCAGCAGATGTGTTTGGTATCTCCTTAAACTATTACGATGGCGATTACACCTCCATTGCTTCTACCAATCAGGAATTGATTGCAAGTTATATCGGAACCGGTGCTTCTGACCTTTACAACGGTAACATTGCATCCATAAGTTTGCACAATGTGGATGAATCTTACGGCAGGGTATACAAATACGATCAGTTGAATCGCATTAAATCCATGCAAGAAAAAGAAATAGATGACTCACTAAAAGTGTGGCTGGGCAATCATCCCGAAGCCAATTCTACCTTTTACGATTACGATAAAAACGGGAATCTGACAGATTTGCAGAGAATAGATGGAGAGTCCGGCAATACCATGGACGATTTAATCTACAATTACAACAGTAATAATGATCAATTGACTTATGTAGACGATGCGGTGAACGATACCCTTTTTGGAAACGATATTGATCAACAATCATCAGGCAATTATGCCTACGATGATATTGGCAATTTGACTTTAGATGTGGCCGAAGACATTTGTGACATCAAATGGTATCCCAATGGAAAAGTGAAGCGCATTGTGAGGTCAACACCTACGCGCCAAAAGTCCAACTTGTATTTTGAGTACGATCCTTTGGGTAATCGGGTAAAAAAGAGCGTATCCTTTGTGGAAAATGATACCTTTTACATTAGAAACACCTATTATGTGCGTGATGCACAAGGCAATATAATGGCCAATTATGAAGAGCGCGACTGTAATTTTTATAATGCTCAAGATAGCATAGGGCAGTTTTATTATCAGTATTCGGAAACCTATGCTTATTACACCCAAGCGGCAATAGATTCGCTTAATCAAGATATGATACTCTTTTTCCTCGACTCTAATTTTTCGCAAAAAAATGAACTTTACGATGAAGCTGTTCTTGCCTTGCAAGACATTCCCGGATTCAGAGATACGGTCTTCAAATACCTTGATCTGCAAGATTACTTTAGCATTTATCCGGCAGCCAAAACCAGAGTGATACAAAATGACGCACATCCATATGTAAGGTATTTATACGACAGTTCTCAAACCTTTTTCTTGGGCATGGCCAATTATCGAAATGAAGCCTATATCGAATACCTGATTGAAAAAGACAGCATCGACGAATTTTACGATAGCCTCTTTGTTAATTACTATGATTTGTATGGTCCGGACACCAGAGTTTCCAATTACTACAGCATGCTTAAAGCACTTATGGATTATTACAGTAGCGATGAAACAGCAATGAACGGCCTAACAGATCTGGTAGAAGACGACCTTAGTGATTTGCTGTCTGCCATAGAAGACAGTGAAGAAGCTCTTGATTCTTTAGAAGCATGGATAATGGATTTAGAGGCAGGCTTGGGAGAAGAAGACCTGAGTTTCTTTGAAGCCGAGTTGAGGCGCATAAAAGCCTTTATGTTGATTCACAATTACGATAGCAGTGACATGGCAAGCGTGTTTCAGAATATCAACTTAAATACATTCTATGCGGCGATGGAAGGCGGTACAGATCAGGTCGACTATGAACTCAGTTTGATCTTGCATCATGCCAGAGCCTGTGGTTATACGACAATTGATCTTGAAGTACTCCTCCCATACAATCCATTGGTGGCCATCGATTGGTACGATAATTATACCGATGATGAATTGTTGGACTTTTTGCTCTTAAAAACAAGTGCCGATAGCCTCATTATCAATGCACATGAAGCTTGGTTTGAAAACGTGAACATGGCGCAGGAAGACATTTATTTTATCGATTCGGTTACCGCCAAAACCTATGTCATTAATGCCCTTTTGGCCCATTCAGATTCTTCACAGTTTACACAAGCCATATTGGCATTAGACAGCCTTACAAGAGACAATTTGTACCAAACGGAGAGCATAGAGCAGTTGGCCGATTATTTCGATCAGTTTTTTTCGGAAAAGGTCTTGCTCCAGAATTATTGGTACGATACTTTGAGTACGGCCTTGGGCCGCTTGTTGCACATTACACCTTGGTCTTATGCCCAAGAACTGGAAACGGCTTTGGGTTTAGATTTTGGAGCCCTGTCTTCATGTACCCCTTATGAGATATATATGTTGGCCGATCAGTTCATCGTCTACGGTTCAGACCGGCTGGGGGTAATGAATGCCACCTCAAGGCAAGTGTCTAAACACAGTTTCAGGCGAACTCTGGGAGCCAAGCATTACGAGTTAAAAGACCATTTAGGCAACGTAATGGCTACAGTGTCAGATAAAAAGATACATCCTCAGGAATTGTTGACTTTGGGTACACAGAACATTGATACCACTTCAGGTTATCAGGCAGAAGTGGGCAGTCGATACGATTATTACCCATTTGGTATGGAGATACAATCCCGGTCCGGAGATTTTACCAGCATAAATTACAGCACAAACATTACCGAGGTCTTATACAGTGGCTTACTCAATGATTGCGGAGATTATTCGCTAATCGACTTTGTCAATACCAGCGACACGATAAGGTGCCATCTGGACACCAATGTTTATGGGCAATCGTATATCGACAGTTTACGCATCGACCATTACGATACACCTTGGGGGGGCAGACACCGTTTTGAGTGGGAAATGGACTTTAGCATTCCCAATCAACTAGGCACTTTAGACACTGCGGCAGATTACAGCATTCAGTTTTTTGTGACCTGTCACGGGCGTCGAATATTCGGAGTTACTCCTGAAGCAGGAGAAGAGAGCATTGCCGGTGATCCCGATGCCACTTTAAATGACATTCGCTTCAGTGACGATAAAATACTTACCTTTAACTACAGCGGAAAACAATTGGACAGTTTGGCCACTAACGGAATCATAAGCTTTCAAATCAGAGCCACCTGGGGCGTCTCAGGAAAACCTTGGGATGATTTTGCCATTGTCAATGAGATGCGCGTGTCACAAACTACCGAAAACTCTAGCGTGCCATTGTCCATGCGAATGGACGAGTCTTATGCTTATGGTTTTGGCGGTCATGAACGCCAAGATGAGGTCTCTGGAAGTGGTAATTGGTATGATTTTGGAGACTATGGATATAATTCCAGAATAGTTCAAAGACCCAGTAGAGATCCTCTCAGTTTTAAATTTCCTTATCAATCTCCTTATACTGTATTTAATGGGAATCCTATATTCTTTGTTGATCCTACAGGACAAGCACCAGAACCTGGAGGCGGAGGTGAAGATGATAATGACGGTGGAGGAAAGACGAAGGATCAGGATGAAATTAATCAGCAAGCAAGACAAGAGCAGGGATTTTCACCTGTTATGCCAAATCCGGGAAATGTAGATTTTAGTGATGATACTGATCGAAGAGTATTCCAACAAAAGAGTGAAATGGCATATGACAATCTAGAGACAATTAAAGATGGATTTGAGTTCGCGTCAGATGGTCTTTCTATGTTCCCTGGTTTTGCTTTGTTAAGTTTAGGTAAAAAGGGCTTTAAAGCTTTTAGAAAATATTTCTTAAGTAATGCAGATGAAGTTGTAGAAACTACTGCGAAATTCACTCAAAAAAATGCGGATGATTTAGTTGTTAAATTAAAGAACCAATATGGAGGAAATGTTACAGTCATGAAAGAGGGAAAACCTGTTTTTAGAGTGCATCAACCTAATAGTCATGGTAATCAAAATGCAACATTGACAAGATTTAATGAAAATGTTAACCCTCAAACCGGTAGAACATACTATAACCCAGAGACTAATGTATCAACATTTGATGCCAATGCATTTGATGTATTAAATCAAGCTAGTAATGGAGAAGGTGGGTATACTCTTGTAACAAGAGGAGGAAGATAATAAAATTGAATTATGGATGTAATAGTAATTGGCATATTTAAGGAAGAAGAGAAAATTAAACTCGATCAAGCTGCTTCATTGATAAAGAATCTTAAGATAGAATGGGATTATGAGAACTATAATATAGAGGCATATGAGGGGATTAAACTTATGGAAAGTCATTATGGACTTTATAAAACTGGAATATTAATTGAACCAAATGAAACTTTTACCTCTTACCCTCTAATACATGAAATTTCAGAGAATGTTATAAAAAAAGGAGAAAGACCAAAACTACTTCGGTTCATTGATTCACTTGCTAATTCAGAATTGAATAACATGATTATTGCTTTCGCTGATGAATGGAGCCGAAAAACACTCGTTAGAATTGAAAATCACACCCTAGCAACTGTTGAAGCAAGACTTAATTCTGTTTTTGTATGGTGTGAGGAATATATTAATTTAGAAAGTAATTCTGAAATAAGAGGAGATGATCATCCTCTTCTGATAGAATTAGAAATATAATATTTTAATCAATAAATCAGGGTAAGAACTATTGGTGAGACTGGTGCCTTCGATACATTTATTACTTATCAATTATGAACAGGTTATTAATTAAAAATATTGATAAACTAAACGCAATTCTGGTTGATTCAAAAATTTTGGAGTGTCATAGACTATTCTTGGATTATGAAAATGAATCAGTTCCGGAAGATATTAAAGATCAAGTATTAGATGGAAACACCTATTTGAAACTTTCTAATGGTACAACATTAGCCTTCTTTGCTATGTCTGAAGAGTTCACAATTGAGTATGATGTTTTGGACTATAAAAACCTTCCTACTGAATCTATTAATGTATCAGGAAATTCATATTGGGAGAAAAGGATAGGAAAAAAGATATTGGATGTAGAGCTTCTATTAGGAATTAAGTCACATCCTTTCGGGATTAAATTAATACTAGAGGATGATTTAGAAGTGAAGCTAGAATATATTTCAGAGAATGAGTTTACATTTGATGCTCTTATCATTGGCTAATCGTTGGGTTTCTATAAAAAGTTCGATGGAAAGTAAATAAGCAAGGTCTTGAAAATTAAACAAATACAAAAATTTTCAGGCTTAGATGCTTATGCTTATGGCTTTAACGGTATGGAACGAGACGATGAAGTTAGTGGAAGTGGTAACCATATTGACTTTGGAGCCAGAGGATATGATTCAAGGAGAGGACAATGGTGGACAATAGATCCTCAAGCTAAAAAGCAACCAGGATGGTCTCCTTATAAAGCATTCTTAAATAATCCAATTTTATACGTTGATCCTGACGGGGAAACAGAATATATAACCATAATAACAGAGAATAAGAAAACTGGAGAAACATCTATAGAATTCACTAAAGCTGATAGGGTGATGACAGATGGGAAGAAACATATTATGAATGTTATGGGAGTTGATATAGCAGGGTTCAATAACTACTACTATGATTACGCAACGACAACTTTGAGGACTGTCGGAACAGACGGAAGTGTGACTGAATCGACCAGAACGGATATCCTTTACTCAAATGGAGTTAAAGACAAAGATGTTGTATTTATGAATGGAAGTGATTATGGTGATACGAAGAGAGAAACTTGGGAATTTTTTGGTGGACATAATGATGGAGGACTACTTGTATTTGGATCAGGAGCAGATAATCAAAATTCAATAGGGCCTAAAGTAAGAATGCCATGGGGTAATTTTGATTTTGACGAGTTTAGTTCAATTATGGGCAAAGTAAACACTGCAATGAAATCAAAGAAGGATTATAATCTGAATAAAAAGTTTGAATTTCCTGCTATTAAAGCTACATCATTGCTTAATAAGGTTAAAAGTTTAGTTGAATATAGTAATGAACACAGGGAGAATTGGGTTACTTGTCCTACTTGTAGCAAAACTGATAGCTCTCACATCGATGATTTGCATGGTGCAGGTACTTTCGATAGTTTAAAAACAGAAGCTGAAGAAGGACAATGATTTACTATAGAGTTCTAAGCTATTTATTCGTTATACTCTTATTGTTTTCTTGTGATGATGTGAATCGCAAGAAAGAATTATCCTTAACTGATAAAAACAATGTTGAGATAAGCGTTAAAGACGGTATAAATGAAACTTATCATGAGAATGGAAGTCTAAGGTCATCTGTTAAATATCGAAAAGGAAAGAAGCAGGGAATAGAAGAAGTTTTTTATAGCAATGGAGTTATAAAAGAGAGACTACATTATTTGAATGGATTTATGTTCGGAGATCAATATTGGTATGATACATTAGGGGTACCTATATTATATCAATTTCATAATATTGAAGGTATCTCCGTCTTTAAGTTGGATTTAACAAGTTTGGAGAGTTTTGGTAATCCTATCTATCATATTTATAATAGAAATAACTTAACAGTTGGAGATACACTTGAATCTCTTTTTTATTTAGCGATTCCAAAAGGAAGTAATCACGAATTTTCATGTAGGGTAATTGATGAATCTTTAGAAAGCAATTCAATTGAAAATGTTGACGTTGAATCTTCATATAAAAAATTGAAGTATGCTAATGTTTACTCTATAGATAAGCAATTTGAGAAAAGTGGGATATTTAAAATTGAGACAAGACTAAGTTTCTCAGATTCATTAAACTTATATCATGTTTCTGATTCAGCTTCATTTCAAGTAAAAATAAAATAATTGTCTATAAAAAAACTAAGTCGTTTTTTTCAAGGCTTTTTCCGTTGAAAAACATAGTTGCAGAGGTGCCACCCTTTTCGGCATGAATATGTAAATGTGGAGCTGTGCTTTGACCTGAATTTCCAACCAACCCTAAATAATCACCCTCTTTGACAAGATCTCCGACTTGAACAGATATAGTACCTTTTTTAAGATGCGCAATAGTAATATTAAATTCCATGTGAGAAATTTTGATGAGATTAGGACTTTCTGACAAAGTGTTATTGAACTCACCAGGTTCATGGTCATTATTGTTGTTATCTATTTTTGTAATTACCCCATTACAAGGACTAAAAATACTATCACCAAAAATCAAAAATTGATTGTTACTAGTGCCTTTCAAAGTAATGTTTTTTAGAGGGCTTCCTAAATAATTGATTTTACTTATATCAATAGCTTGCCTTTCTTTTACATCTCTACTCATATGATAATTTGAATAATGAGTTTTCCCTCCCTCTGTTATAACGTAAGTGCCATTTTTTAGAGGAAATAGTAAATCAATCCTTGTTTGAGTATAAATAGAAGGTTCACTAATTTCAAAAATATAACCGATAAACAAGGATAAAACTAAACCTTTTGGAATGTCAATTAATGGCTTGAATTTTAGATTGAGTTTACTGAAATTAAGAAATGTCTTGACCCATAAAATTGCCAATAAAACTATAAATACATACCTTAAATAATATGTATAATGTCCAATCCAATTGTTTATTTGATATACAATTAAGGTATAGGCAGAAACGATTGATAAGTTTAATAATGTCGAAATTTTTGACTTTTGTCTTATTATAGTTGCAACAACTAAAAGCGGTAAGCCAAAATAAAATGGATTAAAAAAACTCATTACGATCTCATTAAGTAATCTAGATTGATGCTGTTTAAATAACCATCCCAATCCTCTTCCTGATGAATTGCTTTCACATCTTTGATTGAATTGTCCTTAACAGAATAATAGACTTCCACATAAAAATTAAAGAGGTGATAAATGGCAATCGTGAATTTATTATAGATCACTCTGTCATCCACAAAGACAGCATTTTTCCAGAGGACATCGGCACGGTCATTCAAAGGGAGTTTTATGTATTCTTCTATATTCACGAAATTGAAATTATGAAATTCCTACCTTTCAGAAATGGATAATTATGAAAAGAATCTGAAAAGCAGATTCAAAGGCAATCTTGCCTTAGCTGCAATTGTTTTGGTGATTGTCGGGATCTATTCTTTGATTGAGAATTGGGAAGAAGTAATTACCAGAGTAACAGAATTATTCAAATAGAAGAAGAAAGAAAACACCCTTTGTAAACAAGCTCCAGAAATGTTTTGAAAATCTTTAAACAGAAGATTTATCAAAATCTATTCTGACCATTCCCGAAAAAGCCTTCTTAAAGAAGGCCTTCATCTGCAAAAGAGAAGAAACTCTCTTCAGTAATGATGATATGGTCTAAAAGAACAATATCTAAAAGATTACAAATTTTAAGCAGTTTGTTGGTTATGTTTCTATCGGCTTCGGATGGTTTGAGGTTTCCTGATGGGTGGTTATGCAGTACGATGATTCCCGAACAAAGCGCTTTTAGACCTGTGGCAAAGAGAATTTTCTGATCTACTGCTACACCCGAAACACCACCTTTAGCAAGATTTATCCAGCCAAGTACATTGTTCTTTCTATCAAGATATAAAACATAGAAACTCTCGTTTAGCTCAATGGTATCATCCCAGATGGCTTTAGCATATTTGCTCGCATCAGAAGATTGTTTAATGCTGAATCTGTTTTCCAGTTTTACTTTTCGCTTGTAAGAAAGCTGTATTTCCTGTAAACAGGCACTTTTTTCAAAAGATTCAGATTGATTAAAGAAACGGTTAATAAGGTTTTTCATAAGGCATTGAATTAAAATTAAACGTGCCTTTAAAAAGTTGGAGTAAGTGCCAAAGCATCAAGTAGGAATCCAAAGGAGCATTTCTTGTGCTTGAAACGCTCCAAATACTTTTGGCAACGCTTAATTGACTCAATGACTTAAAACCTATAACTTTCTATCAATAGACAGGATTTTCAAAAAAGCTTTCCACAAAACAAAGAGCAGTTTTGGCAGAACGAAATTCCAAGCTGTAATATTCACGCATTACTTCTGCCGTAGCTTTAGCCGAACATTTTTTATCCATCGCTAAGAGTAGCTTTTTTTTAAGCATAATTGATTTAGAAAAAATATCGTGTAGTGTTTCTTTTTCAGTCATTAGAAGCAGTATATGTTCATGAAATTCTCGAACTCATATTTATAGAGAATCGGGTCGTTTTCTGCTAAGTGTTCTGCATATCCGTTATAAGCCAAGCTGTCTAACATATCCTTAAATGCAGTTACTACGTCCTGTTTATTTTTATCTGTGTTCATGGTAAAGAAGGTTTAAGAGCCTGCTCCAAAAAGGCAGGCTCGAATTGGATTAAATACTTACTTCAAGGATTTCCTGTTTTACTTCATCCAGCATAAAATCCACTTTGGATTTAAGACAGCTTAAAGCCTCTGCAATGATTTCCTGGTTTGTTGTTCCAAACCTTCCATCACTGTTATAGCTGTTATCGTCCTTATCCTTAATAATAAGCTGCAATGAACCATCAATGGGGTCATTCTGATTGATTAATTCAGACAGCTTGTGCTGTGTTTTAATCAGTTTTTCGTGCTTCTCCTGAAGAGAAAAGAATTGTCTAAACTTTTCTTTTCTAAGAGCGACCATATTAGAGGGTTCAAGCTGAACTACCTTTTGCTCTTTTCCGTTAGAAGCTGGTTTAACACTTACAGCAGTTGCTGCTTTCTTAGGAGCAGTTTTTTTAGCTGTTCCGTTTTTACTTGGGGCTACTGTTGTTGCCATAATTAAATAAAGTTTGTGCCAAAAAATTGGCGGGTTAATAAAAAAGTGCGAATGGCTCGGATGGAACCTCGCGCTAAAAAAAATCTTACCCACTAAGAAGTTTGGCGGAATGGCTGAATTGACAAGGCTTTTGAGAAAAATACTACCGCACAAAACCATTAAAAAAGTCACGATTACTTGTGTGGCTGGAGATTTTTGTCAAAATGCATTTTAGCCTTGTAAAAGCGTGGACAACTATCTTTGGGTAAAGATTTTTGAGAGTAATACTTCGGTAAACTCAGTAACCATGGATAAGGGGAAAGCCCTCTTAGGAGCTTGACAAAAAGAGGTATTCTATGGTATAATGTAGCCTAAATTCGAGAAGAAGGAATATTAATTTTACAGCTCAATTATAGATTTACATCAACCAATTAAGTCCTCGGACCATCACAAGAAAGGGAGTCAATTTAGATTCCCTTTTTTATCTAGCATATTCAAAGAAATAACGCATAGAAAAGTCAATAATCAAGGCATGGAACACGCTTTAATTGAAGGAGACAATCTAGCTGCACTCAGGAAACTTAAACCCCATCTCAAAGAGAAAGTAGATGTGATTTATATCGACCCACCATACAATACAAGCAGAACGGACTTTAACTACACAGATAAATTCAAACATCAGGACTGGCTTAATTTCATGGAAAAGCGATTAAAGCTTGCATGAAGTTTATTAAGTGATGATGGAGCAATTTTTATCTCTATCGATGACAGTGAGCAGGCACACCTTAAACTACTACTGGATAAGGTATTTAAGGAAGAAAACTTTGTCTGCAATTTTATCCGAAAGTGTAAGTCAAGCTCTGGTAACAGATCGAAGCACATTGCCGTTGAGTTTGATTATCTGCTTTGTTATGCCAAAAACAAGCAGAAGCTGACTTTTACTCAAATGCAACTAGACCCTGCAAACAATCCTAAATATTGCTTCTCAGACAGCCATGAAAAGCGAAGAGGGAAATATGCACTAAGGGACTTAGAATACAAAGGAGCATACAGCAAAACACTCGACTATATCATCAAAGCTCCTGATGGTTCAGAGCTCCTACCAGGCAATAAAATCGGTACACCTCATACCTGGCGGTGAAGTCAACAAAAACTCAGGTGGGGATTAGAAAATGACTTTATTGCATTCAAGAAAAGAAAGGACAAATGAAAGGTATATTTCAAGCAGTATCAGTTTGTCGATAATAAAGACAACTTGGTTCAAAGATCAGTACCTCATAAAGCTATGATTGATTTTCCAAACGCTAGAGGAGCGAATCTCCTACGAGAGATTTTACCTGATGACCATTTCTCATTTCCGAAGCCTATAGAGTTGATAAATTTTATATTACAACTATTTCCAAAGAAGGATTTAACCGTTTTAGACTTCTTTGCCGGAAGCGGAACGACACTTCATGGGGTGATGCTTCAAAATGAAAAAGATGGTGGAAAGCGGAACTGCATTTTGATTACTAATAATGAAAATGATATCTGTGAAAAGATCACTTATCCCAGAATTAAAAAGGTAATTGAGGGCTATACAACGAAGAAAGGCAAGCAGGTTTTGGGATTAAAAAACAATCAACTGAGCTATTATAAAAGCTCATAAAAAGAAGAGGATATCCAAAAGGAAACCTCCTTTGGCAAGTTAGGCAGTTTTACCCAAAAATTTATTTTGAGGTAAAACTGCGAACTTGCTTGTTGCTCAGGCAACAATTTCGGGGCAGCTCATTGGCGAATCTTCCAATAAAAAAGACGATCATCTAAAGGAAGAAAGGGAATTTTCATTTCTTACCTTTATGATCTCAAATGAAAAAGATTCGCCTATGATATAAAGCCTTAAAAAAACAAAAGGCATAAGATTTACGTGCTGCTAATATATTTTTCCCGATTAACTGCGAATTAAAAAAAGAGAGAAAAAATATATGCGAGTTGGTGCGCCAGTATGGCGTGGTTCAATATTGCTGTATTATTCTCTCAGGTTTTCGCAGACCTTTCGGGATAGTTAGCATGAGAGCCACGCTTCTTTTTTGCCAAAATTCAAATGAATTAATCGCCTCAGCTCTCAGGCAAAAAAGAAAACATCATGATAGATTTAGAAGAATTGAAGAATCGCTATGCGATTCAGGCAGGAGGAATTATGCTTATTGTAAGCTTTTTCCTTCCATGCTTTGAAGTCCCCTTTCTTTCAGAATTTGTAGACATATCTGGCTACAATATTTTGAAGTTTTGTGATAGTCAGAGTTTTATTAAACCCAGTCATCTTCCGACTAAAGTGGTCATTTTTCTGATTACTCCGATACTGTTTGGAGTATCAGGAATAATGGCACTTTTTAACAGTCAGACCCTTGGAGGGTGGGCTTGGTTGTATTCCATTTTTATCTTTGGTTACTGCTGGTATCTCGGTTCATGGAATACCATATTCGACTACGGAGCATCGGGGTTCTTCTTAGGAGCAGTCGGCTCAACAATTACTACGCTATCAGAAAAACCATTAAAACATTAAGAAAATGAAAAGAATAAATTATCTACTCATTGTAGTAGCATTATATGCGTGTGATCGGACACGGACCTTAACGACAGAAGAATTAGAACTTAAAAATAACTTATGGACAGTTAAAGGAGAAGAAGAGCCATATACAGGAATGGTATCAGACAGTATTCTTTTGGAAGAAGATGCAGAATTTGCTGCCTATGCAGTTCGACCTGAAATAGAAAATGGTGTTGTTGTTAAGGACACCATTCGGGAATACATGATCTATAGACACGATGAATCCCAAGAGCAATACCTTAAGAAAAAGGAAATACCAAGAACCAAAATGATGCGAAACGGAACTCAGAAAGAATGGGAATATGACTATGTAGATTACTATGTGCTTTCAGGTTGGTCTTTTGAAAACTATCTTAATGATACCTTGCACGGTAACGCTCAATCCTACTCATTGCTCTGGGATAGAGGCTGTGAGTTCTATTTAAAGAATGATAAAAACTATACCAAAGGAAAACTCGATGGAAAGTATATGGAATATCATATTCATTGCCCTTTTGAGGATAAAAAAGAAGACTTTGTGAAAGTAGAAAGAACGTATAAAAGTGGAGAACCTGAAGGAAGGTGGCGTTACTATTGGGAGGTAGACGGAGAGATCACATTAAGAGAAGAAAAGCACTTTTTAGATGGAAAGTTACATGGTACTTTAAGGTTATGGAAAAAGAGTCAAATCAAAGGAAAGCTAACTTATCTGGCAATTGAAGAGACTTATCAAAATGGATTCCTGCATGATAAGGCGTTGGAGTTCTACGATAGTAAACGTGACAGGCAGGTGAAATATGAAACTGACTATGTGGTTGGTGCAAAACATGGCTATCAAACTCATTATTCTTACTACGGAGTTGAGTTAAGTAAAAAGAAATACCTCAATGATATACGGCAACAATAAGTTGATATAGAGTAATGTCAAATTTTTTGTCATACTCATCTTAAAGTTGGCATTAAAACCCATGAATATTAAAAATTATAGACATGGGAAAAAATTCCGATTTAGGTGGTTTAACCATCAAAAAGAAAGTAAAATCTTTAGCTTCCGGTGATATCGTTGAGGGAGCAAATGTTCAAATCAATTATGAAGGAGTTACTGTAACTCCTGAATTTGATAGTGAAAACTTCTATGTAGCAGATAACATTACATTACCTGCCACAGTGATCATTGAACATGATGACTTTGAGTATTATGAAAGAATCATCGAAAGTGAAGATGATTTAACCGGGTCAGACTATCTGACACCGCTCAGCTAGAGATTAAAAAAAGGGCTTCAGAAATGAAGCTCTTTTTTTATTTGATAATGTGGATATTGCAAATAACAATGAGGCTCTTAACAATCATATCATTCCTCTTCTTTTCAATCGTCCTGTATGGAAATACATCTATTGACAGTTTAAAGAAACTAATAGAGCATCAAAACAGTGAGGACAGTTTATCTAAGTACCATACATTGATTGGTGATGCCTATTGGAATGAAGGAAACTTAGACAGTGCAATACTTCATTTTAAAACCTCAGTTCATTATGATTCTATCCTTAATTCAAAAGAGATTGCAGGGGGGTATAATAATTTAGGTCTTGTTCTGACAGAACAGGGAAGGTTAATTGAAGCACTTAATTATCTTGATAAATCGCTTAAGCATTATTTAAGCGATAGTTTAGACCATACAGATGAACTTGCCATTGTTCGATTAAACAAAGCCAATACCTTAAACAGAATTGGTTTATATGACGAATCTGTAGAAACTATCATTCAATCCATTGAAGGCTTTTCTGCTACGAAGAACTCAAAAGGCGAAGCCTTTGCTTTAAACACACTAGGAAATACCTTTCAGGAAACAGGTCAATTTAAAAAGGCAGAAGGGTACTTTAATAAATCACTCGATTTAACGCAAAGTACGAGTGATAGTTTAGGAATAGCTATCGCACTTAATAATCTTGGATTATTAGAGCTAAAGAGAAAGAACTATCCTGATGCGTTAAACTATTTCAATCAAAGCCTTTTAATCAAAGAATCTTTAGAGCTGAAACAACGGCAGGCTTCAACGCTAGCTAACATTGGCGAAGTGTACCTTAGACTAAAAGAAACCGGGAAAGCAAAAACAAAACTTGAACACAGCCTAACTATTCGAAGAGCGTATAATGATCTAAACGGAATAGTGGCTTCTCTTCTTCTGCTTGCAGAAGCATCAGAGTACAATTCAGATTCAAAGGCTTATATCAATGAAGCTCTAAGATTATCAGACTCTATTGGCTCGTTAGATGTAAAAATTGATGTAGCGAAACAGCAGGCAAAGTATTTTGAGCATCAGGGAGCTTTTGAAAAAGCATATTTTATACAACAGCAATGTCAGAGCTTTGAAGATTCTATCAGCTCAGAAAGAATCCAAACTAAACTACTAGTTCTTGAATCAAAATACGATAAAGCACAAGATCAGAAACGAATAGCGAAGCTGAATGAAGAAAAAGCTGTTACCGAACTAAATCTTTTAAAAGAACAGAAAAAGGCAGATCAACGCTTTTTTTTAATTGTGGCGATTGTCATTATTGCATTGACTTTGCTCTTCACGCTTTATTTCTATCAGAAAAGTAAAACAACAAAGAAACTGTTAAGTATAAAATCTGATGCTGAGATGCATGAACGTAAACGAATTTCAAAAGAGCTTCATGACGGTATTGCATCACAGTTAACCCTTACAAAGAGGAAGACCGAAGTTCTTCAGGAGAAAGAAGGATTGGGAGACAAGTTAGATCCTCTTATCAATGACCTTGGACGAATATCAAAAGATGTATCTCATATTTCCAATAAACTGTATGGAAGAGACTTGTTTTTAGGACATTATTCAATGAACCTTAAACTGATTATACAAGAATGGGCTTCTTATTGTGAGGTAGAGTTGTCGTATGAAAATAAGGCAGAAAAAACGTTGAATGGTTTAAGTGAGTATAAGCAAAGTGAACTTTACCGGATCATTCAGGAGGTTCTTGAAAATATCAGAAAACATGCTAACTCAACAAAAACGGACATTAGTTTTAGTTTGCAAAAAAATAAACTGATTGTATCTGTGAAAGATAATGGCTTAGGATTTAAGACCGAGAAACAGCACTCAGGTAAGGGTTTAAGAAACATTAAAGAACGAATTAAATCAATTGAAGGAAAAGTCATTATTCAATCAGAATTAGGAAACGGAACATCCTATGAAATCAAAATCCCACTTTAAGAATGGATGAGCAGCTAAATATTTTAATCGTAGACGATCAAAGAGCATTAGCAGAAAGTCTGCAAATAGCGATTGAGGTGATTGATTCTTCTATTACGGTATCTATTGCATTATCAGGAAAAGAAGCTTTAGAAAAGCTCAGGAAAGAGGAATTTGATATAATTGTGATTGATCTTGAAATGCCTGAAATGGATGGCATAGAGCTTTGTAAGAGAATCAAGAGAGCTTACAAAGGATTAAAAATCATTGTCCTTTCAGTCAATAAAAGACCTGAAATTATCCAATCACTTTATCTGGATATAAAGACAGATGCGTACTTACCCAAACATGCAGGATTAAAGGAGATCAAACAGGCGATTCAGGACGTAGCTATTGGCAAGAGATATATTTCAAAGGAACTTTCTCCCTTGCTTTATGTAGATGTTCCACTAAGGAGTTTAAGCAAAAGAGAATATGAGGTATTTGAAAAGTTAGCGAAAGGCATATCAGCTCCTAAAGTAGCAGAACAGCTTTTCATCTCAAAACATACTGTTCATAAACATAAGGAGAACATTCGAAAGAAATTGGGAGTTAATACCATTTCAGAGATCACCAAGATGTATCTTGAATCCAAACTTTTACCCTCGGATTCTAAAGAGGAATTAGCTCCTTTTAAAAGAGTTGATTAAGAATTTATTAAAATTTGACAGTGTGCTATTTGTGTTTTATTATGCTGTTTCTATACTCTAACAATATCTTATAAGTGAATCCAATTCAGACAACTCAAAAGAAAACATACAGTCTATGGTTGGCGTACCTGAATACTGGACAAAGGAAGATTTGTTTAATGCGTACGAACTTGATGAATTCAATAGAGAACAAAGGAAAAGATTTGAGAACCTATTGAAATCAAATCAGGAACTTTCCAATCAGCGAGAGTTTTATGAGAACCTAATGAAGTTCTTGGTTTTGTTGAGAAAAGATTGGGACGAAATAGAACTTGGTGTATATGAATTTATAGAAAGTATTATTGATAAAGATGATTTAGTTACGTCATGTATTGATAAAGAAAGTAAGTATGCTGAGATTCGTGCCTGGCGATTGCGTTATACTAACTTCTTATCAGAATCAGAGCAACAGCAATTATTGGATTTTGCAAAAGGTCGATTAAACCCCAAAGAATTCTCTTTATTTTATAATGTTGCAAAAGGTGATGCAAATACCAGGAGTGTATATCGACTCACTCAATTTGGTCATAAATTAGACCTTGAAGGAGATAAATTTCTTTCCTTATAAAATATAGCACAACTGTGCTATTGACTGATTTCTATTTGATGAATTCTTTTGTCTTGTATGGAAGAATTAGTAAAAGAGCGAAAAGCAGAAGAGTTTATTTCTCAGTGTTGCGAAAGCCGAGAAGCCCGAGTTTCAATAGCTAAAGGAATAAAAAAAGAACACGTAAAGGAAATAATTGTGCTTGGAAAACTTGCAAAGAGTACAAGAGTTCAATTTAGTAATCAGACATTTATTTTAAACGTTCTTGGTGAAATAAACCAGACATTTCAAAGACGATTTGGAAGAAATACCAATCTGAAACACTTAAACAATCGTTGGAAAACGGATGAATTTATTACTTACTTAATTTATCATATTTCGTTTTCTGAATTTAAAATAAAGCTACAATCCGGTAGATATCTGATAGACTTACCGTATCAGGATAAATTTGAAGAGTTGGGTTTGAAATACAATTATGAGTTCATTCAAAACATTTCATATCGGGAGATGGAGCTGGAAGATATTTACAAGTGGTATATTCTGGGAGATGAAAAATACAAAGATAAAGCACTGAGAAGGTATGAGCAAAAAGCGATCAGTCAACTGAAAAGATATGAATGGTCAGATTTACTGCTTGGAGATGACGATGATTCAATAAAAACATTAGCTAAGGAAGCGTTACAAGAGGTTTTAACGAGAATCTCAAAAGAAATTGACGATTCAATCTACATATATGAAGCACTTGTTTCAACTTACATTGGAACATATATGATTCTCAATAAAGTAGAAAAATGGTTAGAAAAGAGAGTTTCAAGGAAGAGTAAGGATAAGAAAAGAAAAGAAATAACTGAAGGTATTTCGGATGAAGTTAGGGATGACCGTAAACGTAAAAAGGATAAGGTAAAATTTGTTGACCTTTCAGATGCAGAAC
Source organism: uncultured Flavobacteriales bacterium (assembly GCA_964445815.1). Classification (GTDB taxonomy): domain Bacteria; phylum Bacteroidota; class Bacteroidia; order Flavobacteriales_E; family Vicingaceae; genus CAYULW01. Next base: position 73,430 of record CAYULW010000008.1, read on the forward strand.
ATCTTTCTGAAGAAGAGTCAGATTATAACCATGAGCAAATGGGAGAAATTGTTGAAAAACTTAAAGAAGCTATTGATAAATGCCTTGACCAAGAGGATAAGGACTTGTTTAAAATGCGAACATATGATGGACTAAGTTTTAAAGAGATCAAGGAAATCCTTAATCAGAAAAACGGGAAAAAGTTAGAAGCTAATAGTTATCAGGTTAGGTTTAAGAGAATTCCAGGGAAGTTAAAAAAATGTTTAGGAGTTAAAAATAACGCTGCAAAAGACTCGGCAGATGAAGACTATATAGATGAGATCCTGACTAAATATCTGACCAATACGGCCTCTGAAGAGGAAGAAGATGAGATTGATGACAAGTTAGAAAACGATGAAGATTTTCAGGATTATTTCATTCAGGTAGAATCCTACTTTCAGGCAGGATATCGATTATGGTTCAATGCGGTTGAAGATCGGGCAATACACTATAAACGATATCATAAAGAGTTTAAGAGAGCAGAAAGAGAAGAGTTTGAACAGGCTTTAGAATTGAATCCATATTTAAAAGAACGATTTGAGGCTTATGTTAAAAGTCATGAAGATCTTAGTTTACTTTCAGAGACATTCAATGCTGATGTTGGACGGAATGTTCAAACTAATGAAAAAGAATTTGGTTTAAGTAATACATTAATTAATCCAGGGGTAATTAGATTTAAGTTAAAGGTTGTTCTAGATGGAAATATTGTCAAAAGTTCACTAATTAATTTATACCAATACTTATCTTCATTATTCTCTGATAATTATCAAATAGACATAATAATTCCGGGCAATACAGCAGGCTTTTTGAACGCTCCTTCAAGAGAAATTGAGATTGAATTACCTTCTAAGGAAATGAAGATTTTCTCTAAAGCCTTATCAGAGTGGAATAGTATCCATCAGATTGGAAACCTTTTAATAGTAAAAGAGTCGGCTGAGGAAGTACTGGTTAAACATGGAGAATCCCCTGACTCAATAAGTAAGAAGTTAGAAAACTAGTAAATCCTGATTTGTGATTCTCGCAGAAACTATTGCTAGCTTATCAAAAGATGGCTTTTTAGATGCAGATTTGTTTGCATCCAATGATAGAAAGAAACTCCTGATGGCATCACCCAAATACTTGAAGTGGGCTTATTCTAGGATAAGGGATGCAGTGAAAAATAGTGATGATGAAAGAATCCTAAAGGCAGTTCGAAAGAATCCTCATTTTACTAATGGGAATGAACGTAGTTTAATTTTTATTATCGATAATCAGTTATCAATACTTGAAGATATTCAAAGCGACAAATCAGTAGAAGAATTGTGGAAAGTACTAAATGAAAGGTATATGTCCAATAAATCATTCAAGGACTTATATCATGTTCAAAAATTACACTGGAATGCATTAATAGATCTTGCAAAAAAGCAAAAAGAGACAAGCAGCTTAAAAAGCGAATCAAGAGTTCTAACTAAACTTAAGTTAGTTTTGTTTTCATCTCAAAATCAATTTGCTACAGAAGAATGGCACGGTTTATTTTCCGAGCTGTTTGATTTACATTATTCCATTGCTAGTTTCTCTATTTCACTAAGGCTTATAGATGAATATTTGGATAGAAGAAATGTATTCAGAAAAGGTTGGTGCTATTTAAAGAAGGCTCAGATTTATAATGAGCAAAAGAATATTCCACTTTCATTGAAATTTTATAAAATAGCAAATAAGTATGCCTCAAAAGAAGACGATATTCTTAGCACCCTCATAATAAAGAAGGGGATCTATATGATTTATGTGCATTGGTGGGAGAAAGAGAAAGCTAAACAAGTTTTTTCAGAGATTGAATCAATGATGGATGAACCCAAAGCTATAAATGTTCGATTAATCTTACTCTCTTTATCCATCCCTGCGAACATACACTGGGCTGAATTTGAAGATGCTGAACTAGAAATCTCAGAACTTGGAAGCATCATATCTCAGTATAAAGTTCCTCAAACATTTATCCAAAATTATATCGTGTGGTTTTCATTCATATCATTAATGAAGGGTAATATAAATGAACTTTCAGAATTGGTAAGATTATATGAGACCAACTACAAGGAGAAAGATGAAAGTTTAAGAGAAGCTAAGTTTCTGTACGATAATATGAATAATGATGGCTTTGGCAGTGATATTGAACTATCCAATGAGCACAATTTTTTAGGTTTTTTCGAGAATAAATACCCCATAATAAGATCAATGACTGCTTTTGTTGATGAGGATAACCTTATAGAAGACCTTATGATTTCTGAAAAAGGAAGAGCAAGATTAATGAAGCAGCATCTTAATAATAGAGGAAATATTATTGAAGAAATCGACCGTATTGATAGTTTGGAAGTTGAGAAAGATGAAATTATAATATTAACGGAGCCGATTACACCTTATAGCGTTAGTGGATTTTTAATTCAATCAAACTCTATCGAGCAGCGCATCACCAATCTATTTAATATTCCAATGGAGTTAGTTTATGAAGTGAATCAGTTTAGAGAGATGCAGGAAATTATCTTAGAAAATAATTGGAAGGTTTGGAACCGATTATCAAGAGTGGTATTAGATTCACAATGGCACAAACATTTTGAATCTAAGCCCAGAGTTAAATATCATCTCTCAAAATATGATCATTTAAGCTTCTTTCCTTCAATTATTGCTGCAATGAATTTTTTTAGTTCAGCACCGAAAGAAATTAAAGAGGCAGCAAATCGAATAACAAATAGGTTTTCAAGGAAATTCTATGACATGTTTATTCAATGTAATATAGATTCGTTTGCAGGTAAGACAACTATTATTGTAATTCCTGATGATAAAATAGGACTTATCCCGATTGAAGCTCTCAAAGATTCTAACGATGAATACCTTGTAAATCAGTTTGATGTTATTTATTGCACGTCACTTTTAGTATGGAGAAGTTTAAATAAAAGAAGAAAACTTAACTCCAACAAAGGCTTTCTGCTGTTTGGTGTTACTGAATATCCTTCTAGTGATTGGGTAAATCTAAACTTTCCAAAAGTTATTGCCAGAACAATTGGAAAGAACGAGCTAAACAGTTCAATATTCATGAATAACGAGGTTTCAAAGAAAAAAGTTGAATCTTTTTTAACTGAGAATAATTATGCTATTGTACATTTTGCAATGCATGGGATTTTTTTTCCTGAAATTCCGGATTCAAGTGCATTGATTCTTAGTTTTTCGTCTGGAGTTGGAAAAGAGTGCTTTTTGTATGCGTCTGATATTAGAGCTATGCATATCAATTGTGACTTAATAATTCTATCTGCATGTAATACTATGATTGGTTACGATTATACCGGTGAAGGCATGTTAGGATTATCTCATGCTTTTTTGTGTGCTGGAGCAAAATCAGTTATATCATCTCGTTGGGCAATTGAAGACAAAGCAACTGGCATCTTCTTTGAAAAATTCTATGAATTTGTTTTTGATAAAGAGGTTGATTACAGCTATAGTATGGCTTTAACTATGACCAAGCGATTTTTCATTGAAGATGATGAAATGAAGAAAAAAGGTTACGATCATCCTTATTACTGGGCAGGTTTCAAATACGAAGGAGCATAAATTTTGTCATTTAACTAAAACATCCTGCATTAAGACAGTTAATCGACATAAGTCGGGAAACAAAATCTTAATGAGATGTTTAAAAATCCATCCAAAAAAGACAAAGGACCAAAAGCCTACGATCCGTTTGAAGGCAGCCGAAATTCGGTGCATGATGACACAATAGGATCAACAGAAAGTAGGAAGAATCTGTCCATGTTGTCTGCATTGACAGGTCTTGATGACCCTAAACTACTGATTGACTTTACCAAGTCAGAAAATAATTTACTTTCCTTAGAAGGAGCTGCCAAAGAATTAAAAGAGCGTAAAAAAGCTATCACCAAAGGCAAACATGAAAAAGTATTCCGGCAAGAAATCGAGCAGAAAAAAAAGCTACTCAAACACGAAATCCCGGGAAAGCTTCATAAGAAATACAACTTAGAAGAAGGCCTTAGTGAGCAGATGGAAGAAACTATTCGAGTAGAAAACCCTTCCTATGCGCTGAATCAAAACAACAATCCAACGGTATGGCGAAAATGGATATTTAACCCTGTTAGCTGCCTCATTTATTTTTTGGTGGCTCTTGCTGCAGGTGCAGGAGAATTTGTATTAGCCAAGGGAGCTGTTAGCAGAGTATTTGGTGTGTATGGATGGGAATCCGATTTCATGGCAGCGAGTGTTGTTGTGATTGCATTCTTAATCAAAGTCCCTTATGAAGCACAGATTGAAAAAGCATATTACAAGGATCCTAACTCCAAAATATATTTTAAATCAAGCATTTATTTATGTGCATTAGGGCTTTTAACATTGCTTGCTTATGCTCCTATTCGTAATAGCTCTGTAGCACAAGATCAGATCACTCAGGCTATTGTTGAAATTAAGAATGATTCGCAACAAAAAATTGATAGACTAGAATTATCAATGGCAGACGAACAAGCAATTGATGCAGAAATTGAAAGAGGAAAAAAGAAGATTGAAAATATTTTAAAAGGTGTTTCTGAAAACAGTACAACGCTTGAAGAATACAAGGTAGAAATACTAACGGATAATTTGATTCAATTCTGCTTTTTAATTTTTGTCTTGGCGCTAGGAATCATTGAAGCTGTAAGCTTTGCTATGGGTCATTTTATTCTAAAGATTCTAATGACCCGCCATCACCTTCAAAGAACCCATCAACAGGCAAGGCAGAAGATCGCAGACCTTCAAAAGTGTCGGGTGGTTATTGCTGATCTGGATGAAATCAAAGAGCAAGAGATAAAGCTGAACAAACTTCGCAGAAAAGCCAGAGACGAACGAGATGCCAATTACATCAAAATGCAATTTGGAATCGCCAAAGCCGGCTATGGAGGAAGTGACTGGCACCATGAAAAGACGGACATCTTTAACAGCCGATTAAAGAACAATTTCCCCGATGGCAAATAGCCTTCAACCTTAAAGAGTAAATCATTTTAATCATTAATAAATCTTAGAAATTATGAAAGCAATTAAGAGCACAGTTATTTTAGTATCAAGCCTATTTATTTTCCTTTCTTCCTGTAATACAGAAGAACATTTTGTACAAGAAGAATCACAGAAGCAATCAACCATCTTTCTTTTGGATATGTCCGACTCAATGAATGAGGTGGTCAGAAAACGAATGATTCAAAAGTTAAGACCCATTGCATACGATGGTCTTCAGAATCCTAAAGATGAAACAGCTATCTATTTTATCACTAATTCAAGCGGTTCTAACGAACTGTTTGGAAGATATGTTTTAAGCGAATTTAAGCTACCGGATCACTTTGCAGAGTTCTCTGAACAAAGACAAAAACAGGAGCTTGTAAAGCGAGAAAACAAGATCAAATCAGAACAGCAGTACTTTTTAGCCATGCTAAAAAAAGCAATGGAAACACCTGTTTCCAAAGAAGCACAAAAGGGAACTGATTTGTGGTCAACCCTCCGCATAGCTGCTGAGAATTTTGCAAAAGAAGACAGTAATACCATTAAGAAAGTGGTCTATGTTTCCGATATGCTTCAAAACTCTAAAGAGCGTGGGTTTTACAAAACACCTCCTAAAGATGATACTGAAGCAAAGGAAATTGGCAAAAAGGATGCTGCAAGAATTTTAGCAAAATGGCCACAGATAAAAGAAGCTAATTCACTTGAAGGAGTTAAGGTATATTGTATTCAGCCAAGAGAACTTTTACAGGGAAAACACAGAGAAAAAGCACCTCTCATGTTTGCCTATTGGCAGGCCATTTTCGAAGAGTTAGGAGCTTCCTTTACTATGGAATAAGATTGACAAAAAAGCAAGTATCTGGTATAATGCAGGGCATACAAATCGGAAAAAGCGTTCAAAATCAAAAATAAGTTTCAAGTAGAAAGTATGGTGATTGGGATTTAGCATTTGCTATCTCTCAGTCACCAAAATCAGAGCCTTAGACTTTTTAGAGCATTTAAGAAGAAAATGAATTTTGATCACAAGAAATATAACCAGGAGTATAGAAAGACCCATCCAAGTGTGAATGTATATATGGATATCGGACTTCATTCAACGCTAAAAAAGATGGCAGAAAAGAAAGCTGTAAGTACTTCTAATTTAACTAAACTAATAATCTATGCTTATTTCAATAAAACCTTTGTGTGCCTGCATGATAATTATTTGACACTCTTTATGAGAGATCTGAGGAAGGCGTGCACGAACATTAATCAGATCACCTCCAAGTATCATAGCACAGGTTTTTTTGATGCTGCCAAATTTCGTTTGGTATTAGAACAACTTCAACGAATCGAAAACAATCAAAAAGTGCTATTGGAAGAACCGAAGGACTTTTTCGAGTATGCAGAAGAAAGGATTGAGAAAGAGCCTGAGCTACTAGGAAAGATGAAAGAATTTTTAGCTATTCAAGAGGCGAAGCGTGATAGTCAAATCAATAAGATGGAAAAGCGGTCCTAGTTCTTTTACAAGACTATTAGATTATGTCTACGGAGGAAGATCAAAGGGTGATGAAGTCTTTTATCACAATACCATTTTTGGAGACTACAGCGGAATAAAATCAGCATTAGAAGAGAATGACAAATACTTAAGCCCATTACCGAATATAAAACGTGTAAGGCTCTATCACGAGGTAATGCGGTGGCATAGCGAAGATGCAAAACACATTACCAAAGCAATGCTTGAAGACTTTGCAAGAGAATACATCAGATTGAGAGCTAAGGACAGTATAGCAATAGCAGTTGTGCACGCTAAACCCGAACCCCATATCCATTTTGTGATTTCAGGCTCAGAGCTGGGAAGTAAGGAGCTTTCAAGGATGGACAACAAAAAGTTCTATTCGGTAAAAAGAGAGATTGAAGAGTATCAGAAGAATTACCCTCAGATTACAAAATCATTTGTCTATCAGAACTATGATCGAAAGAAACTAAAGAAAGGCACTTATGCCAAACTGGAAAAGAAGTATCAAATGAGCAAACGAGAAGCAAAGAAACAAGAAGTAATTAATCTGGTACAAAAGTGCTTTAAATCAGCTTACACAGAAGATCAGTTCTACGATATGCTTTTGGAATTAGCAGTAGAGCTGCAAAGAAGAAAGAATGGGAAGATCACTTCAGTAAAGCACAAGAACATCGCTTACAGGTTCGACAAGCTGGGTATCGACATTGAAGACTTAAGAAGACAGGAAGAAAAGCTGACTAAATCACAACTAGAACTCATTGCTCTAAAGCAAAAGAACAAGAAAATAGGAAAAGGACGTCACAGATCACTCAATTAATGCATTAAAGAGAATATGAAACTACCGAGAAGACCTGTTAAAAGCATTTACCGATTCTTTAGAAGAAGAGGACTTGATAAGTACGGAAAGAAAATATTTGCTGAATTATCACATCAGGAAAAGGAGTTGTTCTATCGATTATCCACAGAACAGGTTAAAAAGTTCAATTTCTTGGGAGAAGTCATCGATTCCAATAGTCACAGTAATGTGATTAAAATGTTTCGGGCTCAGAAACCTGCTTTTGGTGACTCTATGACCACTTTTAATAGGCTTGCTGCTACTGCAAAGAGAGAACGAGATGCTGCCTGGAGTAAAATTCGTCAAATGCTATCCGGGAGAGAAATTACGAAAGAAGAAGTAAGACAATCCAAAATCATGACTACAGGAGAGTTTGCACAAAAATATAGAGAGGCGATCAAAAGAGAATTCAAGCAACAGCAGTACAAGCCAAGAGATATAGATAGCCCTGAAGAATTGAAAAAAGCAAAAGCGAAGATGCTAGCAGATTTGGGTAAAGGGCAATCAAAATCAAGAGGCATGAGCCGATGAAAGAATAATCATAACAAAGAAAATAATGAATCAGAAGAGAAAAGAGAAGCAGCATAAAAAGAAGCCTGCCAAAATAAGAAACCATCAGATAACCATAGCACCAATTGGTTTTGGAAAATCATCATCGGCTCTATTGCCACGACTTATCAAAGAGAAATCAGAAGTAAAAATTTTAAATCAATAACAGTTAATAATCATGGATACAACAAATAAAGAAAGTAATCCTAAAAAGGAGTTTAACGGATCTGTCTGGATAAGTGATATCAGATGGGGAAAACCAACAGCAGAAGAAGCCACTATTTATAACGCTTATGGAGAAGAGTTTGGAACGATTAGAGTTCTTCTTCCCAAAGAGGAAGGCAAGGAAAGAGAATACTTTCTGCTTGATGTAGATGGGAAGGTGTTGCACAGAACAAAAAGCAAGGAAGAAATCGCCAAAATTCCCTTTGAATGGGAATACCGGAAAAAACTAGCATTTGCCAGAAGGCAAAAAGACAAGAAAGCATTTTTTGAATTAGGAGACAATAACAAGAAAAAGAATGAAGTATCACGCAAACGTTAAGAGCGATCAAAAGAACCGAGGAATACCCTTATGAATGGCAATTGAGCGAAATCGGAAAATTATCAACTCTTGGAAAAAACGCTTCTTAAATCGAGGGAAAAAGAACCTACAAAAGCAAGCTATAAAAGATAGAAGAAGATAATTACTAATTAATCATTACAAGAATTTAAAACTATGGAATCACTGTTAGCACTTATTACACTTATTGTAGCTCTCGTTATTTTATCAAAAACATTCATTAGAAAAACATTTGTCGGAGGATTAATTGGATTCATATTCGATTTACTCTTAGGCATATTAACTCCTTTTTTAAAGCCACTTACAGAGCGAATCAAGAACTGGTTTAAAGGAGAGAACTCAGGTATACATGGGACAAGTAGGTTTTTGAATGAGAAAGAGAAAAAAGAATTACTCTCACCTAATCATAAGGGGTTTACAATTAATGGGTCGTTTGAAGATAAGATAAGTCTTGATAATTCAAGAAAACATGGATTAGTTTTGGCTCCTAGTGGATATGGGAAGACGACTTCACTTGTTATTCCTGGGATTCAACAGGCAGAAGAAAGTCTTATTATCAATGATCCTGATGGCAGTATTTACAAGGCTACAGGGGGACTACTTGCAAGTAAAGGATATGATTTGAAAATTCTGAATCTTGCGAATCCAAGAATGAGTCACTATTACAATCCGATAGCTTATGTCAACTCTCCAACAGAAATTGCTAGGCTGGCAGACGTACTGATTAGCTCATCCTTAAAATCCAATGGAAAAGACAGCTTTTGGAATGAGAGTGCAAAGAAGCTATTAGATCTTTTGATTAAAGGCTTAAAAACACAGGATGAAAAATACCATAACCTCGCTAACCTCTCAGCCCTCCTGGATCAGTTTGGAACAGACGGAATACCACTAATTGATTTAATGCTATACACCGATAAACAGACTCAATTGCAATTCAAGGGACTACTAAGTGCAAAAGAAGAAGTATTGCAGGATATTGTAATGACTGCCCGGGTAGCTCTAAAGTTCGTCAACAATCAGGAGATTGCAGAACTAACCTCAAAGGAAACACTCAACTTTAAGACGCTTAGAAAGCGCAAAACAGCACTTTTTATCATTGATAAAGAAACGAGCTGGGAACCGATGATGAAGAGTTTACTCTTTAGTGATCTGTTTAACTTCCTAATGGAAACACCTTCAGAAGAGGACTTAGATGTAAAGATATTTGCTGATGAAGCAGGAAATTTTAAGATCGTCTCACTCCCTAAACTGATTACGGTGCTCAGAAGACGGAGAGTTTCAGTGCAGCTAATTATTCAGGACACCTTTCAATTAAATTCAATGTATGGGGATGCGGACAGTCGAATCATTATGTCAAACTGTTTTACCAAAATTTTCTTTCCTGGCTTATCGTATGAAACCTGCAGAAACATTTCAGACAGTTTAGGAATGACGACACAGAGGTATGTTAATCCACATGCAGCCGATGAAGAAGGAAAGAATGAACCTAGAGAGATGGCAAGGAAGCTAATAACTGCGGATGAGCTTTATAGTATGCAAAACTGCGTGTTGGTTCTAATTGGGAACAACAGACCTTATCTCACTCAGATCTATCCTTATTACGAGAATCCTGTGATGAAGGAAATGTCAGAAATAGAAGCTCCTGAGCTTCCTTACAATGAAGTTTCAGAGCCTGAGCTTATCGACTTAGAAGAGATGAAAATCGAAATTTAATTTCACACAAACCACTTTTTAATGATTCTAACATGAATTCTTAATATGATTAAAACATGAATACAGTGAATTGTCAATAGAGGGTCTATACAATGATTCTCTAAAATCGATTTTAGTAAAAAGAACAGTTCGGCAGGCTCCATTATTTGGAGCCTTCTTTTACTCAACTAATCAAACAATTCATGACAAATTTTGAGCATATACAACTGAAAGGACACCACAAAGGAGATCATTATTTTGACGGAGAGCTGTCTTATCCGCAGGAAGTAACACTTACCCTTACAGACAAAGAGCTAGGAGAAATGCAGGCATTACTGATAGAAATGGCAGCCAGTTACAATGGAATATTCTCAGAACAATGGTTCATCAATACAAGAACCAAAGAAGCACTCATATTTGAGTCCGATCTCTCTAAAGAGGAAGCAGAAGAAATGCGAGAAGAAGGAAGACCTGAAGCAGAAATCAGAGGTTCCAACATCATTCATGTTTACTATGCCAACCCTCCAAAACTACCAAGCGAAAAAGAACTTAGAAGATAGGTAGCTAACAATACTGCCCGGTGTGATAAGCATCGGGCAGATGATAAATTCACATTATAATTAATTCGATCATGACAATTTTTTCAGAAGCAGACCTTAAGCGATTTACAGAATTGTATCGACAGCAATATTGTAAAACCTTAACAGGAAATGAAGCTAAAAGCTACCTGGTTAACTTTTTAAAGGTATTAGAGTTAACAAGAGATATTGATTAAAGCTTTAAATGGCTAGTATTCCAGGTTATAATCCCATTGACATTTAACAATCCATTATTAAACATTTCATATATACTCGAAAATCAACCAACCGGAGAGACAAGCAAGTTCAATCTCTTGATGATCAGATGACAAGAATGCGAGAGCTTGTTGCAGTTAGGAACTTAGAGGTAGTAGAAATATTCTCTGATGCCCAAAGTGCAAAAGAACCTAATCGAAAGGGATTTAATGAAATGGTGAGAAGAATAGAAAATGGAGAAGCAGATGGGATAGTAGTTTGGGATTTAAAGCGATTAGCAAGAAATCCAATTGATAATGGAACGATAAAGTGGCTATTACAACAAGGGAAAATAAAAAAGATTATTACTCCATTTAAAGATTACAAAACAGAAGATAATGTATTAATGATCGGAGTAGAATTTGATCTAGCTACTCAGGAAATCATCGACTTGGCAAAAAATGTAACCCGAGGAATGGAAAAGAAGATCAGAGAAGGGTGGTTTCCAGGGAAAGCAAAAGTTGGATATATAAATGATTCGGGGAGTGTAAAAGGAGAGCGTAAAATTTATGCAGACCCTGTATATTTTAAAAGAATAAAGTATTTGTGGGACAGACTTATTTGTGAGGAAATAACTAACATTAATGAATTCTATAAAGAAATGATTGCTAAATGCCCAATTCATACTAAAAAGGGGAAAGTTATATCTAGGAGTACATTCTACTCTATATTTCGAGATATATTTTATACAGGAAACTTTATATGGAAAGGAGAACTTTATGAAGGTAATCATCCTGAAATGATTAGCATTAGTGACTATCAAGAAGTTCAAAAAAAGATAAGTCGCAATCTATGGACGAGACAGAAAAAACTAGATTTCGCTTACAAAGGCTTAATAAAATGTGGGAATTGTGGATTTTCAGTATCAGGAACAGAAAAGGCAGATGTCTTAAGAACAACAGGAGAGGAAAAGGTTTATCGATATTACTGCTGCACCAGAAAGAGTAAAGTAAAGAAATGTAAGGAGAAGCCAATAAGTGAGAAGAGTCTTGAATTGGAACTGATAAAGATGATTCGTTCCGTTACACCATCTAAGGGACTTATTGAACTAGGACTTGAAATATTGGATCGTGGAGGAAACATATTCCGTTTTCAAGGTTCAGATCAAATAACGAATGAGAAAAAAGAGATACTCAATAATAGACTACGAAACATACGAATGAACTTATCAGAAGAAACTGATAAAGAGACTCGCAATTTAATGAAAGAAAGTGTTCTGGAGCTGAAAGAGAAACTTAAGGCGATAGAGAATGAAGCTTTTAATCAAAAACAAGAAGAATTGAAGAATAAAAATGAAGTAAAGGATGCTTTATCTCTTGCTAGAAATATGGAATACAAAATCAAAAATGGAAATAATTTTGAAAAAAAGGAGATTGTACACTTTCTAGGAGTCGAATGGATTCTAAAAGGCAGAAAATTAAGCTGTAAGCGAAAATACCAACCCTATTCATTGCAAACTCTCAAGAATTTAGAGGAAGGTATATTCACGAGGTCAGAAGTGACCAAATGCTTATCTGATGCCAATATCTGGCAAAATCAGTGGAAATTTATTTTATGGCTCCACCTAAAAACTCTTATCAGAAGAAAATTTAATCGTTGATATTTTGTTTAGACTACTTTATGAATCTCTTTTGCTTCTTCGGTTAACTTGGTAATTACTTTGGTCGAAAGCTTTTGCATGATTGCATGGTAGTTAATGAGCTCATGTACTATGAAAATAAGCCCATCATAGTTTGCTTCAGAGGTATAAAATAAAAGGTCATCAAGGTCTTTAGTTTTATGTGCAGAAGCATTGTTTCTAATCTCCCTTAATTGTTTGTTATTGTCTTTTTTAAGTGAGGCGTATTTTTTGTTAATTGCTTTTATTTCAGGGATAAAATCTTCAAGAACGCTGTCTTTCCACTCAGCTCTGATGATCTCTCCAATCAGCATATTCATATCTTCCAGAAACTCAATAATAGTCATAGACATTAGCCGTCCAAAAAGGTTTCTATCCCTGATAGAATTATCGAGATGCATGTATTTGGCTAAAGTGGCAATATCTTTTCTAACAATGTCAGAGAAAATAAACAGCTTAAAGGTTTTATCAAATCGATGGTCTTTTCTCTCATGATGAGCAGCTCTAATATCAAGTAGGAGCTGTATTGTTTCATCGGTAGTAGTATTGGCTAGATCAACTGTATTAGAGAATCGATGTGATCTCCAAGTGCCAAATAACCGTTTGAAAATTTTAATGAACAAAACAGCTTAACTCTTTTTCTGTAAAGCAATATCAATCATTGCTTCTATGGTTTGCCTTTCCTTATCAGAAAGTTGATTAAGCTTCCTTAATTTTTTCTCAAAAGAATTGTCCTCTTCGTCCTCTTTATGAAAGAACTCTCTGGTATCTACTCCAAGAGCTTTAGCCACCCGAAGCAAAATTCCAATACCCGGTTGCTGTTTGCCATTTTCTAAAAGAGAATACTGACTGTTAGAAAGCCCTGCTTTTTTGGCTACTTCAGATTGAAGAATCCCTTTTCGCTTACGAATAGAACGAATATTTTCTAAAACCCACTGATAGCTTTCTTCCATAATTACGGTTTATGTCACATAAGCAGAATAAACTGCATTATAAAGTTAAAAGACAACACTACGAAAGTATGAAATTATATTATTCAGTAAAAATAGTTTTCATATACAGTAAATTAAGATTGTATTATTCAGTAAATTTGAAGAAATATAATTTACCTATACAGTAAATATATTAAAACTCATGGGAGAACTATCAGTAATCAATGAAGAAACCTTGTACTATGAGAACGAGCTATTAGAACTAGCGGTTCTTGGAGGTATCAAATTAGAAGGCTTAGACAGAATGAGAGCTACGCTAAAAATTTCATTAAAAGAAAGCAGCGTACCTCCGATTCGTCATAGCCTTGATTTATACAATGACACCCAAGTAGAAAAACTAAGCAGAAAGACTGCCACTAGATTAGAAATTGGGTTAAGTGTGATTGAAGCCAGCATTGCAGAGCTGACTGAAAATCTGGAAGAATACCGATTGAAACACTCTCAGGAAAATCAGGCCCAACAATATGAAAGCCTACCCTTGACCGATGAAGAGAAAAAAGAAGCAGAAAAGCTTCTTAAAGCTCCAAAACTCTTAGATAGAACCAATCAGTTAATTGGAAAAAGCGGAGTTGTCGGAGAAGAAATTAACCGTCTTATCATGTATCTTATTTTCACTTCAAGGAAAAGAGAACAGCCTTTGCACATTGTAAGCCTTGGAAGCTCCGGAACAGGAAAGACACACTTGCAGGAAAAGATTGGAGAGTTAATCCCAGAAGAAGATCGGGTTGAGATTACTTCACTATCCGAAAATGCATTTTATTATTTCGGTCAAAGAGAGCTGAAACATAAACTGATTCTTATTGAAGATTTAGATGGTGTAGATGGCGCTCTTTATCCGCTTCGAGAATTACAAAGTAAAAAAAGAATCTCAAAGACGATTGCTCAAAAGAACTCACAAGGAGAAACAAAGCCATTACACTTAGTTGTAGAAGGACCTGTTTCTGTTGCAGGATGCACAACTAAAGAAAGAATCTATGAGGATAATGCCAACCGTAGTTTTCTGATTTATCTGGATGAAAGCGAAGATCAGGATAACAGAATCATGGATTATCAGAGAAGGGCTTCTGCCGGAAAACTAAGCCGTAATGATGAAAAAGAAGCTGTTCGATTACTTCGCAATTGTCAAAAGATATTGCAGCCAGTTCATGTGATTAACCCTTATGCTGAATACCTACATATTCCAAAGGAAGTATTTAAACCAAGAAGGACGAATAATCATTACCTCCAATTCGTTGAGGCCATCACTTTTTACTATCAGCATCAAAGAGAACAGAAGGTAAATACGAGTACAGGAGAAATTTACATTGAAACAACAGAAGAAGATATCAGACAGGCAAATTACCTTCTGAAAGATATACTGCTTCGAAAATCAGATGAACTCTCAGGAGCTTGCAGAAGCTATTTTGAGCGACTAAAGAAGTGGCTAAAAGATAAGGGTAAGGCATTCTTTACCAATAGGGAAGCAAGAGCTGTGCTTAGAATAAGTATCAGCAAGCAAAAGCGATATATGTGCGAATTACAATCTCAGGGCTTAGTGAGTAAATATGATTCGAAAGATGCTAATCAAAAAAGTGGTTTTCACTATAAAGTAACAGACCATAAAGAATATGAAGGGCTTCAAAAAAGGATAGAAACCGCACTAGACAAAGCACTAGAAAAGGCAATTAAAGCAGTTTAGTAGTTTGAAGCGGTTCGTTTTTAAAAACGAACTACTATAAAAGCTAAATATCAAAAAGATAGCTAAGTAGTTCGAGTAGTTTACTAAAATGGATAAGTGATGAAAAAAAGAGTTTTAACAAGCAGCAATTTTGAATACCTCATTAAAGCATTTGGAGAGTGGTTAGATGTTTTAGGGTTTAGTGAATCTGCTGTTTATGGACTTCCTAGTTTTACTAAAGAGTTCCTCTATTTTTTGGAAACAGAAGAAGATTGTAATCACATCAGCCAGCTAAAATTAGCACACTATAAATCCTTTTACAGCTACATTAATACCAGAAGAAATATCAGAAGAGGTGGCGGATTAAGTAATTCTCATATCAACAAACACATCTATGCTATAGAAAAGTTTGTTGAGTTTTTAAATCACATGAGAACACACCATGTCCCACCATTTAATCTTCGATACTTAGAGCATCAAAGAGATGTTATCTTTTTAACTCAGGATGAGATAAGAGAAGTATTCAAAGCTTCCTATCAGGTAACAAACAATCCTCATCAGGAAGTTTTAAATGCAAGAGACAGAGCCATGCTAGGTATTTATTATGGTTGTGGTTTAAGAAGAAATGAAGGCGTTCATGTAACCATTGATGACATTAATTTTGATACAAGAATTGTCCATGTCAAAAAAGGGAAGAACAATAAAGAGCGTTTTGTTCCCTTCAGTAATACTGTTGCAGATTATCTAAAGCAATGGATCTTTGAACACAGGCGAACCTTGCTTCTTAACCCTAAAGAAGGAGCTTTATTTATTGGCGTGTTTGGTAAACCAATGACCGCAGGAACACTGTATAACAGGTTTAAAAAATTAGTTCAGCTTACCGGAAATATTGACCTGATTGAAAAAGAGCCGGGACTTCATTCATTAAGACATTCCATAGCAACACATCTTTTACAAAACGGTATGGACTTACAAAAGATTCAACGATTCCTCGGTCATGCCACTTTAGAATCAACTCAGATATATACTCATCTAATTGAAGAAAATGAAGCAGTCGTTTAAACAATACTTAGAAAGCCAGGGGAAAAGTAAGTCAACAGTAACACATTATTCAGGCTATGCTTTTGAGTTTCTGGCATGGCTGGATAAAGACGGAACCGAAGTTGAAGATGTGACTGCAAAAGAGGTGATGGGATTTCTGGCCTACTTAAGAAACAAAGGGCAGCAGAACAAAACAAGAAACATCCGTTTAAATGTCTTAAAGCACTTTTTCAACTATCAGCTAGAAAACGGATTGAGACACGACAATCCAATTCAGCATATTAAAATCAGAGGCAAGAAGAAAAAGAAGCTCTATCCTATACTAAGCAAGCAAGACCTTGAAAGACTGTACAACGGATATGAAATTCCTGACAAAAACAGTAAGCTTAATAACCGACTTTGGTATCAAAGAAGCAGGATCTGTAAAGCAAGAAATAAAGCCATTATTAGCTTAATGATTAATCAGGGGTTAACTACTGCAGAGATTGATAAAATGATGCTGGAAGACCTTAAACTTAAAGAGGGTAAGATATATGTAACGGGAGGAAGAAAAAGTAATGATCGGACACTAGAGCTTAAATCACATCAGATCATGGAACTGATGGAGTATTCCTTCACAACCCGAAAACAACTCTTAGAGTTCTGTAAGGAAGAAGTAAGCAATCTGTTTTTAAGTACACCACCAATAGGAAAAGATTACAATACCCGAACAGATAGCAAACAAATCTGGAAACGACTAACACAAGAGCTCATAGAGCAGCATCCCAATTTCATCAACTTTAAACAGGTTAGAGCATCAGTGATTACTCATTGGTTAAAGCAATATAACCTTCGTGAAGTGCAATACATGGCCGGACATCGATATGTGAGTTCTACAGAAGATTATCAGATGAATCAAATGGATGACTTAAAGAAAGATATTGATTCCTTTCATCCTATTTAGTCTCAAGAAAATTAAAAATAGTTTCTTTTTAATATAACATTTAACAGTTTTTCACATTATATATAAAAACAGCAATGTATCTGTTTAAAATATTGCATTAAACAAATACGTTATATAATGGCATCAAAGATGATATGCCTTTAAAAGGGGCAAGTAGAGAACGAAAAAAAACAAATTTATTGCGTGAAACTAAATTTTTTTGAAATAAATATATAGGAGGGAATATATGGAAATAATTATACTGTCTGCGTTTCTTTTAGTTTTAATACTTACGATTATGATAGCGGCTTTGCCTGATGATAGATCAAGAAGAGTGCATTTGTTTATCAGGATGATATTAAACTTCTTACCAACAAACAAGATTATCTCACTTTTAAAAAAAGAAAATAAGAAAGAAGTTAAGTGAGCTGACTAGTTTAACTGTGGATATAATATTGAAATATAGCTATATGATCTATAGAATATATCAAAATAGCATATTTATAGCTCTTTATATGCGATTATCGCATATAAATTTAGAATTAGTGTTTTTTTAAAAAGAGAGTTAATAAAAGACCCAAAACAAAAGCAATAAACTCAGAGATTAGATTAACTGCTATATCGTTTAAGAATTCCATTAATAGTTGAAATCGAAGATGTTCAAAAATAATGATATACTGTTAATATCAATACTTATGATCTGAAGTTCGACTTTATGTGTATTTGTAACTTTATGATTATCAACAACTGAAGCAATTATGAATTGGGTTACAAAAACTGATTTAAAAAAATGGGTAGGAACAAGAGACTGTCAAGAGAATCTGCCTAAGATTCTTAGAATGATATTACGAGCCGTAACCACTCGTATTGAAGTATTGAGTTTTCCAAGTGGAGATAATATTCATCATAGTGGTTTAGATGGTTATCTTGAATTAAATGAGGTGGTAGAAAATATCCCTGAAGGAAAATCAGTATGGGAGATTGGAACAGAAGAAAGTATCAGTGCCAAAGCTGAATATGAATATAACAATAGGCTTAAATCTCCTAAAGGATTTGATCCCAAGAAGACAACATTTGTATTTGTTACACCAAGATTATGGAGTAACAGAAAGGATTGGATTGAAGAAAAGAATAAAGAAAATAAATGGAAAGAAGTAAGAGTAATAAACTCAGAAGTACTTGAGCAGTGGCTTGAACTTACTCCTACCGTTGCACAATATTTGGCTTATACCTACTTTAAAAAACCCGTAGAAGCCACCCAATCGACAGAATCATATTGGCAAAATTGGTCAACCTCTGAAGCTCAAAATATTAGATTAACTCATAAGATTATATTAGATGGTAGAGAAACCGATATTGAACATTTAATCAATCGGTCAAAAGCTCCAGGTGTCATAACTATTAATTCAAGGTCTAAGACAGAATCTATAGCATTTATTATTGCTAGTTTCCTTGAAAGTGAGGAGTTAAAAGAAAGCTTTTTTGCTAGGAGTATCATAATAGATGATGCTCAAACATTCCGTGACTTTTCTAATACGGAAAACTCTTTATTTCTAATTCCTCGTTTTGCAGAAATAGATAGTGAATTTAATAATGCAGTTAATCAAGGACATGTTGTAATAGTTCCAAAAGGAACCGGAATAAATAAAGAGTCTTCTCAAGATGAAATTCAGTTAAGAGAATTGGATAGAGATTCCTTTGTAAAAAATCTATCTGACTCCGGGTTCACAAAAGATCAAGCAGAAGCGTACTCAAAAGAAACAGCAAGGAATCTAACAATCTTAAGAAGGCAATTAAAACTAAATAGAAATCTTCCGGATTGGGCTACTCCTGATAAAGCGAATGAAATAATTCCTGCATTAATAGTTGGCAAGTGGGATGAAAAGGTTGAATATGATGTAAAAATAATAGAACAACTGGCGGGAGAAGAACATAAGGACTATTCAAAAAAACTTGTTAAATGGCTTAATTCAAACAACTCACCCTTTATTAAGATTGGAAGTGTTTGGCGAATAGAATCTCCGTTAGATTCTTGGGAAAATGCATCTCAGTATCTGACAAAATCTGATTTCGAAACTCTAAAAAATTCATTCCTTTCGATTTGGCGGGAAGTTGATCCTGCATTTGAACTAGATCCTGAACAGAGGTTTATGGCAGATTATCTAGGTAAAAAGAAGCAGTATTCTCATCACATTAAAACAGGTATTTCTCAGTCTTTAATTTTAATATCTCTTTATGCCGATAAGCTTGAGTATAATATTGGTATAAATGGTGAGCAATGGGTTGATGGGATAGTTAGAGAGCTTTTAGACTCTAACGATCAATGGTTTTGGAAAACGATTGCTTCACAATTACCTCTCATATCTGAAGCTTCTCCACATGCTTTTTTATCAATTCTAGAAGAAAAAATAGCAGAAGACTCCTCAGCTATTTTAAGTCTATTTGATGAAGACCCAGGTCTTATAATGGGAAATATATCTTATCATTCCGGCTTACTTTGGGCATTAGAGAATTTGGCATGGGATAGTAATCTATTAGCGCGTGTATCTGTCGTCCTATGTTTCTTAACAGAAAACGATCCGGGAGGCAATTTATCAAATCGTCCGTTTAATTCCTTAAAAGAAATTTTTATGCCTTGGCATTATCAAACATTGGCAGATTTTAATTCTAGGAAAGCGATTCTCGAACTAATTTCAACTAAATATCCTGCTGTAGCTTGGGATTTGTTTTTAAGTCTCCTGCCAAATCATCATCAAATAGGAAGCTATACACACAAACCTAGATGGAGGATGTTTGAGATTGACTTACGACCTAACTATACTAATAAGGAAAGGAGTGAAATGTATACTTTTTTGATTTCTAAACTCATTAAGCTCTTTGATTATTCAGAAGAAAAACTAGAAATATTATTAGAGTATTCAACTAATCTATCCTATTGGGATAGAGATGCATTGTTAATATTTATTCAAAGCACAATTGAGAAGGTAAGTCATGAAAATAATCTTGTATGGAACAAAACGAGAAAGATCTTATCACAACATAGATCACATCCTAATCAGAACTGGTCGATACCCGAGGAGGGACTTTTGAAGTATGAAGAATTGTATGAAAAATTACAGCCTACAGGTATTGTTGATAGCACGACATGGATGTTTAATGAGCGTTGGTTAAGTTTTAAAGAAGGCTTCGAAAAGGATTCTTATACTGTTGATCAAAAACAAGATATAATTAATCAGAGAAGATTTGATGCACTTAATTCGATTTATAATGATAATGGAATAGAAGATATAAAAAAGCTAATTTCTCTTGTTAGTGAGCAGAGGATTATCGGTAAGACATTGGCTTCGATAGTAAGTAATAGAGAAGAAATAGTAGAACTCCTTGTTGAAGACAATGAACCAGATTTTGACTTTGCTGCAGGGTTCATAATGGGACTTTTTGAACATCATAAGCATGACCATGAGCCATTGTTTAGCCTATATAATGATTTGGAAAGCATAGGTGTTTCAAATGATCTTTTAATAAGGATTTTTATCTATGTAAAACAAGAAGCTCATGTTTGGGAGTTCATCGAGTCAAAAGGCGAGGCTTTAAAGGAGTTGTATTGGAAAACTATAAATGGATGGTTCTCATTAGATGATTCAAGTTTAGCAGAGACTGCAATCAAGAACTTTTTAGAGTATGAATGCTATGAGCCTGCAATTGATATAGCTGAAAGGTATAAGAAGGATTTATCTAGCAGTATTCTTATAGAAGTGCTTGTTAATCATGGTAAAGCTGGTAAAAGCATCAATAGGTCTCATCTTAGTTATGAAATAAAAGAATTGATTAAAGAACTTGATCTAAGGACTGATTATGATGAAAAAGAGCTTGTTAATATAGAAGTATACTACTTGAATATTTTAACTGGTAACTATAGTGAACGAGGTCCTATTAAACTTCATACTGAATTAGCTAAAGATCCGGAGTTTTTCAATCAGATGTTGTGTTATGCATACCCTCCCAAGGATGAAGAAATGTTAGAAAGAGAAAAAGAAGAGTTTACGACTGAGGGTAGAAAAAACGCTGCAAGAAATTCAAGTACCTTATTAGAATCTTGGAAAGCTATTCCAGGTATAAAGTCAGCCGAAGAGATTGATGAAGAATACTTGTTAGAATGGGTTAGAAAAACAAGAGAGTTAGCAGTTACAAATAGCAGAGAGAAAGGATTTGATATTGTAGTAGGCAAGCTCCTTAGTAATTATCCAAAGGTAGATGATCATATCCCTCCTGATGTTATTTGTGGTATCATAGAATCAATAAACACTAAGACAATAAAAGGCTGTTTTAGAGCAGCAATGCATAATTTGAATAGTTCTTCAACTAGAAGTCCATACGATGGAGGTGATATTGAAAGGGCAAAGGCGAATTATTATTATAAGATTTCCAAAGCCTTAGGAAATAGATTCCCGATTGTCTCTGAGATATTTTTAACCATTGGAAAAGGATTCGAAGACGATTCAAGAAGGGAGGACGATAAAGGTAGAATGACCCGTTTAGACTATTAATATCTAAGAAGCTTTTTGTATTATTAATTCTATCCAGCTTCTAAACCGGGGGCATTTTTCTAAGATAGTATCGAATTGATTTTCTAAAGCAACGAAATTACCATGTAACACTTTGTCGTAATCAGGTAGAATACTTTTCAATCTCATACTAGGTGCAGTATGAATACCGTCATTAATTAATTCTGGATTTGGATGTTCTCTAATTATTTGCTCAATTGCTTTTTTCCTAGAGCTATTCAGCTCAGGGATATATTCAAATCCGTCAATTTTTGTAAATAATAAACCTTCAAATTCATGTAATTGAATGTATGGAATAAATCTAGAATCATTAATATCTTCTGCACAGGCGTCTTCCAGAAACTGGACTTTATTCACAGCACCTAATATGCTTTTTGCCTCATTAAACTTTGGGAAATCATTTCTTAATCTGTAATAATCAATTAGTGAAGTAACAATCATATCTTCACTTCCCCTTAGAAGTTTTGAGATGTGAACTTTGTATCTATCATTGTACCTAACATCGCCACCTTTATGTCCGGGACTCGTTTCGATTCCAATAGGTCTTATATCAATTATTCCTTGGCTTTGTAGATAAGGTCTTAATGAACTTTTTATAAATTCAGTTTCTGTAGGGCCTTCAACTAATATGTTGACGACCTTACTCATGGAGTTCCTCCAATTAAGTTCTTACCCCAAATCTGACCCATTGAATAATCTTCAATCCATTGAGCTAATTCTTCTTGATTCTGCCTCTTAAATACAGTTTGATTATCCTCTCGATCAACAACTATAATATCTTTTGCTTCGAACTGATCTAGCAATGTAACTGATTGTGTGGAAACAATTATTTGAGACCTATTTGAAGCACTTTTTATCATTGCCGCAAGTTTACCTATAGCATAAGGGTGTAGCCCCAGCTCAGGCTCATCTATTATAATAGTCTTAGGTAAATTAGGTTGAAGTAACAATGTCGTAAGTGCAATAAATCTAATTGTTCCATCAGAAAAGTTATGTGCATCAAAATAGTCGTCTGACGAATTTTCAATCCACCTCAAGAATATGACTTTAGGGTTTAAATTATCGGGTTTTAAATCAAACCTTTCAAAGAATGGAGCTACTGAACGTATTGTATGTTCTATAAGTTTGAAAGTAGCCGGCTGTTTTTGGCTTATTAAAAAAAGAAACGCAGCCAAATTACTTCCATCTTCTCTTAAATAATCATTGTCATTAACCGTTGCAGGTTGTTTTAATGCCGATGCAGAACTTGTGTCATGAAAATGAAACACCATGAACTGTTCAAAGTATTCCCTTAAATAATTAAACCTTGAGGCTCCATGATTCATTAAACCACTTTCAGGTTGGCCTTCTGAAGGTAGATCCATGTAATCATAGTCCCAAGAAGATTTATATCCTCCTCTTTCTCCTACAAAAACCAGTTGATCTCTTTGATCAGGGGCTAGATTAAAATCATAAGAGTTTGTCGGTTTTCCTTTGTGATTTTTAAATATGATTTCACCGGATAGAAATTTAGAAGTCTTTCTACCAAAGTAGAGAATTCTATCTGCGTAACCACTCTTACCAACAAACACTTGAAGTCTCCTTTCATATATTCTATTCAAAAGCTGAAAGAATTTTATAAAGTTACTTTTACCAACTCCATTAGACCCTACTAAGATATTGATAGGCATTATTTTAACCTTTCCTGAATCTCGGATGGATTTAAAGTTTTTTATATGGACACTATCTATTGACAATTCTTACTATTAATGTGGTGAAATTAGTCATTCTTCCGTTTTTTATCTTCAATGCAATCAGAAGAAATCTAGCTATTTAAAATAGTAGAGGCCACATAACATTTGTTAGTAGGCCTCAGCACTTTCTTAACACTTGGTCAATCAGCATGAAAACAAGACCTGAGAGTGGAGTATTCAGAATACTCTTATGATAGATGTTTTACTGCCACACTTACCTCAGGAGGTTATTCTGTATCAATGACAAAAGTAAGATTAAAAATATTCTAAAAATCATGTATTTCTCCTTAAATAGGCTAGTTTAAAGCTATGCTAATCACTATCTTTGGAAGTAGTGAACTTTCAAAGAGAGACATATAATTATTCAGATAATCTGGTAATTTTTTCAGGGTATGAGGATAAAAAAGAGGACGTACCCCAATTTTTTTACTCAGATTACTACTCCTATGGCTTCCAAGGACAAGAGAGAGATGACGAGGCAAAGGGAAGCGGGAATTCTATCAATTATAAGTTTAGAATGCATGATCCAAGACTTGGCAGGTTCTTTGCTGTTGACCCCTTAGCTAGTAGTTATCCGTTTTATAGTCCTTACTCATTTAGTGGTAATAGAGTTATTGATATGATCGAGCTTGAAGGTCTTGAGCCTGCACAATCTGGATCATATGGTGGGCAAGGAGGTCAAGCTCCAATCATTGATGATGAGACAGGACATTATACCGTCGGAACAGAAAATACTAGGTGGGTTTGGAATAATGATACTTGGACTCAGTCTTCGACTGCAGTTACAAGTAGTGATTTGAAGACCATATTCCCTAATGGTAATAGTGATGCTTTAAAATCGGTTGAAATAAATCTTAACTTGAACGGAAGCTCTTTCGGTATTAATTCTTATCGAGCAATGGCTCATTTCTTGTCACAAGCTGGTCAAGAAACAGGAGGTTTTTCTAGTGTGTCTACTACCGAAAGTCTGAATTATAGTGTTTCAAGATTGACATCTATCTTTGGTAAATATTTTTATTCTGGCACGGCGGTTGATGATAAGTTCGATGCAGGTGATTATGGTAGAAAAACTGGACAAGCTGCAGATCAATCAGGAATAGGAAACATAGTTTATGCGAATCGTATGGGTAATGGAAATTCAGAGAGTGGAGATGGTTATAATTTTAGAGGACGTGGAGTTTTTCAATTGACAGGTAGAAGCAATTATACTAGTTTTCAAAGCTTTTATAATTCAAACTATAGCCCTAAAATTGATATAATTTCTGACCCTGGTTCTCTTGCAAGTAATCCAGACCTTTCAATAAAGAGTGCTCTATGGTACTTCAAATCTAGAGTAAGTGATAAACTTGATTTACAAACTTCAACCGTTAAACAAGTTACAAAGAGGGTAAATGGAGGATATCACGGATTAACGGGAAGAAGATCGTACTTTAACACTGCAACTAAAACGCTAGGAAATTGATGGTAAACACTTTTATATTGAGTTTGTGTCTATTAATGGGTTGTAACCTTCAGCAAAGTGAACAAGTTATGAAGAAAAAGTTTGACGCTGGGGAGTGGATTTCTGTTGAGGATAAAAATTATATGCTTGACATCAATCAATCTAATATTATTGAATATTATGAATCCGAACTAGTTGATTCATATGAGTATAAAATAGAGGATAAATCCTGTAACGATGACTATTACTCGAAGAAAAGAAGTGATGCTTTATTTCTTATAAAATATCTTGAGGATGAAAAATATTGTTATGAAATAATAAAAAACACTGATTCAGAAATAACTCTTATTTGGACTGAAAATGGAAAGCAGATGAAATTCAAACGAAAGAATGATAACAAAAGCTTATAGTGCGGATGGACATGTTCATGATCTGAGGTAAAGTCTATCTTTATGAGATGGACGATATTTTTTTATCTAGTAATAGTTGCTAGTTTTTTGAATGCTCAAGTAGGGGTAGTGTTCCAAACGATCTGTTTTTAAAAATTGGATTTGTAAAGTATTGAAAATCAGAATTTATATTGAAGTAGGCGCGGAGTTGAACTCCGTGCCGTACATTATAACACCAAAAAACCACTCCTCAAATCCTTTAAAATTGCTTCAAATTGGACCAAGTGTTTCAAAGTATCACCTAAGCAGAAAATGCTAAAAGTCTTTTACGAACTTTATCATTTCGCAAATTCTAAATCAATCAAACATGAACTGCAGATACTGTTTACACATTTGTAAAAAGGCGGGCAAACAAAGGAATGGCAAGCAAAAATGGCAATGCAAGGCTTGCCAAAGATATCAGCTAAATCAGTATAGAAACAAGGCCTACCTGCCTTCCATAAATTCAAAAATCACAGCTCTGTTAAAAGAAGGTTGCGGCATTCGAAGCACAGCACGATTACTGAACATTTCACCAACCACGGTGATAAAAAAGATAAAAGCAATTGCAAAGACGGTAAAGCGACCAATCATTCAAATGGGCAAAACCTATGAAGTAGATGAGATCAGAACTTATATAGGCGCAAAGCGAAAATTGATATGGGTCGCCTATGCCTTAGAAAAAGAAAGCAAAACCATAGTTGCGATAAGCATTGGTGGACGCACAAAAAGCACCTTAAGACCAATGATAGAAACCTTGTTGCTTTCAAAAGCAAGATGGATATTTACAGATAAGCTGAAACAATATGCGACCTTGATCGAGCGAAGCATTCACCAAACCAAAAAGTGGGGTACCAATCAAATAGAGAGAAATCATTTGAATCTAAGAACGCATTTAAAAAGACTGAACCGAAGAACGATTTGCTATTCAAAAAGTCAAAGCATGTTAAGGGCTTGCGTTGAAATTTATTGTTGGGCTTAACTGATGAGTTATCGCGGATCATTAAATAAGTTAGCTCGGAGGTCACCTCCGAGCTAACTCTTTGTATAATTTATCACGGACATGTTGTCCGCGATAAATTATTTAAGCTATTTGTGACTGCAACTCCGAGCCAACTCTTTTTATAAGTTAGCGCGGATATTCTATCCGTGATAACTTATAAAAACCAAATCTAAAAATATTATCTTGAGCGCACTATGTCAACCAAATACAAGGTCAGGGACAATACTAAGCCCCATTTCATTACCATTACAACAGTAGGGTGGATTGATGTATTCACTCGGAGAAATCAAAAAGAAAAATTAGTGCAGGCTTTAAGCTATTGCCAAGAACATAAAGGCTTGGTTATTTATGCCTGGGTGTTGATGTCCAATCATCTTCACATGATTTGTAAAAGTGGGGAGGA
Source organism: uncultured Flavobacteriales bacterium (assembly GCA_964445815.1). GTDB lineage: Bacteria > Bacteroidota > Bacteroidia > Flavobacteriales_E > Vicingaceae > CAYULW01. The sequence continues at coordinate 100,212 of CAYULW010000008.1, forward strand.
GAACATTCAGCTTGCAGACATCATGCGAGACTTTAAAGCATACACGTCCAAGCAAATCATCAAAACCATAAAAGAAGAGCCGGAAAGCAGAAGAGAGTGGATGTTGGATTATTTCCAAGACAACTGCGCTCATCTCAAGCGACGGCAAAACTATAAGGTATGGCAAAATGGGTACCATGCAGAAGAGATTTTCTCAGAGCAGTTTTTAGCTCAAAAATTGAATTATATTCATAACAACCCTGTGAAAGCAGGATGGGTAGAGCAAGCAGAAGATTATTTGTACAGCAGTGCAAGAAACTATGCAGAGAAGGAAGCAGTGATGAAAGTTGAACGTCTAACAAGAGACATTACCTAGATAACAATAGAAAAAGACGAATTTGATTTACCTTTAATTATTGGAAGTGAAGAAGATAATTAAAATAAAAACAATTCTAGCAATATTAATATTGCTAGTAGCAAGTGCAAAAGCACAGTCGTTTGAGGGTAGATTGTATAAAGTTATATACTCGCCTGAAAATGCTCATGAGGTATATATTGAGTATTATTTGTTTTATGGAGATAAATTTGAAAAATATACTTACAATCTTGAATATAGAGGAACTTGCAAAACATATTTTGAGCAAATAGATAATACCTTATTTACAAATTTGAATAGCATTGAAAAAAAGCTAAATATGAAAGGTAAATATGTTTTTAGCTTTAGGCAAAATGAAAGTACTAAATGTATTAGCTTGAAAGGCGAGCTTTTATCGATAGTATGTGAAGATTCTGACACTACTAAATATTTGAAATCAGTTAATCTAAAGTCAATTGACATTATAAGACCTGAATCAATTGACATTAAAATTATATCTAGAAATTGGTAATGGAGCTATCAAATGCGATGTTGTTTTCAGAACCCCCCTTCTCAGCGTAGAATGCAAAAAGCAATAGACTAAGCGTAGTATTTACTACGCTTTTTTATTTTGGTAATTTGCAATTGCCAAGTGATATTAAGGTGTAGATGTAATCTGCACCGCGCCGTACATTCAATCATCAAAAAATCGTCTCCTAAACCAAAAAAGAAGAGCAACTAAATTATCATAAATGAAAACATTTAGAATTGTATTGGAGATATTAGTTTTGTTAGTATCATCAGTGATAACATGTCGAGCTTAATGACCAAATTCCGAACCCGCCCGTAAGAAAACAGAAATTTATTGCTAAGTTTAAACCACCGCCAATAGTAGGAAGAGAGGAGAATAAACCCGTAAGAGAAATCAAATGAGAATTAGTCAGTTATTGTTATTATTGGTTATTGTTACCACCGCGTTCAGTTCGTGTAGGACAAGCGATCATTTAATCGTAAAAGAAGGTGCTGATTTCGATACCTTGCACGTCAGTTTGAAGTTCACATCAAACATAGATACGATGCTAATAGCAGAGTATGAATCACGACTTGAACGTGCAATTGTAAGACATAACAAAACTTATCCGTTTCGATTCGTTGCGGTAGCAAGTAAAGAACCGGTGGAGCCTGCTTTGGTTTTAGAGATTGACTCCGTAAGGATAGCGACTTCCGATGATCAAATAAGTGCATTTACCTTAAGCATGCTTGGCATTGGGCTACCCATTGCTTTGGTCGCATCAGGCATTCCGTTTCCATTTATCGTATGGTTCAATTCCTCTAACAATGTGTATACATTAGAAGGTTTGTCTGATGATATAAGGAATACTTCAGTACCACCATACCAAAGGAATAGATATCGAAGCATGGGTGGTTGGTTTCGAGGGCATAATAGAAACATTAAAGTATCTGCAGTTATTTTTGAAAATAGAGTGTACAAGCACCTTCGTCAGATTAACAGAAATTTGCCCAATCAGTAGCTTAGAATAAAATTAAGTGACTTCGTGTGATATTAAACTGATAAGCTAAATGACAATTCTGATGAAGGAAAATGATCTAAAAAAACTAAATAACTTTTTGTTCTTATCAGAATTAAGTTTTAGTGAAGTAGATAATAATCCTCAAAAAGTAATCTCTAAGTGGCATGAGTTAAGCATTGAGCCTAATGATATATCAATTGGACAGATAGAAGATGAACAATACAGAGTATCAAAACTATTGGCATATTCATATCTAGAGTTAGAAGATTACAAAGAATCCAGAAAATGGTTCAAGAAATTATTTTCTTTTCTAAAAACTATGGATAATAATGGGAAAGAATATTATCAGTCTATAGAAGGTCTTGTAGCTTCTAATTTTCATTTGGGAAAGGAAATTTTCTATAACCTGAGAATTATACAAAAGGAAGAGAAGAAGGTTAGTGATTTTTCACCAACTCTTTTAAATTTAAAAAAGGAATACGAACGTTTGTTTCTTAAAAGAGTTAATAAGAGTTTGAATATATTTTCCATATTGTATGTTGCCACATTTGTGCTTATCAAATATGTATTAAGAATTGAAACTTTAATAGAAATTATGTTACTGCCAATGATTTTACTTTCAGCAATTCTAATCTATAGAATATTTAATCAATCAAGATTTGATAGATATCTTTTAAAAATTAATAAATATTGCTGAAGTCTTGATGGTAAAGAATCTAACAAGAAGGTGGTGCGTTAATATGTTTATTCTAAGAATGAAAAAGTTAATCCCTGTTTGCTTAATTATTCTTTTTTCAATTACCTCAAAGGGACAAGTATATCCTAATGCTATGGTCTATTACAATGATTTAGATAGTTTGTATTACCTAGACTCGTCTTATACTGAGAAAGCAGATGGAATTATGGGTTATATTCCTGAAGTGCATTATGATGATGGCTTTTACAAGGTTTTAGATTCAGTATCTCTTGAGCTAGATAATGGTATATTACTTAGTAAAACGGCTTTTAATAACGACTATAAATTTCAGGTGTACAAGTTTTTATATAAGGATAACCGAGTTGTTGATGGAGTTTACGATTATGTTAGGAGGTTTTATAAGAGTGATGGTAAAGGTGGATATTTAGATGAGTATGTTGAGAAAATTACGAGGTCAACATATCAAAATGGTAAAAAGAATGGTCTGTTCTACCAGTTTAACTCTGATAATCCGCACAGAATTTATCAACTAGGATCATATAATAATGGTTATTTAGATGGTTTAATAATAGAGTTTAAAGTAAATGGTTTTCCATATTCTGAAACCATGTATACCAACGGATATATAAATGGATTTGAAAGGACTTACTTCCCTGATACTAATATTCTAAAGTATGAAGCTTATTACAAGAAAGGAATTGCTCACGGAAAGCTTAAAACTTGGTGGAAGAATGGCAACCTACGAGCTGACGTTGAATATAAAAATGATAGTCCTAATGGTGAGACCAGAATTTATCAAGAGAATGGGGATTTAGCCGTTGTTCAAATAGTAGAAAATGGCTTTGCTATTAAAACAGAACAATATATAGAAGATATTTCTCGGTTAAAAAAATTGCAGCTTGTATTTCCTTTTAAAGATTCTAAACAGGATGTTATCAAGAAATAGTAATGAAACTGAGGTGATGGATAATAATACAAAGGAAATTGTAGTTAAGGATATTTATACTAATCCCAAACAATCGTATTGCGAACTTCTGTCATTGGGCTGCTTGTCTTGAACAGAACTCGCAATCACAGAAAGAAGTGTACTTTCAAAGATTAGGGTGCAGTAAATGCCGGATTGCTCACAAAACTACTGTCAGTAATGGCCTTTAAAAAAGCCAGTAGGTCATCTTTTTCCGTAGAAGTCAATGTGCGGTTTTTCAACATGGTAGGGTCAAGATTAGGAGAAGAAAAGGCCACACTGTCCATGTAAAACGATACCACTTCATCCAAAGTCTGAAAACGCCCGTCGTGCATATAAGGTGCCGTATACTGCAAATTTCTTAAAGAAGGTGTTTTAAATTTCCCAAGATCCTTAGGGTCTTTAGTGATTTTAGCCAAACCGGAATCCGGATTGGCATCCAGGCCATTGTTGCGAAACTCAAAATCGGTCCAAAGCGGATTGGGCTTCAAACCATGGCAATGCAGACAGTCGCCTTTGTTCTCAGAAATGTAAATGTCATATCCTCTTTTTTCCTGCGCATTTAAGCGCGGACCTGAAAAAGGCAAACCTGCCTCAAATTTCATTTCATTGTCCATTTTGCTGTCTCCGCTAATTAAAGTCCGCTCAAACTGTGCCAGAGCTTTTACGATCAAATTAGAGTCGACCACTTTGGTGCCAAAGGCCGCTTCAAATAAAGGCGGATAAACAGGATCATTTTGAATTTTGTAAGTCACATTGATCCAGGTTTCCGCCATTTCCAAAGGATCTTTAACCGGCAGAAAAGCTTGCTCTTCAATAGAAGTGGCTTTGCCGTCCCAATTGAAATTGCCGTGTCGGCTAAACTCTGCCGTAAAAGCCAGATTAAAGAGTGGCATGGCATTCCTCACACTCAACGAGCCGTTTACACCCAAACTTCTGGCCATTCCCTTATCGTTAAAGGCATCGGCAGGTGCATGACAACTGCCGCAGGAAATGCTATTGTCTTTAGAGAGTTTCTTTTCAAAAAACAGTTTTCGTCCCAATGCGATGCCCTCTACCGTTAGAGGATTATCCTCAGGAATATAAGGCGGATTAATGAACACAAAATGATTGGGAAGTTGCAAAGTATAAGGCGTCGGATCAGGCACATTCCCATTGGGATCGTCCGGAACGAGAATATCATCCCTGGGATCATCTTCCCGGCAAGCAGCCGAGAAGATGATCAAGAAGATGAAAAACAGATATTTACTTTGTTTTAGCATTAAATATTCACTGTAAAGACAGAAGGTCCGTTCAAATTGAGTTTTCTCTGAGCTTCATAATTGGGCATCAGCATCATGTTATAGATGTTAAAATCCCAGGTATAAGGATTTCGGTACCATTCCTCTATGTTCATCACCAATTCAAAACTGGTTTTTGCAGGAATTGAAATGGCCGAGTTCATAGGCTTGGCCACGAAGTGATTGTCTTCATATGTAGTATCCGTCGCCGTAATGTGTCTTGCCGTTCCCATGTGAGTAGCATACCCACCTGAGTTTCCGCCATCTTCCCATCGACCTTCCAGTTGCATATAGTGGTAACCGCCTCCAAGAGGATCAGGCCAGTTCCAGATGGCCGTATTCAAGTCTGCATATTGGTTTTCTATATTGTCTTCCCGGTCAAATCCGAATTTAAAACTGATGGCCGTATAATCGCCTTCTGGCACTTTGGTAGTAGGATTCCACACCAGAGTAGCAGGCTTGGTAATATCGACCAAGTGGTATTCATTAATAGTAAAAGAAGATCCGTCAGCTTTGTGAAAAGAGAGGTCAGAGATCATGTAACGCAATCTGGTAACACTAAATTTCTGTCCCTTTTCATTGGTATAAAGCAAGGTATCCATTTGTACAGAATCGTTGTTTACCATCTGAGACATGCTGATGCTGACCGAATGCTTGCTAGGATCAACGATCTTTTCTATAATGGTCGTTTCGATATCGTCATCATCATCTTCACAAGCAACAAAGCCAATTGAAAATAAGCCGATCAGAATAAGGCTGTAAAAGTTAAATTTTAAATGTTTCATGAGTTTAAAGTTAAAAATAGTAGGTAAAACTAGACATGATTCTTTCATCGTTTTGAAGTTGATTGTCGTATAAGTTTTGCTGTAGCGGCTTCCAATAAGAAAACCCCAAAGCCAGACTTTTAGTATACCATTTCAGTCCTGATGTTAGAAACAATGAAGTTCCACCCGAGTTTAAATAATTTTCGTTTTTGTATTGATCCCTCTTGCTACTTTCTAAGCTGATGCCGGCATTGGGGGCCAATTGTGTGTTTTTGAGTTTTAGGAGTGCAAAAAAGCTGTTATTGCTGTTAAAGCGATTGGCAAAGCGGAATGCATTTGAATTTTCGGTGCTGTAACGATAAGTACTCAGCGTAGAAAATCCAAAACTTTGATACCGCACCTGATATTCCAGATAAGCTAGAAAATCAAGACTGCCAGTTCCGGCTTGTAAATGAGGATCCAGTTCGCTATAAGGAGCACCGTAAATCACTTGCCCTTTATTACTTTGACTGGGACTCACCATATACGGCTGATTGTATTTCCCGGTCGGCAGATTAAATCCACCTCCAACAATAAGACGCTGCGCCCATTTACTGCTATCTGTAACGCGTGTATTGAAGAGCATGTATTTCAACATTAAGCTCAAATCGCCTATACCCGAAATGTTGTGGATCACACTATCTTCCTCAAGGTAATAATTATCTGAAAAACTGATCTGAGCGAACAATTGCCACTTTTCATTAAGAAAATAATTGCCCCACAAATCATAAGATCGATAAATCTCACTTTGCTGAGTAGTATTACCAATCACCGTATTTCCAATTGCATGTTTCTGTCCGTTGTTTATCTGTTGAAAGGATATTTCATCATGCGAAAAACTACGATAACGGTAATTGAATCCAAACGTATTTCTGAGATCGTTAGGCTCTAAATTTAAATAGATGCTACACAAATCACAGCTCATTCCTTGCAAACTCCAAAATAGTCCAATAAGGAATATTAATTTTTTCATTGTTAATGTATTGAGTGAAAACCAATTCAGTAATTCAACTCAAAAAGCGGGGGGGAGGTGTAAGCGGTACAAGGGAAATGGAACGGTATGAATTTAAATAGGGGGTATTGCCGATAATGGTTTGAGTTTGGAAAGTAGCTTGTAAAACATTAAAACTAACGGGAAACAAAGTGAGTCTTTCTTCAGAAAGCAATTCCAAAGGAAATTCATTTTGCTTTTGTTCAACCTGCTTAATTTGTTTATTCAGGTGGCATTTTCCTTCACAGGTATATTCTTCAACATCTTTATTGATACAGAATTGCTCAATGATCTCTAGCTTATTCATCTGATAAGAAACATAAAGCCATGACTGCGGAGAACTATTAAATAATAGTACTCCCAACATGAGCAAAGCTCCAATTCTATTTAAAGTAGCAAGCATTTGTACAAATGTATGTATGTTGGTTTTAGTTTTGTGTAACTTGTTTTACTTTATTTAATTGTAAGACGAAAAAAAAGTACTCGCGTTGCCTTGAAAAAATTAATCGTTATAACCGGCCCTACAGCTACCGGAAAGACAGCTTTAGCGGTAAAACTTGCAGTCGAATTAGATGCGGAAATCATTAGTGCGGATAGTCGGCAGGTGTATCGAAGCATGAACTTGGGGACGGGCAAAGATTTAGAAGAATACCATCAGAACAACACAAAAATTCCATATCATTTAATTGATATTCGGGATGCGGGAGAAGTTTACGATGGGTTTCATTTTCAGCGCGATTTTTTTAAGACCTATGAAGCCATTCTTTCAAGAAAGAAAGTTCCCATTTTGTGCGGAGGAACCGGCATGTACATCCAACTGGCCTTAGATAAAACCCCATTGCTAAAAGTAGAGCCCAATGTAGAACTGCGCAGAAGTCTGGAAAAGCAGAGTCAAGGGGATTTGGTAGAACGTCTCATGACTTATCCGGAACAAGTGCACAACAGCACTGATCTTAAAGATAGAGAACGCACCATAAGAGCCATAGAAATTGCCCATTTTAAACAGAACTATCGTGGTCAGTGGCCGGAGAATCCGGTGAGCGATTATCTTATTTTTGTTACCCGAATGCAGCGAGAGACTTTGAGGCGTAAAATTCGCTTGCGTCTGGATCAGCGTTTAGAAGAAGGCATGATCGATGAGGTGCAGCAACTCAAAGCTGCCGGATTGAATTCGGAAACGCTGAATTATTATGGACTTGAGTATCGCTTTATCAATCAATATCTGGAAAAGGAGATGACTTATGATGACATGTATACGGGACTTTTACAAGCCATCAGGCGTTTTGCAAAAAAACAAGTGACTTGGTTCAGAAGAATGGAAAGGCAAGGGTATCTTTTACATTATCTGGAAGAAGAAATGACGCAGCCCGAAAAAGTAGAATTTATGCTTAACAAGTACCGGAATGTTTAAGGTGTATAAATCTTCAGCCGGTTCAGGTAAGACTTTTGCTCTGGTGAAAGCCTACCTCGTACTGTGTTTGAATCAGAAAGGCGCTTTCGGCTTTTCAAAAATTTTGGCCATTACATTTACCAATAAGGCGGCACAAGAGATGAAGGACCGCATTCTCAAAGCCTTGAAAGAAATGGCAGGGGAGGATGAAGATACCTCTCCTCTAAAACAAGCCATACAGGAGGAATTGAAGCTTTCAGAAGAAGAACTTCAATTCAGAAGCCGGCAAATTCTCACGGCCATTTTACATCACTATGCCGACTTCAATGTCAGTACCATTGATACATTTTCGCATCGTCTGGTCAGAACATTTGCCCGTGATTTGGGATTGAATCTCAACTTTAAGGTCGATCTGGAAGAAGACATGCTCCTTCAGGAAGTAGTCGATCAGTTGATTTCGCAAGTCGGTAAGCAATCTGACATCACAAAAATACTGGTCAATCAGGCCATGCAAAGTGTTGATCAGGGCAAGACCTGGAATCCTGCACCTTCTCTTTTCGACATGGCCAAACAGATTTTGAAAGAAGATAGTGAGCAAAAGTTGAAAAGCCTCAAAGCTTTAAATGCTTCTGAGGCACTTCAAATTCAACAGGATTTGAACCGCTCCGTGAAAGTTTTTGAAGGGCAATTGGAGAAAATCGGACAAAAGGCCTTAGATCTGATGTCTTCCCGACAAGTGGATGCCGCTCAATTTCGTTTTGGCAATTCAGGAGGACTGCCTTCTTATTTCAAAAAACTAAGTCAACTTGATTTTAAAGGCTTGGAAGCTAAGAAAAGAGCCATTGAAAGCATCGAAAGCGATAAATGGTATGCGGGAAATATAAGTGCGGAGGCTCAAATGGCTATTGATGAGATGAAGCCGGACTTAACAACTTGCTTTAATGAAGCGGAGTCTCTTTTAGAAAAGGAGCTTCCGCTTTACTTTTCACGAAAATTGATTGCTCAGTCTTTAGGTCTTTTGGCCTTGCTCAAAGAAATAGAAACCCACTTTGCCAATTTGAAAGTGGAGAAAGGCATTGTGCCCATTTCCGATTTTAACAAGCGCATTTCAGAAGTGGTGATGAATGAGCCCATGCCTTTTATCTATGAGCGTTTGGGAGAAAAGTTTGACCACATCATGATTGATGAATTTCAAGACACTTCGGTCATGCAGTTCATGAATTTAATGCCATTGATAGAAGAGGCGCTTTCTCGTGGAAAGTTCAATCTGATCGTGGGAGATGCCAAGCAGGCCATTTACCGTTTTCGAGGCGGGCATGTTGAGCAATTCGCAGAAATGCCGGATTATCTGCCGGAACAATTGAAAGAAAATGCCTTTGTAATGAGCAGAATGCAAACGCTGCGATCGCAATACGCCGAGGAAATTTTACCGTTCAATTACCGTTCAGCCAAGGAAATAGTAGAGTTCAACAATGCTTTTTTTGAGAACATAAAAGCGCATTTACCTGACAAAATAAGAACAATTTTTCATGCCCATCAGCAAAAGCTAAACGATGCTCAAAGAAGCGCTTATGTTGAAATTAAGGTGATGGATGCAAAAGAGGCGGAAGAGCGACTTCATCAACATCATGAGACCACACTTGAGCGCATTAAGCGTTGTCTTGAAGATGGGTTCAATTACGGAGACATTGCGATACTTTGCAGAACACGGCATCAGGCAACAAGCATGGCTGAATTTCTAAAAACTCAGAAAATTCCCATTGTGTCATCAGAAAGCTTGTTGATTGCGCAAGCACGAGAAGTGAAATTGCTGCTTAGTGTAGCGGATTATCATTTAGATCCAAAGACGGATAAGCATGTGAAAGCAGCAATTGAGAACTACGTGCTTTTATACGGGCATTCAGAAGATCTTCACGATGAGTTCCTAAAGATGAATCATGAGGATTTCGATCTGGAGACTTATTTCAACGCATCGGGGCATCAAATCAATTTGAAACAGCTAAATGCCTTAGGACCTTACGATTATTTTGAGGAATTGATCCGCCAATTTGAACTCGTTCAACCTTACAATATTTATATTCAGTTTTTTATGGAGCACTGCTTCCAGTTTCAGCAGAACCATTCGGTTTCAATTGAGGATTTTCTAAACTGGTGGAAAGAACACGAGGATCGCTTGTCCATAGAGATGTCGGCTCATCTTAATCGCGTTCAGATATTGACCATACACAAGTCAAAAGGTTTGGAGTTTCCGGTTGTCATTTATCCTTTTGCCAAGCAGAGCATCAGTTCGGGAAGGAACGATTATTTGTGGTTAGATGGGCATGCTGCTCAAGTTCAGCTTGAACATGTTATTGCACCTTATGGCAGTCAGATGGAGCGCTCAACTTATGCCAAAGTTTATCAGGAAGAAAAGGAAAGGCGCATTATGGACTTACTTAACGACACCTATGTGGCTTTTACCAGAGCTGTGGAGCGATTGATTGTATTGACTGAGAAAGCATCAAGAGACCTTAAGCCGGAAACCTTACCAAACTTGATCGCCTTAGGTCGGCCGGAATTTGCAGAAGACATAGAGTCGGGATATGCATACGGCAGTTTGACCGGAAGAGAGAAAGAGGATGCTATAGAGCAGCCTGATTCACAAACTGTGACTTACCGTTCAACTTCATGGCGGCATAAGATTCGCTTGGCTGAAATAAATGGAGAAGAAAATCAAGATGAGCAGTTTTCCGCCCTTCGTTTTGGCAACCTGTTTCATGAAATTATGGCACAGGTCAATACTTCGGAAGATCTTGATTTTGCCTTGAATCAAGCCATTGCAAAGGGGAAGATAGATGCGGCAGAAAAAGCTGAACTTCAGCAGCGTATACTGACAATGATAAAGCATCCTCAACTAAAGGCCTTGTTCTCGAGGCAGGTATCACATTGTGAGCGTACAATGTATACCAAAGATGCAGAAGTTCTCAGACCTGATCGTGTTGTGGAAATGCATGAAAGCATAGCCGTGTTGGACTACAAAACCGGACACGCTAAACACGAAGACAGGATGCAGATGGCAGCTTACCGGAATATCATTTCGGACTTGTATGAAAAACCGGTGAATGGATTGATTTATTATGTCAATAGCAATGAGGTGGTGGAATGTTGAGCTACCTGATCAGACTAATGTTTCCTTTTTTGACCAACAATTCTCCTTTGAAAGTTTCGACCTCTGCCACAAAGGCATAAGTATCAGAAGCTTGTAATACTCCTTTGTAAGTGCCATTCCATCCACTGTTTAAGTCTGTAGATTCAAATACCAATTCTCCAAAGCGGTTATATATCCTAAAATAATTTAGCGATTTGATTCCCCATCCTTTTACATAAATGATATCATTGATCTGATCACCGTTTGGTGTAAAGGCGTTGGGTACATCAATCGAAAAGTCTTCAATTACATTCACCTGTATGGTATCGTATAAAGAAATACATCCATAATCATCAAAGGTGTGCAATACATATTGTTGACTGCTGAGTGGCATTAAGGTAGGATTAGGACAATCGCTACAGCTCAAACCAATGTTGGGAGTCCAACTGTAATTTAAACCTTCTCCCAAATTGATGTTTAAACTCAAATTTTCTCCCAAATAAAGAGTAGTATCTTTTAGATCAGGTGTTCTTTTTAACTTGGGGACGGTAATGTTGACACTTGCTTCATCAAAACAACCCTCTGCATTGAAAACTTTTACGGTGTATTGAATGCTTGTGTCAGGGAAAACTTGCACCAGATTACTGTTGTTGGGCAAAATGAATCGATTGGGTGTCCATTCGTATCTGATGCCTCCTGATGCCATAAGCTGTATGGTGTCTCCTTCACATAAACCGGTATCCGGGCTTACTGTAGCATTAGGTTTGGGGGCTACTTTCACTTCTTTTACGATAAAATCATCACAACCTATAGTGGAAGTAATGTACAGGCGCACCTGATAGGTGCCGAACTGATTAAACGTGTAACTCGTGTTAACCGAATTAAAGGTATTTCCCTCAATGGTCCATTGATGCGAAGCTGCTCCTAAAGAGGTACTGTTAAAATCAATTTGTGCCGGCAGTCCACATGCCAATGTATCGGAAAGATCAAAATCGGCTTTCACATTTTCAACATAAATGCTATCTTCCAGAGAGATAACACAAAGACCTGTGGCATCACTAATAATGAGATTGGGGTAGATCATTCCTGTTTTATTGTAGGCGTGATTTGCAGGGTTGGATTTGGAAGTATTTCCGTCTCCGAAATCCCAGGTAAAATCAAAAACATCCTGAGGGTTGAGCATTTCAAATCTTATGTTTTCTCTTACACATACTGAGTCTTTGCTGATGTTTAATGTAGCTACAGGGCCATTGGTTTGAATGTATTGAGGTTTTAATATGGTGTCACGACATCCGGCAGAACTCTCTACCTTTAATTCCACATCATACTTTCCCGGTAGCGTATAGTTGTGAAAGGGATCTTCAAAAACAGAAGAGGAGTTATCACCAAACTCCCATTCCCATTTTACCGGACTCCCTGAACTCAAATCTTCAAAGTTGACGGCTAAAGGATAACAGCTGGATTGGCTGGTATCTGAGGTGAAGTCAGCCACAGGTTTAGCTTGTACATCGATGTATTGACTTTTAGTTGTTGTGATTTTACAACCCAGACTGTCAATAATGGTTAAAGAGATGTCAAACTTTCCGGATGTGACGTATTGATGGGTAGGCGTATTCGCACTTGAAAAATGACCATCACCAAAATCCCACAATATGGAATCAATTTGACCTTTTGAGAGATTGTTGAAAAATGTGGAGTCGAATTGACAGAAGAGTTGAGAAGGACTTGTAAAGTTAACCGTTAAGCCATCGGTTTCTATCAACTCCGGTTTTAACAATGTATCTCTACATCCAATCGCATCTTCAACAATCAATTGCACATCAAATTTTCCGACTTGATTGTATATGGTAGAGTCTAAACTAAGGTTTGATGTGTCGTTTCCAAAGTCCCATTTGTAATAGCTTATGCTTGTGTCTGAAATGGAGGTGCTTTGAAAAACGACTTTAACCGGAAGACAACTGTCTTTTCTAACATGCGTGAAACTGGCTTTCAAATCCGAAATAAATATGGTGTCATACAAATGATAAATACAGCCTAAAGCTTCTTTTACATCAAGTTGTAAAACCTTAGTGCCACCGGTATCAAATTTATATTTAAGAGGAAAGTAACCGCTTATTGTGTCACCTTCGATTACCCAATAGAGGTCAGCTGTTGCAAGTGTCGGAGGTGCATGGTCTCCATATACGGTGTCCCAAATGCAAAAAGTAGAATCGGAGAGTTCCATCCTGCCGGGATTATATGGTGCAAAATCGAGTATTTCCCAATGAAAAGAGGATGGACATTTTCCTGAAGTATCAACAACAGTAAAAGTGACCGTATCTCTTAAGCTGATGCTGGTGTCAAAAAGATGAAGCGGATTAAGATTAACTGAATCTATAGGACTACCATCACCAAAGTCCCAATAGAATTTACCGTAACCTAACATTACTCCTTGGAATTGGACTAAATTACGGCTTGCACAGTCAGAATCATAGGTAAATGATGCGTATGTGCCTCCAACGAAGAATGCCGAATCTTCCTTGAGTTTTGTTACGCAGCCATTGTCAAAAACCGTTACAGCGAGAGTATAATAGCCCGGTCGATTAGTTGTCAATGCGTAAGGAGGAAAAGAATCACTAATGCCAACAGTGCCATTTAATTGCGTGGCAGCATAAACAACTCGACTAACTGAATCTAGTGAAGGGGTAAGGTGTGTAACATTAACCGTATCGAAAGGGCAAATGGTATCTTTATCTAAAGTATATGTAATGTTGTGTGTTTTACCGGTTCGTATGGTTAAAGTATCTGAAGCTTTACAGCCCAATTGACCAGTTACCTGTAAGATAAGAGTACTTGTGTCTTTACTATTAATGCGTATTGTATCAGGAACACGTTGCATGACAATTCCTTGATTTGGGATTTCCCAGGTCCAATGAATTAAACTGTCTGCCATATTGCTTGAATCAGAAACTACAGCTACAAATGGAATACAACCTCCGCTACTGTCTATCTTAATCCATGCTTGTAAGAACTTAACCTCTCTTATGCTGTCATTAAACACTGTATCTCTACATCCTAGTTTATTTTCAATAAACAAAGAGTCTTTGAATTGTCCATTATAAGTTACGGTAAATGGATAAGGATTTAAGACTGTACTATCATCTTTAAGCCCGTGTAAGCGCCAGTGAAAGCGGTCAATGTTATAGCCATCAAATTTTAAAAAGGCGCTATCTGCCTTTTCACAGAAATAAGATTTATTGATTGAGATTTCGGCTTCCATTTTTTGGACATAGATAGAATCAATTGCTGTTCCTAAACATACCGGTCCATTACTTGCCGTTAACGTAATTCTATACCAGCCTGAATCGGCATAAATATGAGAAGGATTTTCAGTATTGCTATTGGTATTATCACCAAAATTCCAGTTGTATAAGGTAGTTCCTGAGCTGAGGTTTTGTGGTTGAAGCGCAATGCCGAAGCAAATGGAATCCGGAATACTAAAATTGACATTTACGGTTCTGATTTTAATGTAATTGTTTTCCACTTTGGTATTGCTGCAATTCGGATCGGTGACCTTTAAGGATACATTATAATCTCCTAGCGCAGTGTAGGTATGACTTGGGTTCATTGCCTGACTTGTTGCCCCATCACCAAAATCCCATAAGTAGCTTAGGTTACTCCCCTGTGAGGTACTGATGAAATTAACGGTATGTGGTACTGTACATCCACTGCGCTGTCCTGAAGTGGTAAAGTTAGCGACTGGAGCTTGTGTGACATTGACCGAGTTAAAAATGGCATTGTCAGAACATCCGTTTTGATCAATGATTTGTAAAGAAACGGGATAAGTTCCTCCGGTTTGATAAGAATGGGTAACATTGGCCGAAGTTCCCGCCGGAGAGCCGTCTCCGAAATCCCAGATGTATTGTGTAATGGGGCCATCTCCTATGCTCGAGCTGCTAGAAAACTGAACTGGAAGTGGGGGACAGCCGGTTGTTGTTCCGTTGACCGTAATCGCAGCAGATGGATTTCTAAAAACCCGAATGTAACCGGTTTTTGTTTCGGAAACAGTGTTGGTTCCATCACCAACGGTTAAAGTCACCGTGTATGTACCGGGTGAAGCATAACTAGCGGTAGGGTTTGGGAGTGGTGAGGTGTTACCATTACCAAAATTCCAAGACCATGATGTAATATTTCCTGTAGAAAGGTCAGTGAACTGTACATTGGCCAAAGCACCGCATCCTTGTGTTGTGTCTGCTTTAAAATTAGCTTGCAACTGCCCTTTAGAAATGTGCGTCAGTAAAGAAAAGACTAAAAATAAAGTGATCTTAATGGAATGCTGAACCATTAAATGTTGTTTTCTTTGTGGTCGAATGTCTATCAAATCATCTGTTTATTTGAACTGCTTTCCAAAAGTATCATTGTTTATAAGAAAAGGACTGCTTCTGCTTTTCTTTTTTAGTGCATTGATGTCTTTTTCTCAAGACGTTCATTTCTCACAAAGGTTTGCTGCGTTTTCTTTTTTTAATGATAACTATGGCTTACAAGCTAATGAGAAGCTGGCCGCGTACTCCATCTATCGGGAACAATGGGGAGTTTTAGGTCGTCCATTAACTACTACAGGTTTGGGTTTCCTTGCTCCATTGAGGCAGCTTGGTCCTATTAACCTAAAATTGGGTGTACAGGTATTGAGTGACTTGAGTGGAGATGCCAGATTGAAATCAGATCAATTTACAATTAATGTCCTAACGGATTATGAGCTTGGAAATAACCTGTTTGGATTAAGTTTAGGCAATGGGATGGTCATGCGAAGTTTTGATGCCGGACAGTTGAGTTTCCCAAGTCAATATGATCGCAATATTGGGGGGTTTAATACTGATCTTCCTAACTATGAAGATTTATCTAATCAACAGCAGAGTTATTTCAAGCTGAACCTTGCTTTGTATTGGTTGCGAAAATTGTCAAATCGCATGCAAGTGGAAACGGGTTTAAGTTTACGACAACTCAATCAACCGGAGATCAATTTCTTGAGTTCAGCAGATCAATTAAAGACAGGTTTGGGTGTACAATCTATTCTGAGTTATAACTTAAATACGAGATGGATTGTAAAGCCTTCAGTGAGCTATTATCGCTTACAAAAGGCCTCAGAAACTGTTTTTGGAGGCTCCCTAAAGCGCATGCTTAGTCCGCAATCAAAAGTAAAATCCATTGAACCTTTTTTGTATTCCCGCTTGGGAGTTAGCAGAAATGTGGATGCCTTAATTCTGGGTTCAAACATTTCATGGGCGGCATTTACTCTTGGCTTATCCTATGATGTCAATGTTTCGGGTTTGCAAGTGGCCACCAATAATCAAGGAGCATTCGAATTGAGTTTAAGATATGCCCTAGAAAAAAGAAGCATCACCCATAAAAAAATACCTTGTGAAAGATATTAGACTACTCTTCTTTTTTTTATGTGGCATGCTTTTAAGTAGTGCAATGCTCTTCGGACAAAACTCCGCATCTGAGGCGAAGGAGTTAGCGAATTCTGCCGAGTCATATAAAGATTGGGAAACGGCCATTTATTACTGGGAGAAGGCTCTGGAATTCAAGCCCGATAATTATCAAATCATTGAGGCTTTAGCGGAAAATAACCTCCGATCAAGAAATTATAAAATAGCACTTAAATGGTATCAACGTTTAGTTGATCATGATAAACACAAGCCTTCATTGGCTGATTTTCAATATGGTCGCCTGTTAAAGACAACCAGGCAATGTAAAATGGCGGTGGAAGTACTCAATCAGTTTAGAAAGGATTATAGAGGCAAGAAGGACGATTTAATGTATTTACGTTGGGCTAAAAATGAGATAAAAGGCTGCGAAGGTTCCATTCAAAATGAAGAATATAAGAAGGTAAAAGTCACTCAATCCTTCTCTGATTTGAATACCCTACACATGGAAGCGGCCCCCATCTATTTAGATGACAATACCATCGTGTTTAGTGCTATTCGGTTGAAGGGGAATAAAGAGTTTGCCATTGATGAGGACAGTCTGCCTCGTTACCAGTTCTATTGGGCCGAAAAGCGAGATGAAAAATGGGAGTTTAAAGGAAAGTGGACAGGGATAGAACAGAATCCAGATTGGCATTATACATCAGCGGCTTTAAATTTAGAAAAAACGAGATTCTACTATTCGGTTTGTCGTCCTGACCGTCAAGGAAACATGAACTGTGATCTCTATGTAAAAAGTGAAAAAGGAGAGATCATGTTACCTGAGACGGTCAATTCAAAGTACCTTGAAAGTCAAGTGGCAGTGGGTAAAGATTATAAAGATCGAGAAGTGGTTTATTTTGTTTCCGACAGAAAAGAAGGTAAAGGCGGATTAGATATCTGGTATACTACATATAGAGAAAAACGAGATGAATTTAAGCCACCTCGTAATCTGGGATCTAAGGTCAATACTATAGGAGATGAGCGCTCTCCGTATATTCATCCTAGAACAAGAAGTTTGTATTTTTCATCTAATGGGCATCCGGGTTATGGTCAACTGGATATTTTTAAGACTCTGGGAGAACGCAGTAAGTGGGAGCTTGCTCAAAATCTGGGAGCGGCCATCAACAGTCCTTTTGATGATTTATTTTTTGTTGAGGAGTATGGTGCTTTAAAAGGTGTTTTGGTGTCCAATCGTCAAGCTCAGAAATCAGGTAATTGTTGTGATGACTTGTACGCTTTCGCAGATGAGAGCTTTACTCTCTACAAGATCAACGGAAAGGTATTGAGCGATGAGAATCAAAACATACAAGATGCCACGGTAAAAGTCTATTTGATTGAAGGGGATAGTATTAGAGTATTACAGCAAAGTGTGCAGACGGATGATTTGGGCAATTATGAATTGGTGCTTGACAGAGACAAGCAATATGAGATACAAGTCACCAAAGAAGGTTATTTAAACGAAAAAAAAACCATGATCAGTCGATCTGATCAGGCTCGAAATCTGAATTTTGAATTGGAAGGGGTTAAAGATAAAACCTTTATTCTAGAGAATGTCTACTATAAGTTCGATCGTTCGGAACTGACTCAGGATGCCATGAACACAATAGATACGACTTTACTGCCTGTAATGCTTGATAACCCACTTATCATTATTGAATTGAGTTCTCATACAGACAGCAAAGGCACTAAAGGGTATAATGAGAAATTGTCGCAAGATCGTGCTGAGAGTGTAGTAAAATATTTGAGAAAGAAAGGCATATCAAAAAATCGAATGGTGGCTAAAGGTTATGGGTTTTCTAAACCTATTGCTCCCAATACACATCCTGATGGTTCTGATAATCCTGAGGGGAGAGCGAAGAATCGACGTACTGAATTTAGGATCATCGGAGAACTTGAAGAGGCAGAAGACGAGGATTAGAACTTGACCTGAAGTTTAAGGTTCAATTGTCTCGAAGTCAAAAAATTGGGTACAGCGTATTGTCTGTTTGTGACATCAGTGACCCACAAGTAAGACAGGGTGTTGTTTCGCTGTAGCAAGTTAAAAACATCTATACCCACCCAAACGGATTTAAAATGGCGAAGGGGATTTCTAGGAGAAAATTTTGAGTCTTCGCCGATAAGTTCCTTAGACATACCGATATCTACTCTGATGTATGCAGGAATTCTTAAAGTGTCTTTATAGCGTTCATTAGAGGGTGGCCCAAAAGGCATGCCGCTACCATAATGAAAGGTCATGTGCATTTTATAAGTTGGGTATCGTGGAAAATAGTCTTGAAAAAAGAGACTGAAGTTCAAACGTTGATCGGTAGGTCTGGGAATATAACCCGGTTCAGTTCTGCTGCTATCAACAGCCGTGCTGTTGCGGGTAAATCCGGGAATGATCCTTTCCCCCTCATCATTAAAATAGGTATAATAGAAATCATCCTGAATGTCTTCATACACTTGCATGACACCGACATTTACCCATGAATCAACCCCTTTAACAAACTCACCATTGACTTTGAGATCCACACCCACTGCATAAGCTTCTGAATTGTTTTCAGCATAATACCTGATCCTTACATTGTCCAATTCATAAGGAATAATGTTGTCCATTTGTTTGTAATAGGCTTCTCCAACAAATTTGAAAGGTCGGTTCCAGGATTTAAAATTATAGTCGGCCCCAAGCACAAAATGAATGGATCGTTGAGCTTTAATGTTTTTATTTAATTCTCCGTCAAAGTTTCTTAGCTCTCTATAAAAGGCCGGTTGATGATATACACCGCTGCTTAATCGGAACAAAAGGTCTCTTTTCCAGTCTGGCTCTATTGAAAATGTTGCTCTTGGGCTAAAAACCATTTGTTCATTGAGATCCCAATAATTAAAACGCAAGCCTCCGGTTAAACTGTATTTTGTGCCATTAGAATCGGCTTGCCATTCCAGTCTTCTTTGAAAATATCCCATCAAGCGATTAGAAACAAGTGTATTGCTTGCTCTGAAACTATTGAAAAGGGTTAACTCCACAGGTTTATTGGGAGATTGTCCGGGAACAAAGCGAGGTTGCGGAATGGAGAAACCGGCAGAGTCAATGAGGTCCCATTCGTTCAATTGATCAACAATTTCTTCGTGTTGAACCTTTAATCCCCATTCATAATTTCCATTGGTCTTTAGGAATTTACCTCGATGTTGAACATTAACTACGCTTGCATTCAAATAATTTCGTGCATGATTCAGGTATGAGCCAACTCCTCTGTTGAAAGCCACATCTCCAAAATTGCTGCTGCTTAAGTCTCTTTCTAATTCATCAATAAAGTATTGACCTAGAATGTCAAAGGTTTCTGTTTCGAATGAACGGAAACCGGAGGTAATGAGTTTTAAGGTCAGTTTTTCATTGGGTTTATAGGTATTGGTGATGGCTCCAAAATACGTTTCAAAATCAGTTAATTCTTGCCCCTCGAAAAAGATAGTTAACCTTAAAGCTTGCTGGATGGTTCCGAAATTGGTTTCACGCGTTTCCGGGATAAACTCATAGCGGTTTCTTGCATAGTTACCCAAGAAGCCAATTTCCCATTTTTCGCTAATATCATATGTCATATAGGTCTGCACGTCGCCAAATTGTGGTCGATAATCTCCATCGGTATCCAGACTATTCAAAACATATTGATTCGATCTGTAACGAATGCCGTTGATGTATTTAAAACGCTTATTATCAGAAGCACCTTCAAAGTGAAAAGCAAGGCCCTGTAAGCTGGCACTTAAAGAACCCTGAACAGAATCAGGTTCTCTATAGTCAACCGCAAGAACGGAAGACATTTTATCTCCGTATCTGGCTTCAAAGCCTCCCGCAGAAAAAGAGATATTGTCTACCATGTCTGAATTGATAAAACTTAAACCTTCTTGATTTCCACTGCGGATCAAAAAGGGACGGTAAATTTCAATATCGTTGACATACACCAGGTTTTCATCGAAACTTCCGCCTCTTACGTTGTATTGAGAGGTCAACTCATTGTTTGAAGAAACCCCGCTAAATGTTTTTACAACATCCTCAAAATTGCCTGAGGAAGAGGGAACATATTTGATGTTTTTCGGATCAATACTTTCCATGGTATTGGTCCTGTTTTTCTCTTCTTTAATTTCAACTTCATCGATGTCATAAGCTGCAGGTTTCATAGTCACCTTGTATGACTTTATCTCATTTTTCTTAAAAGTTAAAGTATACTGTTTCGTTTGAAAGCTAATGTGAGAGATCGAGATTGTGATTTCTTTTCCGGCCGGAACCTCTATGCTGAAGAGCCCTCTTCTGTCTGATATCGCTCCACCTTTTACACCTACTACTGCTATAGATGCACCTTCTATTGCTTTTTTGTCTTCATCTTGAATTTTACCTTTAAATATGGCAATATCCTGAGCTATAGCTGAAATTGAAAGGACTGAAACCAGAAAGAAAAAAAGCTGTTTTTTTAGCACGGTGCCAAATTAGTAAAATTGTAAAGCAAGCAATTTGTAAACGAGCAAGAATAATATTATTGCATTCATGAGTAGAATTGAACGATTTAATGTTAGGGTTTATGGGATTCTCATCAATAAAAATGAAGAACTACTTTTGTCTAAAGAAGAGAAAGGGGAGATGCGTTTTACTAAGTTTCCCGGAGGCGGATTAGAATTGGGCGAGGGGATTATCGATTGCCTTAAGAGAGAATTTATGGAAGAGGTTGGTATAGATGTAGAAATCTTAGAACATTTCTATACTACAGACTTTTTTCAGGTCTCAGCATTTAACAGTCAGGACCAATTGATAAGCATCTACTATAAATTAAGTTCTAGTCAATGCAACCAAGTTAAACACAACAGCTTGGCAAAGGATGCGCAACCTGGGGAAATGAACCGTTTGGTATGGTGCTCTTTATCATCCTTAAAGACGAAGGACTTGACCTATCCGATTGATCGCCTCGTAGCCGAGAAACTAATTCAAAACTAGAATTCTTTCTAAGATTTACTTGAAAGTGCTCTCATGAGAATTGAAATGGACTTTTGTATTCTTTGATTTTGCGACTGTATTTCTTTTAGATAATTCAGAATATTACTTTTCTCAGATCTTGAATGTCCGGCTGAGGTTAGTTTTGGCAAATGCTCAGATTCATCAAAAGAACTGATATCCAATTCGAGGCAGTTACAGATGTCTTCAACCTTTCGTTTAGTTAGGCCTGTTTGCCCACTTTCTAACTTTTGATAGGCTTGTTGACTAATGTTCAGCTTCATGGCTAAATACTCTTGCGAGTATCCTTTTAATAAGCGAATGGATTTGATTGTTCTTAACAGGGATTGATTTTTTTTGCCTTTGTTTTTCATTGGTAAGGTGTTGCTTGATTGTTTATCATAAAAATAACCTTTATTCTATTTCAAAAATTGAGGAATTCATAAATAGAGCTTATTTTTTTATGTGATGTCTATCTAGTTAATAACAAGAGGAATAGACAATTGTTGTGTGACCTGGACTTTTGATTTTTATTTCAAGATACAAGCTTGTTTAGGCATTGTATGAAAACATCTTCCATTTGAACCCAAGAATAATTAACTAAATGCCTACTTATTGTAAATTACAACTTTTATTGTTGTAGTTTACAACTAATTATTTTACAGATAGTTATAGTTGTTCGATACTTTTAGGCAACTGTTTATCACTTTTAAAAACAATTAGAAAACCCTCCTGTGGAAGACACCACAATAAAGGTACAACCAAGAAGAGTTGAGTGAACAAGAAAAGGGTATGCCATGACCCATTAAACTTTGGCAGAAATAATTTTTTAATCTAAACCTATATGAAAATGAAAAAGTTAATTGGAATTGTAACGGCACTATTGTTTGTAGTCGTTGCGTACGCAAATGAAAAAAACGAGTTTAAAAAAGTGGCCAATGCTTCAGAAGCTGAAGCAGTTTTAATTGAGTTCAATGAAAATTGGACAATTGAAGGTCAGCTAACACTAGAAGACTACATGATAAAAGAGCTTGAAAAAATGGGTCTTGAAAATGTAGAAAGTGTTAAAGTTTACACCAAAGATGATGAAAGTATAGCTGTATATGTGACAGAAGACGGAGATGTTTTTACCAGAGCAACTTCTGCCTGTAACGGAACACAAACCATTAAGTGTAATTGTAATCAGCATGGTAATGCACTTTGGGATTTCAACGGAGACGGATTTTGTGATTGGCAAACAGAATGTATCCAAGCATGTTCCGGTCCTGGTCATAATGAAGATTAAGCCAATGAGATATTTTTCTTGCTAAGAGAAAGGTCGTCTTAAAATAAAAGTGATTAAAGGAGCTTCGATTAAGTTTGAAGCTCCTTTGTTTTTATTATCCTGGTTTAATCAGTTACTGTAGTTCTCAAGATCAGTTTTTCCCTTAAAATTCAAGTAGTGAAAATCAGACGCGTTCAATTGCTCATTAACAATGTCAAATAAAATATCTGAGTTGATAGCTTCTATATGGGCATAAATGTCGTCGAGTTCAAAAATCTGATCGCGCTGAAGTAAAGATTTGCCGTTGGAAAGCATTAGACTGACATTATTCTCTCTCGCTATGGCGATTTGACCTTTCAATTGTTGTTTGGCGGTATTGAGTTTGGTTTGACTCAAGCGTTTATTTTTCAATTGCTTGATTTCTTTCAAAACTAACTGAACACAGCGCTCTAAATATTTAGGATCCGTTCCCAGATAAATGGAGAAAATACCTGTGTCGGTATAGGCGGTATATTGAGAATCTATAGCGTATGTATAACCGTATTTCTCACGCACTTTCAAGTTCAAGATAGAGTTTAAGCCTGGGCCACCTAGAATATTATTTAACAAGACCATTGCTAGGCGATTTGGGTGATTTAGTGCATAGCTGGTTTTGCCAATCATTGCATGTGATTGATAGATGGGTTTATCAATACTTGTTTTAATGCGATTTACCGGCTTTATGCCCTGTCTGTTGAGGCTAGGTGATTTAGAACCCACAGAGCCAAAATATTTATCGAGCAAACGGTAAAGTTTTTTGAAGGAGATATTTCCAACACTTGAGAAAACCATGTTTTCGGGCTGATACAAGCGTTGAATGAAATAAATAATATCCTCTCTTTGAAGCTGTTTTAGAGAGTCTGATGTACCAAGAATGGGGTTGCCAAGAGCGTGGCCACTAAAAACTTGAGCTTCAAAATCGTCGTAGATCAGTTCTGATGGACTGTCCCTGTAGAGGTTAATTTCATCATAAATGACCTCTTTTTCTTTTCTTAATTCTTGCTCGGGAAAAGTGCTTTGAAAACTGATATCAAATAGCAGTTCAATTGCTCTTTCAAAATGTGGCTTGAGAAAAGTGCTGTATAAGCAGGTCAATTCTTTTGTTGTGTAGGCATCAATTTCACCACCTACACTATCCATTCGATTTAAAATGTGAAAGGACTTCCTTCGTTGAGTACCTTTAAATAGAGCATGCTCTATAAAGTGAGCCAAGCCACTTTCATGTGCTAATTCATCTCTTGTGCCTGCATTAATAAATAAACCACAATGACCAACAGGTCCATTTTTTTCAAGATGAACTATTTTTAAGCCGTTATTCAATTCACCAATATGTAACTCTTTACTCATAGAAGAGGGCAATATTAAGTGATTACATTCAAACCTTTGTATTTTAGCACAATGTCTGTTCACTTTAAGAAAATTTTTATACTGGCTTGCTTGGTCTATTTTCTAGCGGCTATTTTTTCAAAAGGGTATCATCATTTTGATGAGCATTTTCAGATTTTAGAAATGGCCAATTATAAACTGGGTAATATTCCATTTGAAGAAATGCCTTGGGAGTTGGGACATCAAATGCGTCCTGCAATACAGCCATTTATTGCGTATGTCGTGATAACTGTTTTTGATACACTTGGCATAGAAAACCCTTTTACTGTGGCGTGGTTTTTAAGATTGCTAAGTGCATGTCTAGCACTATTTGTTTATTATCAGTTGTTCAGACTGTATAAACCTCGGTTCTCAAGTAATAAATGGTTAGCTCGCGCTTACCTGATGACCTCTCTTTTATTGTGGTACTTGATATACAATGGAGTTCGGTTTTCTTCCGAGAACTGGTCGGCTTTAATTCTGGCTTTTGCCTATGTTCTTTATTTTAAGGAAGGAGAAAAGGAGAGAAAGAACTTTATAATCATCGGTCTTTTATTCGGACTGGCCTTTTCAATCCGTTTTCAGACAGCGCTTATGACTTCTGGTTTTATGTTATGGATGCTAGCAGTTAATAGGGAGAAGGTAAAGTCCATTTTTTATCAAATTATTGGAATCATATTGGGAATAGGGCTTGGGCTGCTGGCAGATTGGTGGTTTTATGAAGAAGTGACCATAAGTGCATGGAATTACTTGGATCAAAATATTATTCAGAACAAGGTCAATAATTTTGTCATTCGGCCATGGACATTTTACTTTGAACGTTTCTTTGGTCAAGGTATTCCTCCTATAAGTATTGTTACAACACTTTGTGTTTTGCTTTTTATGCTTCTAAAGCGGAAACATGCTCTAACTTGGATGCTCGTCCCGTTTCTGTTGGTTCATTTTTATATTGGTCATAAAGAGCTTCGCTTCCTATTTACCATTATTCCCTTTTTGCCATTCATAATTTTAACTGTATTAGAAGAATGTCAAAGGCGTTGGAAAATTCTGGATGTTCTTTGGTTGAGAAAAGTAATGGTCTTTACATTTTGGATAAATATCCTTTTTGTTCTGGTCGCCAGCTTTAGACCTGCAGATCCTTATATTGGTTTCTATGAGAAAATCTATGAAGAAATAGATTCAGAAGCAAAGCTCTATTACATTAAACACAATCCGTATCATCGAATCACCAATTTGTATTTCTATAAACCGGAAGCACTTTCAATTGAGGAATGGACGAGTAAAACAGATGTGGACGAAACAATGCCTACATATCTTGTCATTAGAGGCAAGACTTCACTGCCGGAAGAAATTTCTTCGGATCAATTGATTTTTTCGACATTTCCGGTTTGGCTGCAAAAATTTAACTTCAATAAATGGCAGGAGAAGAGTGGTGCCATGAAAATGTATCGACTCAATTAATGATCTCCAAGTTGGATGATGTTTACATAGTGTTGATAACGGTCAAAAACTTCACGTACATATTTGAAAGTTTCAGAGCCTCGACAATAGCCATAATAGACAACTTCATCTTTATAATATTCCGGTTCACTTTTTTTCAAAATCATTTCTTCTACATTATTGTCCCATTTCTTCGGATCAAAACCAAACTTTTCTGCTAATCGAATGGCATCAAAGACATGACCAAGACCTACATTGTAAGCAGCTAAGACAAAAGGGATACGATCTAAGCTGTCTTCTACTTTAACTTCAAATTGTGTATCTAACCATTTTAGATAATTTATGCCTGCTCTAATGTTTTCTTCCGGCCCTGAATTAGAGTCGAGTCCAAAACTTTCAGCTGTATTAGGCATCAATTGCATCAGGCCGCTAGCTCCTGTCCATGCTTCTTTATAATGGTCGAAGCCCGATTCTTGATAGATTAAAGAAACAACCAATAACCAATCCCATCCTAATTGATGAATGTGTGACTTAATGACTTCATCATAAGGGCTGATCTGTCCACTTTTAGGAGTAAAAAGTTCACTATTTAAACGATTTCTGAAAATCTTAGTATTGCCAAAATACTTTAGATAAGTCATCCTAAACGCAATGGTTTTAGAGTAGGACTCAAGCCACTTGTTGAGTGTATCCCTTAATTCATCAGAACCTAAAGGTAAGGCCCACGCTACTTGTTGTTCTAAGCTGATTGGCGTTTTTATGTCAATCTTTCTAAAATAGGCCTTATTGATTTTTGCAATGTGTTCATCTGCTATTGTATAATGGATATCTCCCTGATTAACCTTCTCAATAAGCTTCTCTACGGGAGTAGTTCCGGGAACAGTTTCTATATTGATGTTACCACCTATCTCTTCAGAAAGATGTGTTAAGCGTTCATAGAAGGATGAGTTTCTTCTCACATGAACCGTGCTGTCGATCAGTGCACTTAGCTTACGAACAATTTTTCTTCCTCTTTCCAAATGTTGAACCAATACTTGCCTTGATTGGATTATAGCATTGCTAAAAAGTACAGCTTTTCTTCGCTCCTTTGTTACCGTGAGATTTGCTGCAATAATATCTGCTTCTTTAGCATCGAATCGATTAAAGATAGAATCAAGATTCTCAATGACTTCAATTTCGAGTTCAACATCTAAATGATTGGCAAAAGCATTAAGCAATTCAAATTCAAATCCCATGGCTTGACCTTTGAAGACAAAATAGCTGGTATTACTATTGTCAACCAGTGCGCGTATCTTATTGCTTTTTATGATGTTGTTGAGTGAGGCTGCTTGAGCAATCCATTTGTCTTTCTTGTTTTGATGTTCAACATTAGATTGACAAGAAATAATAAGGATAATGATACAAAGAAAACAATGTTGAATAATGCGCTTCACAAGACCCAAAAGATAGGGAATTGTTTTGATATTTTTGAATACTATGAGTAGATGGAAAATGGGTTTGGCGCTCAGCGTGCTGATTATTATAAGCCTTAAGTTAAACGCAGGAAAATTATCTAGAGCATATGAGGCTCTTGAAATATATGATTATTTCAAAGCAAAAAAGTTGTTTTATCAAAGTCTGAAGAAAAAAAAGTCGGGGGCGGCTTTAGGACTTTCTATCATTTTTGCAAGAAACGATAATCCCTTTCACCATCTTGACTCAGCTAGAAAATATATATTAATTGCTGATTCGAGCTTTCAAAAATTAGAAACAAAGGAGAGACTCAGGTTACGAGACTTAGGTGTTACAGACTCATTGATCCGAAATTGGAGTGATAGCATTTCATCAAATGCTTTTAAAAAAGCTGCAAGGCACATGACAATATCTACGTTAGATGAGTTCCTTGTCAAATATCCGAACTCTTTAGATTATGGCAGAGCAGTTCACCTAAGAGATAGTATAGCATTTAGCAATAAAAAGCAATTCAATACTTCAGAAGCTTACAAGTCTTTTATGAAAGAGTACCCAAATTCAATCTACTATTTGGAGGCAAATAACAGGTATCAGGAATGTTTATTCAAAGAAATACAAGATCGGACAAAGACCGGAGAACGATTCAAACAATTTATTTATGAGTATCCATCTAATCCATATGTCGGTCAAGCCCAGGATTCTGTCTTTTCCAGATATTGCTCTTTAGAAGTATCTATTAACAGCTATCATCGTTTCATAAAGGAAAATCCGAACAATAGAAATATTGCTAAAGCCTGGCGTTCATTGTATAAGTTATATACTGCAACCAAGAGTCCTGAGAAGATAGTAGAGTTCAGGTTCGATTATCCGGATTACCCTTTTAAAGATGAATTAAAGATTGATTTTGAGAGAAGTGCGCAGTTTTTTTTCCCATATCGGGTAGGAGAACTTTGGGGGTATAAAAACAAAAAGGGTCAAATTATGATCAGAGCACAATATGAATATGTGGCTTCCTTTAAGGAAGGTGCAGCTTTGGTGATTAAGGATGATCAAGTTGGATATATCAATAAAATGAATGAGCAAATCATTCCTTGCCAATATGAAGATGGAGAAGATTTTTCCAATGGTGTTGTGCCGGTGTTTGATGGAAGCTATTTTGGATTGATCAATAAACTCAATCAAACTGTCTTAGCATTTGAATATGATTTCATTGGGTCATCATCAGACAATTTGCTATTGGTATCGAAAGATAATAAGTATGGATATAGTAATGTAAATGGGGAGTTAATCATTCCTATTTCTTTTCAAAAAGCATATGATTTTTATCGTGGATTGGCAGTAGTTCAGCAAAATGGATTCTTTGGAGCGATCAATACGAAAGGAGATACAATTATCCCATTTGCTTATAAGTTCCTTGAACCCTTTTCCAAGTACGATCTTGCTAGAGCAAAAAAGGATTCACTCTTTGGTGTAATTGATAGGAATGGTGCTGTTATTATTCCTTTTGAATATGACCAAATATCCTCTTTGGAACAGAAGCAGTTTATTTTGGTTAAATCAGAAAAGTATGCATATGCCAAACTTGATGGAGATTTAATTACGGAGTTTCAGTTTGACTATGAGCCGGGTGTGTTAATATCAGGGATACACTCAAAACGATATGCGAAAGTACTGGTAAATGGTAAATACGGAATAATAGATAGTTTGGGTAACAAAGTATTTCCTGCTATTTTCGAGGATGTTGGTCAATATACAGACTCTACATATATAGCTGTTAAAAAAAGAGGCAAGTGGGGATATTCAAATCAAAATCTCCGATTGGTTATTCCATATAAATATGAAGAAGCAAAAAGCTTTATCAATGATAATGGCTTTGTAAGAAAGGAAGATCAATGGTTTAGTATAGATAAAGAAGGAAATACATTCCCTTTAGGTGTTGAGCAATTAGAATCGCTTAATGCATTTTTCATTCTTAAAAAAGATTCAAAAAATGGGATAATGGATCGCCAGGCCAATATTCTTATTGAGCCGGTTTATGATAGATTAATAAGTATTAGCGAAGAATGGGTGCAGTTGCTAAACAATGAAGAGGTTCTATACTTTAATAAGTTTTCAGGTCAGATGTTAAGTTTTAAAGAATGAGGATAAATTTAAGTCATTTGAAACAACGACTGGATCGACCTCTTCCGGGGTTTAACTCCCATCATAAAATGATGAAACACAGACATTCAATCGAACATTTGAATTTAGATCAACTCAATCCCCGTTTAAGTGCTGTGTTAGTGTTGATTTTTCCAAAAAATGACGTTGATCATTTGGTCTTAATTAAAAGAGCTGAATATAAAGGAGTACACAGCGGACAAATTGCTTTACCGGGGGGGAAAGCTGAGAAAGAGGACAAGGACCTTTTGGGAACTGCCTTAAGAGAAGCGCATGAGGAACTGAACATAAAAAAGGATCAGTTGCAGTTATTAGGACAATTAAGCCCATTATATATACCACCAAGTAATTTTCTTGTTCACCCTTTCATTGCGTTCCAAGAAAGTCAACCGGAATTTGTGATGCAAGAGCGGGAAGTAGCAGCTGTGATACAGATGCCAATAGCACACCTGCTGCAGAAAGACAGTCTTCAAACCGCAGAAGTCAAAACAAGACAAGCAAACCTAAAAGTGAATGCGTTTAAATATCAGGAACACATTATATGGGGAGCAACCAGTATGATTTTGGCAGAATTGACTGATGTGCTTAATGAATTACCCTAGTCAGAAGAAAATAGGCGCCGTATATGGCTAGAAGAGAGAGTATGATCTTAAAAGAACCTTTAAAGTAGTCGGGGTTCTTCTTAATGTCCATACGGTAAGCGTAAATCAAGTATCCTATAAATAGAATAAGGAAAATAAAAATGAAAATGATTCTTCCTGTTGTAAACATCTTAATTACTTTTAAAAGCAAAAGTAAGCCCAATAGTCTTTATCGTTTATGAAAAATGTCATTATCACCGGTGCAAGTAGAGGAATAGGTAGACAGCTTGTAGAGGTCTTCCTTCAAGAAGGTCATACAGTTTATGCATTAAGTCGTAATACAAGTCTATTGAATACCTTAAAAAAAGAAAACCCCAATCTTCACTTACTTAATATCGATATTACTTCGCCAGATCAGCCAGATCAGGATGAGCATCTTTTAGAATTACTTTATGATGATGCTAAGCAAATAGATGTTCTTATCAATAATGCAGGAGTATTAATTAATAAGCCGTTTCTTGAATCCAACTTGGATGACTTTAGACAGCAAATGGAGGTTAATCTTTATGCGCCTACAAAATTAATTCAACTACTATTTAAGCAGTTGAAGACAGCAAAAGGACATGTGGTTAATATTTCGAGCATGGGAGGAGTTCAAGGCAGTAGTAAATTTCCTGGATTAAGTATGTATAGCGCATCAAAAGGGGCTCTTAATATTATGACTGAGTGTTTAGCAGAAGAACTGTCTGATTCCGGTATTGCATTTAATGCTTTGGCATTAGGTGCGGTTCAAACAGAGATGTTAGAAAAAGCCTTCCCTGATTACAAAGCACCACTGAAGCCCGACCAAATGGCAGAATTTATTAAAGACTTTGCGTTGAATGCGCAAGGGTTTATTAATGGTAAAGTTATTCCAGTAGCACTCAATAATCCATAATTATCTATCAATCAAGTCATAACAATGTTGATAAAATAATTTTCAAAAAAAGAGTTGTATATCATATAATGTTGTATAACTTTGTCGTCCCGAAAAAAACGGGTGGTTGTTTGTAGGAAAGTGACTTGAAAAAAGTGGAAAATAATTTCTATAAATTTTGGTTTTAGAATAAAATTTTATCCTACGTTTGCAGCCCCAATTTTGATAGGGTTGTATTTTGAAAAATGAACAAGAAAAAATTAATTTAAATTTTTTCAAAAAAAACTTGCAGAAATAAAATTAGTTGTATTTTTGCAGCCCCAAAATAAAATG
Organism: uncultured Flavobacteriales bacterium; assembly: GCA_964445815.1. Taxonomy (GTDB): domain Bacteria; phylum Bacteroidota; class Bacteroidia; order Flavobacteriales_E; family Vicingaceae; genus CAYULW01. Next base: position 131,281 of record CAYULW010000008.1, read on the forward strand.
GGAGTTCATTAATAAAGAGAATTTGGCGTGTTAAAGCGTTAAGATATAAGAAGTTCAGCTATAAGTTGAAATGTTCTTTGAAAAGATTGAAGTAAAGAAGAATTAAGGTAAATACCCAAGTTAATTTAACTTTGAGAAAATAATCCTAGAGCAAAACATTAAACTTTTAATTACAACGAAGAGTTTGATCCTGGCTCAGGATGAACGCTAGCGGCAGGCCTAACACATGCAA
>CAYULW010000009.1:0-117367 GCA_964445815.1 uncultured Flavobacteriales bacterium
CAGGTGTAAAGGCAGTAATGTCAAAGCCGAGCAATACTAATTACCCGTAAGCTTTCTACTAATGTTGTAACTCCTATTCTTTTATCGTATTTTCTTTCTTTTTGATGTCTAAAATATAGTCAGCCTTTGCTGATGACGATTTATGGTGATTATTGCGTTGAGGTTCACCTCTTCCCATTCCGAACAGAGAAGTTAAGCTCAACAGCGCAGATGGTACTGGGTAACCGGGAGAGTATGTCATCGCCATTTTTTTAAAGCCCTGTAGTTTTCTACAGGGTTTTTTTTTGCCACATATTTGCATTTTATTCAGCAAAAGAATTAGATTCTATCATGAGTGCTTAACGTATATTTGCACCCGTGAAGAAAGGGTCTATTTTTTCTGTTTTGTTCCTATTAGCGAGCTTGTTCTATGGTCAAGGGATTGTTATCGAAGAAATAGAAACACCAGAAAAGCAAACTCCAACGCAGGCATCAGGATCTCAGCACATTAATGAATCAGATTCTCAAAATCTCAATAAGTCTGATTCTCAAGACAAGGAGTACCCCGATTCGGTGACGGTATACTGGAGTCATTTTGATTTAAACTTTGAGCAGTTTAAATTTTCTGATTTAGATCAATTTCAACGTTATAGGTCAGATCTTATAAGTCGACCAAGTTTGCGCTTAGGGAACTTGGGATTGCCTATGGGGTATTTGGATAGTTTGGTTTTAGATTATGGTACAACTTCAATATTAGGAGCATATAAATCTTATGTATTTGATGAATCTAACATTAGGTTTTATCAAGCCAAGAAACCTTTTACTTCATTGCATTATATAAATGGAGCTGAGAGTGAGCAATACTTTAGAGTTTTACACACACAGAATTTTTCTAAAGAGGGTAACTTTTCTTTTTTATATAATCGAATCACTTCAGAGGGCTTTTTTGCTCAGCAGTTCACAAATCACACGAATATAGTGGCCAATTATAATTATCGCTCACGAAATGATGCCTATCAGTCAAAAGCTTATTTCAGCCTTAATGTATTGGAGTCGCAAGAGAATGGCGGCATTTTTATAGATGATCAAGATCGACCGGATGATAATACCATTTTATTAGACATCAATTTGGGGGATGCACAAAACCGATCTAGAGGTCAATACCTTGGTTTTTACAACCAATATAGGCTCTTACAATTGGATACGAATGATAGATATGAGCTTACTCTCTTCCATGATTTAAGCTGGAATAAAACAAGTCGATTATACGAAGATGTGGTAGCTGAAAATGGCAATTTTTACAGTGATAATTTCCTTGATTTGAGTTTGTCAAGAGATACAAGTTTTATTCAAGAACTTAATCAGGAACTAGGCATTAAAACACTTGGAAATCGACTGTCAGTTTCAATGAAGTCAAGAAATATGGATTTCTTCCAAAACTATGTTCTTAATCGATCGGTTTCGAGTAATTATGCTTCTGCCAGTTTCCAGGATAGCTTGTTGAATGGCCTTTTTCAGGTAAAATATGTTTCTGGTATTTCGGGTTTTCATCGGGAGGAAAGAACATTGGATTTTAGTTATTCAAAGAACGTTACAGATTTCAGGCTCTTGTTTACGGTAAAAAATGAACGCTTAAAGCTTCATCCTTTAATGACAGATCACCGTACAAATCATTTCTATTTTGATTTGGACCTAAATATGACGGAACGGCTTCAGTTTATTGCACTTGTCAATTACTCAAAGACGAAAACGACCTTACAGATTAATCAGCAGCTTATTAAAGGCTATTATTATTTTGATTCTTTAGGTTATGCCAAACAAGCCAAAGAGGAATTGAATGTTTTAAAACTTAACTTAAAGCAAAACTTTGAGTTCTTAAGGAATTTCCATCTTGATAATCAATTGGTTTATCAATTGATATCTGAAGAGACAATTTTGCCTTTGCCCAATTTAATGTCTAATCATAGTTTATATTATTCCAATAGGTTTTTTGAAAAGGCCTTGGGTATTCAAATGGGTATTGATTATTTCTATATTGCCGAAAGTAAGGGTTATCGCTACAATCCAGCTTTGGCTCAGTTTTATTTGGTGGGGGAGCAGAGTACTTTAAAAGCGATTCACCAATTGGACCTTTTCTTAAACATTGGCATTACTGAAGCGGCAAAATTATTCGTAAAGATGGAAAATGCCCTGCAAGATACTTTTTCAGAGGACTCTTATCGCGTACATGATCAGCCCATACCGGGACGAGTTTTGAAGATTGGTTTGTTCTGGAGAATGATTAATTAAGTCTTTTGCTTCTTTTTTTTCGCTGCCGGAAAAAGCACGTTGTTTAAGATCAAACGATAACCAGGACTATTGGGATGTAAGTTAAGATCGGTTGGTGGATCACCGACATAATGCTGATAATCTTCCGGGTCATGACCGCCATAGAAGGTCCATGTCCCTTTTCCAAATTCTCCATGAATATATCTTGCCGAATTCAATGATTTGTTTTCACCCATGATCAGCACTTCCGGTTTTAAAAATCGTTTGTCATAAGCTGTTGTCTGTCCCATAAAACCTTTGACAATGGTCGTGTGATTTTGACAAAGCATGGTGGGAACCGGATCCCACTTGGCGGAAAATTCAAACAGTGTAAACAAATCTTTTTCTTGAGGGGTACGAATATGAACTTGAGTGGCATCTATGTTTGAAAATTCATAGATCATAGGATCTTTAACCAAGGTATAGTTTTGAAAAGCAAAGCCATTATCAAAGTTGAGTTTGTCGTTGTAGGCAGGAGTAGTCCCGTCACCATCAAACATGGACTCACAAATGTCTAATTCAGCAGCCGCTAATGCAATATCATAAGAGTCTGTACCTGAACACATGGAAAACAGGAAGCCACCTCCAAGTGTAAAATCTTTGATATTCTTAGCAACAGCTAGTTTAAGTTCTGAGACTTTAGTAAATCCTAGTTCTTTGGCCGACTGCTCACTGTCTTTCACTTGTTTCTGATACCAAGCATGATTTCTGTAATTACCATAGAAACGCCCATATTGACCTGTAAAATCTTCATGATGTAAATGCAACCAATCGTATAAAGGTAGCTTTCCATTAATAACTTCCTTATCATAAAGCACCTCATAAGGAATTTCAGCATAGGTCAATACCAAGGTTACGGCGTCATCCCAAGGTTGTTTTCCATCGGGTGAGTAGACGGCCATTTTTGGTGCCTTTTGTAATTTGACCACATCCATGTTTTTTTCAGGGTTAGCAATCTCACTAATGATTGCCGTTGACTTAGCATCGGGTATGATTTCATAAGAAACACCACGAATGAGTAACTCATCTTCAACGCCCTTGATGTATTTCATCATGAAGCTTCCCCCTCTGTAATTGAGCAACCAGTCGACTTCTACTTCTTGTACTAAGCAGAAATAGGCAATTCCGTATGCTTTAAGGTGGTTCTTCTGATGGTCATCCATTGGGATCAAGATGTATGATGCATGAGCTAAAGACGCAAAGATTAAGGCGCTCAGAAATACAAATAGCCTTTTTAAGTTCATCACTTAAAATTAAGTTTAAAATTTAGAACGGCTCGTCATCAAAGTCATTGTTCTCATCCATTCTTGACGGTCGGGTAATGGTATTTCCGGTATCAAATTCGTCTGAGACAGGCAGACTGCCAAAAGCGTCTTGGTCTCCAAACTCATAGCGCTCAACATCCGCGAATTTGGCGAGCTCTTTCACAAATTTCAGATCGACATCTGCAATTGCTCCATTTCTGTGCTTGGCAATAATGATGGTAGCTTTTCCTAATGTAGAATTCCCTTCTTCATCTTCGGTTAGGCCATAATATTCAGGTCTGTTAATGAACATCACCATATCTGCATCTTGCTCAATAGAGCCAGACTCCCTGAGATCGCTTAACTGAGGTCTTCTATCACCACCTCTGGATTCTACCGCTCGGCTTAACTGAGAAAGCGCAATAACGGGAATGTTTAGTTCTTTCGCAATACTTTTTAAGGATCTTGAAATGGTTGAAATCTCCTGCTCCCTATTTCCGGTCTTCGCCCCTTCACCACCTGCGGTCATTAGCTGAAGGTAATCGACAAGCAGTAATTGGATGTTGTGTTGCGATTTGAGTCGCCTTGCTTTGGCTCTTAATTCAAAAATGGAAATCCCAGGCGTATCATCAATAAAAATAGGAGCTTCTGATAGTTCACCAATTTTTGCATGAATTTGTTCGATTTCATCATTTCTTAAGTTTCCACTCCTCAATTTTCCTGACGACAACTCAGACTCTGCAGAAATCAAACGGGTTACCAATTGAAGAGAAGACATTTCTAGTGAAAAGACAGCGACTGGTAAATTAAAGTCGACTGCAGCATTGCGTGCTAGAGTTAACGCAAAGGCTGTTTTACCCATGGCCGGTCTGGCTGCAAGAATAATAAGATCTGAGGATTGCCATCCACTAGTTACACGATCTAAATCAGTAAACCCGGAAGCCACACCAATTACGTTTCCTTCTTTTGATTTGGCTTGTTCGATCTGTTTTATGGCTTGTCGGATGAGGGTGGACATGCTATCGTAACTTTTACGAATATTACCTTCCGTAACAGTAAATAAATTACTTTCGGCCCGATCCAGAAGTGAGAACACATCGGTCGTTTCATCATAAGCATCTGTTATGATTTCAGTGGAGATGCGAATCAGTTCTCTTTGAATGTATTTTTGAGCAATGATTCTTGCATGAAACTCAACGTTGGCTGCTGATGCGACTCTATTGGTCAATTGAGTAATGTAAAAAGGCCCCCCAACTACTTCAAGTTCACCTCTTTGCTTTAAAGCATTTGTGATGGTCAATAAGTCTATGGGTTCGGATTTTTGGAATAAATCCTGAATGACTTCAAAGATTTTTTGATGCGACTCTTTATAAAAACTTTTAGGTTGTAAAATATCAATAGCCGTATTTACAGCCTCTTTCTCTAGCATCATAGCACCTAAAACCGCCTCTTCAAGGTCTGTGGCTTGTGGTTGAACTCGCCCATGTTCCAGACTGGACAAATGGATAGCATTACTCGTTCTTGTTGCTCTCTTTCTTTCGGTTCTCTCCGTACTATTACTCATTACTCAAAAGTATTGAATTCCACTTTGCCGAGCCTGTTGATAATCTTTTTTGTGTATAATTTTAATAGGGCTTGATTGTCAAGAAAAAGAGTTCGATTTGAAAAATAGGGTCGTCTTATTAACATCTTATCAATAGGATTTAAACAGGTTTTCAAATGCTTATTCACTGATGGAATGAAGTCTTCGTAATTTTATGGTCTAATGCTAAGGATTTACATCTTAATTGCTCTACTCCTGACAATTTTGCTTTCTTGCGATAAGGACGAAGATGAATCTCCTCCTACGGTGATCATAGAGCAACCTTTTTTCAGTGACAATTTTACTGTGGGAAAGGATATAACAGTTAAAGCAACGATTTCTGATAATGAAGTCATTAAATCTGTAAGGGTAGATTTATTAAAATCTAATGCTTTGGCTTATACTGGTTTGACTTTAAGTCCAAATGTAGGCAGCTTTAATTTGGATAGAACATTCAGAATTAATGATTCACTCTTGTCTTCCGGTTCTTATATTTTGAGGGTTGAAGCAAGTGACGGCACAAATACTGCTGCTGATTATGTGGAGATATCAATTAATGGAATACCAAGAAAAGAGCTGTCGAAAATTGTGGCTTTTTATAATGGAAATACGATTGTTAATGAGCTAGTTAATGCTACCCGGAGACAATTATTTTCTTTACCTGTTAAGATTAAATATATGGTTTTTGATTCAAGAAGACAGCATCTGTGGTTGTGTTCTGCTACGGACTCAAGAATTTTCACATACGATTTTAACCAGCAGAGATTAATTGGAGATCAAGAACTCGATCCCAATATTAATTCAAGCTTTTACACCTCCCTGATTTATCACAACAATTCTATTTATGCGGGTGATCGTTTTGGAAAAGTATACCGTTTCTTTTCTGCATCAAATTATTCATTAATCTATCAGGCTACAGGAACTGCAAGAATAGACCCAATGATAGGATTAGATAATTATTTATTATTCGGAGAAAAATCTGGGGCAAATGGGGCTACATCTGTCAATTACTTATATTTTTCAGGTGGATCACCAATTCATGCTCAAACGACAACAGCAAAGGTTGTCGGGTTTGGAAAAGCCAAGAATTCATATGCACCAATGATTGCGTGGCAAAGCAACAAGTTTCAATTTTATAATATAGACTTAAATACAGGTATTCAGACTAAGGTTATGGAGCGACTTCTAGACGAAGTTCATCATACATACAGTCTAAATTATGATGAACACCTGATCACTACCTCAAATCAACTTTACTCTTTCAATTACTTGAATTCAACTTTATTTAACTATTCAGGCCCGACTATGACAATTGATCATCTGACACATGGAGAGCTATCCAATGAAGTTATCATTTCCAGAGGGAATGTGCTGTATGTATATGATTATGTATCCAGAAATTTATTGAATAGCATTGATTTTACTTATCCCATTTCAGCAATTGCCATTCGATACAATAAATAATTACTTTTTACCTTCCTGAACCACACCCATGTTAGAGAATTTTCTGATTCGTGCGGCAATTCGCTTTTCATGATCCATTTCAGATAGCTTATCCAGATGCTTGAGGATTTCTTTTTTCACTACTTCAGCAGCTTCTTCATGATTAACATGAGCTCCTCCTAAAGGTTCCTTTATGATACCATCGATTAATTTGTTCTCAAGCATTTGTGGTGCTGTCAATTTTAGGGCATCAGCTGCTTTTTCTTTGTACTCCCAGCTTCTCCATAGAATAGAAGAGCAACTCTCAGGAGAGATGACAGAATACCATGTGTTTTCCATCATTAAAACCTTGTCACCTATACCAATGCCTAATGCTCCACCGGAAGCTCCTTCACCAATAATGATACAGATAACAGGAACTTTTAAAGTAAACATTTCATACAGATTCTTGGCAATCGCTTCTCCTTGCCCGCGTTCTTCAGCTTCTAAACCAGGGAAAGCGCCTGGTGTATCTATAAAAGTAACAATTGGGATGTTGAATTTTTCAGCCAATTTCATTAATCTCAATGCTTTGCGATAGCCTTCAGGATTAGCCATTCCAAAGTTTCGGTATTGCCTCATCTTTGTATTAATGCCTTTTTGCTGACCGATAAACATGACCGATTGACCATCAATCGTTCCGATACCTCCAACCATGGCTTTGTCATCTTTTACATTACGGTCACCATGCAGTTCAATAAAATCTCCATTTGTAATGAGTTCAATATAACCTAAGGTGTATGGTCTGTCCGGATGTCGGCTTACTTGCACTTTTTGCCACGGGCTTAGCTCAGAGTATATTTTCTTTTGCGTGTCTTTGAGCTTTTTTTCTAAAGCTTTAGTTGTTTTAGAAACGTCCACCTGACTCTTTTCTTCCAGCTCTTTAGCTTGTTCAAGTTGTTCTACTATTTCTTTAATCGGTTCTTCGAAATCCAGATAATTGGCCATATTCATCTTCTTTTGAGAAAGAGTTCAAAAGTACAAAATCATTCGATTTATTAATTTTAATGAGGTAATTTGCCATATGCAGTTTAATGCCAATGCTAAGATCAACTTAGGGCTTTTTATTACCGGAAAACGAGAGGACAGATTCCATTCTTTGGAAAGTATTTTTATTCCTGTTGAGTGGAATGATGAGTTGTTGATAGAAAAGTCTTCTCGGCTAAACTTTTCTTCAAGCGGCTTACCGATTCCGGGAAGTGGTCAAGACAATCTGTGCATTCAGGCCTATTCTCTGCTTAATAAGCATTATCGAATTCCTCCGGTGGATATACATCTGCAAAAGAATATCCCAATTGGTGCCGGTTTAGGGGGTGGATCTTCAGATGCTGCTCATGTGCTTAAAGCATTGAATCAGTTAAATGATCTTGGCTTATCGAATAAGGAGTTATGTCAATATGCAGATCAGTTGGGAAGCGATTGCTCTTTTTTCATAGAGAATAAAGCGGCTTTTGTATCTGGGAAAGGAGAAAAGATCGATCATTCGGTTAAACTCCATTTCAATGGCTATTGCTTATTGATCTACCCTAATGTTTTTATTAGCACAAAAGAGGCTTATGCTTTAATACAAACCAAAAAAGCTTCATTTGATTTGAGAGAGATAAATCGCTTGGATATTAGCCAATGGAAAGATCATGTATTCAATGATTTTGAAGAGGGCTTGTTCAAAAGATATCCTATATTATCTGAGATCAAACAAAAGTTGTACGAAATGGGTGCAGACTATGCGGCCATGTCAGGCAGTGGATCAACCTTATACGCATTGTTTAAAAAGAAACCGGATCTAAAAAAGTGGATGACTCCATATCAACATCATCTTTGCCAACTTTCTATTTAGGCGCTTTTTTGAGGAGGTAGAAAGCAAGTACACCGTAAACGATATTTGGAATCCACATGGCGATCATAGGATGCAGACCACCATTTGTTGAGAAGGTTTGAGTGACTTTCATAAACATAATGAAACTGAAGCTTAGGAGCAGACCAAAACCCAGATGCATTCCAATCCCACCCCTTACTTTTCGACTGGCTATGGCAACTCCAATTAAAGTGAGAATAATGGCTGCGAATGGAAAGGCGACCCGTTTGTGTTTTTCTATCTCATAGAATGTCACCAGCTTGCTGCCTTTGAATCGCTCTTTTTCAATCTCTTTATTCAGTTCGTAATAATCAAGCATTTCTACGTCTGTAGATCTCCATACGAAATCACTTGGCTTTAAGTTAAGCACTGTATCTTTGATTAGACCCTTTCTTATCTTTTGCTGATCGCCATCAATAAACCTTTCGAAGTAGTTCTGGACATACCATCGTTTTTGTAGTGTATCCCATTTGATATAATCAGCCATCATTTTGTAGCGAAGATTTCCTGTTGAATCAAATTGTTCTAAGGAAAATTTGATGCCTACATCATTTGATGAAGAATAGCTTTCAAAGTAGGCGTAACTGTTCGGCTTAAGCTGAAGATGGATGTTCTTATCAGTATTACGATAAGGACTCTTGATGTATTTATACCTGAACTCCAATCTGTTTTTGTTGGCCTTTGGAATCAGGAAATTATTGAGGTAAAAAGAAATACATGAAAGGAATAGAGCGGATACGATAAAAGGCCTTAAGAGTCGATTGAATGAAACTCCACTAGCAAGAATAGATATGATTTCTGTATTTGAAGCTAGTTTGGAGGTAAAGAAAATAACAGAAATGAATATGAATAAGGGACTGAATAGGTTGGCGAAATAAGGAATAAAGTTGAGGTAATAATCGAAAATAATGGCTTTGGTTGGTGCACTTTTCTCAATGAACTCGTCAACATTTTCAGAAAAGTCGAAAACCAAAGAAATGGAAATGATCAGGGCGATTGAAAAGAAAAAGGTGCCTAGAAACTTTCGGATAATATACCAGTCGAGAATTTTCATTACAAACGTTGACCTAATTGCTTAATCATTTTGTTCTTCCATTCGTTGAAATTACCACCAATGATTTGGTTTCTGGCTTCTCCTACTAACCAAAGATAAAAAGCTAAATTGTGTAAAGTAGCGATTTGAGCACCAAGAATTTCTTTAGAAATCATGAGATGTCTAACATAAGCCTTAGTGTAAAGTTGATCTACAAAACTTTCACCGTCTTCATCCAAAGGAGAGAAATCATCTTTCCATTTTTGGTTGCGCATATTCATAATGCCGTTTTTAGTAAACAACATGCCGTTTCTTGCATTTCTAGTTGGCATTACACAATCAAACATGTCAACACCAAGCGCAATATTTTCAAGTAGGTTAATGGGGGTCCCCACACCCATCAAATATCTTGGCTTATCCTGAGGTAAAATATCACAAACTACCTCTGTCATGGCATACATTTCCTCATCCGGTTCTCCAACCGATAAGCCTCCAATGGCATTACCTTCTCTTTCAAAAGATGCGATGGTTTCAGCCGACTCAATTCTCAAATCTTTATAAGTACTGCCTTGAACGATAGGAAATAAGCTCTGCTGATGTCCGTAAATAGGCGAAGTAGAATCGAAACGATCACAACACCTTTTCAGCCACCTGTGGGTCATGTGCATCGATCTTTTGGCATATTTATATTCGCAGGGATAGGGAGTACATTCGTCAAATGCCATAATAATGTCAGCTCCGATTACCCTTTGAATATCCATAACATTTTCAGGAGTAAAGACATGCTTGGATCCATCAATATGAGAAGAAAACTTGACTCCCTCTTCTTTAATTTTTCTTCGATGTGCCAGTGAATATACTTGATAGCCACCACTATCGGTTAAGATAGGACCATCCCATGAGTTGAACTGATGCAAACCTCCGGCTTGTTTTAAAATGTCTAAGCCGGGCCTTAGATAAAGATGATAAGTATTACCCAGAATGATTTGAGCCTTGATGTCTGCTTTAAGTTCTGTTTGGTGAACTGCCTTAACTGTTCCTGCAGTTCCGACTGGCATGAAAATGGGGGTCTTTATTTCTCCATGATCAGTTGAAATAATTCCGGCTCTTGCTTTACTTTCAGGATCTCTTTGTTCCAGTTTAAATTTCATGCCTTATACAAAAGGCGTCAAAGGTAATTAAAGCCTGATAAAAGAGTGATATCTTTACCACATAGATGGATATTGTAGAGAGCTTTGGTCTTCATTCTTTACAGAATGCCTTTGGTGTTCTTTTTTTGATCAGTTTTCTGGTTTTGGTATATCATTGGTTATTCTATTATGCCCAGTTAATATCTTATAAGCCTCAGTCATCAGGTTCACATTCCCCACAACCTGTATCCATTATCATTGCGTTTAAGAATGAAGCTCATCACTTGGAGAAATTGCTTTGCGAGTTAAAAAATCAGAATTATTTACAATTTGAAATACTTTTGGTTAATGATCACTCTTCTGACGACTTCAAAAATCTAATTAATGAAGATCATCAAATCCGTTTGATTGATTTGCCACAAGATACTTCAGGTAAGAAACAAGCAATTGCTTATGGAATAAAACATGCCAGACATGAGGTATTGTTGTTTCTCGACGCAGATTGTCTTCCAAAATCAAAAGAGTGGATCAAGCAAATGACTGATCCTTTACTATCCGGTAAAGACATTGTTCTAGGCTACAGTGGATTTTATTCCGAAAAAACGATACTTAATCGTTTGATTCGTTTTGAGACTTTCATGAATGGAATTCAATACCTTTCTTTTGCTCTAAATGGAAGACCTTATATGGGTGTTGGAAGAAATATGGCTTATAGAAAAAGTCTTGTCATAAATAATGATGAGATTCATGTTAAAGATATTAAGTCAGGAGATGATGATTTATTAGTCAATAGAAAAGCAAATAGACAGAATACAAGTATTCAAATTTGTCACGGTAGTCAAACAATAAGCGAAGCAGAATCTACATTTAATTCATATGTATACCAAAGGCGGAGGCAATTGCAAGCCGGAACTCATTATAAAACATTAGATCGATTGCATTTGGCAGTCATTGGATTATCCCAATTATTTTTTGCAACATCTATTGTGTTTGCAATAATACATTTGGAGTTCTTACTGTTAATCTACCCGTTTGTACTTGTTAAATGGATAATTCAATTGATAATTACCTATTTCCTAACCCGAAAAATGGGAGAAAAAGAATTGTGGTATTGGACTCCGATTATCGAAACCGTATATATATTTTTGATTCTTGGAATAGGCATATCTACTTGGATATGGAAAGTTGATAGATGGAAGTAAATAAGAATTTTTCTACCAAAGCTTTAGAAGATTATGAGTTGATTCAGGCCGCTCTTAATGGTGAGCAACTGGCTTATTCGGCAATAATGGTGAGGTATCGTGAAGCCATTTATTTTTTGATTCTTAAGATGATAAAGAATGAAACCGAAGCTGAGGATTTATCTATTGAAACATTTGAGAAAGCCTTTAAAAAGTTAGATCAATACACTCCCCAATATGCTTTTAGCACTTGGCTGTTCAGGATAGCAACCAATCACTGTATTGATTTTATCCGGAAAAAAAGATTGAGAACAACATCTATTGACGATGAAGTCAAAGCTAAAGAAGACGGTTCTTTCGGAATACAGATTAAAGCCGGTTTAAAAGACCCTGAAGAATCATTTATTGAACAACAGAAGATTGATATCATGCGGGATTCGGTTTCTCAACTGAAAGAGCCTTACAGAACTTTAGTTGAGATGCGTTACTTTAAAGAACTTTCTTATGATGAAATTGCGGAAGAGAAAGAGATCCCTTTAGGAACAGTAAAAGCACAATTGTTTAGAGCAAGGTCATTGCTTGCTGAACAAATTCGGAAAAGCAGGGAATCGATTTAGCTGTGAATGAAATAAAAAAATACTTTCCTGATATCGGTAAAAAGCAGTTTGAGCAGTTTGCAGAGTTAGAGGTGCTATATGGGGAATGGAATGAAAAGATCAACGTTATTTCAAGAAAAGACTTTGATCAATTCTACATCAGGCACGTTTTACATTCACTGGCTATTGCTAAATTGATTGCTTTTAAAAGTGGAAGTAAAATTTTAGATGTGGGTACGGGAGGAGGTTTTCCGGGTATTCCTTTAGCCATTTATTTTCCTACAGTTCAATTTCATCTGGTGGATTCAATCGGCAAAAAGATCAAAGTGGTTCAAGAAGTAGCTAAGAGTCTAGGACTAAGAAATGTAGTGGCAGAACAAAATAGAGTCGAAAATTTAACCGGACAATATGATTTTGTAGTCAGTAGAGCTGTAACACAAATAGATCGATTTTTACCTTGGATGAAGGGAAAGGTAAGAACGAAAAGTCAACATCAGATGAAAAATGGCTTTTTATTCTTAAAAGGTGGGGATTTAGATGTTGAGTTTAAAAATCAGAGAGGGAGATACAAAGTTTATCCGATTTCGGATTATTTCGAGTACGAGTTCTTTGAGACAAAGAAAATTGTTTATATGCAAAGCATGCGATAAACTATTCTTTTCTTTCTTAATATGTTTGTAACACCAAAATGAAAATTATAATAAAATGAAAAAAATCAACTTACTAATATTAGTTTTTTTAACAGCTATTTTTAGCTTGAATGCACAAGATGTGCCAGTACCAAGTCCTTATGCTGAGGTCATGCAAAGAGTTGGACTTACCGATGTTACCATAGAATATTCTCGCCCTGGAGTGAAGGATCGTAAAATTTTTGGAGGTCTTGAGGCGTTTGGTGAAGTGTGGAGAACAGGCGCAAATGCAGCGACAAAAATTACGTTTTCAACAGCAGTAAATTTTGGAGGAGTTGATCTTGAAGCTGGAACTTATTCCATAATGAGTATACCGGGCGAAAAAGAGTGGAAAGTCATGCTTAATTCTGATACGCGTGTGACAGAAGGCTCTTACAAAGAAGAGAATAATGTTGCGGTTGTTTCTGTAAAATCCATGCATAATAAAACGACGGAAACCATGCAATTTACATTTCAAAATGTAAAAGATGAGTCGGCTGATTTGGTATTTAAATGGGAAGCTGTAATGTGGATGATTCCAATTAAAGTACAAGCCAAAGAGATGGCGATTGAGAACATTAAGAAAAAGATCAATGAGATTGAAGGGGCTTACGGTGTTTACAACTCTAGTGCAAGATATTATCTGAATGCAGATATGGATGCTAAACAAGCTTTAGAATGGGCGAAGAAATCGGTTGAGATTGAGTCCAAGTTCTGGAATACATATACGTTATCGTTGTGTTATGAAGCTGTAGGAGATAAAGAGATGGCAATTGAAATAGCAAAAAAATCACTCCAGTTGTCAGAGGAGGCAGAGTATAAACCTTATATCAAAATGAATAAGGAGAATATTGAGAAGTGGAGTAAGTAATATTATTCTATTATAGATTTTACTAAAAGGGGTGACAATTTGTACATCCCTTTTTATTTTTACAAACAATTAGTTTTAAAGAACGTTTCTAATAAAATTATGATACATCTTTTATCACCTGCTAAGTCACTTGATTTTGAAACAGCAGCTGCGACAGAAAATTATAGCGTAGCAGAGTTTCAAGAGTATTCCGAAAAGTTGATTAATAAAGCTAGAACATTCTCTCGCAAAAAGCTATCAGAATTAATGGGCATCAGTAGTAATCTGGCTGATTTAAACCATGGGCGTTATCAGCAATGGGAAACAGTTGATAAACCCGGAAGTGCTAAACAGGCTGTATTGTCATTCACAGGAGATGTTTACAGGGGATTAGATGCAAAGAGTTTATCGGATGCTGAATTAGATTTTGCTCAAAGCCATCTTAGAATATTATCCGGTTTGTACGGTTTGCTTAAACCTTTGGATTTAATTTTACCGTATCGCTTAGAGATGGGTACAAATCTACCCGTTGGTCGGAAAAAGAACCTATATGATTTTTGGGGTTCTACACTAACCGACAGACTCAATGATGAGCTGGAATTGCATGAAGAGAAAGTCATTGTAAACTTGGCTTCCAACGAGTATTTTAAGGCAATAAAACCTAAAGAACTAAAAGGAGAGGTTGTTTCTCCTCAGTTTAAAGATGCCAAAAACGGACAATATAAATCCATAATGACCTTTGCTAAATTGGCCAGAGGTTACATGAGTCGTTTTATAATTCAGAATAAGGTGGATAAGGTGAAGGATATTTATGGTTTTGATAGTCATGGCTATGTTTATAACCCTAAACTATCTTCTCCAAATGAACCAGTATTTACAAGAGAAGAGAACCAGCGTTGATTTCAATTTTGATGAAAGAAAAAAAAGATCATAATCCTATAGATAAGGATAAGATAACGGAAACCCCCCATAATTTGCCTTATGCGCATAATGTTGGGAGTGCCGTTATTTTTCCTGATGATAAAGACCGGATTAAGAGCCATGCCATGTCGGCAATGGTAGAGCAAACCAATCTGCAGATGAAGCAGATATATGATCAGATGGAACTTTTGATAGAACAAGCAAATAAATTGAAAGAACGAGTTGAACTGTCTGAAGAGATATATAATGCTGAGATGGGGTTTAAGCCAATAACCGGCCATACTTATCACTTGTATGAAAAGGAGAATGGAGCAAAGGTATTGTCTATGATTGGGCCTCAGGAGTGGCCCGGTAAAATGAAGTATGCTGAATTTATTGCCACAGCGCGTTTAGCTGGAGATCACACATGGGAAATTATTGGTCGATGAATAAGTTTTTCATTATCACTTCTCTATTTTTTATTTTTTCGTGTCAGTCAATAAAAAAAGAACATGTAGTTCAGGGAGAAGCACAGGGTACAACCTACACAGTTAAGTATTTGTCATATAAAGAACAGAAAGGTTTGAAGCAGCAAATGGATTCGCTTTTATTGGCCTTTGACTTTTCTGTTTCCACATACCGACCTCAATCATTGATTAGTCAATTCAATAAAAGTAATCGGGTTCAACCAGACTTTACCTTTGAAGAGGTGTATCGAGCGTCAAAGCGTATTCATGCTGAAACAGATGGAGCTTTTGACCCTACTATAGGTCCTGTAATTTCAGCTTGGGGCTTTGGTTTTGAAAATCCTCAGAAATTAGATTCCGGTAAAGTAGATAGTCTTTTGACCTTCTGCGGGTTTAACTTGTATCATTATGAACAAGAGTATCTGGTGAAAGACAGCACAAGTGCGCAACTTAATTTTAATGCCATAGCTCAGGGATATGCTGTTGATTTAATGGGGCAACTGCTTGGTAAAAAAGGGCTTAAGGACTACTATGTTGAGCTTGGTGGAGAGATTTTGGTAAAAGGGAAGAATAAAGAATTAAAAAATTGGCAAATAGGAATTGATCAGCCTCTTGATGAAAATTTAGACAGAGAGTTGTCTCACATTATAGGTTTGAGTAATGCCGCTATGGCAACTTCTGGAAATTATAGAAAGTATTATGAAATAGATGGGGTGAAGTATGCTCATACCATTGATCCTAAAACGGGATTTCCCGTACAACACAGTCTTTTGTCTGCTTCAATAGTTGCAGAAGATTGCATGTCGGCAGATGCTTATGCGACAGCGTGCATGGTGATGGGGGTTGAGAAAGCAAAGCAATTTATAGACTCTCAAAGGAGTGTTGAGGGAATTTTAATCTTCCAGAATCAAAAAGGAGAACTAGAAGCATACATTTCTAAAGGCCTAAAAAATCAGGTGCAGTCTCTTTAAATTATGCTTCTTCTTTTTTGCATTGTTCATCAGGCAATGCACCGCAAAAGCTGCAAGGCTGGCCATCTTCGTTTAACATTGGATTATTGCTTGCACAAGTACCAGCAAACTTTCCATCTTTCTTAAGAAGAATTTTAACTGCAATACCTGCAAAACCAATAGCTAAAAGACCAATAGTTAAGAGTAAGACTTTCATAATTTTAATTCTTTAATGCAAAGGTAAGAAAGTCTAATGCTTGAATGCTCGTCATTTCATGGATAAATTAACTTAATGATGGAAATGTTTTCCTTCTGAAATAGTGCATTCTTCATTCTGCTGATTCCTGAGACTGAGTCATGATAATCATAAGAATGCATAGTTTTTTGATTACTGATCGCATTAAATTAAAAGCATAAATTTAGAATGTGATTATTGATGTTTTAAAACACTAAAATGAAAGAAAACTTAAAAGCATTTGAACGTTTATTGGGAATAATGGATGACCTTAGAGAGAAATGCCCTTGGGATAAGAAACAAACTCTGGAATCTTTAAGACACCTAACAATTGAAGAAACCTATGAATTGTCGGATGCAATCATTGAGCAAGATTTAGAAGAGATAAAAAAGGAACTAGGTGATTTGATGTTACACTTAGTTTTTTATGCCAAAATTGGATCTGAGAAAGGTGCTTTTACTATTACCGATGTATTGAATGGCATTTGTGATAAACTGATTCACCGCCACCCGCATATTTATGGAGATATAGAAGTGAAAGATGAAGAAGAGGTTAAAGCCAATTGGGAGAAAATAAAATTGAAAGAGGGAAAAGGCAAGCAAAGTGTTCTAGAGGGAGTGCCAAAGTCCCTACCTGCTTTGGTCAAAGCCATTCGAATTCAGGATAAAGTGAAGGGAGTTGGTTTTGATTGGGAAAGACCTGAGCAAGTTTTTGAAAAGGTAAGAGAGGAGCTTGGAGAACTTGAGGAAGAGGTGAATAAGCAATCGAATCAGATTGAGAATGAATTTGGAGATGTATTGTTCTCTATGGTTAACTATGCTCGATTCTTAGGCGTTAACCCTGAAGATGCACTAGAAAAAACCAATAAAAAATTCATTAGGCGATTCCAGTACTTGGAAAAAAGAGCCAAGGCTGCTCAACAAGATTTGATTACTATGACTTTAAAAGAAATGGATGTGTATTGGGAAGAAGCCAAAACTGAAGCATAAAAAAAGCCATCACATGATGATGGCTTTTTTTATAAGTACTCTTTCTAGTTTTCAGAAAGATAAGACGCTACACCTTCATGTGTGGCATTCATGCCTGACTTTCCTTCAGACCAGTTTGCAGGACAGACTTCTCCGTTTTCTTCAAAGAATTTAAGTGCATCTACCATTCTTAATGCTTCATCAACATTTCTGCCTAGAGGTAAATCATTAACCAATTGATGTCTAACTAATCCTTCTTTGTCAATTAAGAATAAACCTCTGTATGCAATCATTTCTCCTGTAGCGATCAACTCTCCTTCTTCATTGTAGTCGTATTCTCCAACCAATACATCATAGTTAGAAGAGATGGTCTTATTTGTGTCGGCAACAATTGGATATGTCACGCCTTTAATGCCACCATCGTTTTTTGACATTTGTAACCATCCCCAGTGTGACTGTTCAGTGTCTGTTGATACAGCAATAACTTCTACACCTCTTGCCTTGAAATCTTCCAAACGAGCTTGGAACGCGTGTAATTCAGTTGGACAAACAAAAGTAAAATCTTTAGGGTAGAAGAAAAGTACAACATAACTCTTACCGAGATACTGATCGAGTGAAAAATCTTCTACGATTTGATTTCCATTAATTACTGCACTTGCATTGAATCCAGGTGCTTTTCTTCCTACTAATACTGCCATTTTTATTTTATTAGGTTTAATAAATAATTCAGAGAACAAAATTAATTGAACAAAGTTCGATTGCCAAGAAATATCAATGACTTAATTTACAATCGAGCTAAGAGCTGCCAACCCAGCACCCAATATAAGTGGGAGTAGTTTTTTCCACTGTACTTTATGTTCTTCATTTGTTTCCAAAAGTATTGTGGTAGAAAGATGGAGGATAATCCCAATTGAAAGTGCGTACAGTTTTGAAAAGAGCTCTGTATCGAAACTTAAGAGTGTTCCCAAGTAAATTCCCAATGGAGCAATTAAGGAAAAAACAGCTAAAGTGATGAGGACTTCATGTTTTTTGAGTTGGTAGGCAATCAAAAGTGAAGCCAATACGAATGCAATTGGTGCTTTATGAACCAAAATGCCTAAAAAATAATTGCCATGATCAAATTGATGATCTACATGGTGTATGGGTAAAGCTTCTAAAAAAGCATGAAAACATAGACTCAATAGAACCAGCCAAGGAAACTTACCTAGTTTTTTATGGTTAACATGTGTATGGCCATGCTCTATTCCTCCCGAGAAGTAATCTAAAATTAGCTGTAAAAAAAATCCGATAAGAATATAGAATGATACATTGCTTTCTGAGTAATGGAATAAATCCGGAAGTAAGTGCAGGAAACAGATGCCTAATAGATAAGCACCACTAAAAGATAATGTTAGCTGTACGTTTATGCTCTTCTTCAAAGAGGAATTATAGGCAAGAAGGCCGCTTAGAAACGGAATTAAGCTAATGATAAGCAATTGATAGATCATCTTTTCTCTGCTACAATGATTAAACGGTCTGAATTTTTTTCGTCAAATGTCCTTAATTGATAATCACCAAATACATTTTTTATAATTAGTCCGCTATTTTCTAAGTCCTGACGAAATGTATTCAAATCAATTATTTTGACAAATTCTTTATAATGTTTTTGCTCGTTTTCAAACTCAAAACGGATATCTTTTACAATAAAATCATCATGAATGGATTTATTGATTTCAAAATCTATGCCCTCTCTAGATATTTTTTCATTGGAGGGTAGTATAGAAATGATTTTCTTACAATTCAGGTAGTCGATTATTAATTTCCCTTTTGGATTTAAGTGATTGACAATATTTTTGATGACGACTTGATCCTCCTTTTTGGTTTTAAAGTAGCCAAAACTTGTAAAAAGGTTCAAAATAGTATCAAAATGAACATTTAAATCAAAATCACGCATGTCCGCACGGTAAAACCGCAGGTAATCATTTTCTTGGTCTTTAGCATAGGCTATACTTTCAGAACTTAGATCCAGACCTATGACATCTAGTCCCTTCTGGTTTAAAAAAATGGAATGTCTTCCTTTTCCACAAGCCAAATCAAGAACTTTCTGTCCCTCTGACAAATTTAGGAAAGTCACTAAGCGATTAATGAAATCCTCAGCTTCACTATAATCACGGTGTTTATATAAAACATGATAATGCTTAGAATTAAACCAATCTTTGAACCAATTTATATCTTTCTTCAATGCAATAATTTAGCAATGGCCAAAATTAGCAAAAGAGGGACGACTTAATGAAATGGTTTTAAGGACGAGAATTATTTAGAAAATTATTGTTTTGTAACTTGTTTTTTACTTATTTCGTAGACACGTAATTGAGTCCTTCTATAATGGCGGATTTTTTTACTAAGCTTTTGCTTGAATATGGAAATAAACACATTCGAATTCTATAACATGATGGAGAAAGATAACATTATGTTGTCTTTTAAAGGCAATGTAACATCAGAGTTATTAACTTCTGTGTTACAAATTATGGAGTCGAAAATGGAGCGCCTTAATGAACCTTCTAAAATTAAAAAGAAGGTGTATAATATTTTGGTTGAAGCTCTGCAAAACCTTTACCATCATATGGATAAATCTGATGAGGATTTATCACATGAACACAATACAGTCATTTTCATGATAGGTAAACAGGAAGATACCTATTGTATTTATACAGGTAATTACATTAAGAATGAGAATGCTGAGAAATTAAAATTACGACTGGAAAAGATCAATTCTTTAGATGCGGATGAGTTAAAAGCTCATTACAAGGAAGTTTTAAATAATGGAATGATGTCTGATAAAGGCGGTGGTGGATTAGGTATGATTGACATTGCCAGAAAATCGGGTCAAAAATTAGATTTTAACTTCCAAGAAGTAGATAAAGACCTGTCTTTTTATAGTTTAAAAATAAAAGTTGCTCAATAATATAAGCATATAGAAATGGAAAATCTAACAATTGAAGGAACACCAAAAACACCAACTATTAAGTTTGATCCCGATGGAGGTAATTTGATGATTAAAGGAAGATCAATTCCGGAGAACTCAATTGAGTTCTATAAGCCATTGGTAGATTCACTTGATGCTTTTTCCGGCAATGTCAATGTAGATATTGTTTTGGAATACTTTAACACAAGTTCTTCTAAATGTATTTTAGATGTGTTTAAGAAACTGGAAAGAATAAAGTCAGATGGAAATGATGTAGAGATCAGATGGCATTATGAGGAGGATGATGAAGACATGCTTGAGGCTGGGGAGGATTATCAGGCTATAATCAACATCCCTTTTAAAATGATTGAAATAGAAGAAGATTAATATACCTCAATTAGAGTAATAAGTAAAAAGACCTTTCATTGAAAGGTCTTTTTTAATGCTTTCTCTTTTTAAAGAATAGCTCGCCGAAGTTTAGAAGTTTCCTCAGACCATCGTAATAAAGTGTGATGGCAAGGATGATTGAGAAAAACCACAATACCATTAAATTGGCTGAAAAGGTTGTGATATAATTGCCAAGTAGTTTTTTCGAAGGTGCTAAAAAGTGAGCACGAAAACCTTCAGGATCTTTATAGATTGGATCTGCACGTTGAATCAACTCATTGTTGGACTCAATGATCTTATCAAAATCGTTCTTATTCAATACAAGGTTTTCCAAAGATTCATTTGTATAATCATTTTTCATTCGAATAAATTCTTCTTTTTCTTCATCAGAAGCATTTAATTCAATGAGAAGCTCATCTTTTATTGTAGTGTATTCATTGTACTCTTCAATATAAAAGTCGTTCAGGTCATTAAAATAAGTTGTTAGCTCAGTTAGGATTCCAGTTTCTATTCCTTCTAAAGAAATTTGCTCCGGATCTGTAAACTGAATAGTTAAGTTTCGAGTATTTTCTTTTCTGACCTCATTTTTCAATAGCAGAAGGGAGCTTTCCACTTCACTCAGTTTGTCTTCATCGGTTTTGTGTCTTTTAATAAAGCTAAGAGCATCTTTTAAACGTGTTAACCAAAAGTTTTTTCTAAAACCGGCTGTCTTAATGTCTTTATCTAGATAATAGAATTGTTTGTTAAAGGCATTGTTTTTAAACTGGTTGACAGCAAGTGCCTCAAAGGCCCATTTTGATGCCATAACCTCACCTGCCATTGGAACTTTCTTTTGAATAGTAATTACAGGGTTGAGCTTCTCAAATTTGACAATGACTCCACTTAAAATTAGCTGTGGAATGATAAGGAAGGGAATGAGAATATAAATTGTAACTGCTGAATCAAAACTTGCTGATATGTTTAATCCAAGCATGTTGGCGAAACAAGCGACGGAGAAGAGTACAAGCCAGTATTCGAGATACATGCCCTTGATCTCTAATATGGTATTTCCGACCAGAACAAAGGTCAATATCTGTATCGCTGAAACAGCAAACATGATAAATATCTTTGAAAAGAGATAGCTTCCTTTACTTAGGTTCAAAAACTTCTCCCTTTTCAAAATCTTCCGATCCCGAATAATCTCTTCAGCACTTACAGTTAAACCTAAAAACAAGGCAACAATGACACTCATAAAAATATAGGCTGTAAGATTTTCATTTAACCTGAATACATATTCATTATTCAATGCATCATCGGCACTTGAGTATTTGATAATGAATGAGAGGATAAAACCAAGAACTGGTGCTTCAAGAAAGTTAATTAATAGGTATTGTTTGTTGGTTAATTTGGAAAGTATGTCTCTTTTTATAAAAACCTTAAACTGATTAAACGGATTAGGTATTTTTAGATTACTTAAAGGTGCGTTTGTATTCACCTCATTTTTCTCTTCATCAGTATTTGCCGCTTTATATTTCCTATACCAGTCTCTGGGTTTTACTCTTCTCTTATCAGTTTGATTACCATACTCATCTAAAATCTTGGATTCTATGATATTAAAAATCTGTTCCGGATTAACGTTTCCGCATTGCGGACACTCGCTTTCAACAGCATTTGCTTGCTGCATCTGTTTCTTGAAGTAGACGATTGCGTCTACAGGATTGCCATTATAGATCAAATAACCACCGGTATCCAATATGATCAACTTGTCAAACATTTTAAAAATGTCAGAAGAAGGTTGATGAATAACAACGAAGATGAGTTTACCTCTAAGTGTCAATTCTTTCAACAAATCCATGATGTTTTCAGAATCTCGGGATGAAAGACCTGAGGTGGGTTCGTCAACAAAAAGAATAGAAGGCTCTCTGATTAACTCTAAGGCAATATTTACCCTTTTTCTTTGTCCACCACTAATGGTTTTCTCCAAAGGACTTCCTACTTTCAGGTTGCGTGTTTCATATAAGCCGAGAGCATGAAGTACTCTAATGGTCAGGCGTTTGATCTGAAAGTCTGATAAATCGCCAAAACATAGCTTGGCGTTATAGTAAATGTTCTGAAAGACAGTTAGTTCTTCGATCAGCAAGTCATCCTGAGAAACATAACCAATTACTCCTTCTATTTTATCTTTATTCTGAGGTTCATGAATGTCAAAGCCATTGATTCTGACCGCACCTTTACTTGGTTTATAATTACCATTTAAGACATTGAGCAGTGTCGATTTTCCCGCTCCGGAAGCTCCCATTATCCCAATAAGGTTGCCTGACTCTTCATTAAGAGACATCTGGTGGAGACCAATATTTCCATTTTTAAATTTATAAGTGATTTTTTCAATCGTAAAGGACGTTTTTTCCTGTTCAGAATCGGATAAAAACTGATTGATGATATCACTATAATAAATGGGAGAAACATTATTCCCCCTTAATGAAGAACCTTGCGTTAATACGTAGGTTTTGGCGGGATAAATAAGTTGCCCGTTGAGTTGTAATTCAGTTCGGCCATAGTACTTCATGAAAAGCATGTTTACGCTTTTCACATTTAAAATTCTAACCTGTCCGTTTAACTTCTCGGAACGGATATGATAATGCTCTCCGTCATATTTTTCATGGTTGTTGATTAAAAGAAGACAGTTTGTTTTTGGTAGTTCCTCTTCTTTGCTTTTAACAAAATCAGAAATGAGTTTGTACTCTTCAGTGGTAATATTAAAAGCATCTGCAACTGTCTCTACAAATTCAATGGCTTGCTCATTATCGTGATCATCCTGATGGATAAACTCGAGCAATTGAACAAGAACATATACTTTCTGTTTTTGAGTTAACTCCTTATTGACTTCAGTACAAATCTTGAGAATCTTAACAGAGTTTAAGGAAGTTCGTTTTCTGGCTTTTAAGCCCTCGCGCTTTTTGTTTTGTTCATTAAAAAAACGATCGAATACCAAAAGGTACTCATTAACTAAGTCTTTGTTGAGTTGTTCTTCTAGAAATTGTCTTACAAACTCTCTTCCTGCATCACTTTCTCCACCAACATGGGCAAGAATGGCAAAGAGTTGCATTAAAGCTTTGAGAATCCGTTCACTCATTTTCTAATGATCCTTTGGAGATGCAATTAAATTGGCATGAAGGTAATAAAAAAAGCAGGAATCGCGATTCCTGCTTTTTTTATTTATTAACCCTGATTATTAAGGCTTAAATCCTACAAGTAATACGGCACAACCTGAAGATACTTTCTCCAGATTTAAATTGCCCTCAACAATAACATCTAAAGTAGATGTGACCTCAAAATCCCAATAAGGAGCCACTGCATAGTCTGCATTGCTGAAAATTTCATTCATTTCAGCATCTAACACTCTAAACTTTAAGTTACCATTTTCTAATCCGCTACATGCACTAAACCGGTAAACACTACCTCCGTACAGCGTGAGATGAAATTCAGCAGTTTGGTCATCAAATAACAAAGCTCTGTACTCCTGACCATCTGATAAATATGCGTTAGTAAAATTTTGACCACAAATGCTGGCTATAGAATCACATTGGGCAGATGCGTGCTGTGTAAAAGCCAAACTAAAGACTAATAAAAGTCCAGTAAAATATAATGTTTTTTTCATTGTCTTACTGTATGATACTGTTTCTAATATCTGTAATTTTTTGATCGATCTGAGCCAATTGTTCCTCAGAGATGTCAACTGTTGATTCACTCTTGATTACAGTTGTTTTTGTTTCGGGATTTGTTTCCGGTTCTACAAAAGTGTAAGAATATGAGATGCCCTCATAAATGGTTTTAAGTTCCGTTAACTTTACAATTAATTGAGACGCTTCGGAACTTTCAGAATGAGGCGACAATAAATTGATTAGGTTTTTTATTGTTATTTTCTGTTCACCAATACGATTGATGAGCGCTTTGTTTTTTGTGTGAGAAGCAACTTGAGTTGCAAAATGTAAAGTTTCTATCCAACCACCTGCCAGTATAAGGGTGCTTAAATCATCTTGCTTACTATTTTTTAAATAAGCATCTGCTACTTTAAAAGCATCTGAAACCATGGCCAAAAGGGAATCCTTATTATCCAAATTGCGTTCAAATCTGCTCATCATAGCTTCTCCAAACAGATTGGTAATTCCAATTTCATTACTTAATCGTTTTGTTACTGCGACATACTCTATTGCATCTTCAGTATTGTTGAAAATGGTCGCATAACCCAAATCTGCACCATATATCCCCAAGTTCAAAGCTTTTGAACTTGTCGTATTATAATTGCTTGATAAATCAGTGAGATTAAGTAATTCAGGTTGATATTCCGCACCTGTTTCTTTTAATAAGAAAGCAGTTTGAATTGGAGAAGGAATACTAAATACCTTTCCACTAATTTTTAGCAAATTGCTATTCTTTTCTTGCTCTTTCTTTTCAGTTTTATCTTCCTTGGTATCAAACTTTGAATTCTTCCTTGGTTCTTCTGCACATGAGTATAGAAGAACAGCTAATGTCAGTATGCTAATAACTAACTTTCCTTGGATAGCATTTTTAAATCGTTGAATTGACATGTTTTGCCTTAAAATTAGTTTAATTTCAATTGTGCGTAAAGATAGTTAAATCTCAAAAATGCTTGATTTTTTTAGCATCTTTCTTAAAAAAAGAAAAGAGATGATTGCAATCGAACACTCTATTAACGCTTCTTTATAGTTCTGAAAAATTAAATCTCCGATGAAAAATAAAAGTGTATAAACCATAATGATTGAGCTTAGCCATGCAAAAATTAAAGCACTCAAAGGAGATGGTTGTGTTTGATCTCGATAAGGTTTCCAGTTGCCTTGCGGGCGTATTTTATCATAAAACCTTTGAAGAGTCTCTTTCTTTGAAGGCGGAGTGAGAAATGTGACAACCAACCAAGTCACTGTGCTAAAGCCAACCGTTAGTAAGAAATTATTGGGATGTTCCAGATGTAACCATTTATTAGCAATGAAATAACCTATGAAGGGAGCAAGAGAAGCTGTGATTTCCGACCATGCATTAATCCTCCACCAATACCATCTTAAGATAAGTACAAGGCCCAATCCGGCACCACATTCAATTAAAAAACTAGCCGCAGAATCAATGCTGCTGATTTGACTGGTTGTTAAAAGTGAAACCAGCATGATTAGTATCGTAAATAAGCGTGCTTTTTGAACCAAATCTTTTTGCTCTTTACTTTCATTTTCAAACTGTTTCTTGGATAAAAAGCGCTTGTATAGATCATTTGTTAAATAGCTCGCTCCCCAATTGAGTTGCGTGCTTATCGTACTCATGTATGCGGAAAGAAAAGCGACGAGAAGTAAACCTTTTAGCCCGGCAGGCAAATGATCTTTCATGGCCAAAACAAAACCTTGTCCTGAGTCTTCAACGGCAAGATTAGGATAAAGTACTAAAGCACATAGACCCACAATGATCCAAGGCCATGGTCGTAAACAGTAATGAGCAATCTGGAAAAAGAGAGTCGCGTAAATGGCATTTTTTTCATCCTTTGCGCTCATCATACGTTGTGCAATATAACCACCGCCTCCGGGTTCGGCACCTGGATACCAACTCGCCCACCATTGTACCAGACCGAATGTTAAAAAAGCTCCAATGCTAATAGAGTATACGCCAATCGAATCACTTAGGCTTTGATCCGAAATTTTTGGAAAAAATTCAAATCGCCAGGCGGGTAATTGTGATTTTAGTCCTGAAATCCCACCTATTTCTGAGGTATTTAAAAGTACTATGGCTAGAATAATACATCCGGCCATTGCAATAAAGAATTGTATTGTGTCTGTAATGGCGACTCCTATCAACCCCGAAAGAGAGGAGTAAATGGCTACCAAAAGCATAGCTGCACCAACATAATAGAGTAATTGGTTTTCAGGAATACCAAAAAAAACCTTCAAGATGGAAGCCAAGGCAACATTAACCCAGCCAATGATCACCGCATTTAGAAAAATGCCCATATACACAGACTTAAATCCTCTCAAGAAAGAAGCTGCTTTTCCACTGTATCTTAATTCAATAAGCTCCAGTTCGGTGACAATCTCTGCTCGTCTCCAAAGTTTGGCAAAGAAAAAGGTAGTTAGTAATCCTCCTATCAGCATGTTCCACCATAGCCAATTGCCTGAAATACCATGCTGGGCGATCTTTTCTGTTACCCACAATGGAGTATCCGCAGCAAAGGTGGTTGCAACCATGGAAATGCCGGCAATGTACCATGGTAATCGTCTTCCACCTAAAAAGAAATCGCTCAGGCTCTTACCGGCTTGTGCTTTATAATACCAACCAATGCCCAATGAAAGAATAAGGTAAGCTGTGATAATAACCCAATCAATAGTGGCTAATCCCATATTTCAAATAAAGATGAAATAACTTTGAGACGAAATGGGTAGTTCGAGTACTTATAAACAATTCATACTGAAAACTGAATGAATTCTTAAGTTTGTCACGTATGTCCGAAAAACACTCAAATCCCTCAAAAAGCTTTGGAAACTTAAAAGTTAAATCGACAAAAAAGGAGTCTTTTCTGCATAAGGAGAAAAGCAGAGAAAAAGTCGTAGGAATCGATTTGAAATCTTCATTCTGGATGACCGCCACCTGTTTGCAAAATTTAGAACAGGAGTTGGCTGATGAATTGACTCGGTTAGGTGCAGAGCGCGTTAAGGTAAAAAACAGAGCTGTTGAGTTTAAGGGGGATCTGAAATTACTATACAAAGCCAATATCTGGTTACGCACAGCTTTAAAAGTACTTCTACCTATTGCCAGTTTTCCAATTCACAATGAAGATGATTTGTATAAAAAAGCCTTAAACATAGAGTGGGAAAATCTGATTCAAAGCAGTTCTACCTTTGTGATAGATTCGGCAATCTATAGCCCCAATATAAAAAATACACATTTTGCAACGTTGAGGTTGAAAGATGCCATTGTTGATCGATTCAAAGAAAATGATAAAGAGCGTCCAAGTATTTCAAAAGGAGAGCCGGATCTAAGAATTCATTTGCATATAGACCATAAAGTGACTACCATTTCTTTGGACAGTTCCGGTGAACCATTATTCAAGAGAGGGTATAGGCAAGAACGACATCGGGCTCCAATCAATGAATGTCTAGCAGCAGGCATGATCTTAAAATCTGGCTGGAGTGGCGAGAAACCATTTTTAGATCCCATGACCGGTTCAGGTACCATAGCTATAGAGGCTGCTCTAATTGCTTCTAATATTCCGCCCAACTTAAATCGGATGAGGTTTGGTTTTGAAGCATGGAAGAGTTACGACATGGATTTGTTCTCGACAGTACTTAATGACGCACGATCGGAATACAAACCTTTAAGAGCAGCTATATGCGCATGGGAAATTAATTCAAGAAGTGTTCGTGCGGCCAGAGTAAATATAAATGCCGCACAGATGCGAAAGTCGATCACATTAGAGCAAGTTGATTTTTTAAAACAGCATGCTCCTGAAGATGAAGGAGTGATTATTATGAACCCACCTTATGGAGAACGTTTGGAATTAAAGGAAGGTGATTTGAGTTTTTTTGAAAAGATTGGCAGTACCTTGAAACATGAGTTTGGAGGATGGGAGGCATGGATCATTAGTTCAGATGTTGAAGCTTTTCATAAAATCAGCTTAAAGCCAACGAAGAAGATCAAGTTAAAGAATGGGAAGTTGGATTGCGAGTTCAGAGGGTATGAACTTTTCTCAGGAAAAAGGGTAGACCAATTAAAAAGTATAAAATCGGATGATTAATGCAGACCTTTTTCGTTGATGTTATTCTGCCATTAGCACTTCCTCAGACTTACACATATAGAGTCCCAAGAGAATTCAATACAGTCATCAAAATTGGTCAGCGTGTTATTGTTCAATTCGGGAAGGGGCAAAAACAATATTCCGCCATTATCGCTCGTCTGCACGAAGAACCGCCTAAGGCTTATCAAGCAAAGTATATAGAAACGGTATTGGATGAGGAGGCCATTTTGTATCCTGTCCAGCTCCGCTTCTGGGAATGGATCAGCCAGTATTATATGGCGCATATCGGTGAGGTGATGAATGCTGCTTTACCTGCAGGTTTAAGGTTAGCAAGCGAAACGCGTGTTTTATTGCATCCTGATTATGAAAAGGTCGTCAATGAATTGAGCGATGATGAATATTTGTTGATAGAAGCTCTGGAGCTAAGAAATGTGCTTGACCTGAATGAAATTTCTCAAATACTTGGGATAAAGTACGTGCAGCCTAAAATCAAAGCTTTGATTGAGAAAAAAGCGATCATGACTGAAGAAGAGATTAAGCTGCGTTATCGCCCCAAAATGGTTGATTATATAGAGCTAACTGCTTTTGCGAAAGAAGAGCATAATTTAAAACGGATTTTTGATGACTTAGAGAGAGCACCCAAACAACTGGAAGCGCTCATGACCTACTTGCAATTGAGTCAGTATTACTCTCAAAAGCCAGAAGCAGTTAAGAAAGTTCATTTGCAAAAAACAATTCGAGTCAGCTCTTCTTTGATTCAGGAGTTGGTCAAAAAGAATGTGTTCGAGATTGTTAAAAAGGAGCAAGGCCGATTGGCAAAGGGTGAGCTAAGTTCTAAACTCAATTCGTTAAATGAATATCAACAAGAAGCATTTCAAAAGATACAAGAGAGTTTTCGTACTCATCAGGTTTGCCTTTTACATGGCGTAACTTCTTCAGGAAAAACTGAAGTATACATTCACTTGATCAAAGAGCAGATTAAGAAAGGGAAGCAGGTGTTATACCTACTTCCTGAAATAGCATTGACCACTCAGATCGTACTCCGTTTACAAGCTATTTTCGGGGCAAAAGTGGGGGTTTTTCATTCCCGATTTAACGAAAATGAGCGCGTTGAAGTTTGGAACAATGTCCTTAAGTTCAATGCAGGACATTTTGAGGATTATCAGATTATCTTAGGGGCACGCTCTGCATTGTTTTTGCCTTTCTCCAAACTTGGGTTGGTAATTGTTGATGAAGAACATGAAACGACATTTAAACAACAAGATCCGGCTCCAAGATATCAGGCCAGAG
Source organism: uncultured Flavobacteriales bacterium (assembly GCA_964445815.1). Taxonomy (GTDB): domain Bacteria; phylum Bacteroidota; class Bacteroidia; order Flavobacteriales_E; family Vicingaceae; genus CAYULW01. The sequence goes on from CAYULW010000009.1 coordinate 29,818, forward strand.
ATGCTGCCATAGTTTTGGCCAATATGCAAAAGGCCAAAGTGCTTTTAGGCTCGGCAACTCCTTCCATAGAAAGTTACTGGAATGCACAAAATGGGAAATACGGTTTGGTTGAATTAACCAAACGTCATGGGGATGTTCAATTGCCGGAAATACTTTGTGCTGATATTAAAGATGCTACAAAGAGAAAAAAAATGAAATCTCATTTTAGTCCCATGCTCCTGAAGGCAATGGAAGAGACTCTCGAAAACAAGCAACAGGTCATTCTTTTTCAGAATAGAAGGGGCTATTCTCCTATACTGCTTTGTGAAACTTGCGGTAATGCTCCTCAATGCATCAATTGTGATGTGAGTTTAACCTACCATAAATTTAAAAATGAACTCAATTGCCATTATTGCGGTTACCATGTTCCAATTCCTCAGACATGTCCCTCTTGTGGAGACCAATCACTTAAAGTAAAGGGCTTTGGTACAGAGAAAATAGAGGAGGAGTTGGCCATCTTTTTACCGGAAGCGAGAATTGCAAGAATGGACTTAGATACCACAAGAGCAAAGAAAGCCTATCATCATTTAATCACTGCATTTGAAGAAAAAGAAATTGATATTTTGGTTGGTACTCAGATGGTCACTAAAGGATTGGACTTTGACCACGTCGGGTTAGTTGGGGTGCTCAATGCAGATCAAATGCTCCACTTTCCTGATTTTAGAGCTTTTGAACGTTCCTATCAATTAATGAGCCAGGTGGCAGGTCGCGCAGGTCGTAAAAAGCAAAGAGGAAAAGTCATTATACAAAGTTACAATCCGGAGCATCAGGTGATTCGTCAGGTAATAGATTCCAAGTATGGTGACTTGTATAAAAATGAAGTAATAGACCGAAGGAACTTTCATTATCCTCCCTTTTACAGGCTGGTTCAATTGACTTTAAGACACCGAGACGCAGCTAAAGTGAAACAAGGAGCAGAGCGTTTGGCTAATTTAATGCGAAGTAAGTTCGGTTCTCGAGTCCTTGGACCTGAGGTGCCCGGAATAGCACGGATACGTAATCAATACCAACAACAGTTGCTTCTAAAAATTGAGAAGGACGCCTCTTTGCGTAAAAGTAAATTAATCTTAAATGATTTGTTGATTGCTTTTAAAGGACAGAAAGACTTTCAAAGCATTCGGGTTGTGGTAGATGTGGATCCATTTTAGTTCGAAATGCATATCTTTGGGCTTATGAAGAAGTTAATTGCACTTTTTCTCTCGTTCATTGTTCTGATAAGTGCTCTAGATCTGAACGCCAAGGCTCATTTCTGTGGCGTATACCTGGTTGATGTTTCATTCTTTGGAGACGCTGCAAATTGCGGCATGGAACAAGATTCAAAAGAGCCTCGTTCTTCATGTGGTATTAAAGCAAAATCATGTTGTTCTGATAAATCTTTCCAATTAGAATCTCAAGACTTTATTTTCAAAAGGGATGTGAAGAAAAAAGAGTCTGTAATGACCCGGTGCAGTATCCCTCTAAAGGAGGTAAAGCAGGAAATAATTTCGATTTCATTCTTTTTACAAGCAAAACAGTTTCTCAGGTGTGACCTAAATATCTTGTTTCAGGTCTTTAGAATTTGATCTTTTCTCTTTTCAAGTTATCCTTTCTTTTACTCAAATTACTGTACCTTTAAATTAAGAATCATGAAAAAGTTATTTTTATTTATTACCATTATTTCTTTATTCTCTTTTTCACTTACCGCTCAGCAGAACGTGTATTTGAAAATAAATCATCAAATGAATGGTGTGCCATTCACCTTTAATCAAGCCACAAGCAACAACTTGGGTGATAATTTCACCTTTACTCGGTTACATTATTATATTTCTCAGATCAAGCTAACACATAGTAATGGTCAAGTGACATTAGTCCCTAATACTTGGATTTTGGTTGATGCTTCACAAGTTACTAATGTGCTCTTAGGCAGTTTTTCGATATCCAACTTAACGGCAGTTGAATTTGCTGTTGGGGTGGAGTCAGCTGTAAACCATAATGATCCGTCTCTTTGGTCTTCGAATCATCCACTAGCTCCTTTAGCACCATCAATGCATTGGGGATGGAGTGCGGGTTACCGCTTTGTTGCTGTTGAAGGGAATACGGGTGTCAATTTGAATCAAATTTTTCAAGTGCATGCTTTAGGAGATAGAAACTATATTCCTCAAACCATTAACACAACAGGTTATATTCAAAATGGAGATTTGATCATTGAATTAGACGCTGACTATTCAGAGGCCTTCAATGGAATAACAGTGAACTCTAACTTGCTTAATCATGGTGAGTTTAATGAGGCAGCTACTTTACTTAGCAATTTTTCGACTAGAGTGTTTTCTCAAACAACAGTTGGTCTTAATGAGACGGATTCAAAATATTCGTTTTCAGTCTCTCCCAATCCAAGCGAGGGCAATTTTTTCTTGGATTTATCTGCTGTTCCAAATGCAGATCTTTACATCATTCGTGATATTCAAGGTAGGGAAGTTAAGTCTGAACGGATCACAGAATTGAAAAATCAACCTGTCGTGTTAGATCAAAGCGGTGTTTTTTTGATTGATATTTATAATGATGATAATGAGCTTCTGGTGACTCAGAAGTTAGTAGTTCAATAAATCATATGGTATGAAATATGGTTTAATGAAGTGGTTGGCAGCTATAATTTGCTGCTGCTTTGTGTTTTTATCCTGTCAAGATGATGAAGATACAACCACAAATGTTAATGGTGTAGAGTATGATCCAAGTCCCTATTCAATTACTTATGGGGCATTTGACCCTCCGAATATTGCTTCTGATAATCAGTTGACCATTCAGGGAGTGAAACTCGGGAGGATGTTGTTTTATGAAAAAAGATTATCGAAAAATAATAGTTTGTCTTGTGCCGGCTGTCATCGACAAAAACATGCTTTTACTGATACATCAAGATTTTCAATTGGCATTCGTGGAAAATTTGGAAAGCGTCAGGCGATGTCTGTATTCAACATGGCATGGAATGAAAATGAATTCTTTTGGGATGGTAGAGCCCATTTGCTAAGGCATCAAGCTCTAATGCCTATACAAGATTCTTTAGAAATGGATGAACAACTTGAGAATATAGTTCAAAAGTTGAATGTTGATCAAAACTACCTCGATCAGTTTATGAGTGCTTTCGGCTCTGAGGAAATAACAGAGCTTAAGATATCACTTGCTCTTGAGCAGTTCATGAATAGTATCGTATCTGTTGAGAGTAAATATGATCGCTATTTAAGAGGTGAAATCGTTTTAGATACGAATGAAGAGCGCGGAAGGTATTTATTCTTTGCAGAGTTTAATCCCGGCATTCCCAACTTATCAGGAGCAGATTGTGCACATTGTCATATTGGAAAGAATTTTGAGAATGACAAGTATCTCAACAATGCTTTAGACACTGATGCGGGTATGATGGATAATGGAAGAATGAATGTTACGGGAATGTCTTCTGACAAGGGAAAGTTTAAGGTCACCTCATTACGAAATATAGAATTAACTGCTCCATATATGCATGATGGTCGTTTTCAGACATTAGAAGAAGTTGTTGACCATTACAACAGTGGGATGAAGATGTCATCGACTATAGATCCTGCCTTGATCTATCCTTTAAATAGTGGAGGACTTCAATTGACGAATGAGGATAAGCGTGATTTAATTGCTTTTTTAAAAACGCTTACTGATGAAGTCATGCTAACTAATCAGGAGTATAGCAATCCATTTGAGAATTGAAAACACTTTTAGTTAGCGGCCTATTGATGCTCACACTTCTTTATGGAGTTAGGTTGGAGGAGGAGTTAGAATTGAGCTTAAGTGTTAGGGGAGATTCAATCATTGTTCCTGAAGGTTTTCCAGTGATTGATTTTCCTGAGGGAAATGAATTCACGGCAGCTAGATGGCTTTTGGGCAAACGTCTTTTTTATGATAAAAGATTGTCTATTGATCGTAGTATTAGTTGTGCGAGTTGTCATCAACCGGCATTTGCCTTTGCCGATAACCAAGCATTTAGCGATGGGGTATTTGGTCGCTCAGGTGAAAGAAATGCCCCATCATTGGCCAATGTTGCCTACCATCCTTATTTGCTCAGGGAGGGTAGTGTGCCCACTATAGAAATGCAGGTCTTAGTACCTATTCAAGAAGAACACGAGTTCAATCACAACATTGTTAATATAGTGAAAGAACTAAAAGAAGATTCCATCTATAAAACAATGAGCATTGAGGCTTATGATCGTGAAATGGATGCTTATGTATTAACAAGAGCTTTAGCTAACTTTCAACGTAGCATGCTTAGCGGAAACAGTGCCTATGATCGCTATGTTTATCAAAAAGATAGCCTGGCACTAAATCAAAGGCAACAGCTAGGCATGCGTTTGTTTTTTAGTGAAAAAACAAACTGTAGTCAATGTCACGGTGGATTCAACTTTACAAATTATACCTTTAAAAATAATGGACTAGATACAGTGTATAAGGATGTAGGAAGGTTTCGTTTTACTCATGATTCGAGTGATTTAGCTTTATTCAAAGTGCCTTCATTACGCAATGTTGCGTATACTGCTCCTTATATGCATGATGGGCGTTTTCAAACACTTGTGGAAGTGATTGAGCATTATAATACAGGTGGAAAACTGCATAAACACAAAAGTGAAATGATTAAGCCGCTTCTGCTTAGTCAGAGTGAAAAGCAATCTTTGGTGGCTTTTTTAGAGGCCTTATCTGATCATGAGTTCATCAATAATCAGGATTGGAGAGAGTAGGATAAGCTTTTATAAAGATCAATTCAGAAATTTTTCCATCCTAATGTTACAGCGCTCATAAGGTGTATTGGGGTCGACATCTATTTCCTTAAAACCATTTTTTAAATACAGATTGATAGCCGGATTTAACTTTCGGTTTGAATCTAACCATACGCGATCAACACCAACTTTTCTTGAGTAATCTAAAGCAGCATCCATGAGTTGCTGACCAATTTTTAAGCCCTGATAACCTTCAATAACTCCCATTTTTGACAATTCAAAAGAACCATTCTCTCTGACAATTAGAGCAACCGTACCAACAATCTTTCCCTGCAATTGGGCAAACAAAATATGCCCTCCGGGTTTTAAAATATATTGTTCAGGGTGAGTTAATACTTCTCGGTCATAGTCTTCTATGTAGAAGTATTTCTCCAGCCATTGAAAATTGATTTCCGCGAAGTCATTTGCATACTTCGGGTTGTAGTCGATGATCTTGACATGGTGGTCAGTATTTGCTTTTAGCTGAGTCAGTGTTCTGGAATGAAAGTGCTCTTCTGCCAAAATAGTTTCTAATTCTTCCAATACCTGAAGTAATCCCGTAGTTTTAAAGGCTTCTTCCATTCCTTTAGTTCCGGCTTTCCATACCTTTTCAAATTCAGGTAGTCCTTTAATTGCTTTCTCGCTTAGCTTTAATACCCTCTTCCGGCTATCTGCAGAAGATTTTTCCGAAATTAAATAGCCTTTATCTTCCATTTTTGAGATAATAGTAATGATAGAAGGGTGCGCTAACTGTAGGTGCTGAGCAATTTCCGTCACACTCAATTTCTGATGCTTTTTAAGCAGTTTAAAAATAAGATACCAATTGGGTTCAATGTCCATGTTGAGGTCCTGATACAAGCGTTTTCCTTCCTGCATCAGGTTGTCACTTACTCTTTTGAGTCGTGTAGAAAGGCCTAAATAGCCTAGCTCTTTAATAAAATCTTGCGCCATATTATGTAGTTGACTACGCAAATATAAATAAATGTAGTTAACTACGTTTGTAGAGTGAATTTATTGGACTTCTAGAGGAGTCGTCTATGGTAATTAATTTGGCCTAAGTGATAGTTTAAATGCGTGGATAAATGCATTAGAAAATGAAGAACACTATGATCACGTTGAAATACCTGAACCGGGAAATTTTGATCTAAATCTTCATTGCTCAGCTTTTTAATACTTGAGCTTACAATTGCTTTTGTTTGTTCAATGGCTTCTAACAAGTTTTCTCTAGGTATATTCTTGGCAGAAAATTCAAGCTCTCTTTTTCTCTTATAGTTTGATCCTCCCAAAAGGTGTCCGATGAAATGATTGAGGTTACCGACCAGATGTAAACACAAATTACCTGCTGTATTTTTGACCTCGCCTTTCAGTTCCCAAAGTTTAGATTCGTCTTCGTAAGCCGAAATTTCTTCTGCTAAGCGTTGCAGATCTCTCTCAAAAAGTTCGATTAAAATATTTTGTATCATGACTCTAATGTTTTTATTTCTTGTTCAAAATCCAGTCTCAAGTCTTCATGTAAAGTATGAATGGCTTTAATGGCCAGTTCTTTTTGCCGATGATAAATGTTGGATAAGATAGTACTGTCAAATATAGATGGTTCTATTCGTTTCAATTCTTGACAGAAATAGAGGAGAAGTTCGGCTTCTGTACTTTTTAACTGGGAATAGCGAATGTGCTTTTTGATGTGCCGCAAGATCTTTCGAATGGTCTTCTTCATGTAATAATAAGAGTCCTTGTTCATGTCTTCCAACAGCTCATCGATTTCTTCTTTGATGAGTTGAATATATGCCCTCTCATCTTCTTGTTCAAAGAGCAGATAGGTCAACAGTTCTTTATTGTCCCTTTTAAATTTAGATAGGCGTAAAATCAATGCAGTACTTTGTGCCTGATCCAATTTTTCAAGCTCTTTCTTTATTTGACTAATCGTGGCGGGTTTCATTTTAATTATCAAGCAGATTCAAACTTTAAAGAAGTCATGGATAAGGAGCCACCGATGAGTTCATCATTAAAAAGCATGCTCTCATCTTTATTGTTTTTTAGCGCTAAAACATAAAGCAAGGGCAAATAATGTTCGGGTGTAGGGATGGCTAAGTTAAAGGCACTGCCTTGGCTGCCATACTTGATCAGGTTCTCAAAATTTTCATCTTGAATATAAGACTTCATCCTCTCATTGGCTTCAATGGCCCATTCGAACCCAAAATTGCTCTTCAATTGATTCCAGGCCACTTTACTCAGATTATGCACAATATTTCCACTACCAACAATCAAGACACCTTTTCGCCTGAGTGTTGCTAACTCTCGTGCCAATTCAAAATGGTACTTGGCCGGCTTAGTATGGTCTAAACTCATTTGTATAACCGGAACATCAGCGTCAGGGTAGAGGTGTTTGATGACTGTCCACGCCCCATGATCCAGTCCCCAATGATCATCTAAGCCGACTTCTGTTTTTTGAATCAGTGCTTTGGTTTGCTTTGCCAACTCAGGGCTTCCGGGAGCAGGGTATTGTACTTGGTACAGTTCGGGAGGAAAACCTCCAAAATCGTGAATGGTTCGTGGTTGTTGCATCGCAGTGACAAGCGTGCCTTTGGTTTCCCAATGCGCTGAGATACATAAAATGGCTTTCGGTTTTTGGATGCTTTTACCCATCTTTCTAAATCCTTCTACAAAAGGATTTTCTTCTATCGCGTTCATCGGGTTACCATGGCCTAAAAAGAGAACGGGCATTTTATCTGAATTTGGTAGCGATTCGGATAGCTTGGATAGGGCTTTTAATTTCATGGCTTTTAAGATAAGAGGTGAGAAGGCGAGAGCTTTTATAAAATCAATTCTTTTCATTTTAAATTACTTACCGTGAAACTCCATGTTTGGTAATTCTTCTCCCTGTTTTAAAAAACGATTAAACCATGAAATCACCTCTTCATGGACTTCTTTTTTATATTCAGTAATGCCATGGTCTGCTCCTTCAAAAATTTTTAAGCGATAGGGAATACGGTATTTTTCAAACTCCAGGGCCAATTGTAGGCTGTTGGTTGATTTGACCCGCCAGTCGGCATTGCCATGCAGGAGTAAAATGGGTACGTTTTTGGGCAATAGATTGACCCACTTTACTACGCTTCTTTTCTCCAGCTCTTTTGATTTGTTAGCTTCGTAATCGGGTATCAATTGAGCATAAACATTGCTTTCCATATTAGGTCGATCTATGATTGTCATGTCTGCTTTTCCACCTCCGGTAACTACGGCTTTTACATTGGGTTTTTGTTTTAATGTCATATAGGTCATCATGGCTCCGCGGCTCCATCCATAGAGACCGACTTTTGAAGTGTCAATGCCATCAATTTCGTGTAAAATATTGATGAGGTTAAGGATATCATTCACGTCTTGTCCTCCAAATTCCTCTTGTCCTTCACTGCCTCCATTGCCACGGTAATTGCTGGCAACGACCACATAGCCCTCTTTGGCCAACTGACCTAAAAACACAAGTCCATGTGCCATCTTTAGCGCACCAAATTCCCGATTGCCCCCTCTATTGTAAACTATGGCTGGATACATGCCTTTCTTTTGAGGTCTGGCTATCCAGCCCTTAACCTTTAGACCATCACTCAAATAAGTCAATTGATAAAGGTCTATGCTATCAATATAGGAATAGGCAGCTTTCCATTGCTTTTCTCCATTATTGTCTTCGGTAATTTTATCAAAAAAAGGACTTTGACTATAATCTTCTACTTTTTGCACAGAGAGCAATTTTGTTTGGGAAAGCCCAACATTAATGAGCAATAAGCAAAAACATAAGCTCATAAAAAGTCGACGGGTCATTTGTTTCATTTTAAGTATTGACTTCAACATAATTCATCGCCTGTTTAGCAAGGGTAGTCCAATCCTCTTGAAAGCTATAAGGAACTTGCAGCCAATCTTTCATGGGTCTCTTTTTTCCTGAAGGATCCCATTTTTCAGAATCTGGATACTTTTCCAAAAGCAGATTAACTTCTTCTTGTCCCAATTTAAAAACCATATCGCCCTTGAAAAAGGCAGCAAAGGCCTTAGCTTTTATCTTTAGGCATGGCTTTCCAAAGAACTGACTCATTTCAGTTCCATAGAGATCGCTAAAATCCTGACCGATTTTATGATATGTCTGATCACCCATGTTTCAATTTTCTTAGTTGACAAATGAGGAAAGAATAGCATTAAGCGAAGCAATGTCCTTGCGTGTTTTCAAATGTTCATCAATGCTCGGGTCACCCATTTCTTGAATGCGGTAATCCGAAAGCTCTGATAGAAACATAAGATAAACAAAGGTATCGACGACTCTTTCTTTTAGACCATGCGGCAACTGGTATTTCTGAACCAATGAATACTCCATGCCCATGTGTGTTATTTCGTGAATAATGGTATTTGCAGGATTCTCATAACTCATGAACTGACCTTCTTTATTTGTCCACAATATAATACTTCCCTCATCCGTATCATAGCTGCCTCCTGTACCGTATAAGGTGAATTGTATTTTATAGCTTTTAAAACTGTAAAAATCCCAATCCCATTCTTTTTTGCTCTGATCAATGTCTTTTAAAAGGGCATTCACCAGAGCCAATTTTTGTTCTACCTTTTTAATGGCTTCTGCATAATCATCAGCATTAAAAAGACCCTGTTCCAGAAGTTGATAAATGACCTGAAAATCCTCATCGTCAAATTTTCCTTTCCTAGATTTATCGATTAGCCGATCGATTACTGGATCTTCAGGAAGGTGGATGGTATAGCCTTGTTCTTCAAGAAAAGCAATGTCATTTATCGTTTGCCAAATAGAAGTGGCTTCATGCTCAATGTTGGGCCTTACAATTTCTATGCGTTCATCCGTCGTTTTCAATTGCGCCGATAGACCCATGGGTGCGAAGAAAAGCAGAAGGAGAAAGTGTTGTCGTTTCATGTTGTTTATCATTAATGGTTTAACCCTTGGTTTTGAAACTAAAGAAATCAGAATCAGCAGCTTTAAATTTACAAATGCTATGGCTTAAAACTCATAATTAAAGTACCGAATATCTTTTTCGCACTTATTTGCGATGAGTTGACGACTTTTTTCCGTGTAATACTCCCTGTAATTTCTCGCTCTAGTGTTATTTAATGTTGGAATTTTGTTCAATTTAAAACCAAGTCGATCAGCCAAGCGTTTGATTTCATTCTCCAGATTTTCATAGCGAAATAGATGTTTGTTGATTAGTTCCACTTCCTTTGTGGCAAAATAGTCTAATGCATTGAAGTGAAAAGAAGCATCTGTAAAATCTGATGCAACAAATTCTTCAAATCTTTCTTTTTCTTCGGCAAATGTTCTTTGATCTTGCTGATGGATTAAAGCATACCATGAAAAGATACGCTCCCAAGGGTTTCTTGTAAACCCGAAAATATAATAATCATGGTGCTTTTTCAAAAAATCATCATCCACGTTCTGCAGGCTGGCATGTTGAGGAAGTATTTCAAATTCATCCTTTAAAGACTGGAGTAGAATATTTGTTAAAGTAGTTCCTCCGGTTCTATGTACGTGAATAAAGATGGTTTTTAAGCGATGTGAAATGAGCATGTTCAATGAATAGAGTTAAATCAGTTTCTTGAGACCGAGAACTTCTGCTCTCGAATTTGGAACTAAATTAAGAATGGTCAAACGTTTTTATTATTCCCCAAAAGGAATAATGATCTCAGTCTCCCAAATGAATTTGCTTTTACAATTGTGTAATACTGTAGGTTATACCCTTCTAATCTTGCTTATTCTTCCCCTTATTTACAGCAGAAATACTTGGGTTAAATTAAACTTTAAATAAAATTATTTCACTGAAACATTAAACTGTTTAGCCATGTTTTCCCTATTCACAACAACAATTGAGTACTTTCCGGGTTTTAATGCAAGTTGGACATTTTCAGTGTTATGGTCTACTTCAACAAGGTCAACAGGTATGGCCTTTGCGATGTCTTCTCCTTTTACGAATGCAAGTACCATGATTGGATAGTCGATGTCGATAGATGACAAATTTAACTCTAACTTTTTGACACCATTATTAAATAGCCAAGATGCTCTATAACCAATGTATGAAGTGGGTGGGTGAATGACAGCAAGGTCAGTATATGCAGCACCTTTGATAAATTTCATAGCTTGTCCCTCTTTATCTATAAGGACAGATGATTTTTTTACGTTTAAAGCATTGTAAAGGGGTGAATTGTATTCTTTACGGCTGCGTTCGGAGTATTCGACCTGATTGATTGTCAAGGGATCAATTCCCGTTAGTTCTTTTAGGTGGCTGGCCATTGCTTTACCCCACGGCTTATAATTGCCTTCATAAGCATGAGCAAAACCACAATGGATGAGAATCTTTGCTTTAGGGTTGCTATTAATTATTGCTTGAATGTTTTGGGCTTGTCCAAGTTCTCTTGGATACCCACTTCCTACGCCCGGTTTTTCATAAGCAAAAAGTGTAAACCCAATTTCCAATGCTTCTCTAATTAGATTACCAAATTGAGGTTCTTTTATATAAGCGCCGGATTTTTGGACGGCATACATTCGCTCATTTAACAATGTATCTCTTTCGTCAAGAATTCGGGCTCCATTATTCAGAACTGTTCCTCCCCTTTGTCCATTGTACAAAGCTTCTAGACCTAAATGAGTATATCCCGATTGGTAGAGTTCCTTTAGTAATAGGCTTGTGAAAGCACGATGCCGAGGTTGATGATGAGCTTCGTTAATAATGATCACTTTAGCAGATTTGGCTTGTTCAGTTATATAATCTACAGCATCAAAAGCTGTATACTTAGAATTAATGGAGTCAACTTGTTTAGAATTGTAAGAAATGGAGGTCTGATCTTCTCTGGTAATGTCATCTAACTCTTGAGACTTTTTAAACTCCCCCTTATTTGAATAATCTAAAAATGCTTGAAACAGATTCATCTGATTATTCTCCTCAAGCTTTTCTTCAATATAGGAATTGAACCTATATGGATTTTTAAAAGCTATACTTACAACTTCACTTTCAATACTCATCTGAGCTTCGCAATAGTTAAAAAAGAATAAAAATAAAATCGGAAAGTATACCTTATTGTTTCTCATATGTGTTTTTCGATTTTTATTAAATACTCACTCATCAAAATAGATTTAAACGAAGAAAAAAGAATTGGGTTGGAGGGTGTTATGCTAACTTTGATTTTTATGTTTTCATATGATCTTCTTTTGATATGATATTTTTGATTTCCATGGTGCTGGTGGCGATCATGATGATGTCATCGTATTGCGCAATTTTATCCAGTAGATTGGTGTAGATTTTATCTTTTGTGGAGCGTCTTTTCTTATAATCGACAATATAGCGCAGCGTAAATGTGATCCAATTCTCGTCAAATTGTAAAGATACTATGGGCTCAACGCGGGCTTCTTCTACCTGATATTTATTGGTGAGCTCCTGCCATTTTCCTTTGCTGCTTAAAGCATAATCTTCACAAGTAGAATTCAATGTTTCTGTAAAGACTTTTCTAGCCAAATGGTAATCGCTTTCGGTGCGAATGGGAATGGTGATCTCATCCCATAAGAAAGGATACTCACCGGAGTAATTGTGTATGTTTTCTTTAAAAACAAAGCTATTGGCAATGGTCACTATTCTGCCATTGTACAAATCGCCGTCTACCCAGTCTCCAACTTCCATTATTACTGTTGAAAGTATACCGATATCAATAATGTCTCCTTTTACCTCACCAATTTTGACCCGATCACCAACACCAACAACTCCTGACATAATAATGTTTAACCAACCAGCTAGGCTAATGATGACTTCTTGTAAAGCAAAGGCGATACCTGCTCCTATTACACCAATGGTTACTCCGATACTGCCCAGTTTATCGCTGTAAACAAAGAGGATAACAATAAGCATTAAGAGATAGCCCATGAAGTTGACCGCCTTTCTTGCTTTGTATTTGTTTTCCGTGCTTTTAATCCTTTTGTTCAGCGTCTGACGCAGGATGTAGGTCACAAAAAGCACGACAGCTATTCCAATGGCAATAGCCAATATGCGTTCAATCATCGGGATGTTAAAAAGCTGATCCCATGTTTGATTCACCTCCTGCATGTGTCAATTTGTTTTAGACTTTGAAATTAATTCAAAGCGGCATTCTAAACAAAAATTAGTCAGGAATTATTTTGATTAGTACATGGGAGTGAATTTGTAACTATACTTATCATAGATAGAAAGTGAGTCGTAAACTCCATAAACAGAAAAGCCCCAATAAATGGGGCTCTATGAGTTAAGATAAGATTGCCTTCGGCGATCCTTTTTTATCCAAGGTCAAAATGAAAAGTCCAACTCTTTGAGTTGCTTTTTTATTTGTGTTTCAACTTCAAACAAGTTTGAGTTTTACGCAAATAAAAAAGTCCGCAAATGCAGACTTTTCATTCATTCGTGATAGGATTGACTTCGTCGATCCTGAAAGCTCCGCTTTGAGAATCAAAAACAATTGCACACTTTATCTCAAAAAAGAAGCGAGCCTCTTTTTTGAAACTCGCTTGCCATTGAACCTTTTTGATTCATTCGTGATCGCGACAGGATTCGAACCTGTGACCGTCTGCTTAGAAGGCAGATGCTCTATCCAGCTGAGCTACGCGACCAATTATGGTTAAAAACAAAGCCCTCCAAAATTGGAAGGCTTTGCGGTCCGGACGAGACTCGAACTCGCGACCCCCTGCGTGACAGGCAGGTATTCTAACCAACTGAACTACCGGACCAAAAAGTTTAGAACTTTCCGTTTTCTTCAAACGGACGGCAAATGTAGAAATTTTTTTAATTTCTGCATCTTATTCAAAAAAAATACTACGCTTTTTTTACAGCTTAAACTTTCTATAAATTCGCTTTATGGAAAAAAGAGTGTTTGAGGGAAATCTCAGGAAGATGCCTACAGAGTTAGCTCACCCAATTCAATACTTTTTGCATTTAGGTGAAGAGCGAATAAACTTATCCAATCAGGTAGGGCAGTACCTTAAGTTGAAATTTGAGGGTCAAATCAATTGCATCAATTGTGGTCGATTGACCAAAAAGTCGTTTGCACAAGGCTTTTGTTACCCTTGTTTTATGAATGCACCGCAAAATGCGGAATGCATCATTCGCCCTGAATTGTGTGAAGCCCATTTGGGCAAGGGCAGAGACCCTGAATGGGAAGAGCGCAATCACAATCAACCTCATGTCGTTTACATGGCTTTGTCTTCAGGCATTAAAGTAGGAGTAACCCGGGAAACCCAGGTGCCTTATCGATGGATAGATCAGGGAGCTTCTAAGGCCATTATTTTAGCGGAGACTGAAAACCGTTATCAGGCAGGTCAGATTGAGGTAGACCTGAAACAATATGTGAGCGATAAAACTCCATGGCAGCGCATGTTAAAAAATGAAGTGGCGCACGACATTGATTTGAAAGAGTCTAAGAACCTCCTGTTGGACCGTTTGAGTGAAGAGTGGCAGCATTTGGTTTCAGATGATGATGAGATCATAGAATTGGACTATCCGGCAATGCGTTTTCCAAACAAAGTGAAAAGCCATAATCTGGATAAAGAACCCATTTTGGAAGGTACTCTGGAAGCCATTAAAGGCCAGTATTTGATTTTTGACGGTGGACGTGTGATCAATATCCGAAAATACGGAGGTTATTATGTACAATTGGAAATGGAGGCATAAATGAAGACACGCGACTTTTTTATTTTAATGATCAAACTTTTTGGTCTTTATTCATTGGTGATTACGGTGTTTACATTTATTCCCAATACCTTTTCTTATTGGTTGTCTTCTTTCATGTATGAGGATTATTTCATGGGCATCATTGCTGCATTAATGACAGCATTTATGCTCGTACTAGTGTATGTACTCATGAAAAAAGCGGGCAAAATAGTCGATTTCCTAAAAATAGAGCAGGGTTTTGAAGTTGAAGAAATCAACCTGGGAAGTTTATCGGAAGCCGGCATCGTTAAAATAGCATTCATTATACTCGGTACGTACTTATTTATAGACGAATTACCTTACTTTATTCATAACACTTTATCTTCTTTAAAGATAGAATCCTATGAAGAGTATATTGTAGAAAATCAGCCGGTCAATTTTGCTTGGCTATTCAGCTTGGTCAAAGTGTTTGCCGGCTTATTCCTAATGTTTAATTATAAAGTATTACAAGAACGTTTGTTTAAAAAGAAAGAAGAGCAGATTTGAACTGATCGAGATCTTGGTTTCTAAGGTCTAAATGTGTAACAAATCGAATAAGCTGTTTTCCCATCGGCACAGCCAGAATGCCATTTTCTTCTAATTTTTTGAGAAAACCATCGGAAGGTATATGCTCTTCAAGTTCAATGATGACAATATTTGTGTCAATCGGCTGTATGTGTTTAATGAAGGATTTTTCTTTCAAGAGTCCACCTATTGTTCTTGCTCTTTCATGATCTTCATTTAGTCGATCAATGTGATGGTCTAAAGCATAAATGCCTGCTGCAGCCAGATAGCCGGCTTGTCGCATACCACCACCCAATACTTTTCGGATTCGTTTTGCTTTTTTGATGAAGGCTTTATTTCCAATCAATACCGATCCTACCGGAGCTCCCAAACCCTTGGATAAGCAAATGGAAATGCTGTCGAAATGTTGGCCCATGTCCTGAGCATCCGTCTGCTGTGCAACAAGTGCATTAAAGATTCGTGCACCATCCAGATGGACGGGAATGCCTTTAGATTGACACAAAGTATAGACCTTTTCGATTTCTTGAATGTCCCAAATGCTTCCACCGCCTTTATTACAAGTATTTTCTATGCTGACCAACTGAGTTGGTGCAAAGTGCACATCGTCATTGGCAATGACTGCTTCCAATTGCTTAGCTGTAAAACGTCCACGGTCTCCACTAATCAATTTGGTGGCTAATCCCGAATTAAACCCAATGCCGCCGCCTTCATAATGATAAATGTGTGCCAGGTCGCTGCAAATCACTTCTCCGGGAGCATTGCTATGCACTTTTATGGCAATCTGGTTGGTCATGGTACCCGAGGGGCAAAATAGACCGGCTTCTTTACCAAATAAAGCTGCTGCTCTCTCTTCTAACTCCATTACCGTAGGGTCATCGCCAAGTACATCGTCTCCTACCTTGGCCTGAAGCATGGCTTCCAACATTCCTGCACTTGGACGTGTTACAGTATCACTTCTTAAGTCTATCATTTTTTTAAATGGCTAATTTCGCCTGTGAATATATTCAATCATGTTAAGAAATAGTCGCTTAATCGGAATATCTTTTTTAGTTGTGGCATTCAGCTTTTCGGGTTTTGCTCAAAAAACAGAGGAGATTGAGTTTGATGCTAACCATGAAGGTTTGGTGCTTAAAAAGAGAGGCCCGAATAAAGACCATTATGGTCACCTGTATTTAGGTTATGGTTTTTTGCTTGGGGATTCTGATAACGATAGTGCTCAAATCAAGAACTACGGTTCATCTTCCTTTTCTCTGGGTTGGTTGTCTAAATGGCGTTTGTCTTCCTGGTATGAGTTGGGTTTTGATGTAACGTATTACTATTCTTCTTTTCACATTGTGCAGGATTCATTTAAACTTGTCCCAAATAATCAGCTGCACAAACGAGAAAAGCTGGTGTTTAATACCATTCAGCTTGTTCCCTTTCAACGCTTTAAGTTCACCAATAAAAGTCATTCTACCGGAACTTTCCTTGATTTGGGGATTTATTTTGGCTATAACTACAGAATTAAACACCAGACAACCGAAAGGAACAGGGCGCCTGGGGCGGGAAAAACAAAAACGGTTAACCTCAATCTCAACTATACCGAAGACTTTGCCTACGGCTTAATTGCCAGAATCGGGTTTAATCGTGTGGTATTTTATGGACGTTACCGCTTTTCTCAACTCTTTTTAGAAAAGGCGGACTTACCGGAACTGCCCAGATTTGATGTCGGTTTTTTAATCGGGATTCATCAATAGTTTTCTTTGAAGCATTATATTTGCGCTTTGATGAATAACAATAGGCTTCTTCTAGATCAGAAACAACTCGAAATCATTACCAAACGCCTTTGTTATCAGTTGATTGAAAATCATAACGATTTTAGTGAAAGTGTTATCTTGGGCTTACAGCCCAGAGGTGTTGATTTTTCTGATTTTTTAATTCAAAACTTAAGACGTTTGAAGCCCCAGTTGAAGATCAACTATGGCAAACTCGATACTACCTTTTTTAGAGATGACTTTAGAAGGCGGGATAATCCTCTTATCCCCAATAGAACAGAGATTGATTTTATCATCGAAAATAAAAAGGTAATACTGGTAGATGATGTTCTGTATACCGGAAGATCAATACGTGCCGGATTAGATGCCATGTTGGCTTATGGACGACCCTCACGGGTGGAATTATTGGTTTTGGTAGACAGAAGATGGAGTCGTCATCTGCCCATACAGCCAAAGTATACGGGCATTACCGTAGATTCTGTCATAAGTGAAAAGGTGGAAGTTTTGTGGGGAGAAAAAGAAAGTGATAATAAAGTGATATTGAACGCCAAAAATTGATGGAACATTTGACGACGAAGCATCTGTTGGGCATTAAGAACATTACCGAACAAGACATTCAGTTGATTTTTAATACGGCCGATAATTTTAAAGAAGTCATTAATCGTCCGATCAAAAAAGTCCCATCACTGCGAGACATTACAATTGCTAACCTTTTCTTTGAAAACTCCACAAGAACCAAGTTGTCTTTTGAGTTGGCCGAAAAACGATTGTCTGCGGATGTGGT
Source organism: uncultured Flavobacteriales bacterium (assembly GCA_964445815.1). GTDB lineage: Bacteria > Bacteroidota > Bacteroidia > Flavobacteriales_E > Vicingaceae > CAYULW01. Next base: position 47,360 of record CAYULW010000009.1, read on the forward strand.
CAATTTTTCGGCTTCTGCTTCTTCAGTATCTAAAGGCGAAACATTAATCGATACGGTCAATAATATTCTGGCCATGAAGGTTGATATGGTGGTCATGCGACACCCTAATCCGGGAGCCGGAATTTTTTTGTCAAAACACATTAATGCTAACATTATCAATGCGGGTGACGGTGCTCATGAGCATCCTACCCAAGCCTTGTTGGATGCTTTTAGTATTCGGGAAAAGCTAGGGCAGGACCTGAATGGGAAAAAGATAGTTATCGTTGGAGATATTCTACATTCAAGGGTAGCGCTTTCAAACATCTATTGTCTCCAAAAACTCGGAGCTAAAATAAAAGTGTGTGGTCCGCCGACATTAATTCCCAAATACATTGACACATTGGGAGTAGAAGTAGAGTATGATTTGATGAAGGCTTTGGAGTGGTGTGATGTGGCCATGATGTTGAGAATTCAATTGGAACGGCAGCAAAAAGGAAAACATGGTGTGCAGTACTTCCCAAGCATAAGAGAGTACTCCAAATTATACGGCTTGACTCTAGACAAGTTGAATCAACTTGATAAAGAGCTATTAATTATGCATCCAGGGCCAATCAATAGAGGAGTAGAATTGAGTAGTGATGTTGCGGATTCTGAACATTCTATCATTCTTAATCAGGTGGAGAACGGAGTAGCAATACGCATGGCTGTGTTGTATCTTTTAGCATCACAGGATAAGGATTCTAAATAATTTTTTACATTTACAAAAAACCATCAATGAGCAAAGATTCTTATACCATAGAAAAGCACGATAAGTATACTTCTATCAAGATCAATGAAGATAAGTTTACGGCAAAAATGGCTCCGGATTTGAAAACAGAACTGGTGCTATTAAACAGTATTGGTGTAAAGAATATCATTGTTGATCTAGAGCAGGTGGCTTATTGCGATTCATCGGGACTCAGTGTCATTCTTGTAGCGAACCGTGTATGTACTGAGAACAATGGTGTATTGGTGGTTTGCAATGTGCAATCAGCGGTAGATAAATTGATTGAAATATCTCAATTGAGTTCTGTTTTAAACATCACTCCGTCTTTTAACGAAGCAGTTGATTTCATCTTTATGGACGAGTTGGAGAAAGGACTCTCAGACAACGACGAAAATCTCAATTAATGCTCAAAGTGTTGGTTTTGGGCAGTGGATCTGCGCTGCCAACCATTTCTTCTAATCAAAGTGCTCAACTTTTTTACGATGGCTATCATTCTTTTTTGATTGATTGTGGCGAGGGAACTCAAGTAGAACTTAGACGGAACAAAGTCAAGATGCAGAAAATTAATCACGTCTTGATTTCTCATCTGCATGGAGATCATTACTTTGGATTGGTGGGCCTGATTTCTACCATGCATCTTTTAGGAAGGAAGCACCCTTTAAACATTTATGGTCCCAAAGGCCTTGAAGAAATCGTTTTGTTACAATTTCGGAATGCCGGTAGTCATATTTCTTATGAAATGGTTTTTCATGAGATTAAAGAGGCAGGTCAAATTTTGTTTGAAGATCATCGTCTTCAAGTCAAAGCACTTCCGCTTCGTCATCGAATTCCCTGTTTTGGTTTTCTATTTCGCGAAAAACCAGGCCCCAGACGTTTAAATCCTGAAATGCTTCAGAAGTATGCGGTTCCGGTTTACGCCAGAAAGGGGCTTAGCGAAGGAGAAGACTTTACACTTTCTAACGGAGAAGTGATTCCCAATGCAACAATGACTTTTGATCCTCCGGTTACAAAATCTTATGCTTATTGTTCGGATACGGCCTATTCTGAAGAATTAGCCGAGGCAATTGGAGAAGTGGATTGCCTTTATCATGAAGCGACCTTTATTGAAAAGGATAGAGCCAGAGCAAAAAAGACCTATCATTCTACAGCTTCAGATGCCGCTAAAATTGCCCAAATGGTCAAAGCCAGGCAATTGTTGATCGGTCATTTTTCAAACCGCTATACGGGGCCTGAAGATTTACTGGATGAAGCTCGAAAAGTCTTTGCCAATACAGATCAGGCAGAAGAAGGCGTTTGGTACGAGGTCAATTAATTTTTCTTTTTAAAGTGCTTCTTCTTATATCTGCTTTTTCTGGGTCGATGGCTTCTGGGTTGAGGACTGTATTCAGGACCCTCTTCGAAACCTTCAGGTAAAGGCACTTTAGGAATGACTTTATCAATGAGTTTTTCAATCTTCAAGAAATCCAATTGCTCATTTTCATTGATAAAGGTGAGGGCCATGCCTTCCTTATTGGCTCTTGCAGTTCTTCCAACCCGGTGTACATAATCTTCCGCATCATTTGGAACGTCAAAGTTGATGACCAAATCAATGTCATCAATATCAATGCCTCTTGATATGACATCGGTAGCTACTAAGATCTGAACCTTTTTATTTCTGAATTGCAACAAGACCTCCTCTCGTTCAGCTTGATTCAGATCGGAAGAGATACCACCTACATTCAGGTGAAGCTTTTTTAATGAACGTTTAATTTCATTCACCTTAGCCTTGCGGGATGTAAAAATGATGATGCTTTTCATCTCTTCTTTTCCCTTCAATAGGTGATTGATCAAATCTACTTTTTGAGTATCGTAGACACTATAGGCCGCTTGAATGACGCCATCTGCAGTTGTAGAAATGGCAATACTAACCTCTTTTGGTTGATGCATGATTTTTTTGGCCAGTCGTCTGATCTTTTCAGGCATCGTTGCAGAAAAAAGAATGTTTTGTCTCTTTTTTGGCAAGTACTCTGAGATCTTTTGAATGTCGTCGAAGAAACCCATGTCTAACATGCGGTCTGCCTCATCGAGTACAAAATGCTGAATGCTATCTAAAGAAAAGTACTTTAGGTTAAGATGAGACAACAAGCGCCCGGGTGTAGCAATAACAATTTGAGCCCCTTCTGAAAGCGCTGTCTTTTCATTTTCAAAAGTCCCTCCGTCGCCACCTCCGTATATGGCGAGATTGGATGTGCCTGTGAAATAAGCAAACCCCTCCAGTTGTTGATCGATTTGTTTGGCCAACTCTCTGGTAGGAGTGATGATTAAAGTATTACACTGTTGTGTACCCGATCGCACAATTTTATCTAAAATGGGTAATAAGAACGCAGCTGTTTTCCCTGTTCCTGTTTGGGCAACAGCAATCAAATCGGCATTGGTTTGTATTTCGGGGATGGCTTTTTCCTGAATCGGTGTCGGAGTATCAAAATTCATGGCAGAAAGCCCCTCAAGCACCGATTCATGAAAATTAAATTCATTAAATGTCATGGCTTCCAAATGTAAACAATCCATTCATTTCATTTGATGGAATTTTTTCCAATGCTTAAGTTTATCGAATGAAAATAGGCATCATCAAAGAAGGGAAAAATCCACCGGATAAGCGCGTACCGTTTAGCCCGGAACAATGTCGTTTTATTGTGGATCAATATCCTCAGGTAGAATTGTTTATACAGAAAAGCAAAATCCGGGCTTTTGCAGATCAAGAATACGAAGACTTGGGCTTACAATTGGTTGATTCCCTGGAGCATTGCGATGTGATCTTCGGGGTGAAAGAAGTGAACATGGAAGATTTGATTCCCAGTAAGCAGTTTTTCTTCTTTTCACATACAATCAAAGAGCAACCGTATAACCGTGACTTGCTAAGGGCCATATTGGAAAAAAAGATACAATTAACGGATTATGAATGTTTAACGGCAGAGTCGGGTGGGCGTTTAGTTGGCTTTGGAAGATACGCCGGAATAGTAGGATGCTACAATGGTTTTTTGGCTTATGGTAAAAGAACTGGCACATTTGATTTAAAGCCTGCACATTTATGTGAAGACCGGAAGGAGATGGAACGGGAACTGCCAAATATTGAATTGCCTCATGACTTTAGAATCGCCTTAACGGGATTGGGTAGAGTAGCAGGAGGAGCGATTGAGATCTTAGATAAAATGGGAATTAAAAGAGTGAATCCGGAGGATTATCTCCACAACAGTTTTGAAGAACCGGTGTACACTCAATTGTCCGTTAAAGAATATTTTAGGAAACCTGACGGGAGCGACTTTAAGCGATCTGAGGTTTATCAGCATCCCGAGCAATTTGAGTCGGACTTTTTCAAATATGCGGGAGTGACAGACCTATACATTCCATGCCATTACTGGGACTCCAATGGGCCTGATATTTTTTCTAAAGAAGAGATGAAGTCTCCCACATTTAAAATTAGAACCATTGCCGACATCAGTTGTGACATTGCCGGGCCGATTCCGTCCACCATTCGGCCTTCTACCATTGCGGATCCGATTTATCAGTATCATATCGTTGATGATCAAGAAGTCGATAAAGTAGGAGAGGGAGCCATTACGGTAATGGCCGTAGACAATTTGCCCTGTGAACTGCCCAAAGATGCCTCTGAAGATTTTGGAAACGAGTTGATCAAAAATATTCTGCCCGCTTTATTGGGCGAGGATCCGACTGCCATCATTAAACGGGCGAGTATTGCAGTGAATGGCGAATTGGGAGAAGACTATGAGTATTTAAAGGGGTATGTTGAGGGGTAAGCTATTGACTTAAGATAGCCTGCAACTTTATTCCGGACTTACTCAGTTAACCTTAATACTGAATAAGGCTATTCGCTTGGAACTTCGAGTGATTTCGATAGAAAATCGTACTGAGAAGTTCTCTTATCAATTGATATAAAGGCGTAGATAAAATCTAGGCCTAGACGGGTTGAAGTATCATAACCTGGTGACAACTAGTTAATTTTATACCTTGTTGTGCTTGGTTTTTCTTTCTATGACATATTATCCTGACCCATGTTTTTGATCAGTTTTTGAATTAAGTCTTTAATATTTTCACTAAACTTTACGTCTTTTCGAGATTCACCCCACCATAAGTGTTCTTTTGGCTTACATGTAATTCTCATTGAACCAAAACCATCTCTAATAAAATGGATTTCAATATTTGTAACTTGTTCAATATCTAGTGCATCTTCTAATTTCCAATATTTCTCTAGCTCAATCATTGGGATTGGATTTTTAGATAAAATGGGAAGCATATTTTGGGGAACATTTTCTTTATTAATTATAAATTTAGGTCTGTCAGTGATTGTGCTTTTAATGAAGTATATGCCATTTTTATACGACTGTTTTATAATTGGGACTCTGACAGAAATAGGTTTTGGTATTAACTCAATTGGAAGAATAGCTGTTTCTCCTTGAGAATAGATTTGATTACCATCAGAAAACAAACTATAAAAAGCTCCACCAACTCCTGCTTTACTTAATTCTTTTCCGTTTCGATATAATAATTCATTTAAAATGAAGGACGAGTTACATGCCTTTTCTCTATTTGAAGTATCAATTTTTTTAATCTCTTCGAAAATAGGTTCAATAGCATTGTCTAGAATGCTTTTTCCTGAACCTGCAGTAAAAAAATCACCTTCATTAATTTGGCCAGGTATAGAACTGCTCCAAGAATATAGCCTCATATTATTATTATCATCAGGGCCTCCGAATATTAGTGTCGCATTTTGTTTTTTAGTTGGGGTTTGTTCCTTTAGAATTTGCATTATTCTTAATTGAGAATTACTCTCTGGTAATATTGCGTTAATTACTCTACTTCCTGTTTCTGCATTTCCTGCAAACGATGCTATTCCTGAATTCTTTAGGTGAAAAATTTTAAATGCGCTATCGTCCATATTAAAACGAATTGATTGTCCTGAAAGCGTAGCTCCATCATTAAGTGTTCCACGATTGAATGTAATCATATGATCAGCTGAGATACAAATAAAGTTTTTCCTTTTGAAGCCTGCTATGTAAGTCATATATTTCTAGTACTAATGACTACTTTTATTTTTAAATTGAATAGCTATTATTAAAAGCTAAATGAATGACTTGGCGGTGTTGGTAAATAGCACTAAATTTTGGCAAACTACTATACGCCCTATTTGCTATATACATTGTTACCAACTTTATTTCTTTTTTTCAGCTTTGAATCTATTAACCTCTTCATCTGATAGATTATCATTTAAATCAAATGCTTCTCGTAGAACTGTATCATACTTCTCAGTCGTATTTTCAGATTCTAAATCAATTAGTTCACGTCTCATGTTTAATACATTGAATAAAGTATCTTCACTTAACTCTAAGATGAATCTATCTAATGGTTTTTTGGAATTATTCGAAAGAATCCACCTATTTCTGTTCAAAGTGAATGCGATAAAGTCGATAAATTGCATTAACTCATCAGATTCTGAATCCTTATAAGTAATTAAAGAGTTTTTACTGAAGTCATTAAGAATGCTGATTTCTTGTTCTGAGTTTGGTTTTCTAAGTCCTGCGTCAACAAAAATCTCAATATTTGGTAGATAAGCTCTAAACTTTTCTTCGTGTCTAATTCTTACAAGTAGCAGCCAAAGACATAAATGAGAGTTTTTACTAAAATCAAAGCCATACTTTTTATGTTTTCTAATATCCGTTAGTCTATTTCTAACCACATCATCATCAGTAAGAGATTGTATTAAAATTGGACAATTATATCTTTTATATAAACCACTAAATACCTTGAAGATTCCTAGTCTTTTATTTAGATCTAATTTTTTGAAGTCTTTTTTTCCTGAATAAATATCTACGAAATGAAACTCTTTAATATTAATGTTTAACTCTTTATTTATTAAACGCTTTGCGTATGTAATTGATTCGGCAATTTCCTCTCTTTCTTTGGGTGTCAATATAACTGCCAAGTAACTTATTAAATCTCCGTTATCATATTTACTTTTTGATACTTGAGATGAACCAGTATCGTCAATATATATTGCTGAATTTTTCATGTAGTTGGTAACATCCGTATAAACGGAATTCCGTTTATTTCACTTATCGTTTAAATTTTTGTCTACTATTTATTTTTTAAAAGATGGATATGAGAAATAAAAACTTACAAGCTCATTAAAATGCAAGTCGATGTTTGGTGTTAAGATCATGTTGGCTAATTTATTACTGCAAAGTAATCATTTTTAGCAAGACTTAGAAGCTTAAGAAAGCAGCCTTCATACCAAACCAATAGATTACAATAAAAGAAATGCTTAAATGCTTTTCAAGGCATTGCAGGTGGCAATCGGGTCTTCTGATTTAAACACAAAACTACCGGCTACTAAAACATCTGCTCCGGCATCTATCAGTTGCTTCGCATTTTTATCTGTCACACCTCCGTCTATTTCAATCAGTGCTTGGCTGTTTTTTTGTTCAATCAAGTTGTTTAGCTCTGCTACTTTTTGATAGGTGTTTTCGATGAAAGATTGTCCGCCAAAACCGGGATTGACTGACATGAGGCAGACCAGGTCAATGTCTTGAATAATTTCGGATAGCAAGTGAACGGGAGTATGCGGATTTAAAGCCACTCCGGCTTGAATGCCTTCCTTTTTGATGGCTTGTATGGTTCTGTGCAAATGGGTACAGGCTTCGTAATGCACCGTTAAAATGTCTGCGCCCACCCTTTTAAAATCAGAAATGTATCGATCAGGGTCTACAATCATCAAATGCACATCAAAGGGTTTGGTGGAATGTTTTTTAATGGAAGAGATGACTGGCATTCCAAATGAGATGTTTGGAACAAAGACCCCATCCATGACATCAATGTGATACCAATCCGCATTTGAATTTTCAATGATGTCACAAGCAGAAAGGAGATTTGAAAAATCCGCGGCTAAAATAGATGGTGCTACAATTGATGCCATTGTTTTTTCACAAAAGTAGCTTTAATCGATGAATGAATCAGCCCAAATAGGTTTTTAAAGTTTGGCATCTTCCGCTGACTTTTAAGCGGCGGACTGCCTTTTCTTTTATTTGTCGAACACGCTCTCTGGTCAAGTCAAAGTAATCTCCAATTTCCTCCAGACTGTATTGTCTCTTTCCACTTAAGCCAAAGAACATGCGAATGACTTCTGCTTCTCTTGCCGGAATACCTCTAAGCGTACTCTCAATCTCTTTACTTAAGGATTCATGAATCAAGCGTTTGTCAGGATCGGGGAGATCATCATTGGTCAACAGGTCGTACATGTTGCTGCTGTCTTCATCCGTAGATAAAGGGGCATCCATAGATACGTGTCGCTTGTTGTTTTTCATGGAGGCTTTCACTTCGGAAAGCGACAAGTCCATCAGCTCAGCAATTTCATGATCCTGAGGCTCTCTTTCATACTTCTGCTCCAGTTCGTTGAAGGTTTTTCTCACCTTATTGATTGTACCAATCTTATTGAGAGGCAATCTTACAATTCGAGATTGTTCTGCAAGAGCCTGTAGTATACTCTGGCGAATCCACCATACGGCATAGGAAATGAATTTGAACCCTCTTGTTTCATCAAAACGCTGAGCCGCTTTGATGAGTCCAAGATTTCCTTCATTAATCAGGTCAGGCAGACTTAGTCCCTGATTCTGATATTGTTTCGCAACGGAAACCACAAAACGAAGATTGGCTTTGGTTAATTTTTCCAAAGCTCTGGAATCTCCATCTTTAATGCGTCTTGCGAGTTCAACTTCTTCTTCTGCTGTGATCAGGTCAACTCTTCCGATTTCATGAAGGTAGCGATCTAAGGAAATAGTTTGCCGGTTGGTGATGCTCTTACTAATTTTTAGCTGTCTCATCCCTGATAGTATTAATTGGTTAGTATAAAGACTTTACTTAATTGGTAGATAAGTCCTTTTAAAAATACCCAGAAATCAGAGTGAAATGTTAAAAAGTGTTAGATAAGATTCTTATTTAGAATGGTTTTAAATAAAAAAAGCCCTGAAGATTTTCTTCAAGGCTTTAAGTTTTAGCATTTTATTCGGCTGCTATGCTTCTGTTTTTGCTTCCGGTTTAGGTAAGAGTACCTTCCTTGACAATTTTAGCTTCTTGGTTTTAGGATCAATGGCCACTAATTTGACATCTAGCATATCGCCTTCTTTCAATTCATCTGAAACGTTCTCAATTCTTTTGTGATCGATTTCGGAGATGTGTAATAATCCGTCTTGACCCGGTAAGATCTCAATAAACGCACCAAAAGACACAATAGACTTTACTTTACCTTTATAAGTTTCACCAACCTCAGGTACTGCTGTAATGGCCTTAATTCTTGCTACTGCAGCATCAGAACCTTCCTTGTCTGTAGATACAATGTCTATAACGCCAACATTATCGATCTCTTCAAGTACGATGGTTGTCCCTGTTTCTTCTTGAATGGTTTGAATGATCTTTCCACCAGGTCCGATTACCGCTCCAATCATGTCTTTAGGAATGGTCATCTGAACGATTCGAGGAACATTCGGTTTGTAATCCTCTCTAGGTTGTTCAATGGTTTTGTTCATTTCACCTAAGATGTGCAATCTTCCTTCTTTTGCTTGATTTAAGGCTTCCTGTAAAACCTCGAAAGACAATCCACTGATTTTAATATCCATCTGGCATGCGGTGATTCCATCTTTAGTACCGGTGACTTTAAAGTCCATATCACCTAGATGATCTTCATCTCCAAGTATATCAGAAAGTACCACGTAATTGCCGTTCTCGCCGCTTATTAAGCCCATGGCGATACCTGAAACGGGTTTCTTTAGTTTTAGACCTGCATCCATCAATGCTAAAGAACCTCCGCATACGGAAGCCATTGATGAAGATCCATTTGATTCGAGGATATCAGAAACAACTCTTACAGTGTAAGGATTATCTTCTCCCGTTGGAATCATTGGTTTCAATGCTCTCATGGCTAAGTTACCGTGTCCGATTTCTCTTCTACCCGGCCCTCTGTTTGGACGCGCTTCTCCTGTTGAAAATGAAGGGAAATTATAATGTAGTATGAATTTTTCAGAATCGGTGATTAAAGCACGATCTACTTTTTGCTCATCCATCTTGCTTCCTAAAGTGACTGAAACCAAAGACTGTGTTTCTCCTCTTGTAAAAACGGCTGATCCATGTGAACCGGGCAAGTAATCAATTTCAGACCAGATGTTTCTGATTTCATTCATTTTTCGTCCGTCTAGTCTGATCTTTTCAGTCAACATGCAATTTCTAACGGCTTCTTTCTGAACTTTTCCATAGTATTGTTTGATTAAGAAGCTATTTTCTTTCGCGTAGTCTTCTTCTAAGCTGGCGATAAAATCTTCTTTAATGGCACCAAAATCAGCAGCTCTTTGATACTTGTCATTGGTTCCTTTTTTGGCGACTTCATAACATCTTTCATAGGCGAAGTCTTTGATTTGTTGCAATAAAGCTTCATCACTCTTCTCGTGATCGTACTCTCTTTTTGTTGCTGCTTTTGCAACTTGTGCTGCCAAATCATTTTGTGCCTGACACTGTGTTCTTATTGCTTCGTGAGCCACTTTAATGGCTTCTAACATTTCAGCTTCTGAAACCTCGAGCATTTCTCCCTCTACCATAACAACACTATCCATGGTACCGGCAACCATTAAGTCGATGTCGGCATTCGGCAATGCATCAAGATTGGGATTAATGGCCCACTGACCATTGATTCTTGCAACTCTTACTTCTGATGTCGCTTCTTTGAAAGGAACATCTGAAACCATAATTGCTGCAGAGGCAGCCAAACAGGCTAATGAATCAGTAGCTACATTCTCTTCTCCTGAGATGAGAGAAATGGTAACAATCGTACTGGCATGAAAATCATCAGGGAAAAGAGGTCTTAATGCCCTGTCTACTAATCTGGAAATAAGAACCTCACCATCAGAAGGTCTGTTTTCTCTTTTCAAAAAACCACCGGGGAATCTCCCTACCGCAGAGAACTTTTCTCTATAATCTACCATTAGAGGTAAGAAGTCTACATCCTCACCTGCTGTTTGCTCTGCAACTACTGTTGCCAGAAGCATTGTGTTATCCATTTTTAAGACGACAGAGCCGTCTGCTTGTTTTGCTAGCTTACCTGTTTCTAAGCTAATCTCCCTGCCATCAGGAAGTGTCATTGTCTGTGTAATTGCTTGTTGTGACATTTTATATATTTAATCTATGTTCTTTTAATAGAAAAGGGGGACGTGTTTCAATGCCCCCCTTTTTGAAATTTTTAATTTTTTGTGATATGTTGCTCGAACATTATTTTCTGATGCCCAAGTCTTTTATCAGCTCTCTATATTTTACAATATCCTTAGCTTTTAAGTAATCCAATAATTTTCTTCTTTTTCCAACTAATCTTACCAAAGACTTTTCTGTATTAAAATCTTTTTTGTTTGATTTTAAGTGAGAGGTAAGATGGTTGATACGCTCAGTAAATAAAGCAACTTGCCCTTCTGTAGAACCTGTATCGTTTTTGCCTTGACCGTACTTTTCAAAAATAGCTTGTTTCTTTTCAGTTGTAAGCTCCATATCTTCTTCTAAATTTTAAGGGCGCAAATGTAAAAATTTATTCTGTAATATCATTTGCTTTTTGTAAGATTCTTAAGACTTGACTGATTTTATGCTTCAGATTCTTTCGTTCGACAATAAAATCTAGGAAGCCGTGCTCTAAAAGAAACTCGGATCTTTGGAATCCTTCGGGTAAGTCTTTTCCTATTGTTTCTTTCACAACCCTTGGTCCTGCAAAACCAATTAAGGCATTTGGTTCAGCAAAATTTAAATCTCCAAGCATCGCAAAAGATGCTGTTACACCTCCGGTTGTCGGATCGGTTAAAAATGAAAGATAGGGAAGTTTGGCTTCAGACAACTGGGTTAACTTGGCTGATGTTTTGGCCATCTGCATTAAAGAAAAAGCAGCCTCCATCATTCTGGCACCTCCCGATTTAGAGATCATCATAAAGGCCATGTTGTTTTTTACACAATAATCAATGGCCCTTGCTATTTTTTCTCCAACTACTGAACCCATCGAGCCACCAATAAAGTTAAAGTCCATTGCTGCGACCATCAATTTTTGTCCTTCTACGAGTCCATGTGCAGTTCTTACTGCATCTTTTAAACGCGTTTTTTCTTGAGTTGCTTTGACTCTATCCGTGTATTTTTTGGTGTCCTTAAATGTAAGAGGGTCGGCAGAGGAGAGGTTTTTATTAATCTCAGAATACTTGCCGTCATCAAACAGGATATTAAAATAAGCTTCTGAGCCTATTCGGTCATGATGACCACACTCTTCACATACACTGAGATTGTCTAAATGATCTTCTTGGGGAACTACTGTATTACAGTTTGGACATTTATACCAAAGTCCCTCAGGGGTTTCCTTCTTATCTTGAGTAGGGGTTAATATCCCTTCTTTTATTCTCTTAAACCATCCCATTTTATCAGGATATTTCGATTAACAAATGCTAATTTCTTCTGCAAGATAAACATCTTGAATGGCATTTAATAATTCCACTCCTTCATGCATCGGTTTTTGGAAAGCCTTTCTTCCTGAAATTAAACCGTGACCACCGGCTCTTTTGTTCACAACGGCTGTTGTTACAGCATCTGCTAAGTCGGTTGCACCTGCTGATGCTCCACCTGAATTGATCAAACCTGATCTACCCATGTAACAGTTAGCGACTTGATAACGGCATAAATCAATCGGATGATCACTGCTCAGTTCTGAATATACCTTGTCATGTGTTTTTCCAAAGCCAATGGCTTTATATCCACCATTCAATGTAGGTAGTTTTTGTTTGATAATGTCTGCTTGTATGGTTACGCCTAAGTGATTGGCTTGAGCTGTAATGTCTGTAGCGGTATGGTAATCTTTGCCATCTTTTTTGAAATCGCTATTTCTTAAATAACACCACAAAATGGTAGCCATGCCTAATTCATGTGCTCTTTCAAATGCTTCTGCTATTTCAATGATTTGGCGATTGCTGTCGTCAGAACCAAAATAAATGGTAGCTCCAACAGCTGTGGCACCTAAGTTCCATGCTTCATCAACCGAGCCAAAAGAGATTTGAGAAAAGGTATTCGGGTAAGTTAAGAGTTCATTGTGATTTAACTTTACAATGAAAGGAATTTTATGTGCATATTTCCTTGATACTGAAGCAAGTACTCCAAAAGTAGAAGCGACAGCATTACAGCCGCCTTCAACCGCCAACTTAACAATATTTTCGGGGTCAAAATAAATAGGGTTTGGAGCAAATGAAGCTCCTGCGGAATGTTCAATGCCTTGATCTACGGGTAGGATTGATACGTAACCTGTATTTGCCAGTCTTCCTGTTCCATAAATGGACTGAAGACTTCTTAAAACTTGTGGAGACCTGTTAGAGTCTTTGAAAACTCTATCAATAAAGTCCGATCCCGGTAAATGCAATAAGTCTTTTGAGATGGTTTTGCATTCATGATTAAGCAGTAGGTCTCTTTCTGACCCGAGTAGTTCTTCTATCTTATTCAATGACATAAAGTATTGCTTGAAAAAATTGAGCGGCAAAGCTAACTAAATAAACTAAGTCTATAAAGCAAATAAAGTATTTTCACAACCTTAGAAAGGATAGCCGATACCAAAGTTAAGATTACTGTTTTTCCATTGGACTTTAAACTCTTCAGGATGAATTTCACCCGGATCTTTAACCGGGACGGCCCAGTCTAACCTGAAAATAAAGAAAGTGAAGTTAAAGCGTAACCCAATACCTGAACCAATGGCGACCCCCCGCCACAGAGAATTGATTCTAAAGTCGGTATCTTCTCTGGTGTCTTTTTGGTCGATATTCCATATGTTACCTGCATCTACAAAGGTTGCTCCTTCAATAACATTGGTAATGCCAAAACGGTATTCCAAGTTGGTTTCCAAATGCATATTGCCAATTTGATCAACGATTAGTGATGCCGAGTCTGGTAGATTGCCCGGACCAAGTTGTCTGGCTTGCCATGCTCTTATTCCATTGGCTCCACCTGCATAGAAACTTTTTTCAAAGGGTAAAGAGATTGAGTTACCATATGGACGACCCAAGCCGGATGTAATGCGATATACCATTTGATTTTCATTGAAGTTTTGATAAAACCTAAAGTCAATATCTGTTCTGAGGTATTGAGCATAACGTATTCCTGAAATTTCTCTAAAACCTTCCTGATTTTTAGGAAGGTTCAGAGGTCCCTCTAAAGTGGAAAGTAAATTGCCTGCCGTTTCAACATTTCCTCTAAAAAAGAAGTGATTCTTTAGCTTAGAGTTGGATTGCGTATTAAGAATAAAACTATATCGTGCAGCAAGAATCAAATTATCTGTGTAGGTATTCCTCAAAAAAGGATTTCTGATGTCTTCTAAAAGAGCTTTAAACTCTGCACTTGGATTCAACTTAATGTACGAAAAGTCGATGGGTTGGATAATGTGTGTCTTCGTAGGTGTTTCATTCCATGCATAAGAAATGTAAGTTTTAGATACATTTCTTTCGTAATCAGGCCGTTGTTGAATGTTGAAGGAGGTACTGAAGGTTGTTCTTGGATTTCCTTTTTGGGATAGAGATGTGGTTTTAAAAGGAAGAAGAAAGCGGGGAACTTCTAAATTGATTTCCGGGCCAAACTCGAACGTATTAAATGGAAAGAATCCGGTGATGGCTTGTTGATCTCCCTCATCCGTCAAAATTTGTTGCGATTCTAAACCACCGGCAATCCTGATGTTGAGTAATTCTGCTCCCCGAAAAGTATTCTTATTTGAAAAATTGAGGTTTGCATTAATACCGAGATTTCCTCCATTATTGGTACCCTCTGATTGAATGGCATATGATTTTTGTTTGTTTAGTGATAAATCGATGTAAGCCACAAGACCATTGTCGTTTTGGAAGTTTTGGTCATAAGTAATGCTAACCAATGAAAAGATGCGTAATCCTGAAAGATTTCGATAAGTGAGTTCCTGTAAATCTTGTCGATAAAGATCATTTGGTCTAACGTAGATGAGCCCCGCAAGGACTTCAGGACGTACTTTAGGTTCTCCTGAAAAAATAAAGCTCAGGTTTTCTACCGTTATGGTATCTATATTTTGATCGCTATTTCTCAAGTTGCGGTAATCGATACGAACGATCACCTCTTTTATGTTATAGGTCTGATGAGGTACTTCATAAATTGAATCTGATGGACCTGTTCGCCGATCATTTAAAATTTCGGTGCTAAGGTTTGCTTCACGTTTTGCTACTGAGGTATCGGCCTTGAACTGAACATACTCCTTTGTAAACTTATAGTATCCTCTGTTTTTCAATGCTTTCTCGATTCGCTTTCTTTCTTTACTTAGAATCTCGATATCAAAAGGTTCATTGGATTTGATATTCGTTTTTTGAATGGTTTCGTTATAAATTCGATTGATCTCAGAATCTTCTATCTTGGCACTTACTTTATTGATCTTATACCTTTTGCCGGCATTGATAAGATAGTTGAGCTTAACTTTCTTTTTTCCAATAGTATCAAAGCTCGCAGATACTTCATTTTCGTAATATCCTCGAGTGTTAAGGTAATTGCTCATTAGCTCAACGGATGGCTGAACCAGAGTTGAGTCAAAAATAACAGGGGCTTCTCCAATGTTGTTTCGGATTTTACTTTCCTCTTTGTGATAATACATATTGTAAACGCCCAAATAAAGTCGGAAAACACCAAGAAGTTTTCGATTTGGTTTTTGTTTCGATAGAGAATAGAGCTCTTCTTTAAGCAGACTCTGCTCTTTGTACTTTAGTTTTACTTTAGATAAAAGAAATTCATCCTTCTTTAGGTGCTTTGTGGGTTGGCAAGAAGAGAATAGAAAGCTAATAACAAGTAGTGATAATACTGTATTTTTGATCTTGTTGGCAAGCTTTATGAAAGAGCGCTTCCGCATGTTGCGAAATTAAGCTAATCTCTAATGTTAAGTAAAAGTCAGGAAAAATATATAAGAAGTCTTCATCAAAAAAAGAAAAGGCAAGAGGCTCGTCAGTTTATTATCGAGGGAAAGAAACTGCTAGAAGAGGCAATAAACAGCGGAGTTGAAATTCGTCAGATCTTCCTTGATGAAAAAAGGCAGAAAGATTATCAATGGTTAGGGCCTTTCTTGAAAAAAGCGATTCTTGTTTCAGAGCGGGAGTTTAAAAAAATATCTCAATTGGAGTCTCCACCTGGAAGTTTGGCAATACTGGATTTCTTAACAATTGACCAGCAAACGTCTCCAATTATTTTAGCCTTGGATGATATAAGAGATCCCGGCAACTTTGGAACAATGATTCGCTCTGCCGAATGTTTTGGTGTGAATGAAATATGGTGTTCGGAGAATACGGTTGACGAGTACAATGCTAAAGTTGTTCAGGCAAGTATGGGTTCTATTTTTAGGGTAAAAATTAAAAGGGGAAAGCTAGATCGGATGTTGTCCGGTGCAGGTCGGCATATATATAGCAGTCATTTGAGTGGCGATGACATCTATACGCTTGATTTGAAACAGCCGGCTGTTCTTATTATCGGTAGTGAATCGCATGGTGTAAGTCATGAAATTGATCAATTGTCTCATGTGAAAATTAAGATTCCGCAGCAAGGGGAAGTAGAATCTTTGAATGCTGCAATTGCTTGCAGTGTTCTATTGGCTGAGTTTAATCGACAAGCAAAATTTTGATCAAATTGAACTTAATGAGGCAGCTCTAATCGAACCCATGCAGGCATATGATCGCTAATATCGAATTCCGCCTTTTTGTAGATGGTTTTTCGTTGTGATGTGCCAATTTGGTCAATGCTTTTTTGATGCAGTGCATTTGAGATGAGATCGGCAATATTAAAAACACCATAGTCAAAGCCATCAGCCATTGATCCGGCTTTGATATTATTTTCCGGCTTCGGTAACCTTGAATCGCGTGAGAAAAAACCGATCTGATCATAAGTTTGTTTTTGTCTGAGCGCGGTTCTTAGAAGACCTTTTTTGGGATGATGGTTTAGCAGTGGAAAGTTTGCGGTTGCCGCTTTTTTACTTCTCAAGAATTTCTTGTTTAAGCTCTTTATCAAAGCATCAATATCCGTTCGCATTACATTGACATCTTCATCAAAGTCAAGGTTACAATCACCTAATAATAAAATGTTAGGGTGGTATAATTTATCGGCTTGCTTAGCGCGTACCGTGAGCCATTCTATTAATGCCATGAATTCCCATTTTCTTTCAACTTTATTGGATCCATAGAGGAGATGGGCATTAACAATGAGGAATTCATACGGCTTTTCTCCATCTTTTCCCTTAACTCTAAATGATACACAATGAGGCTGGCGTATGAAGCTAACAAATCTTGGCAGTTCAATTGGAGGTTTAGAAGGTTTTCTTTTCCCTTGCGAGGCATTTTGTATTACTCTTTCCTCCCATCTACCCAGCTTTCTGGTATACTGCTCCCAGGCTTCTGAGAAATCAGACTTGTTTTCATATAAGTTTCTGGTTATTTCTGATCTGTCGTATGTTACATCACTTGCTAATGCAGTTCTTTGAATGCGCTTCCAGTTAAACAAAAAACCCAAACGTTCGGTATTGCCTCTTCCACCGGGTTTCGTTCCGGTAATATCAGAAACGATCATGCCGTAATCTTCACCAAGTAGTTCTAAAAGGTATTCAAAACCACTAAGATCATCCATTATTTCTTGCACGGCGATTAGGTCAAAGCGCTTTAACGTGTCTCTCAAAAACAACCAGCTTTGTTTGCTCCTGCTTTTTATTTTACCAAGTTTTCGAATATTAAAAGTTCCTATAACGACAGAATTATCTTTTCGTTCAGGTAAATCAAATTGTTCCGGAGACTGATTGAATAAACTGGAGATTTTATCCCATTCTCGTTCGGTGAATTTGGTTGGCATAATGTTGAAATTATTGTTTAGTAGTACTTTAAGTGCTTTAAAGATAGCAAAAAAATGGACTTGACCAAACTCTAACTGTCTTTAGGTCTGATGTTAATCAATTGGTTTACTATTGCATAACACGGGTAAGTGCTCCTGCACATTTAATCCCGTCAATTGCGGCAGAAACTATTCCTCCTGCATACCCTGCTCCCTCACCGCAGGGATATAAATTTTTGACATCGATATGATGAAGTGTTTCTTTATCTCGCGGAATTGAGACCGGAGAAGACGTTCTGCTTTCTACGCCAACAAGAATGGCATTGGGATGCAGATAACCTTTGATCTTACGATCAAATTCGATAAAGGCAAGTTTCAGCCGATCTGAGATGTTTTTTGGAAGTATCTGATCTAGTCGCGCACTTACTACTCCCGGTAAATAAGAGCATTTTGGTAAGCTTTTGCTTTCTCTGTTTGCGATAAAGTCAACAAGTCTCTGAGCAGGTGCCTTTTGACCCTCAGAGTCATTGTTTGCAGCTTGATGTGCCTTTTTCTCAATAGAATGTTGAAAGTGCATTGCGGCCAATGGTCCTGATTGATGAAACTCACTCCAATCTTCTGCGTTTAAACTTACCACAATTCCGGAATTCGCATAGGGGTTGTTTCTTTTTGATGGCGACCAGCCATTGGTCACAATTTCTCCCTTATTTGTAGCACATGGAGCAATTATTCCTCCCGGACACATGCAAAAGGAATATACGCCCTTGTCGTTAATCTGAGTAACCAATTTATAGGCAGCAGGTTCTAGACTAGGGTTGTTCCAATTGCTTTTGTATTGTTGTTTATTGATGAATTCTTGTGGATGTTCTACTCTTACTCCTAAGGCAAAAGGTTTGGCTTCAATTTTAATTTTCTTCTTATTTAAGAGTTTGAAGATGTCTCTTGCTGAGTGACCTGTGGCAAGTATTAAGCGAGAAATGGGAATGCTTTGCTCGTGATTAATTTCAATGGATTGTATCGAAGAATCTTTAAGTGAGATGTTCGTGAGTTTACTTTCAAAATGAATCTGACCTCCGGCTTTCAGAATAGCCTCTCTCATATTTACAATGAGTTGCGGAAGTTTATTTGTTCCAATATGCGGATGAGCATTATAAAGTATGTTTGCATTCGCTCCGAACTGAACCAGTCCTTCTAGTACTCGATTAACGTCTCCTCGCTTTTTTGATCTGGTGTATAATTTTCCATCAGAATAGGTGCCTGCCCCACCTTCTCCGAAACAATAGTTAGATTCGGGATTAACAATTTGACTTTTAGTTAGACTTGCCAAGTCACGTCGTCTTGCTTTAACATCTTTTCCTCTTTCAAAAAGGATAGGCTTGAATCCTAAATGAATACATTCTAACGCAGCAAAAAGTCCTGCCGGACCACAGCCAATAATATGAACTTCAGGTGCCGAACTAACCTCTTGCAGATTAAAAGCTGCTGGTCTTTCCGGAAGGAGTTCTTTAACACCAATTTCCAGTCGAACAAATACCTGTATGGTTTTGCCTCTGGCATCAATTGACCTCTTAAGTAGGCGAAAGTCTAAAATATCAGATTTAGGGATGCTTAATTCCTGACTAATGATAGAAGTCCAGTTGCCATCAGTTGGTTCTTTAATAATCGGAACTTTTATTTCAAGTGTTTCTAGCAAGTGGTTTAATGAAATGGATTAAATTCAAATTGAGGCGGGTGCTTTGCGTAATTTTGTTCAAAATTCAGCATTATTATGAATACGAAAAGATGGCTTGCTCTTTTTCTTGTTCTCTCCTTTAGTTATAGTTTAAAATCACAACAAAGCGATACTCTAAGATTGATGGTGTATAATCTCCTGAATTACAGGAATACAACTAACCAATGCACCAATAGCAATAATAGTCCAACTGTTAAGGAAAATGCATTGGAGATTATCATTGATCATGTTTTGCCGGATGTTTTGGTATGTAATGAACTCGGAGCTTCGCCTAATGGGTTTAATGCATTCACATTAATGAATAGTTCACTGAATAAGAATGGAAGAACATATTATCAAATGGCTAATTACACTTCCGGTTTTCAGTCCATCACAAATATGTTGTATTACAATTCCAATAAGTTAGTTTTAAAGGAGCAATCTACAATTACCAGAGATATTAGCAATATAAATCTCGTCCGTTTAATCGATATCTATACTTTGTATTATAATGATCCTAACTTGGGTCAGCATCAAGATACAACCTTCCTTCACTTTATTGCCGCCCATTTAAAAGCGGGAAATACAGCCGCCGATAGAAATGAGAGAGCTTTGGCTACTGAAGCAGTTATGGCTCATTTAGATACTATAAATGCAAAGGGTAATTATTTTTTTATGGGTGATTTAAACGTATACAGAGCAACAGAGCCTTGTTTCTTAGACCTTGTTGCTTATACACCTGATCCAAGTCTGAATTTTTATGATCCCGTAAATAGAATTGGAAATTGGAGCAATACCTCCTCTTTTGCTGATGTGCATACTCAATCCACCAGGTCCTCCGGTAATGGTTGTGCTTCGGGTGGAGGTATGGACGATCGCTTTGATTTCATTTTAGCTTCAGATGAGGTCATTAATGATTCTGATAAGGTAGAATATATTCCAAATACTTATACGGCAGTGGGTCAGGATGGTAATCGCTTTAATGGCTCAATAGATTCTCCAACAAATACTACAGCCCCGTTTTTTGTGATCAATGCCTTGCGTGATTTGAGTGACCACCTTCCGGTAACTATGGACCTAAAGGTAACTTTGCCGCTTTCTACCTCAATAGAAAGTATGTCGATTGAAAATGCATTGTCTTATAATTCAATTATGACAGATGTGCTTCGTTTTTCAGTAGCGGATTCAAAAGTAGAGATTGAGCGTGTTGAATTGTACAGCTCTACCGCTCAGAAAGTGAAGGAGTTTATTCCTCAGCCATCGTTGATGAATGAATGGAATGTGAGTGATCTAAAAAGGGGAGCTTACTTTATGAAGTTGCGTTTGAAAAATGGTGGAGAACGTGTTCAAAAGTTAATAAAGATTTAACATAAGCTATTCGTCAGAATAGTTCATTATTAAGCAATTTTGCTTTGCAATTGATAGAGGAGTCAAGGCACCTATTCCTTATCTGAAGGAATTGATAAACGGCGGGCATATAGAAGATAGAGCATAAACCGTTTTGGATAATACATGAGAGCCACTTTTCTGATATTTGTTTTTTTTGCTTCTCTTATTTCTAGGGGACAATCTGCTTCTTTTGAGGAAAAAGTGACTACAGTTTCAAATGTGAGGCTAGCCGTTACTAATGTTGGGACTTTTGGTAATTCATTCCGTGGTTATAGAGATGGAACCTCAAATGAATCTTGTGAATACCCGGCCGGTTCTGGAACTGAGCATGTTTTCGAATCCGGCATATGGATGGGAGGCATACGAAATGGATCTAAGATTGTATCCACTTCAGCTTTAGATGCATCTCAAGGATATAGAACAGGAGCTTCCGGGTTTGAGTTTACAGCCGAAGTTGGAGCTCAACTCAATGAACGTTCAACTTTTAAAGATAGTCCCTTTTATACTCCATTTGCCGTTTCTCATCAAGATTATCTAGCTAAATTTTCAGATAAAAATCTAATTATCCCCGGTACCAGTAATCCAATTGCTAATCATACTCAACCACTTTTTGTAGAGGTGAACCTGAAGACCTATAATTTCAATTTTGCCTTTAGTGATTTTGTGGTGTTTGTTGATATGGAGATCATTAATCTGGGTAATAATGGAGACATTAATCAATTGGATAGCGTATATTTTGGATTATGGGCAAATACTGTCGTGAGAAACATTAATGTGACTCCTGCAGGTTCAGGAGGGTCAGCCTTCTATGATAAAGGAGGTAATGGTTATATTGATAGCCTTCAGATGGCTTATTGTTATGATCATAGTGGTGATGTCGGATTCACTAACTCTTACATAGGTCAGAAATTTTTAGGTGCTTCAGATAAATTTGGATTCCATCACCCTAATCTGGATACAAGTTTTAAATCAAATTACAATTCCTGGATATTTAATAATCCGGGGACAGGAATATTTCAAGCTCCTGCTAATGACGCTCAACGCTATGATCGTTTGTCTTTTGGCGTTGAGGATTACGGGTGTTGGGATACGGACAATGGGCAATGTGGAGGCGGAACTTTTCAAGAACAATTGAATCGGGCTGGAAATCGTTCTGATTTGGTCTCCGTTGGCCCTTTTAGAGAGTTTAAAGCAGGAGATACCATCACCATTTCATATGCGTTTGTATTGGCAGAAAAGATGGACGACGGAAATGCCAATACTGCAAATACACCTGCACAACAGGCTCAATTTGTGGCAAATGCACAACGGGTGCAAACAGCATTTTATGGTGAGGACGTTAATTTTAATGGAATATTAGATCCGGATGAGGATAAGGATGGAAATGGAGAAATTACGCGTTTCATTTTACCTTCTCCCCCTGATATTCCAAAAACAAAAGTGATTGCTAATGAGAATAAGGTTGAGATTTATTGGACAGATAATGCAGAATTTTCAGTTGACCCAATATCTCAGAGCATGGATTTTGAGGGGTACAGATTATACATTACAAAGCTAGGTTATGATGTGACAGGTGTGCCTAACTTATTAAGAGACCTTATTCCGCTTGCAGAATTTGATATAAAAGACAATGGATTTGCCAATGAGATAGGATTGGATGCCATTCGATTGGATCAACCGGTTACATTTGAAGGGGATACCAATGTCTACATGTATAAATACGAAATTGGGAATTTACTCAATGGCTGGCAATATGCAGTTGGTTTAAGTGCATTTGATACCGGAAATGAGGAACAAAATCTGGAATCTCTGGAATCTTCTCTTTTAGCAAACAATTTTCGTGTTTTTCCCGGTAACCCAACCAATTCGAATATTGATGCTAATGCACCATTTGCATATCCTGACCCTTACTACTTTGGAGCAGCGTGGGAGGGAAAGAGTAATTTTCAGGAGCAAAGCCGCAAGTTGACCTTCTCAAATCTTCCTCAGAGATGTGTAATAAGAGTATTTACACCTGCCGGAGATTTGATAGATGAAATCTACCATGATGAAAATTATAGGGGAGAGGACATCAGATGGTATGAAACGTTCGGCTCTGAAGAAACATCTAAAAATATCTTCTCCGGTGCCGAACATTCTTGGGATTTATTATCTAAAGAAACACAAATCATAAGCAGAGGTTTGTATGTGTTTGTGGTTGAAGATTTAAAAACAGGAGAAATAAAAAAAGGAAAGTTTACTATATTAAAATAATCTAATAATCAATTAATTAAAACAGTTATGAAAAAACTATTATTTTCTATTTTAACATGTATGTCACTGCTCTATGCGGGAGCACAGACCTACCCTTTTGTGTCTATTTCACAAATTAATGCATCGTCTGCAACAGACTTGCAAGCTTGTGTAGATACTTCAGCCTATTTTGGAGATACCATTCGAACTGTTGGTGTTGTTGTGATTGATGGAAATTTAAGTGAAGTGGCTTCAGGTTCAATTACCGGTGGATCCAGACCTTTTATTTCTTTAGTTGATACTGCCGGGGCAGGAGCTCCGGGACCATTTAAAGGTATCGTTGTTATGGGAGTCAATTGGGATACCGGAAATACACCAAATACTGCTATTGAGAATACCTTAGCGGGAGATATTCTTGAGATGACATGTGTTGTTGGAGAATATGCCGGTGCTTTGCAATTACAACCTTTAAATAACTCTTCGGTTTCACTTATTGGTTTTACTAATAATCCAACTTATACAACTGTCCCAGTAGCAGACTTACAGGATAACATGCGTCAAAATATTTTACCAACCGGTGAACAATGGGATGGTTCCTATGTAGAGATTCAAAATGTTACAGTAACTTCTGTTTCTATTTTTAGTGGAGGAAGTAGATGTGAATTTACAGTTCAAGATGCAAATGGTAACCAAATATTGGTTGCAGATCGATTCTTTCCGATGCGATTGGCCGGTAACTCAACGGTTAATCCGAATTCACCAGCTGCAACTGGTACATTAGTTGCGCCTTCAGTAGGAACTGTATATAATTATATTCGTGGTTTGATTTTTCAAGATGAGAATGGATGCCGTGGAGGTAGTTCTTTTGCCGGTGGATATGAGATTAATCCATTTGATACAAATGATGTAGATAAGGCAGCTTCTCCACCACAGATTACATTAGAAAGCAGATCTCCTCAAGTACCTAATTCATCACAGACAGTTAGTGTAACTTGTGATATTGTTGATAATGATGGAGTAGTGACAGGAGCAACATTGTTTTATTCTGCAGACCGAAATGCAATGCCGAATACTTTTAGCTCAGTAGCAATGACCAACGCCGGTTCTGTTTATTCAGCTACAATTCCTGCATTTCCAAATGATAGCATTGTAAGGTATTATATTGAAGCAACCGATGACAGTATGAATGTAACAACCAGTCCTGGAGGAAATAATTTCCATTTTTATACTGTTCGACCAAATGGTATGATTATACCTGATGTTCAATTTTTCCTTCCCGGAACATCTCCAGCTTCACCTTATGAAACAGATACAGTAACTGTAACAGGAATTGTAACAGCTTCTTACCAACCAAATGATATGGGTTATTTATACATTCAAGACCCCAATGCGAGTGAGTTTGCAGGTATTTTTGTTGAAGGTGGCGGTACTTCTGTCTTTGGCTTGGATAGAGGTGATGAAGTAACAGTTACAGGAGATGTTCAGGAGCAATTTGGTTTTACTAAGATTGTTGCTCATACAGTTACAGCTACAGGAAATACAGGAGTTATTATACCTACAGAATTGGATCCATCAGATGCTAATTTCTTTACTTCTGCAAATAGTGCAAATCTAGAGAAGTATGAAAGTATGTTGATGAAATATAAAAACCCGATGGTGGGAGGTAAAGTCAACATTATCAATCCTAACCTTGGATTCGGAGAGTATACCGTAGGATCTGGTGTAGGAGCAACAGTAGATGCTCGAGTTCTAGCCGGAAGACAGGCTGGTACAAATGCTCAGTCTTCTTTAAATGTATCTGTGTTATCGGATACGGCAGCATATGGTGCCGGTATTAATGTTCCTCCGGTACAGGCTGACATCACTCAAAACATGGATGAGTTATTAGGACTGTTGTATTATTCATTCAGCAACTTTAAATTGACTCCAAGAAATAATTCAGATTTCATCGGGTTTAATCAACCTCTTGTTGGAATCGAGCCTTTCTATACTTCAAAAGTGGAAACAGCAATCTATCCGAACCCTGCTGAAGATAGAGTGAATATTCGAATTACTGAGGATTATCAATTTGATGTAGTGAATGTACAGGTTTATGATATGACAGGAAGAACTGTTGTGGACTTGAGAACTAATTTACATTTATCGTCTATCAATCTTGATGGCTTGGATAGAGGAGTGTATATGATTAGAGTAAGTCATAATAATCAATTGATCAATGCATCGAAATTGATCTTAAAATAATAAATTGAAAAAAGAACTGCTCAGAAATCCTGAGCAGTTCTTTTCTTTTCTATGAAGCTTCAATTCAACATTTGGTTTTCTCTATTCATCCTCACCTTTATTTTTTCATGTAAAGATGAGGGGAGTGACTTAGGCAATAAAGAACCGGACACCGTTATCTCAGTTGAAGAGATTAATTTGACAGGTGATCGACGTTTGAATAGCTTGGTGAGTCTAAGTTGGTCTGGTTTTGATCCTGATGGTTATGTGATCGGTTATGAGATTTCATTCGATTCTCTTAACTGGGACTATACAACAGATCAGGATTCGACATTTCAGTTTAGCATTAACGCCGGGTCTGATACTACGGACATTCAATTTTACATTCGAGCGATAGATAATGAGAATGCCAGAGACCAAAGCCCGGATTACTTGAACATTCCAATAAAAAATTCACCTCCTTCTGTTGCATTTGATAATGATTTGAACATTCCGGACTCTGTTTTTTTGGTGGCAACAACAGCCTGGGCAGCAAGTGATTTAGATGGTATAGAAACCATTACTAATGTACAGATCAGTATTAACGGAAAGGCATGGTTTGACATTAATAAAAATAAAAAGACATTTTCATTAGCTCCGAGTGATCCTACAGTTTCAGATACCGTTGAAGCTTTGATCTATTATGATACGGATCAAAACCCGGATAATGATAAAGTTCAGGGCTTAGTGGTTAATGATACCAACAGAATCTATATCAGAGCGATTGATCAGGCAGGTACTATTAGTGTAATGGATACATCATTATCCTTTTACCTGAAAGGAAAGCAAAATGATTTTTTGGTCGTTGGTGGACTTGGTGGCTCGGCAAGAACAACTTATAATTCTGTTTTACAGAATATAGGAGTCAATTATGACTTTCTTGACTTGCTCGTTGGTAACGGATTATACAGGCCAAGCATCTGGAATACGACCTTTAGATTACAACTTTCTTTTTACGATAAACTATTTTTCTTTTCCGACGAGTCCATATTTACAAACAATTACACCAATGTAACCGGATTACTACTTGAATTTGCGGCTGCCAGTTTACAACAATTTGCCAATAGTGGTGGGAAATATTTTATATCCACCAGCTTTGATCATAACCAAAACATAGATGGATTTGTTGGTGTTCTGCCTATAACAGGAGTATCAACTAAAAACTATGGAAGTGCACGATTATATA
Organism: uncultured Flavobacteriales bacterium; assembly: GCA_964445815.1. GTDB lineage: Bacteria > Bacteroidota > Bacteroidia > Flavobacteriales_E > Vicingaceae > CAYULW01. The sequence goes on from CAYULW010000009.1 coordinate 73,784, forward strand.
GGGACTCTTCCATTGTGTCCTCCTTGTCTAATTTCCCCGATTTAAAGATTAGCGTTTTTTCTCTACCCGGAGTAGGTGTTTTCAACATTGATTCTCTGGATACTGAAGTGTTGTATGAGGCGCAATTATCTGATAGAAGACCAACAACACCATGGCCTGATACAAAAATAGTTGCATCAGGAAGAAGGGTTAATGGCAAATTGACACAAGTCTATTTCAGTGTGCAATTGTGGAGGTTTGACAATGATATCACCAAATTAGAAGACTTGTTCAGACAAATCATTAATGTAGAGTTCAATTGATGAAAAAACTAGTCTTAAATTTTTTCTTCTCTTTTATCATTTGCTTTTTGAGTTATGCTCAAGGGGATGGGGGAACTTTAAAAGGGACAATTACTGATGAATCATCGGGAGAGACGTTGATCGGTGCTACAGTAGTAGTAGTAGGAACTTATAAAGCAACCAGTTCAGATTTTGTAGGGAATTATGAAATAGAAAACATCAAACCCGGAGATTACTCCATTAAGGTAACTTATATAGGCTATGCAGACAAAATCTTTAACGGCATTAGTATTCGAGCGGGCGAAACTGTTGAATTGAATGTGACGCTAAAAACAAGTGCTCAAGCATTAGAGACAGTAGAAATTGTTGGAGAAAAGAACTTAGTCAATTTAGAGTCTGCAAAATCAGAAGTCAGCTTATCTCAAAAGGAGATTGCGGATATGAATGTGCGTGATGTACAAGAAATTGCAGCCATGCAATCCGGTATTAATAAAACGCCTGATGGTTTGCAGATTAGAGGGGCAAGGGTATACGAAACACAATACATGGTTGATGGAATTAGTGCGCAGGATCCATTAGCAGGAACGGGATTTGGGGTGAATGTGGCCTCTAGCTCCATAGGTAAATTAGACATTATTACAGGAGGAGCAGGAGCTGAGTTTGGTGATGGCTCTTCCGGAGTTATTAATACGACCATCAGAGAAGGAGGAGATACCTGGGAATATTCAGGTAGTTACCAATGGGATCATTGGGGGTACATAGAGACGGAAACAGGTTGGAATACTGATATTGTAGAATTATCGGCCGGAGGTCCTATTCCCGGAACCGATAAGAAAATGACTCTATTTGGAAATGTAACATCCAGATTAACCGATACTTATTTTGGAGAGCAGGCTTTCCAACTAAGAAGCTCTTTATTGGAGAATAATCAGACAAGATGGGCACCACGCCAAGACAATAACTTTACAAGTACAATTAAGTGGTCCTATAAGTTGAAAAATGGTTCTAAACTGACCATTACGAATCAACACAGTTTAAGCATCAATCAAAATACAAGAACACTTCAGATTGTTGGGTTTGATGCTCTACTACAACCCGGTTATCAATTTGAACGCAGCTTAAACCTCGATAATGCAACCACTTATACTCACCATTCCAATTTAACGGCTTTGAATTACAAAAAAATCATCAAAGAAGGCTTTTGGTTTAATGTGACTTTAGGGCGTTTATTTACCAATTTGAGAGCAGATGCGAATGGTCGCCCTTTCCGAGAAGAGACAGTAGATCAAATTTATGACGAAGCATCTATTGTTACAGATCCTGTTGGATTGTTTAACCCAAATGATGAAGTTGTCTTTGTTTTGCCTGGTCCCGGTTTGATAAACAATGGAGGTATTTCTCCAGTTTGGCATGATCACTTTGCTCAAGAGTATACCTTTAGTACCAAGTTTACCAAGTTTTCAGAATCTCAAAAAAGTAAGATCAACTTTGGAATAGAGCATAAAATGCAGCATTTACAATGGGTAGATGTTTCTCGTCCATGGATAGGTGCTCCAATTAAGATTAATGATACATTAACATCTCCATCTGTAAGTGTGGGCTCTTCCAATGACATATGGGAAGTTAAACCATTTAATGGTGGGATTTATTTTAGCGATGAGCTAAGGTATCGGGGGATCATAGCTACGCTTGGTCTACGATTCAATTACTGGGCACCGGGTAAGTTTGCAGATAATGCTGTTGATGACCCTGCTTCTCCTGTAATTGATCAAGTCAGGGAAGACTATAAAGAGAATACGACAGATTTAATGGGCTACAGAATAAAAGCAAGGCTTTTACCAAAGATCAATGTTTCTTTTCCTGTGACAGAAAACAATGTCTTGTATTTTAACTATAGCCACTCCATGCGCTTACCACATCCAAGATTTGTTTATGCCGGTTTAGATCCTGAATATCAAGATCGCTCATTTTTGTCCAACTTAGGAAATCCTGATATTAATCCAGAAGTTAACATATCCTATGAGGTAGGTTATAAAACACAGATCACTAAAGACATAGGACTTACGTTAGCGGCCTTTAATAATAATCGCTTTGATTACATCGTCCAAAGAAGTGTAATTGTTAAAGATCAAACCGGACGACCTGTAACCAAACGGATGTTTATTAATCAGGATTATGCAAGAATCATTGGTGTTGAAGGAGGAGTGTCATGGCGTTTTGCAAAATATTACCGCACTTTTGTTAATGCCACATATCAGGTGGCTCGTGGTAAATCTAACTCAGCTCGTGAATCCGGTCTTCAAATTGAACAGAACGGTGCAGTTGAACTCTCATCCGAACAATATCTTGCTTTTGACCGTCCATGGGATGTTACACTAGGTTTTGTTTTCCTTTCAGATTCTACATTCAAGTTTAGAGGAAAAAAGATAGATGGACTAAGGGTTTTCTTATCGTTTAATTATGTTTCCGGTTTTAGATATACGCCTTATATGCAGGATGGCCAAAATGATCTTGGTCGACCATTATTTGTTCGCCTGGATGACCAATATCTGGAAGAAGTATCGAGGCCTTGGTACCAGTCGGACTTAAAGCTTAGTAAGACTTATAATTTTAAGAACAATAAAGGAGGCATTACACTTAGTGTTGAGGTTCGTAACTTGTTGAACATTAAGAATTCAGTGATCATTAATCCAATTACAGGAAAGGCTTATGAAGATGGAGACGATGTACCAAATGAGTGGAGAGACCCAAGGTATATTGGGCCTCAGGAAGATGGAGTGCCACCTAACGATCCTGCAAGATATTTAGCTCCAAGGCAAATTTTATACGGTGTAACGTTTAAATTTTAATGATTAAGAGAGTATACATAGCATTGTTTTTTACCTTTTGTGTTTTTCATGTCAAAGCACAATTGATTCCCAATTTTGGTTCTCAGCGGGCAGGTCTATCTACACTATCTTTTTTGAAGAATGATGTTAATCCAAGGTCTGCAGCTCTTTCAGGAGCAAGTGTGGGACTAAATGGTGATGCTTATTCCATTTATTCTAATCCGGCTGCAATGACGAATATGGAGTCATTGACATTTGCTTTAAGCAATTATACTATTGGCGCAGGTATACAACAGTCTTTTGTCTCTGGAATTATTCCTAGAAAAGATGGTTTAGGCAATTTTGGAGTAAGTCTCAACATGTTAAATTCCGGTGCTATGGATGTTCGGACTGAATTTCAACCCGAAGGAACTGGTGAGAAGTACTATGTTACCAATACTGCTTTTGGATTGAGTTATGCTCAAAAATTATCAGACATGTTCTCTGCAGGTATCAGTTTGAAGTACATTCATGAGCAGATTGAGTCCTATACTGCATCTACAGTTGCTGCCGATGTTTCATTTCTCTATTTCACGGATTATAAAGACTTAAAGTTTGCCGTGATGATTCAAAACTTCGGAGGAAACTCTTCTGTAGATGGCGGAGAATTACAAACCACTTTTAATCGGACAAATCCGGAACCTGAAGATTATTCTGTTCCAACTGTCTTTAGAATGGGGGCTTCTATGGTGCCTTGGAAAAAAGACAATCAGTCTTTGCTTGTTGCGCTTCAATTAAATCACCCCAATGATAATGCGGAGAACTATAGACTTGGTTTGGAATACGAGTACCGCGAATTACTTTATTTAAGAACAGGGTATAAAATCAATGTGTCAGGACAACCCTTCCCAAGTTTTGGTTTAGGACTTAGATATCCGATTGGTGGACACCCACTGATGATTAATTATGGGATTAATCCAACAGAATTTCAGGGCCTATTGCATACAATTGGCTTGGCCTTTTCAATCAATAAAATGGAGAGAGAATAGATGAAGTTCAAGGTAATACATATCTTATATATTGTTCTTCTAACAGGTCTCTTGAGTTGTGACGATTATTTAGGAGACAAAACCAACATTGATTTCATTGAAGTTCCCACTTCAACATACAGGGAAGTAGCATATGTTCCCGTCTTACCCATATTGAATCAATTTGTTTATCCTTCTGATATTATTGCCGGATTCGATGAGTTGATTTATGTTGTTGATGCAGGAACTCAGGAAGTAATTGCATTAGATGAATCCGGTGTTGAATTGGCCAGAAGACGGATACAAGGCGCTCGGGGTATTGCTCAAGACAGAAGTTTGGACTTATTGGTCATTGGAACAAAAACAGATACGTCAACAGGTACTTCGGTTGATCGAAGCTGTATATATCGTTTACAAATGAACCGCCCCGATGGCTACGGTTTGGATAAAGCTGTGGTTACGAATGAGATTGTTCATCCATTTTACTTCAAAACAACCGCCATATCCAGAGATGACCCAGTGATGTTTAATCGAATTGGCGTAATTCGAGATAACTCCTTTTACGTTTCTCGTTCCGGTCCTAATAATAATCCTAATCAATCCGGTGGGCCGGATAATGCGGTCTTGTTTTTTAATCAAAATGATAATTTCGTTACACCGATTGTGGTCACCAACTCTCAGGGAGGAATATTCAGAGATTTTTTTAAAGCGCCTTTTGGTTTGTCTACATTGGCCAAACCCCCACAAGTATCGGTAGATAGGCGGGGAGACTTTATTATCACTTCCTTAGACCCAAATAGTGTACTGAAAGTGCAGTACATTGAAAATCAATCCTCGGAAGATGGAAGCGTTTATGTGCCGAAGTCTGATTGGAGCAGTGACACGAGTCAGGCTGATAACTTTATTAATGATCCATTTAAGTTTGCGGAACCTGTAGGAATAGAATATGCAGGTGACGGTTCAGGGTATTTATTTGTTGTTGATCGAGCAAAAGATTCATTGTATCAGTTTACCGCTAATGGTTTAGAAGGAGTTCAACCACCTCCGGCCTCAGGGGAGACAAAATACATTAAAACTTCATTTGGAGGAACAGGCATTGGACCAAGCAATTTTAATGAGCCCATGGCAGTAGCCTATAAAGACGAAGTCATCTATGTTGCAGATGCAGGAAATGGTCGTATCTTGCGTTTTAAATTGACTTTAGATATCCAATAATTAAAATGTCTCTCACATTCTTAGAACAATTGAAAGAACTGCAACAGTTTGAAAAGGAACTCATGACCGAAATAGAAGCGGTTTCAACAGTTAAGACCATTAATGAAGGACAATCCTTGATGGAAATTGGGCAGAGAATCACACACATGCCACTGCTCATTTCCGGAGCCTTGAAGATTATGCAAGAAGATGAGGATGGTGAAGAGCTGGTTCTTTATTTCATAGAAAGAGGAGATACTTGTGCCATGACGATGAATTGCTGTTTTGGAGATCGAAAGAGTCGGGTTCGGGCAGTTGCAGAAATAGATACGGAGTTATTATTAGTCCCTACACTTTATATTGATGAGTGGATGGCCAAATATGCATCATGGCGTCAATTTATTTTAAATAGTTATAATCAGAGGTTTACCGAATTATTGAAAGCACTGGATAGCGTTGCCTTTCTTCATATGGATCAGAGATTGGTTAATTATTTAGAAGAGAAGTCAAAAGTACATGCGACCAATTTGATTAAGGTGACCCATCAGGAAATAGCCTATGATCTGCATACATCAAGAGTTGTGATTTCACGTTTGCTAAAACGATTAGAAAAAGAAGGTTTCCTGCAAATCCATAGAAATCAGATTGAGTTACTTTAGTTTTCTCTTTGTAACTCCAATTACATTCAAGCAAATAGAATGAATTAGATTTGCATCCTTATGGAAGGAATTCAGGTCATAGGATATATAGGCGCACTTCTAATTGGACTTGTGTTAGGTTTGATTGGTGGAGGAGGCTCCATTTTAACTGTACCTATTTTAGTCTATATACTAGGCATTAATCCGGTATTAGCCACTGCCTATTCTCTTTTTGTTGTCGGAACATCAGCCATGGTTGGAGCCATTAGAAACCTAAGGAAAAAAATGGTTGATGTAAGAACAGCCGTAGTTTTTGCCATCCCCGCATTTATTGCCGTATATGTTGCGCGTAAATATCTGTTGCCCATGTTACCGGAAGAATTATTGAGTTTTGGTGATTTTAGTTTAAGTAAGGACATGGGTATCATGTTGCTGTTTGCTATCATTATGCTGTTGGCTTCCATCTCTATGATTAAAGGGAGAAAAGACAACGGAAAAGAACAAGCAGAAGTAACCTATAACTATCCCATGATTATTTTAGAGGGAGTCCTTGTCGGGTTATTGACAGGAATTGTTGGTGCCGGAGGGGGGTTTCTGATTATTCCGGCTTTGGTCTTATTAGCGAAGTTACCCATGAAAAAGGCCGTGGCAACTTCCTTGTTAATCATTGGTGTGAAATCCCTGATTGGATTCTTAGGAGATGTGCAGAATTTGCAAATTGATTGGGCCTTTCTCTTATCCTTCACTGCACTTTCTGTCGTGGGAATTTTTATAGGGATATACCTCAATAAATTTATTGATGGTAAACGACTCAAATCCGCTTTCGGTTGGTTTGTATTGATAATGGGGGTCTATATTATTTTCAAGGAATTCACGGCTTAATAAGCGTAACAAATGTTACTGATGATTTGGCAGAAGTCATTTAAATTTGGATGGCAATTAGATAATAATTAAAACCTAAATAAAGATGAAAGTTCAACAAATTTATACCGGATGTTTAGCTCATGCGGCTTATTATATTGAAAGTAATGGAGAAGCTGCTGTATTTGATCCATTAAGAGAAGTCCAACCTTATATAGATAGAGCCGAAAGGGATAATGCCAAAATTAAATATGTATTTGAAACACATTTTCATGCTGATTTTGTCAGTGGACATCTGGATTTAAAGAAAAAGGCAGGCTCAAAAATTGTGTTTGGTCCTAACGCTAAGCCTGCTTATGAAGCTACTGTAGCTGAAGATGATCAGGTATTTCAAGTTGGAGATTACAAAGTAAAGGTGATTCATACTCCGGGTCATACCATGGAAAGCACCACTTACTTATTGATTGATGAAAATGGGGAAGAGCACGGAATCATTACCGGTGATACTTTGTTTATAGGTGATGTCGGTAGACCAGATTTAGCTCAACATGTCGTATCGGATTTAACAGAAGAAAAGTTAGCAAGAGAGTTATACCGTTCATTAAGAAACAAGATACTTCCTCTTTCAGATGACTTGATAGTATATCCAAATCATGGAGCAGGTTCTGCCTGTGGCAAAATGATGAGTAAAGAAACTACTGATACTTTAGGCAATCAAAAGAAAGTGAATTATGCTCTACAGGAGATGACTGAAGATGAATTTGTAGAAGCTTTGTTAACTGGTTTAACCACACCTCCGGTTTATTTTCCGCAAAACGTATTGATGAACATCAAAGGATATGAAAGCTTAGATACGATTATGGAAAGGGGAACTCAGGAGTTAAGTCCCGAAGCTTTTGAAGCAGCAGCCAATGAAACTTCTGCCTTGATGTTGGACACCAGAGATGCGTCTGAATTTGCAAAGGGTTTCATTCCCAATAGTATTAACATAGGCCTAGATGGTAATTTTGCGCAATGGGTCGGCGAGATGATTCCTTCTGTTAAACAAGAGATATTATTAATCATTGATGAAGGAAAAGAAGAGGAAGCCATTACTCGACTTTCGAGAGTTGGATATGACAATACCATTGGTTATTTAAAAGGTGGTTTTGAGGCTTGGCAATTGGCAGGAAAAGAGGTTGATACATTAAGCAGGATAACGGCAAAAACATTTGAAGAGCAATATCGTGAAGATATGCCAGTATTTGATGTTAGGAAAAAAAGCGAATTTGATTCCGAGCATGTTATCGGAGCTAAAAATGTTCCCCTAAATGAAATTAACAAGCATTTAGCAGTCTTCCCAAAAGATCAGGACTTTGTGATACATTGTGCCGGGGGTTACAGAAGCATGATTGCAGCTTCGATATTAAAACAAAGAGGTTGGGATAATTTGGTTGATGTGAGCGGAGGTTTTGATGATATAAAGACAACTTCGGTGCCTAAAACGGATTATGTTTGTCCAACTACATTATTGTAGATTTTTCGCACGTAAATTTGCACACAAATAACAGCAGATGAAAATAGAGCAGATTTATACCGGATGTTTAGCGCAAGGTGCTTATTATATAGAAAGTAATGGAGAAGCAGCCATTATTGATCCCTTAAGAGAGGTAAAACCTTATTTGGACAGGGTAGAAAAGGATAGTGCGAAAATCAAGTACATTTTTGAGACTCACTTTCATGCCGATTTTGTAAGCGGGCACATTACTTTGGCAAAAGAATCAGGGGCTGAAATTATTTATGGCCCAACAGCAAAAACCAATTTTGATTCTACAATTGCTCAAGACGGTCAAGAGTTTAAGTTAGGCGATGTCAGTATAATTGCTTTACACACTCCGGGTCATACTATGGAAAGTACCACATATCTATTGCGTGATGAGCAAGGGAACGATCATGCTATTTTTTCTGGAGATACCTTATTTCTTGGAGACGTGGGACGCCCTGACTTAGCTCAAAAGGCAGCAAACATGACACAAGAAGACTTGGCAGGCCTTCTATACGATAGCTTGAGAAAGAAGATCATGCCTTTAGCAGACGAGGTGATTGTCTACCCGGCGCACGGTGCAGGTTCGGCTTGTGGAAAAAACATGATGAAAGAGACGGTAGACACATTGGGTAATCAAAAAAAGATGAATTATGCCTTGCGTGTAGACATGACCAAGGAAGAGTTTATTCGGGAAGTGACAGATGGCTTGTTGCCTCCTCCTCAATATTTTCCTATGAATGTAAAAATGAACAAGGAGGGTTATGATGATATTGATGAGGTATTAGAGAGAGGAGCCAAAGCATTAAGCCCCGAAGCTTTTGAGGCGGCTGCGGAAGAGACAGGAGCAATTGTTTTAGATGTAAGACACCAAGAGGATTTTGTAAAAGGCTTTATTCCAAAATCCATTTTTATTGGATTGGATGGTGGTTTTGCACCTTGGGTTGGGGCTTTAATTGCAGACGTTCAGCAGCCGATTTTAATTGTCGCTCCTGAAGGTAGAGTAGAAGAATGCATTACCAGATTGTCAAGAGTAGGATTTGATCATACATTAGGTTATCTGGAAGGAGGTTTTGAAGCATGGAAAGACGCAGGTAAAGAAACAGATAGTTTGTTATCAATTTCTGCTGAAGCGTTTAAAACCAGATTGGAGAGTACTGAACTAAATGTATTTGATGTCAGAAAGCCGGGAGAATATGAAGCAGAGCATGTCGAAAATGCCCAATCTACTCCCTTAGATTTTTTAAATGAACACCTGTCTGAATTCCCGGAAGACGGAGAGTTTTATGTGCATTGTGCCGGAGGGTATCGAAGTGTTATAGCATCTTCAATACTAAAGAGCAGAGGCATTCACAATTTAGTAGATGTAGCCGGAGGCTTTGATGCGATAAAAAAATCCGGAATTCCTACAACGGATTTTGTCTGTCCTTCGAAGGCTAATTCATAAAAAAGTAAGGCAATACAATAAAAATGGGAAGCTTAAATCTTCCCATTTTTTATTGAAACAAATTGAGCTGATCATTGGAAAATGCGCCTTCCAATTCAAGCAATTTTTGTTTTGCGTGTAAACCGCCGGCATATCCAATTAATGAACCGTCACTGCCAATGATACGATGGCAGGGAACTATAATGGACAAGGCATTAGCACCATTAGCAGAGGCCACTGCCCTAATGCTTTTTTCATTGCCTAATTGCCTTGCTAATTCGAGATAACTCTGTGTTTCACCATACGGAATCTCTTGTAATTTCTTCCATACCTTACATTGAAAAGGAGTCCCTAAAAAAAGAAGTGGTAGATCGAAATTTGTTCTTTCACTTTTAAAATAGGATTCCAATTGTTGAATCAATAAATCTATTAGTTCGTTCTTTTCTTCTTTATAGGACTTGTTGAGGTGTTTTTGAATGCGCTTGTCAATGTTTGTTCTTTGCTTTCTATAGCGCCAATCGCATAAAACAATTTCATGATTGTTGACTCCAATGATGAGCTCACCAACAGGACATTGATAATATTGTATCGAGATAAAGTCGGTCAATCAGATTGATTTGAGCTTTTCCAAGAATAAATTTAAACCTTCTAGTTGACTTGAAGACAGTTCATAATGTATATCTTCTTTCAGATACTTGTTTAATCTTTCTTCGTTGATGTTTTCTTTTTCTGAAGCTGAAATCGCTTCATCGATATGTTTTAAGCCGGATTCAAGTGCCATATTGAATTCTTCAATAAATGCCTTTGGAAGAGCAGTATTGCTTACCCACGCTGCAAAAATAAACGCAAGACCGGTCAATTCTTTCCATGCTTCGGATAGATCGTATCTGAATTTAATCGCGTCTGATAGATGGAATGTGCGATCACCAATGATAATTGCTGCATCATTTCCTTTTATTTCATTTTCATATCCGGGCATGGCCGGAATAAATTCAGGTGAAATGTTCCAATGCTCTTTACACAAGATCTGACAAAGTGCTACAGAAGTTCGAGACTGATAATCCAGATAAATTTTCTCGATTTGTTCTAAGGGCACTGTACTGCATAATAGTACAGAATGTACAGGCCCATCAGCTGCTATACCATATTTTGAAACAATCTGTGCATTTTTTACCTTCGGAATACTAGCAACTGGAATTAAACCTACATGAACATCTTCATTAATTAGCTTTTGAGCACAAACAGACGGAATGTCTTTGTATAGCTCCATTTTTTTCAGAAGGCTCTCATTTTTCTCCAGTCCATAGACAAAAGGAATGGTATTCACGTAAGATACTATGGAGACTTTGATTTTTTGCATGCTTAAATCGGCATCGAAATTACTCAACCGTTTCGAGTGCAGAATTGTTTTCCTTTTCTAATATTGAAATGGTGGCTGCCACCGTGCTAACCACTGCCAAAATACCGGCTATACTGACACCGATGAAAGGAATCAATAAAGCGGCGGTGAAAAGCAATCCGTTGCCTATTGCAATGCCCTTATTTTGTTTGATGTAAAAGATACTTTCTTTGACTTTCATCCTGCGACGTTCACAAGTATAATCCAAAAAACTGAAACCATAGAAGTAGGCTGAAATAACAAATAAAATGGGAGCAGTAATTAATCCGATAACCGGTACGAAACTGACAAAAAAGAGGATAATCATGGCTAATGTTTCCAGAAAGAAGTTACGGATGGCAATAAAAATTCCTCTTAACATGTCTTTGACCAATTGAGCAAAAGAGAAGGGGAAGTCTTGATAAGTGATTTTCTTTTCTGTCAATTCAGAGAGATAAGCCAGTAATGGTGACATGAGAATGAGAACAAGATAACCTCCCAAAAAGGCAAACAAAAAGAAGAATAATATTTTCAGTATGAACCAGATTAAAAAACCAATTGTACCAGCCAAAAACTCCGCTCCCCAAAACTCCCAACTTTGAGGGTTGGCCCAAGTTTCAAAGTCAGAAATAATTATATCACTCCAACTGCTTACTGTGCCTAATCCCAAAATAAAAAGCAACACATTAAGCGCAATTGGAATCAGATAATAGCGTCTTAATTGATTTTGTTTAATGAATTTGATGGCTTTTGGATAGGCGTTTAATCCGATTTGTATATCTTGTATTAAGCTCATAAAGCTAAATTGAAGAATTAGATTGATTCGGCAAAACTTTTCAGATAGTCGGTAAGTTCAATAGGAGGATTGGCTTCACGCATTAGGTTGCAGGTCCAAAACTCTCGAAACCCGTATTTCCAGATTTGCAGATAAGCGTTTTTATTTTTTATCTGTTCAATTAGTGTAGCCTTGTCTATCCAGCCTACGAAATAGCAATCTTGTAGATAACGACGACAGGCTAAAGCTTCATAAATTTCTTCTTTGGAGGCTTTAAGTATTCCCGTTTTTTGTTTTTTTAGCCAATCGTCTTTGCGCAATCTCAATTGTTGGTATATGATCTGACAATGTACATCTCCTGACAATTGGTTCACTTCTTGAGTTCCTCTTCGAATCAATTTGATGTCTCGATTTCTGATCACATTTTCTATAGTTTGATCTACATCTGGAAGTAAAGAGGTTTTTAATTCCAGATGGATGGATCGCTCTCCAAACTGGAATGAAAAATCAATGTCCATGCCTGTGCCTTCATCCATCTGATTTTTAGCAGTGGCTTCAATGCTGTGAAGATTTAGCCATTTTTCAAAGCATCGTTCTCCAATTAATCCCCTTAGTCGGCTATCAAAAGCAACCAATGGATGACGTTTTCTGAGGTTATCAATGTAGTCTGAAGCTCTGGCGATTTGAATGGCTTCAAGAATTTCTTGCTGATCTATTGGCAGATGTATGGCTTGGCTCATGAATTAAAAATACGAGGATTTAGTATTTCAACTTATAATAACTCAATTGATTATTTCTTAGTCCCTCAACTGCCTTACCCGATCTTTTGGTATAACCTTCAATTACTCTCTTATTACGAGGATAGGTTACTTCTTCACAGATGTTGTTTTCGTTGTTGGTGATTAAGGTGCAAACTCTTTGACCTCCGTCACTCTCATTTTCTAACATGGTAGCATGAAGACTGGTTCCGCTTCCGGCAAAGAAATCTAATACTTTTAATGTTTTGCTATCAAACAAGCCCAATACAAAGCGAATAAGATCAGTTGGTTTGGGGTAGGTAAAAACATCCTGATCTAAGATATCTTTTAGTTCATTACTGCCTTTTGCATTACTAAATTCGATCAATGCTCGGTGTGGTAACTTTCTAATTCTTTTTTGATCCTTATTATCTACAAACTGATATTGTTTGATGTAAACTTTCCAAAACTGAGTTTTCTTTTTAAAGACGATAAATTCGTTTTTTAAGCCCCACGTCAACTTCTCTTTACTCCACCTCCAGGTATTTGGTTTGCCTTCTTTGCCACCGGGCCATATTTCATTGCCTTCCGGCGTAAGAATGGGGTAGTCCAGACTTTTGCTGTAGCTGCCCTTATAATTCAGGTCTCTTAAATAATACTTGCCTCTCTTTTTTAGATAAGCATCGGTATAGCGATATTTAGCATCATTTTTTACATTCACCTTTTCTTGCTTGAAAACGAGTTGATCCATTTGTTTTGCATAACACAATAGATAATCGAACTCTACCGCAATTTGTTTGCTGTCATGCCCGCTTCCTGATTTATTCTTACGTATGAAATTGGCTACAAAATTAGATGATCCAAAAATCCCATCACAGAGAAGTTTTAAGCGTGCTTGTTCAGCATCATCGATAGAAATAAAAATGGCACCATCCTTAGTTAGCAAATCCTTAGCAATCAATAAACGTTTATGCATAAAAGAGAGCCATTTGGAATGTTGAAATTCATCTTCGGCATCAACATAATGATCATTGTATTTAAAGTCTTTACTGCCGGTATTATAGGGTGGATCGATATAAATCACATGAAAATCTTCTCCTTTCGCTTTTAGTGCATGAAGTCCTGCGAGATTATCTCCCTCTATAATACGATGACTTGGGCCTTCTTTTCCGACAGATCGAGATGGGTTCTTCTTTAATTCAGGATGGTTACTTTGAATTTTAAGTTCAAGCTCTTCAGGTTTGTTTTCCCAAAATAAGCCATTTAGATAAATGATATTCTTTTTTGTCTTATGCATCATTCAGTTGAACTTCGAACAGGAAAGAGTTTAAAACTTAATTGAGCTTTCTCCTTGACATCTCTTTAGATATTAACCCCAACTCTCGGCCGGTTTGTCCGGAGACTGAAGTATTTTCTTCAGCTCTTCTAATCAAATAAGGCATGACTTCTTTGATTGGACCGTAGGGAACATATTTGGCGACATTGTACCCCAATTGTGAAAGATTGTAGCTAATGTGATCACTCATTCCCAATAACTGAGAAAAATAAACTGTGGGACTCCCTTTTTCAATTCCGTTTTTTTGCATCAGATCAACAAGATAGGCAGAACTTTTTTCATTGTGAGTACCCGCACAAAGTGCTATGCGCTTATTGTACTCGATACAAAAATCAAGTGCTTTATTGTAATCCAAATCGGTCGCTTTTTTATCTTTTTGTATAGGAGAAGGGTAGCCCATTTTTTCCGCCCGTTCTCTTTCTTTTTCCATGTAAGCACCTCTCACGATTTTTAGCCCAACATAGAAGCCCTCTTCTATGCTTTGAGCATAAAGCATTTTAATATAATGTAAACGATCATGACGATACATTTGAGCTGTATTATACACCAATGCTTTTTCTTGATTGTACCTGACCATCATTAATAAGGCAATGTCGTCAATGGCATCTTGTATCCAGCTTTCTTCCGCATCAATCATTAGCGGAATTCCGGAATTGAAAGCTTTTTGGCAAATGATGTCTACGCGGTTTCTTCCCTTTAAAAAAATGGTATTTTCTTCTTCATTCAATGTCTCTTTTGCACTTACTTTTTTTAATAAATCAAAAGGGATCAGTCCGGTGAGTTTGATCACGCAAAAGGGAACATTCTGATCTAATTTGGCACGTTCAATTGAAGCAACAGCTTTGCCAAGACAACTGTCAAAGTCTTCATCGTCTTGTTTACCTTCAACAGAATAATCGAGTATTGTCTTGACATTAAATGCTGCCAGACTTTGTATTCTGGTCTCACAATCTTCAATACTTTCGCCTCCACAAAATTGGCCGAATACGGTGGCTCGAATAATTCCTTTTACCGGTAGCCTTAACATTAAGGCCAAAGACAATAATGTAGTAGCCAAGTTATTAAGCCAAGAGATGCTGATCAGTTTAAACACAAAATAGGCTCTTCTGAGTTGTGCATTGCTTAGATTCGCAAAAGCAACTTCCGTATTGTCAAAATTGAGCATTAGATTTCGGCACTTTCGGTAGGCATGGCACGATCTACTTTCTTAATCAAACCTTGCAAGACTTTACCGGGACCTACTTCTGTGAAATGGTCGGCTCCGTCGGCAATCATCTGATGCATGATTTGTGTCCACTTTACAGCTCCTGTTAATTGCGCAATTAAATTGCTCTTGATCTCCTCAGGATCAGATACCCCTTTAGCGACTACATTTTGATAAATGGGACAGACAGGTGTCTGAATTTGGGTTGCTTCTATTGCTGCTGCCAGCTCGGCTCTTGCCGGTTCCATTAAAGGTGAATGGAAAGCTCCACCAACTGGTAGTTTTAATGCGCGTTTAGCTCCTGCTGCCAATAAAGCTTCACAGGCTTTATCCACAGCTTCAATACTTCCTGAGATGACCAATTGACCCGGACAATTGTAATTGGCAGGAACGACTACACCTTCAATTTCTGCACAGATGCGTTCTACATCAGCATCTTCCATACCCAAAACAGCAGCCATCGTTGAAGGTTCGGCTTCACAGGCCTTTTGCATGGCATTCGCTCGTTGAGCAACTAATTTTAACCCATCTTCAAAAGACATGGCGCCACAAGCCACTAAAGCAGAAAATTCTCCCAAAGAATGGCCTGCAGCCATATCTGGTTGGAATTGATTGCCCAAGGTTTTGGCTAAAATAACTGAGTGCAAAAAGATGGCAGGTTGAGTGACTTTAGTCTGCTTCAACTCATCCGCGCTCCCTTCAAACATGATTTTGGTAATGTCAAATTCCAATATCTCATTGGCTTTCTCAAATAAAGCTTTGGCTTCAGCCGATTGATCATAAATATCTTTTCCCATTCCTGAGAATTGGGCACCCTGACCCGGAAAAACGTATGCTTTCATATCTTATAAATTAAATTGCCCTTCTTCGCCAAGGCTTCGAAGGGCAATGATAAAAAATTTGTTCTGAATTTCGTTTATCTTCTGTCTCCAAAAAATCTAAGCAAAAGTAAAAATAGGTTGACGAAGTCAAGGTAAAGATTAAGCGCTCCCATAATGGCAAGCTTATTACCTGATTCAGTTCCATACTCTACACCTGATCCTATACGTTTCAGTTTTTGAACGTCATAAGCCGTTAAGCCAGTGAAGATTAAAACTCCTACACAACTAATGATTAAGTCTAACATTGAATTGCCTAGAAACATGTTTACTATACTTGCGATGATTATGCCTACCAAAGCCATGATAAGGATACTACCAAATTTTGTGAGATCTTGTTTAGTGGTATATCCCAAGATTGCCATTACACCAAAAGTTGCAGCAGTAATACCAAATGTAGAAGCAATACTCCCACTAGTATATATCCAAAAGATAAAACTTAAACTCATGCCCATGACCACTGAATACGCAACGAACAGTGCCAACAACGAAAAAGAGGATAAGCGGTTAAAGGCTAAAGACATTGTGAAAACAAAAGCCAGAGGTGCTATCATAACGATCCACCCTAATCCTGTTGTTCCTGTCTGCGGGTTAAAAAGGTATGACAATAAAACTTCTGACGTTCCAAACCAATAAGCCATTAAGCCTGTAATCGCTAAGGCGCCAGCCATATAGGTAAAAACATTTGATAAGAAGCTTTTAACAGAGACTTCTTCTCCTGTTCTTATTTGACCGGTAAAGTCATTTTGTCCGAAATTATTTCTGATTTCCATATTCAATATTTTTCACGAAGTTAATCATAAATCGTACCCAATAAGCTCTCTGAAATTTTGTCAGAATTAAACTAGATCTGCCGAGATCAGGTCGATAAATTCTTTTCTTGTTGAGTCTTTTTCAAAGGCCCCGGTAAATGCAGAAGTAGTGGTAACTGAGTTTTGTTTTTGTATGCCCCGCATTTGCATACATAAGTGTTTGGCCTCCATCACCACAGCCACACCGAGTGGATTTAGAGTTTCTTGTATACAGTCTTTAATTTGATCTGTCAAGCGCTCTTGTACCTGCAAACGACGTGAAAAAGCATCTACCACTCTGGGAATTTTACTCAAACCAACGATCCAACCATTTGGAATATAAGCCACATGAGCTTTGCCTATGAAAGGCAACATGTGATGCTCACACATGGAGTAAATCTCGATGTCTTTAACGATGACCATTTGACTATGGTCTTCCTTAAACATGGCGCTTTTTAATATCTCTCCGGGCTCTAAGTCGTAACCGTGAGTCAGGAACTGCATCGCTTTAGCTACTCTTTCCGGTGTTTTAAGCAATCCTTCGCGATTCACATCTTCTCCCAATTCAGAAATAATAGTAGAGTAATGAGAAGCTATTTTTTCTATTTTCTCGTCATTGTATTGTTCAACGCGCTCATAACCTTCAGCGAAATCCGTTTCTTTTGACATATCTATTCTCCGTAATATTCTACATAGTTGTTTTCCGTCTCTTGGAGTTTCACACAATGCAATACACCTCCAATTTCTTTTACGGGAGTTTCAAGTTTCTTCCAGATGGCAATGGCAATATTTTCTGTTGACGTCATTAGGTTTTCCATGAAATCCACATCTAAGTTCAGGTTTTTATGATCCACTTTACTGATGACTTTCTCTTTTATTATGTCTCCAAGTACAGAAAGATCAACAACGAAACCTGTAGAAGGTTCAGGTTGTCCTTTGACGGTGACCCATAAGTCGTAATTGTGTCCATGCCAATTCGGATTAGCACACTTGCCAAAAGTTTCAAAATTTTGCTCATCCGTCCACTCGCTTTTCGATAAACGATGCGCAGCACTAAATCGCTCTCTTCTTGTAATGTATACCATGCGAAATTTTTTGCAAATATAGCTCTGAAATTCCTTCTGTATCTCCTTTTTAATTTGAACTTCAATAGGTGAGGTAATAAAGAAAACTAATGTTTATTTAAATGGATATATAAATCTAGCTTCCAAATAATCATTATTAGGGTCAAAATTCTAAATGGATTGTAGAGAATACTAAGTTGGGTTTGTCAAACTATTATCTCTAGCTATAATTTGGATTCCATAACATCAATGAAAATATGAACTAAAATCTTTATGCAATATGAAAACCATTGGCTTAACATATCCACGATTATTACTAGCATTATTTGTGTTGATTCTTTCAGACAGTCATGCTCAGGTTACCCAACAGATTAATAATGGGGCATCTACGGAGACATCGCTTTTAATTACTAATGGATCAAGTGTCTCTAACGGGAGTTTACAATTAGGTATAGACAATGCCAACAATTCATTTATAAAGCAGTTTGAGAATAAACCTCTGATGTTTTACACGAATACAACAGGTACAAACAACGAACGAATGAGGATTACTAGTTCAGGAGAGGTAGGAATTGCCGAAACAAATCCTCAAAGTACATTAGATATAGGCGGTGATTTAAGAATTCAAAGTGTCAGTTTTGATAATTCTCCAACAAAGTACCTGACTGTTGACGCAAATGGACTTGTGAAGTATGCCAATGCAAATAGTGGTGCAGGTAATTTTTGGGATCTTCTAGGAAATTCAGGTACAACTGGCTTAACCAACTTTTTGGGTACTACAGATAATCACGATCTTATATTGAGAACAAATAATGTTCCCAGAGCGGCTTTTTTGAGCAATGGTCAAATTCAATTTGGAGGAATAGGTAGTTTTTTTATAAATGAATACAACACATCGGGTACTGCTCAGGGGCAGGGAACGGTCAATGTGTATGGAAATAATGGAATCTATATTAGAACCTTAAACACTTTCGCATCAACATCAGGAGCAAGAGGGAGTCTGATTTTGGAAGGTTCACCCGGGGGAAGTTCAGTAAGGGCTTGTTTTGGTGGAAACATGGGAGGAACGCATTTATTAAATATAGGGCAGTATACGGATATCGATAATTTATTCCTTATTTCCAGGGCAAGCGAAAGCAATCACATGTCTTTGGTAATTGATGAAGATGCAGATGTAAAAATGGGCTTTTTTAATAATGAGCTAACTGTTCCTTATTCAAATATTCCAAGTACAAGAAATCCGGAGGTGAACTTAACTGTTACCGGTCACCTAGGTATACAAATGGAAGCCGATGATTATTATGATAACAATGCTCCTCTTGGAAGTGGAGCAGTTCCCGGGCCAAATGGATTTGCCTTAAAGGTAAATGGACTTACATACTCTACAGGAGGAATATGGGATGCGTCAGACAGAAGGTTCAAAAGAGATATTCAAGAAATGGAGAATGCTCTGGGTACCTTATTGTCTATTAATCCTGTAAACTATTTTTTCAAAAAAGATGAATTTGATAGCCAAGGCTACAACTTCTCAGACGCCAAGCAATTTGGATTAATAGCACAAGAGCTGGAACTGGTGCTTCCTGATTTAGTGCAAACGGGGCAAGACGGTTATAAATCAGTTAATTATACAGCATTAATACCTATCCTTATAAAAGCTATTCAAGAACAAAATACATTGATTGAGAGTCAAGAAAATCGAATAAGAGAACTAGAGTCTAAACCTGTATATAAATCTTCAACATCAAGGCTAAAAATAACTGCCGGAGATGGATATGCAAGTTATTTGTATCAAAATGCTCCTAATCCGTATTCACAGAAAACAAGAATTCAATTCAGGGTTTCAGAAGAAAGTAAAAGTGCTTCTATCTATTTGTTTAATATGACAGGGGTCTTGATTCGGGAGTTTCCTATTCATGACAATCATCAGACTGAGCTTGAAATTGATGGAAGCATGATGGAAGCGGGAATGTATACTTATACCCTAGTAGTAGATGATAAGATTATTGATTCTAAGAAAATGATCCTTACGCAGAATTAATTTTATAAGAGCTTAATGCGGGAGCTATATGCATAAAATTAGCTCCCGTGAAGTGTCAAAGTATTTTAATACATCAATTACACTATGAGCAAGAGTCCTTACTTTAATTAATGGTTAGAAGACTCAATTTTCTTATTCAAACAATTTAATGGTATAATCTAAAAGGGTCTCATTTCCACTTTTTCCATGCCCGGGAATAATCTGCTCTATGTGAGGAAAAGTCGCTTGCAATTTTTTAACGGTTTCTGACCATTCTTCAACATTTGCATCTCCAAGGTAACCTTTTGAGGCCCCTATGCATTTGATCAGACAACCTCCGAATAAGGTTTTTGTTTCAGGTAAATAGCTCACAATATTGTCAGGACTGTGCCCCTCACCAAAATAATATGTAGCTGAAGTAAAGTGGCCAATTTTTAAGATGAGCGAATCTTGAAAGGCATTTTGAGGGATTGGCTCTCCTGTTTGTTTAGCAAGTTCAATGGTTTTTGATAAAGCATAAGACGGAATCTGCCAACGGTGAAACGCCTCAAGCCCACCAAGACAATCGTTATGAAAATGATGGGGGATAACCGCTTTGATTTTTACGCCTAGTTGATTCAAATGTTGTATAAGTTCTTCAGATGAAGAATCATCGACAGGAGTATCATAAACAAAAGCTTGCTGATTGTAGATGAGTAACATGCCATTGCAATTTACTCTGCCAAATGAGGGACTTTCCAAATAGGAGATGTGTTGATAGATGTGTTCATTGATTTGAAGAATCTCTAAACTTTTGCTTTTGTATGAATAGTTGTTTTGTTTATGCTTGCAGCAAAAAAAAAGGAAGAGTATTGACAGATAAAAAAGAGTTCTCATGACTCAACAAACATAAGGCTTTTCAAGACCGGGTTTTAAAATTAACATAGACCAATTATCCATTTTAAGAATCAAATCTACTTGCATCCCAGACAGCACCCGGAGGAAAAAGTCGTTCCTTTCTTTTTCGCATTTCTAAGGCCACTAAGGCGCTGTTTCCCCCTTCATGCTCAAGCTTGGAGATGATGTTGAGATAACTTTCTTCATCTCTGTTCTGACTAAGTTTAAAAACATTTTCCACTTTTTCGGCTTTGATTTCAAAACCCACAATGGCAGGCATCATTTTGTTTAAGAACCCAGACGGAAGGTTATCGTAAATGCTGGGAGATTCGAGATTTCCTTTTTCAAACCGTAATGTTAATTTTTTCATCAATTCGATTAAAGCATTATCAGGCAAGAAAGTTATTTTGCCACTTACCTGCACACTCATATAGTTCCATGTTGAACCCATCTTAGGCTGAGTATACCAGGATGCACTGACATAACTATGCGCCCCTGTAAAGACCGCCATCACTTTAGAATTTTCGACAAAAGCCCTGTGATGATCAGTATTGCGCATGATATGGCCCTGAAGAAACAACTCGTCTTTCCTTTTTTCAACCAAAATCGGGATTTGAGTGGCTACCTGATTACCCGATGAATCACTTCCTGTTATGAAGGCAAACGGATGTTCGTGAATAAAGTCCAAGATTGTGTCTTGGTCAGTCTCTTTAAAATAGGAGAAGCTGTACATGGATTATTTTCTTAAATGAATAGAACTTTTGATTAGAGGTGATTGGATATTAAAAATAATTAATGTCAATCAATATAGAAAGTTCATTCTGTTTGTTTAACAAACAGAATGAACTTTTTTGTCCCAAAACCTAGCTCAAGACATCATACTTTTAATCCCATAAGACATACATCATCTATTTGTTCATTATCTGCCTTCCAGTCTGTGAATATATTTTCCAGTTTTTTCTTTTGTTGAAAGACACTTAAATGGCAATTTGACAGAAGATACTCTTTAAGCCGTTTGACTAGAAATTTTTTGTTTTTAGGTCCGCCGAATTGATCAGCAAAACCGTCTGAAGTGAGATAAATATGATCCCCCTTTTGGAGCTGTACCTCTTGGTATTGAAAAGGTCTCGGATTACTGTATTTGCCTATTGGTTGTCTATCAGCAGGAATTACTTCTACACATTTTCGATCATTTCGTATCAGATACGCGGGATTATTTGCTCCTGCAAAGTATAACTTATTGGTTTTGTTTTCTATACAGCATAATGCGATGTCCATGCCATCATAAATATCTTGACTGCCTTGATCAAAAGCCTCTATAACTAGTTCTCTGCATTTGTTAAGAATAAGATGAGGCATTTTTAGACTGAATTCATTTACAGCCCTAGTTAAGGCAGAATAACAAACCATTCTGACAAGAGCACCGGGTATACCATGTCCGGTGCAATCTGCTACACAGGCATAGGTATGATGCTCATCTTGTTCTACCCAATAAAAGTCACCAGAGACGATATCTTTTGGCAAATAAAGAACAAAACCGTCTTCGAGCTTTGTTTCTAAATGATCTACATTGGGAAGCATAGCGTCTTGAATTCTCTTGGCATAGTTAATACTATCGGTAATGTTCCTATGTTGTTCTATGACTTCATGTTTTTGAGCTTTGATTAATCTGTTTAATTGTTTTAGCCGTTTGTTTCTTTTGGTTTTTCGAATAAAATTCACGTATAGGTTGACAGAAAACAATATGATTAACCCTCCAAACAAGATTAACCAGTTTCTTACTTTTTTCTGATACGATATTTCAGCCTGATTCAAGATTTCCTGCTGTTTTAGCTCACCCTTCATGTGCTCTTTATAAGTGTCAAACTCTCCCTTTAATTTGACCTGAGCAAGACGTTTAATGCGATCGCGATTCAAAAGGCTATCGCTGGTTCGTTTAAACAATTGATGCATTGACAAGGCCTGTTCATATTGACCAAGTTTTTGATAGGCCTTACTTAAGGTTTTACTTGCTTCCTTTACTCTTCTGGTTTGATGTAGCTTTTTTGCCAGATTTACACTTTCTCCCGAATATTCTAAGGCTTTTCTAATTTGATTCAAATGGAGATAACTGATTCCAATATTGTTTAATGTAGGAATCATCATGTTGGTATCATTAAGCTTTCTCTCCAGCTTAAGAGCTTTAAAGTGATATATCAAAGCTTCATCATAGTGTCCCATAGAGTTAAGTGTAAATCCGATATCACTACTCGCAGTGGCAATTCCTACTGTATCATCGTTTGTTTTAAAAAGTTTTAAGGCTTCCTGATGTGTTTGAAGACAACTGTTATAGTCTTTCTTTGCCCAAGCTACATAGGCACTGTAATTGAGATTTAAAGCGGCTTTACTCGTATTATTTAAAGCCATGAACTGATCGTAAGCCAATTGATAGAAATCCTGAGCTTTCTCTAATTCACCTTGGTCACTGAAGTAATAGCTTGCGCCGATCTTGCTTGAAACTTCTGCTTTTATCGAGTCATATTGAGTTTGCTTTAATAAATTATGACAGAATAAATACTCATTTAAAGCCATTGGATAATCACCAATCTTAAAATAACTATCACCTAAACTAAGTTTGGTAATAACCATTCTAAAACTATCCATGATAATGCTTGCATTTTCATACTCTTGTTGATAGCTTTTAATGCTATTGAGAACTTGATTCTTTTGAGGTAGATATTCTTCTTTTGTCTGCTCGAATGATGAATTTTCTACTTGTGCACTTGCCGTATTGAGTACAAAAAAAATGATGATAAAGGATAGGCCTTTAGAGAAACCATGATGCGTTAGAGCAGAAAACATAATCACATGTTTTGGTAAGATTGCTTTGTAATATTAAGATAATTTTTTCAATAATAAGTTATAAATGCCTAATAAATAGCACATTATATAAAATTTAAACTACGCGGTTTTATCTCTAAAGCTTTGACTTATTAGGAAAAAGAATGAAATGATTGATTTTAGGTTGAGATGGAATAATCATAAAACAAGTCAAAAAGAAGATTGAGACAGACTTTCATCTAAAACTATCATTTTACCATTAAATCCCTATATTTATTTATTCGCGAACAACTAATTCCGTTACAAAATGAAACAGCTTTTTTTGATCCTCTTCATTATTGCCCTTAGCTTAGCTTGCGATGTACAAAAAGGTTCGGATTGGGGATCATTAATGGACATTACAGATCAGCCTGAAACAAAAGAACAAACACAAAGCACTTCAAACAGCAATCCTTTATTCAAAAGCCGCTCTAAAGTACATCATGGTATTGATATTTCTCACTTTCAAGGCGATATCGTTCAAAAATTAGATGCAGGAGATAGCCTTCGTTTTGCCATTTGTAAGGCCACTCAAGGTGAATATTTTGTGGATCCGGATTTCAGAATGAACTGGAATTTGATTAAAGAAAAAGGAATGATTAGGGGAACCTACCATTTTTATGACTGTTCTGTTGACCCGGTAAAGCAAGCCAATCATTTTACTTCGCAGGCTTCTGATATTAGCAAAATGGATATTGCTCCTATTTTGGATATTGAACAAGGAAGCATGACGTCTTCAGTTTCAGGTGAACAAATGGTAGAAGACATTCTGGTTTTTCTGCAAACCGTAGAAAAAACTTTAGATCGTCAGCCGATATTATATACGGATTATGCTTTTGCTCAGGAATATTTGAAAGACCCTGCCTTATCTAAATACAATTTATGGTTAGCTGAATATTCTGGAAAAGAAAAACCGTTTATTCCTAATCTATGGAAGGAGAAAGGATTTAAAATCTGGCAAAAGAGCGATACCTATTCAGCTCACTCCACGCAATTGGACTTTGATGTCTATTTCGGAGATTTATATAACCTTGTTAAATAGAAATTATGAAATCAACTAGACTCCTATTCAGAATTGTTTGCATTGCATTAGTTGTCATTTCTATACTTGGACTGTTTGAGCCAAGTGCGTTTAACTTTTTGAAAGAATCTGCAAAAAAGAATACTGAATTTCTGGCGGCTATATCTGAGATTAAAATATTGGTATCCGGGCTGAGTTCAGTAAACATTCCATTTGTAAGCGGTCATACAGAAGGATTAAGTGAAACATTGGGTAAGGTCCAAAACTATTTGTTGTTTACTGATTCCATAACCTTCACACAGATCCTCCTTCTTTCGATTAGTAAGAGCTTTATTTTTAAAGCTTTCTTAATTGTTCTTTTAGTGCTTTCCTTTATTGAAAAGACAAAGCAGCATTTCACTAAGATTTTGATTCTTGCATTGGCTTTAAGTCCGGGAGCGTCTCTTTTTACAGTTGCTGTGAAACACATCTCCAATGAAATACAAATGGATTATGGAGCGCATTATTTGAAAGAATTAAAGGCATCTGCAAATGAGGTAAAAAATGAAAATACGAAGCTCATGGAAGAGCATAATACCCAGCTTACAAAAATTAATAATGGTCAAAAAGGGCTTATTTTCTTTCAAAAATTCAAAGAAGACGTTGCTTATGATGTAAAAAAGGTAGAATCTTCCATCAAGGGAGATTATTACATGATTAGAAAGATGATTAAAACAGCAGGTCATTCGATCACAGAGAAAGTTTTTCGTTTTTGCAACATGATGCTGTTTTCATTTTTGATTCTGCCAATTGGTTATGCCCTGTTTATTTATGTGCTGTTTAACTCATTATTTAAAGGTGCGGAATTGAATGCCAACTTAGTAGAACTCATAAAACAAGGTGAAAATGAGGTGTCTAATACAGGAGTAGTCTTGATAAAGAAATCCTTTTCAACCAAGATGTTAAATATTTTCAAGGCCATCAGAAATGAATTTAAGACAGCAGTTCATGAAGTAGAAGTTAGCTCTGTCTACAGAAAAGCCAAAGATGAGGCCCAACAGTTAGAAGGAAAAGTAGAAGAGGCATTTAAACATAAAAAGCAACAAGTAGTTGCTGATATTGATGATGAAATGGCAGCTACGGAAACGAAGGCTGAACAATTCTATGAGCGAGAGAAAAACAAGGTTGTTCAAGATGTTGAAAATACTGAAGATGACATTAAAACGAGAGTAGAGATCGAAGAAGGAGTGGTAAAATCTCATGCTGAGCAGCTCTATCAAGAAGAAAAAGGCAAAGTAATTACGGATGTGGATAATGAAGTCAATTCGAAATAAGGTATCGGATGATGTCAATCAGGTCAAATCTCAAGTGGAAGGGGAGGTTAATCAATTGAAGAATAAAGGACAGCAAGTGCTTACAGAAGCTGAAAATAAAGCGTCAACTCTGGAGAATGATGTTCAACAAAAGGGAGAACAATTGGCCTCAGAAGTGCAAACGAAAGTTAAACAGGAAGAAGATAAAGTCAAAGATGAATTTAAAGAGGTAGAGGTTAATGTTTCCAAGACAGTAAATGATATCAAAAAAGACAGACCGGGAACTTCTCACATTTCCATGTAGGAATTAAGAAGCCTTTGAAATTATCATGATTTATGAGGTCAATGATGAAGCCATAACAAAGATGACGGCAATAAGAAAGACGAAATAGTGGAGCCGGATAAAAAATCGAACTTTTTAAATCAAAAGTCAACAAACATTAATTAGTTGAAAGATAGCATAAAAAAAGATTGTATTCTTAGGTGGAGTGTTAAGAAACTTATACCAAAGAGAGTTTTTTATTTCACTACTGCTCTTCTTTGGAAAATGATGAATGTATACCTCTAGTCGACTCGAACCTAATTTCTAATTGTTAAAAAATATATCTCTCTTATTCAGTTAGTTAATTCTAAATTGAGTTTCTCGTCTTTTTAGTCTCAAAAAAAGGTAATAGATTTAGACGCAATTACAACCATTATTTAATACAATCAATGAATTCAGCAAACGAACCAAAAGCAATGTGGACGTATGATGTTCATGCACATTTCTACAATCCCAAAAAGGCAGGCAACTATATAGCAGCATTTAATAGTGCTTATCAATTAATGCTATTGGACGTATTAACGGGAAAACCTTTTATTCAATCTTCTTTGAATAATGAAGACTCGGCTCTTACCCTTAACGGTGTAAAAAGAGTAGTAGATCATTTCTATATCGATGGATATTTGGTCGTTATCAACCAAAATACTACATCAAGTGCATATGACATTTTGGCTTTTGAATTGGCTGCTATTATAAATAGTCAGACTGCAGATGCTTTATGGAGTGAAACGTCAATTATACCCTCAAATTCTAACCCTTCATTCATAGTCAACGAAGGGGTGCTGTATGGTACATATGAGCATAGTGCAGGTGGGCCATTTGGTGCACAGCATAATTATTTGTTAGCATTAGAAGCAAGCAGTGGCAAAACTGCTTGGATTCATGAGTCAGAGAAAGATGAGGAAGCAGAAAAAAAGAAAGCGGAGAAGGACCACACAAAGAATAAGCTTCTTCTCTCTAAAAACAATACTACTCTGGAAATAACGCTTCCAAGTAAATCTAAGGTCAAGACAATAAATACAAGCAGTTTTTTATGTGCCAATCATGAAGCTGTGTATATGGCTGTTAATAGTGAGTTGTATGCTTTTAATAAAGCCTATGGAGACAGAAGGTTTCCAAGATCTACTATGGTTAATCCACCTCAAAACCTTCCTAGTATTAGCAGTGTAGATCCAATTCTAAATGCAGAAAAGTATATCATTGCCACAGAAGAAAAATCGGCGGATAACCACTCTAGAATTTATGCTTTTGATCCAGTTTATGGAGAGCCAAAATGGTCTTTTCCGGCAACAGAGGATTCCAATACTAATCTTTGGAAAACGGTTTGTCTTTCTGAAGATAAGTCAATGCTTTTAATTTACAATGAAAGTGGCCAACTGCAATTGTTGGATACCAAATCCGGTTTGCCAATGTGGGTGCACAAATCCAAGGCGCCTTATTATCCTCAGGTTCCAGCTATAATCGATTATGATTTGAAGGGAATACAGGCTGTTTTCACTTTTGAATACATTCAGTTTGTTCCACAATATAGGAGTCAAGATAAAAGTAATGGTACCGACTATACTTGGAATACAGGAAGTTCCATTTATAAAATAAAATTAGGAGAAACCAAACCTGGCCTTGATCCATTGCCGCTTCAAGAGCAGACAGTTTCATCAGTTACTCCACCACCGCCCATTCTGTTACTGAATGGTGCTGTTATAACCGCCTCAACTATTGATCCTGCCCCTGCTATAAAAACGTCTGTTACTGCAACACCTGTATTAGAAGATAGGAATGCAGCCTATTTTGTGAAAGGAGAGAATAGCATTGCATTTAGTAGTATTGGAGATATCCTAAACTTTGGTGAAAATAAAAACAGCGATGCTAAAAATGATGAAGGCAATTTTACTGTAGAGTGTTGGATAAGAACCACCGTTGGAGGACAAATATTTGAAAGTTCCACGGGTAGCTCTTCTAATACTAACTCAATACGTTTAAATGTGAGTAGTAAAGGAGTAGTAGCTTTAGCGATCACCGCAGATTCAGGAGATAATTATGTGGCTTATACCTCAGATCAATTAAACGTTAATGATGGCGAATGGCATCATATTGCAGTGGCGGTTGAGGCTAACAAGGGCTATTTTTATGTCGATGGTATTCATGTTTCCTCCAATAAAATCCAAACTGTTACAAATCTTTTAAAACCGAATACCCATACCCGTTATTATAACGATGATTATATTATCGAAAAACTAGCTAGTCCAATAAATAACGTTACCCATAAGGTAGAGCAAATTCATAAAGGACAGGCAAAACCACAACCGATATCCATTTCCAACCAAACGGCTTTTTCGATTGGAGCAAGTTCAGTTTCAACTGATCATTCAGCGGTAGGTTTTACCGGTTTGTTAAGAGAGTTCAGAATTTGGAACAATGCATTAAGCGCTGAAAAGATCAACAGTAGAATGTTTAAAATACTGGGCCCTTATCAGAATGATTCTACTACAAAGACTGTCACCGTGCCCAAGCAGGGAGGAGGTACAACAACAAAAGAAGAGCCTGTTGCCGGGAATTCAATCAAAGGCGTAGAACCTAAAATGGTAGTGAATGTGCACATGGATAAATCACACACCATGATTCCCAACACCTTTACTAATTCGGGTACTGCAGCTACAAATAATGTCTTAAATGATGTGAGTAAAGATAATCCGCTTTGGGGTTCATTCAATTATCCTTGTTCATGTCCAACTGATATTGATTTACTCTTGACAGGTTACCCTTATATTTTAGACCATGATCATAAAGAATGGCCTTTCGAAGAACATTGGGCGGTAAGAGGAGAACATGCTGCTTCTACTGATGTGGCCTTATCGAATGATGGTGTCATTTGTTTTGGTGCGAACAACTATTTGTATGGCGTTCGTAAACATGATGGCAAGAGCCTTTGGAATATCTCTATGGCAGAGTTTTCTAATCCAATCGCTACAGATATGGGTTTTTTGGTATTGGCCAGTGAAGATACCGATAAAGGTAATTTATGCTTAATCAATACTAAAGATGGATTTTTACAAGTCATCGGTAAAACTACCCTTGGAGATGATCCCAATGTTTTAGGGAGTTTTTCTCCAGATTTCCAATCGAATCGATTGTTGGCATACAGCAGTAATTATTTGATTTATGCGAATGATTCCGGTGGAGTAGGCATAGCAACCAATTTAAGTTCATTAACAACCATTGCTAAACATTCCGCTGCGGCTGATACAGCTGTTGTATCTAATTTAAAAATTGTTGGCAATTGTGGGTATTGGTGCGAAACTGACACAACAAGTGGAGCCATCTATTTAAGAGCTTATAATTTAGACACAGGTGACCAGTTATTCTCTGCAATTACAGTAACTAGTACTGAATATGCCGTGAATAAACAGCACTTGTTTTACATCACAGCTTCAGATGTGGTAATTGCTGATGCACAGTCAGGAACTGTAATAAAATCACGTCCTTTTAACCAGATTAGTAGTGGCTTATCTAGTGCAAACTTTACGGGTATAGCCATTGCTCCTTCTAATAACCAGTTAATTATTACACAAAAAGTAACCTCTATTACTGACAACAGTATACATGCGGTTCGACCAGTTTCTTTAACGAAAATTTGGTCCGAAACGATGACCAACGAAATTGTGAATACTCCGGTGATAAGTGGAAGAAATGTGTATTGTACTGCTCAAGCGACAGCCGAAATAGGTGCTGCTAGAACGAATAAAGGCAGCGTAGTTGCAAGGGACTTAAGTTCAGGAGCCAAAAGGGGGCACTTTCACGTGACCAATAGAATTGTTAGCCCTCCCTTAGTAGATCATGGAACGGTGTATTTTGCCTGTGAGGACAATAAACATTCTACAGGAAAGATAGATGGGGCCATACACCAAGTAGTGTTTGGAGATACCAATGTGCTTCAATTAGACGGAAGCAACTATTTTAGCATTAAAAACGGAACGACTACAACAAACGAGACTGCTTGTTGGATGGACTTAAACCCCTTGAATGCTTGTGTGGAAGCATGGGTGAACCTAAACAGTGCCAATGAGTCGGGAATTATTTCTTTAACTACAGGAAATGCTGGTATAGGTTTAAACTTAAACATGCATGTATCAGCCGATCAGAGTCTTCATTTTAGTGGATTTTATTTCAATGGTACAGATCCGGTACAACCCATCTCGTTTAAAAGCACACTGCCTAATGTCATTCCACTAAACAAATGGTGTCACATAGCGGTTAATACAAGCAATAGCGGTACTACCCCTATTAAGCAGCTATTTATTGATGGAAAGCCAACCAGCATAGCTGATGTAACAGTTGGTACAATCCCTGATCCCTCTTCTTGTCCTAATAAATTTCTTGCTTATTTGGGAGCCAACGGCTCTTTCAGCAACCAAGCAACCAGTCCAACAAATGGCCTAATAGGTACTGTGCGCATATGGAATACCTATCTGACTGTGTCTCAAATTATGGACCGTATGCATACTCAGTTAATAGGTACCGAAGCAAACTTATTGGCAGATTGGAGCTTTAATTTATTCAGTGCTGAAGATGTTGCAGGAAATGCCATTGAGGAATATGGTTTTGAGATTAAAGCTGAGGTAAGTACACCCAATTATATTTTGAATGAATTGAATATGGATAAACCCAATTATCCTTATTTAACTTATAAAGGTGCTAAATACAAAGGCACTGTCGGAAGTTTATATAAATATCGATTAGATGTTTATGCTCATAAAGCCGATGGCAGTCCAATTGATAACCAATATATAAATGTATGGTATTCAGAGGGAGATGACGATGATATTTACGTTTCTGCAGTAGATCACGACAAGCAAGGTAATTACACTCAGATACCTAAAAAAGATAAAATTTCAGATCAAGTTATTCCGACTACTAGTAGTGATAACCCGACCAACGGTATTACCATTGAGACCACAGACACAGGTTTAGCAAAGCTGTATGTTTTAACGACAAGCAAAACGAGTGGCCCGGGTTTTGATTTGTTTTCGAATATCATTCCAAAGCATGAACGCTTTAATGTCAATACCTTAATAGACAGTCAGGAGCTTAAAGTAATACCGCCACCAACTATAAAGGCGCAGGGTGAATTGGTGCAAGATTATCATTACTCCCATGGGGCAACCATCAATGAACACCGTCAAAAAGGAGTATACAGAACCATTTTAAGGGTAGACAAGCCTGATAAGTCACCATTGATTAATGAAATGGTCATGGTGTATACAGATACGCCCCAAACCATATCGGTGCAAGGGCAGGTCTATTCGGTAACGGCAAAAAATGGCGCAGCATTGTACACCAATGAGCTAGGAGAAATCATGATAGATGCCGATGCTACTGATACTAAGGGTTTCAACTTGGAAGTTTGGGCAGGTTTTATGCATAAAAATGAGCGAACCAAATATGCCGTATCAGAAGGTTCGCACAAACGCTTAGCAGGGATACAGCAGGAGGATTTGAATTCTCATTATGTTAAAGCTTGGACGGGGGCAGGCTCTGTTCAATCTGGACACAAATTATTAAAACCCCAATATAAAAGCTCGTCCGAAAAAGTGGCCTATTCTTTAAGGCATTTGATGGCTTCTAGTAACTCAAATAAGAGTAATGATTCCAATTCGAATGGTCAGACACTTAAAAATGAGGTATTATTAGGTAATCAGGAATTAGCCTCAGCACCTTATACTCAGCCTACGCCAAAACCGAATAGGCGTCAACCTGTAGGTAATCCCATGCCTGATAGTTTGTCTTCTTTAAGAACACTTACTTATATCAATCGGACGAAAACCATGGATATTCAGGGCTTGAAGAAATCAGTGCTAGATGCTGCAAAAAAAGCAGGAGTGACGAATGATCCTACAGATCCAATTCAAGGCTTTCAAATTAATTATGTAAAACCTACTAGTAACAATCATAATAAGTACAATTCCATAACGACGAGTTATTTAAAACAATCCGACATACAAAGTTTAAAAACCAAATCTGCTAGTATTGCTAGTTCTGGAGGAGCAGTAGAATGGTTTGGGTCTGATTTATTTGACGATATAGAGAGTGTGGCTGAGAAAGCAGCTGACGCGTTTGAACACCTGGTAAAAGACGCCGAAGCCATGGTGTTAGATTTTACTTCAGATATAGAAACGGCCATTACCAGTGTTTTAAATGAACTGCCTTTTGGACATGTATTGGCCGATGCCATTGAAAAGGTAATGGCAGTTGTAGATAAGGTGATTCAATTTGTTGATATCCTCATCAACACGATGCTCGACTTTTTAATGCTCTTGTTTGAATGGAAACACATACTAGCGACTCAAGGCATTCTTTTGGGTAATATTATTTCTCCAATTTTAAATGAGGTGACCACAGCGCTAGGAAATCCCAATTTATTGCCTGATGTTGGAGGTTATTTGGAAAAAGCATTTAATAGTACTACAGCTAATGCAAATGCATCTGCTTTAAATACATCAAAGGGTGAATTACAAGCCAAACATGCTTCACCCAATTACATGTCTACTGCGCATGGGGTAAAGTCTAAATCATTGGTGCATAAAACCCAAACACATAGCAGTAATACACGAACCAATTATTCGGGTTCGGGTACGAGACAAACTGTTGCAGTTCCGTCATCTATAGCCTCTGTTCAAGCGAGTTTTGGGACATTAACAGATGCCTTTAAAAACTTTGATATTACAGGTTCTTTTTCGCCGATTATTGATATGATTCAAGGTGGACCAAACAGCCCAATCACTGAGATTACATCATACTCAGGTGGCGTTACAGGTCTTTTAGATGATATATTAAATGCTGTTTTATCAGCTTTACAAACTGAGTTTGGAACGGTGAATACTATTTTGACCGATGAATTGGAAATCCCATTCATCAGTGCGCTTTACGAATTCATTACAGAAACTGGAGGCCATAAAGAAAAACTAAGCTTCTTAAATTTAGGTGGTTTGGTCATTGCTGTTCCGGTCTTGCTAGTGTATGAAATGTGGCAAGCCACCCAAGGAATTACCACCGCACCGGATAAATACTTTGATCATAATCAATCGTCATTGAGTTTAAGTTTTCCATCGCTTTCTAATAATGATACAGCCAATTTGTTGGGCGGTACCTCGGATTCCAATGATTTAGACGCGCCAACAAAATCTACCATAGAGGGAGTAGCCATTGCTTATGGGGTTTTATCTGTTTTTGAAGGTATATTTAAAAGCTTAGCCACCTATCAAACTTATCAGGCTTTAAAACTAGCCAACGGATCCGATTTTCAACCGAAAGCTTACCCCTCAATTGGCTTATTTTCAGGCATTGCCGGTATCATCGACTTCGGTAATACCATTTGCAGATGGGGGATTGATGCATATATTGATGATGCAATAGAAGTGAATAAAACACTTTTCCCCAGTCCTAATTCAGATAAAAATAATGCAGTAGAAGCCCTTAAAGAATATGTGAAAATTACCGGTGATATTACATTTTGGACATCTATTATATCAAACGTTGTGGGTACAATTCAATCTTTTTATGATTGGATTGAGCCAGATAAATTGCCCACGGAACCGAAGGCACAATCAAAGTTTGAAATTATAAAAGACGTGATTAATCTCCTCTTTGCATTGGCCAACCTCACTGCAAATTTGGCATTGGATGTTGTAAATATAGATGATATCAATACATCTACAAATAACTCTAAGTATGGCAATACTTTAGTAAAAAGACTTGAGCTCTATTATACAGGTTCTATCGCACAAAATATAGGCGATTTATTAGGTTCCTGTTCTGATGGATTGGAAACCAATGCAACGAGAGATGTATATGCCATACTATCAGGTGGCGAAATTGCTTTAAATGGAATTGGAACAATTGCAATCATAATTGGAGAGCTAGAATGTGGTATCTATGAAAATGAAACACAGTTAGCCAAAATAAATCCACCTAGTTCAGGCGAATGATTCATGAAAACATTATTCACAAGTATAGCCTTATTATGTTGTTATTTAGCTACTGCCCAAGAGCTTAAAAGGGCTTATTTCATGACTACTGCGGGTAACCCAAAGTATTTGACTTACCAGCAAGATACGATTGAGTTTAGCTTGAACCCTAAACCCATCGTCATGCACAGTTATGACGGTGGCAAAACAGTGATGTTTTCTTTAGGGAAGTATTGGTTAGAGGTGGATACGAACCAGTCGAACACAATCGTATTATCTCCTGACCAACCCAATTCAAATACTCTTTATGCCTTGTGGAAGATTGAAGTTGCTGCTTCACCATCTTCTGCCGGTTTTACCTTTTCCATAAAAAGTGCATTGCCTGGAAAAAACTATTATCTGAATAGTGCTAATTATGAATGGCTTAATCTTGCAGATACGCTCGATTATTCAATAGGTGAGGGTTGTTATTGGCAATTTTTTGAGAGTTCAGCTCATTTCAATATGAATCAGTTGGTGCATATTGGCAATTTTACTTTTGGCCCAACTAGTGGAACACAAAAGAATCCTGTACAAAACCCAGATTCGATTTTGTTTTATGATGGAGAGCAATTTAGCTTACAACCCAATACGGTGGGAACCTACCTCTGGCATTGGCAGTTAGAAAAAGATGCGGACTCTAGTAGTTATGAAATTACAATCACCAATGAACAAAATGAGCAGTATTATGTGGTGCGTGAAATTGATGGTGCCTGCGGTTTAAAAACCGATTCCTCACGTATGTTTGTTGGACCTAAAAATAGACCAGTCCATAAAGGATGGGTTCCCGGTTTTATAAATCTTGAGGAACCAATGCAGATTGGCTTGTGGACCACTTCTGAACCTTTTGATTGCAATGGTTGCGAATACGTAGATGCGATAAAAATTTCTGATAAGGGAATGACGTGTTCCACTTCTAATGTTAAAAATCCAGTAACCGTAGCTGTTTCTGAGTTTAAATCGGTCAATAACACCCAACAGTATTTTGTGCATGAAGCTTTTCAAACCTTGAAGGCAGAAAAAAAGATAGGCTTCCCTAATTTAAAAGGCAGGATCGTGCAAGACTTAGCGTATCGAAACATTGGTTCTAACGAATATTACATATATGGCGATCAGCAGCAAATAAATGTGCTCAAACGCAATCCTTATTTCCCGAGCTCTAATGCAAGTTATACCTATAAAAGCGATGGGAAGCACCCAATTAATGGCGCTTCTTTAAATGACTCCTACCTCTACATTGCCTATAATGACTCGATCCGATTATTTTCTTTGTTTGGTTTAGACAATGCCAAAGAAGGCTTGTTGAGTCAAACCTATGGAGGAAAGCAGCAACTCAGCGCACCGGTATACAATCCCATCAGTCATCAGGTATTTGCCCTAAATGAGCAGGGCTACGTAGTTGGTTTTGGCCAAGGCTTAAAGAATTACCTGAGCCCATATGTTTATCCTCATAATATTAATGTAGACAGCACCGAACTTTTTGTATTGCCTGAAAAGGATACACTCACTCACTTGTACTTTATCAATTCGAATGACTCTTTGGTGAGGTTGTTGGCAACTGCCAATACCATTCAAATCGATGGAAAACCTCAAGCAGTTACACCAAAAGAAATAGAATGGTTCCGCTATCAAACCAAGATGTTGAATTACAAAAGCAATGTAAAACATCAGGAGATTGTGCCAATTAACAATGGTCATGTAGTAAAAGGTGCTATTGGAACAGATAGCACTTATGTGATCATGTTCATCAAAGATTCGCTTTTAAAAGCGACTAAAGTTTCTTTGTATGTAGGCCCAAAGGCGGCTTTCCCCACTTTTTCAAATACTGATAGTCTTTCTGTGCCTTTATTAAATGGGACGACTAGCAGCCTCTGTAATTGGATACTGCAAGATGATTCTGGAAACAATTTATGGGGGCGAGGTTATCCAATTGTTTTTTATAATGAGCAAAGTCAGAGCTTTGCAGTAGAAACTTTGGCCAGTTTATCAGCTTTCGAAAAAGAGGCCAGTGTATACGCTTATTCCTTTCCGTTAGATTCAGCAAAATACAGTGCGACTCTTTTAAACATAGAGTGGCAGAGAGCCAAGGGAAATATCCAAAACATAAAGTTTGGTACGCCTTTAGATCATTTGTTTCAATTCTATTGGATGAAAAACTATTCTCCTTAATCAATTAAATTTTCTAATATCAAAACTTAATCATTATACATTATGAAATTACAAAAATTTACATACTTAATTATTACACTATTAATCGTCCCAACACTCTGGTATTGTAATAGTCCTAAGTCTGCAGAAAAGGCGCAACTACAACAATCTTTAATGTCACATGAAAGTTCAAATTTATCCTCTGCTGCATACATCAGCCCGGCCAATTCAAGTAGTCCGCTTTATTTGAATGTTGAAAACAATAAATTGGTGTTAAACGACCAACCGACACAAGTGGTATTTTCTGATTTAGATGAATATGGAAGTTTTTATATTTCGATTAACGGTCTGTGGCTAATAGCAGATAGTACCAATAAAAATTTGACCCTATCCAGTGAAAAACCTCCAGGAGGTACATATTCTTATGGGAAATGGAAGGGGTATGTTCCTGATTCGGATAATACAGAAATAGTTAAAATAGGTAATGCGGGTATATTTTCAGGAGGATACCTTAGTGTAACACAAAGTAAGAAACTAACATTAACAGATTCAGACAGTACTAATACCCATTTCAAGTTTTCAATGACTCCTGCTTATGTTTCTAATACTTACTTTTTAAAAGCAGTAGGCTCAAATTCAAATTTCATAGCATTGAAAGACAACAAAACGGTTAGAAATTCAGATGAACCTACAGCAGTAACTTTTGCCAGCAATAATGGAGGGAAGAGTTCCCTTATTTTATTTGACGAATACTTATTGTATTTGGATACCGCTGGAGGAAATGTGGAGCTTCAGCTATTAACTCAAAATCCCATCTCGACTATTAATTATTTGGATTTTTTGAGTGACTTTGCCCTATGGCAAATAGAGCAGGCAACTTCTCCTCATGGCACTACCTATGGCATATTTTGCGAATTAAATGGTCAACGTTATTACCTTAATAATGCCTATTATGATTCATTGAGCATTATGAATCCTACCACTCAACCTTTGGCATGGGCAAATGTAGGTCATGGAAGTTGGGAAAGTGAATTTTGGCATTTTGTTAAGGGGGGCTTCGCCTATACAAGGTCTAGTATAGTAACGAATTATGTTTATGACAATTACTGTTCTGCGGCTTATGATGGAGCTTCCTTTCCACCATTTGTATACACTGTTGATGGAAGTAAAGTTATTATGAAAGCCAAAAATAATTTAAGTGGCAATTGGAATTGGAAACTTCGACCAAAAGGAGAGGGAGAAGCAGAAGTTTTTGTTAGCAATCTTGACAATACTGGAGGGTACCTTGTTCCATCAATTTTACCGAGCAGTAATTACAATTCAGAAAAGCAAGCCGTTGAGCTCAGTTTATCTGATTCACCTTTAGCAAGGACAACAAGTACTAAAATAGTTTCTTCTTGGAAAACCTCGTGGTTACCAGAAGTAGAAACAGGAGAGACATTTTCTGCAAGATTTGATACCGAGATTAAATCACCTCAAATAAGTTATATGAGTGGTATAAGCTGGGATACCGTATCCAATCAATTTTTCTATACAGAATGCAAATGGGAAGGTCAAGGGGGCGCCACTTATAATTACTCTAATGTAGTAGATACAACTTATGACATTTATTATACAAACAGAAGTAACATTACCGCTAACCAAAAAAACACAACGAGTTATCCTGAATTAAAGGGTC
The DNA here is from genome assembly GCA_964445815.1 of uncultured Flavobacteriales bacterium. Classification (GTDB taxonomy): domain Bacteria; phylum Bacteroidota; class Bacteroidia; order Flavobacteriales_E; family Vicingaceae; genus CAYULW01. The sequence goes on from CAYULW010000009.1 coordinate 111,917, forward strand.
CAATTGTGCAGCCTTTAAGTTATACAGAAGAAGGTACTGACAAGTTTTACATTTATGGAGATACCTCTGCATTATTCGTGGTAAAACGAAATGAAGCTAACTCTGCTTCAAATGAAACCATTACATACAGCGGGGATACAGCGGCTATTTATGGGGCCTCCGTACACAAGTCCTATCTGTATTTGTTAAATGAATCTAGTCTTGTTTTATATAGCTTATTTGGAATCGATGACCAACCCAAGGGGCAAGTAAGCTTAGCTCCTTTAGAAGCCTCTAGTGCAGTTTTTGGCTCACCGGTATACAACCCAATGAGTCACCAAATCTATGGAGTGAATGCTGCAGGAATTGTTTATGGTTATGATCAAAGTTTTAGTTCATATCCTAGTCCTTATACAAAAGGTCTTGCGCCTATGCCGGCAGAACCATATGAACTGTTTGTGATCCCCAACAGTAACCCGGAGACCTATTTGTATTATAAAGGTGTAAATGACTCTTTAGTGCGTTTCGAAGTAACGAAACAGAATAAAATAGAGCCTAATGGAAAGGCTGTTTCAGTGACTGAAAAAGAGTTAAGCTGGCTACGGTATAAAACACAAATGCTAAATTATGTTCCGGCCATTAGTGGAATGGAAATTGCCCCAATTGAAAATGGCTATGTGGCTACAGGGCCCATTGGTACAGATAGCACATTTGCTTTATTTTTTGTTCAAGATCCCATTTTACAAAGTGCACAAGTTTCTTTGTATATTGGAGAAAGTGGCGCATTGCCGGATTTTTCAGATTTAAGTACAATCCCTGCAGTAAACTACAATAAGAAAGCTAGCATGGGCAATTGGACGGTGGTAGATGCGAATGGAAACAATTTGTTTTTTCAGGGCATGCCATTAGTGTCTTATACAAAAGGAATTTTTTCAATAGAGTCTTTAGTAAAGAATAGTTCTGATAGTGATACCACTAGTGTTTATACGTATTCGCTTAAGGTGAAAGATGCTAATGCGGTGCCTGAAACGTTCAATTTAGAATGGCAAAAAACGACAGGACAATCAGTCGATAGCTTAACTAAAGGTTCACCCTTACACCTTTGGTATCAGTTTAATTGGATGAAAAATTCTACACTCTTTCCTCAAAAATAAGAGTCATCTCATTAAAAAGGGAATTAAAGAAAGTGCTTGTTGGCAAAAGCTTTTGATCACAATGCTGTAAAGAGAATTATAGTACCATGATGAGCCTCATTTGATAGTTCTTATATTTTTCTTAAATGGCTCATTTGATAATAGTTAGTTTATGGGAAATTAACTTACTTGTTATACATTTGTTTTGGTGGTCATCGAAAAACCTTAAAAGAGTAGATATTTAATAAAAACAATCAAAGATGGAAAAGACTCAGACTTTTGATAAAAAACAAAAGATGTTATTTTTCGCATTTTTGGCAGATATTACATCAGGTGTTGTATTTGATGTGAATGAAGATCTGTCGAAAGTCCAAAAAAACTTTCAAAAAGAGAAACTGTATGTTGCTCTTGAATCAGTTATCTCCAACAAATTAGTTACACAGTACATAGGAGATGGCTGGAAATGTTTCCCCTATCCATGGGTAGATATTGAAATAGATCCTGCCAAGGAATATCTTTCAAGAAACACAACAGCTATTTTTACAAATGGAAGTGAAGTCGTAATTGCAGTAGCCGGTACCAATTTTATCGAAAATTACGACTGGTTTACCGAAGACCTATCTGTAGAAAATCAGCCCAGCTGGAAAAGTGTTATGCAAACATTGTCCTCCTCTTATTCCGGTTCAGCAAACTCGGGAGGAATTGCAGAGGGGACTAGCAAAGCATTGCTAAACACGTGGAATCAAAAAGGAGCCATTTCAGGTAAAAATCTCCTGGAGGACTTAAAAACAGTTGTTAGCTCAATGACAGAGATTAACTTAACGGTAACCGGCCATTCTCTTGGTGGGGCAATTTCACCCGTTGTTGCGCAAGCATTGTATGAACTTTCTGCAGATTGGGCGCCACAACATTCAACAGTTAAAGTAAGTGCTTATCCGTTTGCAGGACCTACCGTAGGTGATCAAAAATTTGTCGATTACGTTCAACCCGGCGGAAGCCAGAATGGCATTGACTTAGTATCTACTTACAATACAAAAGATGAGGTTCCTCATGGATGGAACTTAAAATTTATGGCTGAAATGTCAGGCTTATTTGCTCCATTTATTAAAGATGCGAACAGTTCTAAACATGGGCAGTTAATCATGGCCATTATCAATTGGTTAATTAAAAAGTCTAAGGTGCAAGGCAATTACGAAAGGTGGAAAAATGAGAGCACAATCACGGGTTCTCTGCCTAAAGAATTGTCAGTAGAAGGAGCTGCTATTGTTGCTGAGGCAGGTGTTTTTGCAAAAGTATTGCTTGATAATTTGAGCAGTTCAACTTTAGCTACTATGAAATCAATCTGTGGTAATCCCTCAGACTTGAAATTCTACGAAGACATGGTTTATTTTTCTAAGTTTTTAATCATGCTCGGCACACAACACATTGAGCAATACTCATTGCTGATATATGGCAGTAAGGAAATTAAAGACCACATCCATAAAGCAGTAAGTGAGGCAAAGAAGGGTTGGAAATCAAAAGGAAAATTAGAAGCGGGAATGGCTGTTTTGGAAGAGCTGTTTTCGGAAGTATAATCTTAAAATAGATTTCCAAATCTTACCGAAAAGACACAACCCATCAATTTTGATGGGTTGTGTCTTTTCTTGAAAAAGAATGCAGTAAATATTTTGATTAAGGAATATTAGGTAAAACACACTTTCACTGAAAACCTTTGGATATGGTTTTGTTAAGTACAGTTTTTACTCTTTTAAATTTTTTAATTCAGGTAAGCTTTGATCAACAAAAATTGGTAAGGTTGGTTTTCTTCTACAGTAAGATAAATTCTATCCTCTCTTTTAATTGACTAGATCTTTTTATATAAATAATTCTATACTGTTTGTTATTTGAAACTAGAGTGATTTCTTTCTCGCTTGTTTTTCATGTTCCTGCTAATTCAATACCGCTATTATTTTTACATTTTCTATCATAACAATCCCATATTATATTTTATAAGTTGAATCACCATGAATTCCGATTGAAGAATTCGGCTGTGACAGACTATACAGGTGTTATGTATTGGGTTTTAATTAAATTATAATAAAAATATATTGTTTTTCAATAAATAATTATTGATATTTGACTTTTATTAAATGAGTCATATATGAAAACAAGTCAAATCTTAAAATCAATGAAAGTTGTTTCTTGGGTAATTTTTATTGCAATTTGCATCAAAGCTGGTGCAATTCTTATTTCGTTTATTGTGAGCCTGTTTGTCAACCAAAAGGCTACAAAAGATTTATATTTAGGTCTCGACCTTTCGGGTATACATAGTTTTAGCCCTGGTCACTATGTAGCATTTGTAGTTTTTATGCTATTTCTATTAGCTATTCAAGCTTTTATCTTTTTCCTAATTATAAAACTATTTTCTAGGTTCGACGAACAAATTCCATTTAGTCGGTCCATTTCTGATTTGATAAGTAAAATCAGCTATGTTTGTCTATTGGCTGGATTTATAGCTCTAATCGGGACTGCAATTAGTAAATGGTTAGTTAATCAAAGTGTAACAATTAATTTCGATTGGTCAGCTGAAGAGTTTTTATTTATGGCGGGTGTCGTGTTTATTATCAGTTTGTTTTACAAGCGTGGTGTTGAAATTCAGACAGAAAACGAATTAACAATTTAAGGTATGGCCATAATTATAAATTTAGATGTGATGATGGCCAAACGAAAAATGTCGTTGAATGAATTGTCTGAACAAGTAGGTCTTACTTTATCGAATCTTTCAATTTTAAAAACCGGAAAAGCAAAAGCGATTCGATTTAGTACTTTAAATTCCATATGTCAGGTATTAGAATGTCAACCAGGTGATATTTTGGAATATCAAGAATAGGAGAGTTTTGAAAGCAGACCTTTTCAATATTTTGGCAGCGCCAGAGAGATTATTGTTGAACTTTTTTTACAGAATGTTAAGGAGTCATATGAATTGAACAGGCTGATTTTTTATAATTATTCGGTTTTTACCCAACTCGACTCGTTTATTTTAATGAAAGTTTGGCACTATCTATTGTCAATGTATAAATTCCGCGATGTACTTCTGATGAGAAAAGCCATAGGTTTTTATCTGCTAGGTTTACAGGAAACAAAGTATCTTCTGTCGAGACTTTAAGTGAGTTAATGTACCAGAATTCGTCCCTAATATCATTAGGGTATTCTTTCTTACCACCTGTTCCTCCACAACAATTGAGAATTTTGACCTGTTGTGATTTATTTATCCTCCTTGAATTTTTGCCAAGAGGAGCTTCTAATATAGCTTCTACGCTTATGGGTTGGTCTATTTTATTAATGATAATATATTCATAGTCCATCTCATACTCCATGCATCCCAATAATAATAACACAATTGTAGCAATCGCAATAAATGGCCTCATCATAATTGTTTTAATGAGTTTATCAAATGATCATTTGATTCAGTGATGTAAGTCCAAATTTCGTTTATTGCTGTTGAAGAATCAAAATTCATGTTGACCATATGTATTTTTGTTTACCTTCTTTACCCAAAAGGAACTTAAAGAAATCTTTTATTGGCAAATGCTTTTCCTGAACCTGATTTAAGATATTTCTCAAATTGAAAGGCTTTGGTTTTATCTGAGAAAGTTATGTATGTGATCAACTCGATCGGTAATCTTGACTTAGTATAGTCAACTTGTCCATTCTGATGGGCCATTAATCTCTGTTTAAGATTTGAAGTACAACCGGTATAAGTTGAATCATCAGAGCATTTTAATAGATACACAATTTGATTTTGAGGCATGAAATAAATGTAAAGATTCTAAGTATAAGAATACATAAGTCAATGAAGAATCATAACTAATCTAAAATTATCAGAACGGGTGTAAGTGGAGCCAATGAGATTGTTTTCGAACTCTTTCTCGTTGTATTTGAGAGAGTTGTATAAAATTAAGCAATTATTTAACCAAGGCATATAACAATTGAACATCTATAAAGGTAAGAATGGTGCATTCGTAGAATATTCATAGAAGATTTTCATTCAATGCTTATAAGTATACAAAGAGGTAAATAGAAATTTCGTTAGAGGTGCTTATCTCTTAATAAATCAAGTAATTAGATATTTAATTGTTTATCAATTATATACACTAAATTAAGACAAAAAGGTCTTTTTATTTTAAAAAGATGATATTTGTCATATTTTAAGATTTATTCACATTATACATTTGAACCATAATTAATTCTAAAAACATGAAAAAGTTAGTTTATACAGCCCTAGCATTTGCAATAATCGGATTAGCTGCCTGTGGTGGCAATAGTAAGCAAGAAGAAGAAAGACTAAAAAGAAAAGCGG
>CAYULW010000010.1:0-96895 GCA_964445815.1 uncultured Flavobacteriales bacterium
TAAATTGGATAATGGAACGAAACAAGAACTTAAACGAATAGTCATTACCAATTAAACAAAAATACCTACTACCAAAAAGCCCCTGTTTTGCAGGGGCTTTTTGCGTAATAGACTTATACAATAATATTAATCCACCAGGTCAGCTAACATGACCAAACCATGAATATCCAATAGTCGAATCCTTTTTCCATTGAGAGCAATGAGGTGTTCTTTCTTCAATTCGCTTAATAAGCGAATGACTGCCTCAGTAGCTGTTCCGACAAGATTGGCAATTTCTTCACGACTTAGGTTAATGTCTATGCAATCTTGTTCATCTAAACCAAAAGTTTCTTTCAACCACAACAGCATTTCTGCCAATCGTTGCTTGGTTGTTTTTTGAGCCATATCCGTGATCAGTCTGGAAGCCTTATTCCAATTGCGAGCAGTCAATTCCAACATTCTTAGACTAAAGTCAGGTTCAGTTTTTATCAGATCAAAAAATTTGGAAGAAGGAATAAAACAAATGGCCGCATCTTCTAAGGCCACGGCTGTACTACTCAAAGGACTATTACTTAACATGGCATTATACCCCATTACATCTCCGGGCTTTGCAAAACGTATAATTTGTTCCTTCCCCGAAGGTCCTGTCCGGCTCAATTTTACCTTTCCTTTATTCACGCAAAATAGCCCTCGAGCATAAGAGCCTTCCTTAAAGATTTGTTCACCTCTGGCGTAAAAGTCGCAACTCTTTGTTTCATCTATTACATCCAGCTGATCTTTATGTAATCCACAGAAAACCGATCCGTTTCTGGAACCACAGGTCGAACAACTATGGGCTTCTTGTTTTTCGTTCATCAGGAAGGCATCTGTTTATGACAAATATCATACTTTAGACTAAAGTATAAAAGGATTTTTGCGATTGTATGATAAAAGAATCTACCACCCAATGTTTCCATTGTGGAGAGCCCTGTCTAAATGAGCTAATTGAATTCGAAGATCATGCTTTTTGTTGTAATGGTTGTAAAACGGTTTACGAGATTTTATCTTCAAATGACCTTTGTAATTACTATGACATCGAAAATACTCCGGGCATTTCACCGGATAGTCAATCCTTAGAAAAGCTCGCCTATCTGGATAATCCTGAAATTATTGATCAGATTGTTGATTTTCAAGATGAAAATATCTGTAAAGTCAGCTTTTATATCCCACAAATCCATTGTAGTTCTTGTCTATGGCTCTTGGAAAACTTATACAAGTTAAATGAAAACATTATTGACTCAAGGGTAAACTTCGTCAAGAAGGAAACATCCATCACATTTAAGCGAGAAAAATTCTCTATTCGCCAGCTTGTAGAACTCCTAAGCCGTTTAGGATATGAACCCAGAATAACATTAGATCAGACCGAAAAAAAAAGACGCAAGGTAAGTCGGAAACTGATTTACCAAGTGGGTCTTGCGGGATTTGCTTTTGGGAACATCATGTTAATGAGTTTACCCGAATACTTTGGTCTAGACTATGAATCTTCACAGGCTTTTAGACAATGGTTCGGTTGGTTAAACCTTGCCTTAGCTACCCCCGTTACTCTTTATAGTGGACAAGATTACTTTCGATCATCGCTCATTAGTTTACGAAACAAAAGATTAAACATTGACGTTCCCATCTCTTTAGGAATAATTGTTTTGTATGTTCAAAGCAGCTATGAAATCCTTACCCAATCAGGACCCGGATACTTTGACTCTCTTTGTGGATTACTATTTTTCTTGCTACTTGGTAAGATATTTCAGGAAAAAACCTATCATCAGCTCTCATTTGAACGAGATTATAAATCTTACTTCCCCATTTCAGTATCACGAATTAATCACTCCAACCAGGAAGAAAGTATACCGATCAAGGCCATTAAAAAGGGTGATCGACTTTTAATTCGAAATGGAGAGTTGATTCCCGTAGATGCCGTGCTGATCTCAGATAAGGCTAAAATTGACAATAGTTTCGCCACAGGTGAGTCCGACCTCATCGAAAAACAATCAGGAGATAAAATCTATGCCGGCGGAAGGCACGAAGGTGAAGCCATCATAATTGAAGCCATTAAAGAACTTCAACAAAGTAAATTGACCAGGCTATGGAACAACTACCAACACGAAAGACAGCAATCGGGTTCATTCTCAAACCTTACAGACCAGATTAGTCAGTGGTTTACACCCATCATATTGAGCATTGCCATTTTTGCCGGACTATTTCATTATTTTCAAAGTGGTCTGTCTGTCTCCATATCCATTGTTTCAGCTGTTTTGATTGTAGCCTGCCCCTGTGCCTTGGCTCTAGCTGCTCCTTTTGCGTTTGGACATGCAAGTCGATTTCTCGGACAACATGCTTTTTACTTAAGAGACAGCTTAGTCATTGAAGACCTAGCTAAAATTCAACACATCGTATTCGATAAAACGGGTACACTCACCTTCTCGAGAAAGGGACATATAAATTATACGGGGAAAAAATTAACGGATGGACAACAACACATTTTTAGAAGCATTTTTAACCAAAGTAATCATCCCTTAAGTAAGCTTATACTTCAACGCTTTACGTTTGAAAAAGAGATTAAACTCGAATCTTTTGAAGAGATAAAAGGCAGAGGAATGGAAGCTACCTATCGTGGAAATAATTTTCAGGTTGGTTCTGCAGAATGGTTAGCACCACAACTATTGGAGGACACAAGTACAAAAGTCGTGCTCTGCATTAATCAGGTACTTATCGGTTACTTTACAATTAACAACGTGTATAGAACCGGACTTGAGAGCTTGATTCAAAAACTCAACAAACAATTCCAACTATCAGTCATTTCTGGAGATAGTACAGGACAGCAAGAGCATCTGCAAAAATTGTTTGAAACAAATAGCAATTTACATTTCAACCAAAGTCCTGAAGATAAACTACACTACATTCGACAGCTTCAAAACAATCACGAAAAGGTGATGATGGTAGGAGATGGACTAAATGATGCAGGTGCTTTAAAACAAAGTGATGTTGGACTGGTAATTGCCGAAGATACCAATGCTTTCTCTCCGGCATGTGATGTTATACTCAATGCATCTCAATTTGGAAAATTGAAGCAGTTCATTGATTTTGCAGGAAGCGCTAAAACGATAGTTATTGTTTCATTCATCATTTCTTTTCTATACAATCTGATCGGATTAAGTTTTGCCGTGAGAGGACTTCTATCACCTGTCTTTGCGGCTATACTGATGCCACTTAGTTCAATAACTGTGGTTGCTTTTGTAAGCCTTGCTGTTTTTATACAGTCTAAAAAATTATAAGTAGCTGATGGCTTGCTAATTCAAGAGACTTAGATTTTTTTTTGAATTATGATATTTATCATTTTTTGGACTTCAGTTACATTTTTATATTTGTCCATTATCATATAAACATGAGCGTTTTAATCATTCTAATTTTTGCGAGTCTTATTGTGGCACTTGGATTTCTTGCGGCTTTCATATGGTCGGTCAAGGCCGGACAGTATGATGATGATTACACCCCTTCGGTGAGAATGCTCTTAGATGATCAAGTAAAAACAAACACTACTAACGATAAAATAAATCGAGATGAGTAACACACAAATTGAAAAGTTTAGCTACGACAATAACATTGTCAGGTTATTTGCAAATGCTACAATACTGTGGGGTCTGGTTGGAATGCTGGTTGGTCTGTTGGTCGCCTTCCAATTGATTTTTCCCGCACTAAATCTTGGCCTAGAATATACTTCCTTTGGTCGAATCCGACCGCTTCATACCAATGCGGTTATTTTCGCATTTGTAGGTAATGGAATATTTGCCGGTGTCTATTACTCTCTTCCCAGATTGTTAAAAACACCGATGTGGAGTAATCTGCTCAGCAAAATTAATTTCTGGGGTTGGCAGTTAATCATTGTATCAGCCGCTATAACACTTCCTTTAGGAATCACTACATCAAAAGAGTATGCCGAATTAGAATGGCCCATAGATATCGCTATCGCACTTATCTGGGTAGTGTTTGGCTGGAACATGTTTGCCACTATCTTAAAAAGAAGAGAACGTCACCTTTATGTCGCAATATGGTTTTATATTGCCACTTTTGTTACTGTAGCAGTATTGCACATTGTCAATTCATTCGAGCTTCCAATTAGCTTCTTAAAGAGTTATTCATGGTATGCCGGTGTTCAAGATGCTTTGGTGCAGTGGTGGTATGGTCATAACGCTGTGGCTTTTTTCCTAACGACTCCCTACTTGGGTTTGATGTACTATTTTGTCCCCAAAGCTGCTAACAGACCTGTATTTTCTTACCGTTTATCGATCATTCACTTCTGGGCTTTGATCTTTCTTTACATCTGGGCTGGGCCTCACCATTTATTGTATAGTGCCTTACCGGACTGGGCTCAATCTTTAGGTGTTGTTTTTTCAGTGATGCTTATTGCTCCTTCCTGGGGAGGGATGATTAATGGACTGTTAACTTTAAGAGGAGCATGGGATAAAGTAAGAGACTCTGTAGTTCTAAAGTTTATGGTTGTTGCCATTACAGCTTATGGTATGTCAACATTCGAAGGGCCAATGCTTTCATTGAAAAATGTAAATGCCATTGCTCACTTTACAGACTGGATTGTGGCACACGTACACGTTGGTGCTCTTGGATGGAATGGCTTCCTGACTTTCGGTATGCTTTATTTCTTATGGCCTAAACTTTTCAATACCAAACTATATTCTGAGAGAATGGCCAATTTTCACTTCTGGATTGGAACTTTAGGTATACTCTTTTATGCCATTCCCATGTATTGGGCAGGATTTGCTCAAAGTCAAATGTGGAATGAGTTTACTAAAGATGGATTTTTAGTTTATCCAAACTTCTTAGAGACCGTTACCAACATTATACCGATGTATGCTTATAGAGGTATTGGAGGCTTGCTCTACTATGTCGGAGTTGTATCTATGGTTATAAACTTGATCATGACAGCTAAGGCAGGAAAATTCATCAAAACCGAAGAAGCAGAAGCGCCTGCCATGAAACCACTGAGAGCGAATCATCAAGATGAACACTGGCACAGATGGATTGAGAGAAAACCTGCTCAAATGTTAATCGTTTCTTTAGTGGTGATTTTAATCGGAGGAATTGTAGAAATGGTACCTACCTTCTTGGTCGAATCAAATATCCCGACCATTAAAGCGGTAAAACCATATACTCCACTTGAATTACACGGAAGAGATATTTATATACAGGAAGGTTGTGTTAGTTGCCATAGTCAAATGATACGTCCATTTAGATCGGAAACTGCCAGATACGGAGAGTACTCAAAAGCGGGAGAGTTTGTTTACGATCATCCTTTCTTGTGGGGTTCTAAACGAACAGGGCCTGATTTGGCAAGAGAAGGCTCTGCTAAGTTAAAAAAGCCAAATTCTTGGCATTTTAAACACATGTATGACCCTCGAAGTGTTTCTGATGGATCTATTATGCCTGCTTACCCTTGGCTGTTGGACAAATCATACGATACAAGCATGACTGCTGCAAAAATCCGAGCAATGATTACACTTGGTGTACCTTATGCTGAAGATTATCCGGAAAAAGCAAACGAAGATGTGGTTAAACAAGCGAATGAGATCGTAGAAGACATGCGACCATTGCTTGAAGAAGATGGATTTGAAGTTGCTCCGGATCGTGAAATAGTTGCTTTAATTGCCTATTTGCAAAGACTAGGGCGTGATATCGAAACAACTACTCAAACTGCTAAATCTGAATAATCATGTTGAAATTTATTAAACACAATATGGAGACCATTGCAGGAATTGATATTTTTCCTGTGATCTCATTCATCATCTTCTTTTTATTTTTCATTGTATTATTCGTTTGGGTATACAAAATGAAAAAGGCAGATGTCGACTTCATGGCCACACTACCTCTTGAAGATGATTCTAATCTTAAGACTACTCACCTTAAAGACAATACCAATGGAAACTAGAAATAAAAATGGCTTTGCAAAGCTCCGTTTAGGAGTAATTGCCCTTGGACTACCCCTGTTTTCTCAGGCTCAAAATGGCATAATCAATGGCATATCTGATGCTACTTTATTAGCCGTTATGATCGGCATAATATTGCTCCTGCTCTTTGTATTAAATGCTTTGGGAAAATCAATTATTAGCATCAATAAACGCTACAAAAAAGAAAACAACAATGCATCAAACACGGCCAAGGCAATTGGAATCATTACCCTAATGGCTGGTTCTTTTCAGGCGAGTGCTGCAGAGCAAGAAAGCACCTGGAACAGCTTTGTTATGTCAGAAGGACTGTTTTGGACTTTAGTAACAGTTATCTTCTTTTTGGGAGCAATGATTGCCTACCTCTTCAAAACATTAAAAACAGCCATAAGAATACAAAGTGGCGAGAGCTTTGAAGAAGAGGAAAGCAGTGTCTTTGAGAACCTACACTTAACAGACAATGTGCCAATCGAAGAAGAAGCTGAGGTCATGCTTGATCATAACTACGATGGCATTCATGAACTCGATAATAACCTTCCCCCTTGGTGGAAATATTTGTTTTATGCAACGATTATCTTCTCAATTGTCTATTTAATCCGCTTCCATATTACAGGACATGGAAAACTGAGTCATGCAGAATATCTGGCTCAATTAGAAGAAGCAGAGCAAGAGAAAGAATCAGCTCTAGCAGATGCCGGAGAGCAGTTGACAGAAGAAAATGTAACACTCCTAATTGATGAAGCAGACTTAGCAAAAGGAGCTGCTATCTTTAAAGGTAACTGTGCAACATGTCATAACCAATCTGGTGGTGGTGGAGCAGGCCCGAACTTAACTGATGAATATTGGATTCATGGTGGTGGTATACAGAATGTGTTTAAAACTATTAAATACGGTATACCAGCTAAAGGCATGATTCCTTGGCAAACTCAGTTTAATCCTGAGCAAATGCAACAGGTTGCCAGCTATGTGCTGAGTTTACAGGGCAGCAACCCACCTGATGGTATTGACCCTCAAGGTGAACTTTGGATACCCGAAGAAACAGCCCCAGCTGAAGAAGCCGATAGCACTGCATCTGCTGATGATGCAGTCGCTATTAATGACTAAGGCATGCAGAAAGAAAAAGAGGAATATATGGATCAAAGCTTTCGCGATTCCATCGCGACAGTTGATGATTCGGGGAAAAGAAACTGGATATATCCTAAAAAGCCCAAAGGAAGATTATACAACTTAAGGACCTGGGTAAGTCTCGCTCTGTTAGCATTGCTTTTCAGTGGTCCCTTTATTAGAATTGGTGGACAACCCTTATTGCTCATTAATATTCTGGAACGCAAATTTGTTATTCTCGGTCAGGTATTTTGGCCGCAAGACTTCTACATTTTTGTACTTATCATGCTCAGCTTCATGCTCTTCATCGTATTGTTTACGGTGGTGTTTGGCAGAGTATTCTGCGGATGGGTTTGTCCTCAAACCATCTTTATGGAAATGGTTTTCAGGAAAATTGAATACTGGATAGAAGGTGATTTCAGACAGCAAAAAAAATTGAATGAAGGGCCGTGGAATGCTGAAAAACTAAGAAAGAAGTCCCTGAAACACATTGTCTTCTTTTTAATCTCATTTCTCATTTCAAACACCTTTTTAGCATATATCATTGGTTCTGATGCCCTCATTGAAATCATTAGTGATTCCCCTCTTAATCATATCGGTGGGCTCGTTTCCATACTTATTTTCACAGGTGTATTCTACTTCGTTTTCAGCTGGTTCAGAGAGCAGGTCTGCTTGGTAGCTTGTCCTTATGGACGACTGCAAGGTGTAATGTTAGATCGTAATTCCATTGTGGTAGCTTATGACTACATAAGAGGAGAAATGCGTGCTAAATTCAAAAAAAATGAGGATAGGGGCGCAAGTAATAAAGGAGACTGTATCGACTGTAAGCAATGTGTTCATGTTTGCCCGACTGGCATAGATATCAGAAATGGAACTCAATTGGAATGTGTCAACTGCACTGCATGCATTGATGCCTGTGATCATATGATGGAAAGTGTTGGACTTCCAAAGGGTTTAATAAGATATGATTCAGAAGAAGGAATCGTAAGTAAGCGCAACAAAATATGGACAACCAGAACAATTGCCTACTCATGCGTATTGATACTTATCTTAGGAATCGCCAGCTTTCTTCTGTTGAGTAGAACGGAAGTCGACTTATCTGTTCTAAAAACTCCTGGACAACAATATCTTAAGCATGATAATGACATTATCAGCAACATGTATAATTTCAAGATCATCAATAAAACGTTTGACAGTATACCTGCAGAAATACGTATTGAAGACATCGAAGGAAAAATTGAACTGATTGGAAATAGTCAATTACAAATTCCACCTGAGTCTCTCTCGGAAGGTACATTTTTAGTTTATATCGACAAAAACCTACTCAATGACCGTAAATCAGATATTCATATCGGTATTTACAATGATAAGGGAGAACAATTGGACCAATACGAAACAAGCTTTCTTGCACCTGTAAAAAGAAGAAAGAAATGAAATTGAATTGGGGAAATAGAATTGCCATTTTGTACATCTCATTTGTTCTTTTTATTGGAATAATGGTCTACATGGCTTTTGGAGAAAAATACGACTTGGTGACTGAAGATTATTATCAAAAAGAGATTGAATTTCAAGGCGTGATTGATAAAGTATCAAATGCCAAGCAACTGAATGATAAATTAAAGATTAGCATAGATAACGATCAAGTTGTTCTAAGTTTTCCTGAAAGTGAACTGCCGATCACTGGGCATATCGAGTTTTTCAGACCTTCGGATGAGAGTCAGGATTTTAAGGAAAACATTGAGTTAAGCAGTGGAGTTCAAAAGATCGCTCTAAACAAGTTTGTTAAGGGGAAATACATTGTTAAAACAGACTGGAAGATGGGTGAAACAGGCTATTACCAGGAAAACACCATTTTTATACCATGATCTTACTTTGGACGGCATTTACAATTGGGCTTTTGGGCAGCTTCCACTGTATTGGAATGTGCGGTCCTATTGCCTTTGCTTTACCATTAGATCGCACGTCAAAATGGAGTATCTATTCAGGTAGTCTTACCTATAATCTTGGGCGACTAAGTGGTTATTCACTTATTGGAGTTGTTTTTGGCATTATCGGCTTGAGTTTTTCTGTATTTGGATGGCAACAAGTCTTATCTATTGCTATCGGATTTCTGATGATCCTGAGTTTATTTGTTAGTGCTCAAGTCAATTCCGGAAAATGGAGTCTAAAGCTTGGTCAAATAAAAGTCGCACTATCCGGTCGGTTTAAAAAACAGGGACTTTTCAATTTATACCTTATTGGCTTTTTAAATGCTTTCCTTCCTTGTGGATTGGTATATATGGCCCTAGCAGGAGCTACTGCCGCAGGAGGGGCTTTAGGTGGATTGCAGTTCATGCTCTTTTTTGGATTAGGAACCCTTCCATTGATGTGGGCTGTAGCCGTTATTGGTGCAAGTGTAAAATTATCTTGGAGAACACGTATCAGACAGGTCACTCCATACTTTGTTTTTGCCATTGGCCTCTTATTTATTTTAAGGGGTCTTGATTTAGGCATCCCATATATAAGCCCCGAGCTAAGTAAAATAGGAACCCAAACCGTTAATTGCCATTGACATGTATTGGGAGCAACTGTCTAGACAAGAGATTAATCAAAGGGTAGATGAAGCCTTGGCCATAAACCAAAGCTATTTCAAAAGTCCGATATTGGGAATTCCAGGTACTTTTTTAGACCAAAAGGAATTCTACCATGATGCGCCTTTTCTTGAGAATGCTCCATATTTAAAGACTTTAATCTCAAATCCAAATCATATTGGATGCCATACTTTAAGTCATCAATCGTCTTCAATATTTAAAGGCACTCAAGCCATAGAAAAAGAACTTATCAAGCTTTGCGCAGAACAAATCTTTAAAGGCGAAGCGGATAAACAGGATGGATATGTCGCTACAGGAGGCACAGAAGCCAACATTGAAGCCTTGTGGATATACAGGAATTATTTCAAACGGGAATACAATGCCGATAATGAGCAAATCGGTGTCCTCTTCTCAAAAGATACTCACTATTCAATTGCAAAGGGCTGTGACCTTCTGCAAATACAACCCTATCCAATCAAGGTTGATGAAGCCAGTCGCGAGATCGAAGCAAACGATCTTGAACGTCAATTAGAATTGGCCAAGACTAATGGCATCAGGTATTTTATTTGCATCATAAATGTATCAACGACCATGTTTGGTTCTGTAGATAAAATAGAACCGATCTGTGAAGCTATAGAACGTTATGAGTTCCTCTATAAAATTCATTTAGATGCTGCGTTTGGTGGATTCATTTACCCATTTACACATCCTGACAATACGCACAACTTCTCTAACTCTAAGGTAAGTTCCATTTCTATTGATGGGCACAAAATGCTTCAAACGCCTTATGGTACAGGACTGTTTCTTATTAGAAAGGGCTTTATGCATTATGTCACAACTGAAGAAGCACAGTATGTACCCGGGCTCGATTATACCATTTGTGGAAGTAGAAGCGGATCAAATGCCGTTGTGATCTGGATGATTTTGATGAATTACGGTTCAGAAGGATGGACGCGGAAAATGAATTCAATTATTGAAAGGACGAATTTTCTCTGTCGTGAATTGGATGAGCTACAGATTCGATATTTTAGAAATCCTTACCTCAACATCGTCACAATTGATGCTATGGATTTACCGGACGAATTGGGTTTTAAATATGAGCTGGTCGCTGACACCTATGAGCATAAGCCAAGGTGGTGGAAAATAGTGGTGATGGATCATGTAGATAAAGAAGTTATTGGTGCTTTTTTAGATGAATTAAAAAGTTCGATCTTAATAAAAAATTAAGTTAGGATACTGCGTTTTGAATCATGTGCTCGTAAATGTGACGCCAACCTTTCCATTCTCCCTCATCACTTAAACTTTCATTGTGCCATAAACTAATAAAGGTACCTTCAACTTCTTTTACTTTTTTTATGATGGAAGATATTTCCTCTTTAATCTGATCCATTGACTTTTCTTGATAATATTGGTAGGTCGCCTCCATAACCTGAAAAGGAAATACCATTAGTTTCGTTTCTACTTCCTCATCCAGATCATAAAAAGGATAAGGTGTGCATGTTCCGGCTCGAAAGCCAGAAACAGATGCAAAACCCATGGTATAGTCCTCTTGAATGTCATTTTCAATCAGGTTTCGATAAGTCTCCGGCAAACTCAACTTCAAAAAGTGCTGACGACTTCTATGTATTTCCCGATTGGTGATACTTTTTAGTCGTTTTATCTCCGACCTTAATCTCTCAGGAAATTTATTCGAACCAAAAGAGGGGTGAATTCCTACGGACGCAAAATCAGCCAATGATTTAATCAAAGACTGAAATGCTCTGTTTTCATGTGATAGATTTTTATCATTCAAGCCATAATCAGCCAGAAGGAAAAAGTAAGTGCTTTCCAGATTGTGTTTTTTCTGAATGCCCCTCAAATAATCATAATTATCAAAAGGATCTTGCCTTTTGCCAAAAAGCACAGACAACTGAGTTCCCAAATCCTTAACATTGACTTTAAAGATTGATTTCAAGATTGATCCTGTTGTTCTAACCAAGCCCTTATGTTTATAGGCATAAGCATTATCTATGTCAATGGTATTCAAATACCTGTATTGTCTCTTTCCAAACTTAAGCTGAGGATAAAGGGCAATTAATTTTTCTTTGAAAGAAAGAACCCAATGATCTACAATGGGTTGATCTATAAAAGTCTGCTTAAATGCAATACTGTGTTGAGCAGTAAATCGATCATAATGATCTCTGATATGAGGTAAATATTCCTCATATCGGCTCAACATAAAAAATACAGCTGAAAAAAGATCAAAAGGCAACAGCGCCTTTATTTTTTGAGGGAATAATGTAGGAGTTCCCTCATATTCTGAAAATTCCAGATTCTGCTCCTGAATATCCCTACGCTCCAATAAGCCCGAAGCATAAATAAACGCTTCATCCCCAATTGCTTTCTTAGCATAGACCAGCTTAGGTCCAATATACTCTGTAAAGCGGTCAAGGTCACTTGTTAACTCAAAAGATTGTAAGCTTAAGAAATGGGTCAATACTGTCTTTATCGTATAACGACTTCTGGGACTTATTTTGGGAACATAAATTAAGAGCATACTACATTAATCCTTCATCTGATAGGCTATAATAAGAATTATTACCAATGATGAGATGATCTAGAATGCTAATGTCCAAATTTTTTCCTGCGGCAACTAATTTTTTTGTCAATTGAATGTCAGCATGACTGGCTTTAAGGTTTCCAGAAGGATGATTATGACACAATATGATAGAAGAAGCTAGCTGTTCTATCGCAGGTTTAAAAATCAATTTGGAATCTGCGAAAGTACCACTCACTCCTCCCTTACTAATGTGCAACTTCTGAATCACCCTGTTTGCTCTGTTCAACAATAAGATCCAGAACTCTTCATGAGGTAAATCACTCAATTCTGCAGAAATAACCTCGTAAGCATCTTTGCTGCTTTTTATCATTACTCTCCTTAAAGATTCTGTTTCCTTTCTTCGCTTTCCTAACTCGAGGGCAGCTGCAATCGAAATGGCTTTGGCCTCACCTATGCCCTTAAATTTCATAAGGTATTCAATGTCCTTTCTACCCAGTTCGTGAAGGTTGGAGTTGACAGAAGCCAGAATGCGCTTTGACAGTTCCACAGCTGTTTCGTGCTTATTCCCGGAACCTATCAGGATGGCAATCAATTCGGCATCTGATAAGCTGTTCTTTCCCTTCAATGAAAATTTTTCTCTGGGGCGATCTTCTTCAGCCCAGGATTTTAGGTTCAGTCGTTTTGAATCCATTTTGGAGTATTAAGATATTTAGTAAACTTAGCAAAATAAAAAATTAAAGATGAAGAGTAAAAGCATCGGTTTCTACATTGTTATAGGAGTTGCAATTGGTACAGCCATAGGCATCGCTACCGATAGCCTTTCTTCAGGCATTGCTTTAGGAGTAGTAGGAGGTGCCGTCATTGGAAATGTGCAAAATAGAAGAAAGTAGATATGTATTGTATCGTCTATCGATTTGAAGTTAAAGATGGGCAAAATGAGAAGTTTCTCAATGCCTGGGGAAAACTTACTGAACTTATTCTTGAGCACGAAGGCAGTTTGGGTTCCAGAGTACATCAGGTAAGTGAAAACGAATACTATGCCTATGCTCAATGGCCCACAAAGGAGCAATGGGAAAGAAAATGGAAGAGTTTACCCACCGAGTCAAAGATGCATTCTCAAAACATGAGAGAGGCTTGCTCAAAAGTCGAAACGCTTCTAGACGGTGAGGTGATTGCAGACTATTTGAAATCAGATAACAAAGACAAATGAAACATCTACTAAAAGCTGAAGAACTTGCTCTTTTTATCTTCGGCATTTTTCTCTTTAAACAATTGGATTACGCTTGGTGGTGGTTTCTTCTATTGCTTTTAAGTCCGGATATAGGAATGCTTGGCTATCTTTTTAACTCAAAAGTCGGTGCCTTTACTTATAATCTATTTCATCATAGAGGAATAGCCATTGCTATCTTAATCTTAGGTTGGGTAACCAAGAGTTCACTAACTGAGCTTATCGGTGTAATTCTTTTTACTCATATCGCTATGGATCGTTTCTTTGGTTATGGCATTAAATACGACAAGGGCTTTAAGTATACTCACCTTGGTGAGCTCAATTGAACTTCTCTTCGGGGAGACTCAATTTGCCCATTTTCATTTGCTGATATTGGTAGGCTAAACGCGCCAATAATGCACTTACTTTTCCTAGTTCCTTTTCTGTGCTTTGCGCTATGTTTTCTTGCTTTAATCTCAAGACTAAAAGACCATATACACCGTTCAGCCCAATTTCTATTTCACTTTGAAAGTGTCGCCCACCTGATTTTCTTACCAATTCAGTTAAAGCTAACTTTGCCGTCTCGTACTTCTCCTGATAGGTTTTGTCTTGAATTGTAGTCAATAAAGTCTGATGCAACACATCCAAGCCCTTTATTATGTCTTTCAATTCTTGCAAATGGCCTGTCTTTTGAATACCCTGAGTTTTCATTTGATTAATCAGGTTTTCGTACCACTCTCTAATCTCTAACTTGACTTTATCGGATTGATCGAACTTCTGAATTACTGCTACATCAATCGCATTCAAATCAAATTGAAATGACCGAATAATGTCCTCTATCTGAAACATGTATATCAGATATTCTACAATATTGGTTTCTTTCTTTAATCTGGCAATCAACATTAATCTTGAGTTTTAGAATTGATATACTCGGTGTTCAAATATTCAAGTACTTCTTGAGTAATATCTAAACTGTCATTGGCTACCAATAAGCTACTTGTTCCCGAATGATCCAAAATAAGGTCTACACCCTCCAGCTTAAATTCCTCTAGCTTCTTGATCACTTTCCCTCTCAATTCCATGAGCATTTGTTGTTCCATATCTAAAAGCTTGCTCGACAAATCTTGCTGTAACTGAGCTAGCTCTTGTTCTTTTTGCATCAATTCTTTCTGCTTCATTTGCCCCTCGAATTGACTCATCGAAGCCGCAGCTTGTTGAAATTCCTCTACTTCCTTTTTAAATGCATTCACTTTATAATCTAAGTTATTGCTATACTGTTGCTGCTTCTTTTCCAAATCATTGAACCGGTCCTGAACCAACTTATACTCTTTATACAAAGTATCACTATTAATGTATCTGATCACATATGATTCTGTATCTCCTACATTTTCAGTAATAGATTTGGGTTCTTCTTGTTTCGGCTCTTCCGGCTGATCTTTTGTAAAAAATAGATATGCTAAGGCCAAAATCATAACACCATTAAAGATCCACTGAACTGCTTTCATTCTTTTCAAATAAATTTAGGCCTGCAAAGTTCAGATAATTCATGGGATTTTCAGCAGACTATACAAAGCAAATCTTGTGCTTTAAAGATTTTGAGCAAAAACCGTTCAGAGATCTTTGCTTTATGCTTCAAATGAAAGAGCTAGAAACGTCAAAGTCTATACCTGTTAAACATTTATTTAAGACATTGCCAAACATCAATTCCAAAACTCCTAAAGAGCTAAAGAAAGTTCAGACTCATCAACGCTTGGGAGACTATGCAGAATACTTACTTCAATATGCCATTGAAACATATAGTGAATGGGAACTTGAACGCCATTCTATTCAGGCGATTAAACATAAACAAACACTTGGTGAAGCAGATTTTCTGATAAAGAAAGCTGCTCAGCTCACTCATCTTGAATTCACGTGCAAATTCTATATAGAAACTCCAGATAATCACATCTGGGTTGGGCCAAATACCAATGACTCTTGGAAAACAAAAAAAGCCAAGTTAGAGCAGCAGCAATCTACCTTAATCAACCGACATCTTAGTCAATTTGGACTTCAAAAACAGGTGGAAGAGAAAATTTTGGCACTCGGTCGAATTTTCAAATTCTGTAATGGTGATAACTTGACTCCTTTTTTTGCCGTTAAAGAAAGTCAAGCAAAAACTCTTGAAAAATTTGGACAATGCTTCCAGATCATTACAGACAAGAAAGACTGGTTTTATCCTTTCTTTTTAGAAGGTCAAACCTTTAATAAAATACATCTTTTGTCAAAGATTAAAATTCTTCAACCCTTAAAAATTTGCATTTACAACAAGAAAAAAATCCCGATAGCCGTTGGATTTATCGTAAAAGAAAACTGGCCCAATTAAGCAACCGTGCTATACTCCCTCTCTTTTAATTTTTCGTAATCAATAAAATTGAAAGGCATTTTTAACAGTTGAGAAAGATCTTCGCCCATTTCTTGAGCATATCTGTCGTTACTGGCATGAAACCAGTTGACATTTACTTGAATTCCTTTTTCCTCAAGAGTCTTAAGCTTTATCAAAAAAAACATGAAGCGCTTAGTAGAAGCCAAATTGAAATAATCGATATCAAAAGTAAATTCGACTTTTGAATGTGTCGGATTTGCAACAAATTCATCCATCCAGTTTAAGAGAGGTCTGTAAAACTCTTCAACATTGACAAGTATTGACTTCCCTTCTATAATCATGCGACCCTCAGTTGGGTCAAATTCTACCCTTGGTGATTTGTAAGTTGGTTCTATCTCTATATGTCTCATTCCCTAATTTTTAATGCAAGTTAAGGCAAATTAGGGCTCACGTTAATAACAATTATACCTAGCTAACGTTTTTATTGATGAATACATTTTTTTAGACGACAAAGCCTATAAACTCATTCTATCTTTCAGCTTCGCAGCTTGTCGTCGTGAAATCTCTATTTGCTTTCCATCGTTTAAACTCACTCTTAAACCGCCATTAAACCAGCTCTCAATCTTGTTGACCCAATGCAAATTAATGATGAATTTTCGGTTAGCTCGAAAAAAGACCTTGTCATCCAGACGCTGCTCTAAACTATTCAGCGATTTTAAGATAAGCGGTTTATTATCTCCGAAATAAACGCGAACATAATTCCCCTCCGACTCAAAAGCGCTAACATCCTTCAGCTTAACAAACCAACACTTCTCTCCATCCTTTACAAATACCTGATCCGTTTCCTTTAATCTGGTCGATTGACTTCCTTCTGACTGAGCATGAACCTCTTCTTCTTGCTTCATCTTTTTTAACTTATCCATAGTCTCATCCAATCGGCTCTGCTCTATGGGTTTAAGCAAATAGTCAAAAGCATTCACTTCAAAGGCTTTAATGGCATACTCATCATAGGCTGTCGTAAAAATCACATGTGGCACGAAGGAAATCTCTTCCAGCAAACCAAAGCCATCTTTACCTGGCATTTGTATGTCCAAAAAAATCAAATCCGGTTTCAGTACCTCAATTTTATTTACTGCATTATCCGCGTTATTGCATTCTGCTATAATCTCTATTTCAGGATGATCCTTTAATAAGTTAATCAACTCTTTACGCGCCAAACGTTCATCATCAATTACGATTGCTTTCATTTTCATCGACTTTATATTTTATCAATTCACGTGGAATTCTAATTTTAGAAATAACTGTGTTCTGTTTTGTATTCGTGATACTAAAGCTTGCTTCGTTCCCATACAATAACTGAAGGCGCTGTTTGGTATTAATTAAGCCAAATCCAACTTCCCCATCTGTATTTTCTTCGTAGTGACCGCTATTCTCTATTTCAATTTGCAGAGCACCACTGCCATTTTCCTTCTTAGCCTCCACACTTAATGTACCTCCTTCGGGCAATTTCCCAATACCATGTTTAATGCCGTTTTCGACAAGTGTTTGGAGCAACATGGGCGGAACCAAGTGATCTAGTGTAGATTCATCTATTGTAAATTCTAAATTTAGTCGCTCCTCGAATCTTGTTTTTTCCAAATTAAGATAATCTTTCACCAACTGTAATTCTTCCGAGAAGGAAATCACTTTTTTTCGCCCCATGAGCATAGAACTCCTCAAAATATTAGATAAGCGAGTTATGGAATCTTTTGCTTTCTGAGGGTCTTCCATTACAAGTGCCCGAATAATGTTCATCGAGTTAAAGATAAAGTGAGGATTCAATTGAGACTTTAAGCGATTCAACTCGATCTCATTCTTCATGGCCTGCCATTTCAAATTTTTAATCTCCTCTTTTCTGTAGTTTTCAATAAAGTGAAACAAAAAATAGAACAGCGACCAAAACATGAAGACCACCCACACACTAAGTGCACTCTGCAAGAGCTCTAAAAAATTAAACTCTATACCAAAATTGTCAATGATCAAATCAGATATGATCCGGTGTATGATGATGTAAACCGTGCTAAAAGCAAATGAGGCTCCGATAATTCTGGGAATGAGTTCTATAATCCGCAATCTCAACCAATCCAATTGAATGATTAGTTCTCTGTAAAAATGGGTAGAAATCACACCTAAAATGAATGTAGTAATCAAGTTCAATACAAACTTTATACTGATCGGAAACCCCTCTAGCTGGTTCAAGATCACCAGAAGACTTACATATAAAGCCCATCCGGTAAGTTGAGAAGCCCAGTATAAGCGTTTTCTTGACATGATAGAAGTGCTATTTGTACTTTGAGAAGACAAGATAAAATATTCTTCTTTAATTTTATGTTTTAATCAAGAAGGGAGGCTGCCACCTCCCTTCAAAACTGTTTAACATAAAACAACTATTGCTACTGTAGTTATTCAAATCTAAATTACAAAGATCATCGTGTCACAAAGAAGTAACTACACAAGTGGAGAAATCTCCTTACAGAAGGAAAAAATGAAAATAAATCTCCCGTTTAGTCATTTTTTACTTGCAATTATTCTCCTTTTATTCAGCATGCTTATACAAGCTCAGGCGCGCGAGTTCAATTCACCCAAAAAGACAAATTCGACGACTAAAAAGGGCTTTGAATTTGACCCTGACAATCTGGTTTTCGGAGGCAATCTTGGTGCCACATTTGGAGACATTACCTATGTAGAAGTCTCTCCAACAGCCGGATATCTGTTTAAAGAAAACTGGCTTGTTGGTCTGAGTGCACGTTACATTTATTTTGAAGACCGATCTGGCTTGCCTTTTTTTCCGGTTTATAAAACAAACATTTATGGAGGTGGTATTTTCACACAGTATTTCTTCTTAGAAAATTTTTTAGCCCATGCAGAATACGAACTCTTAAATCTGGAAGACAATACCATTATTAACTTTGGTGAACGCATTAACATTAGCAGCGTGTTTTTAGGTGGGGGCTATCGCTCCAGCTTGGGTGGAAGTTTCTATGCCAGTATTTTGCTTTTATACAACCTCAACGACACGCCTCAATCACCTTATACGAATCCTGTATTGAGAATTGGATTTGGAGTAGGGTTGAATTGACATTAAATGTTTAAAATTACCTTAACCATTAGTGCTATCTTAATGATTTTGAGCCTGTTTTTCTTCGCGAAGAAAAACACAAGCTTAGCCCTGATCCTCTTAACAGCAATTACATTTCTAAGTTACCTGTCATTAATCGAGATTGAACCCTTTTTAAATTTATGGGATGAACGCTTCCATGCCCTTGTTGCCAAAAACCTGAGCAATAATCCTATTTTACCCCTTCTATATCCTTCCACTCCGGTTGAGTTTGATCATATCGGTTGGGACAAATCACACCTTTGGTTACACAAACAACCACTATTCCTATGGCAAATTGCTTTGAGCTTCAAACTATTTGGAATCAGTGAGTTATCACTTCGTTTGCCTAGTGCAGTCATGATGACTCTTCTTGTTCCCATCTATTTCAGAATCGGCAAAGCGCTTGACAATGAAAAAACAGGCTTTTTCATGGGGCTACTCCTATCCAGCTCTTATTTCATTATGGAATTAGTCGTTGGCAGACAACAGCTTGACCACAATGACATTGCTTTTCTATTTTATACCAGTTCCAGTTTATGGGCTTGGATTGAATATCTACGATCTGGTAAAAAGTCATGGTTAATTTTGATTGGCATATTCTCCGGATTTGCCATTCTTTGCAAGTGGCTTACCGGCTTACTTATCTATTTCACATGGGGAATTTATAAACTGATTAGGCAAGATCACTTAAAAAATTACACCGATCTACTCATTAGTTTATTGTTTACAGTGATTGTAATCTTGCCATGGCAACTCTATATCTTAAGTTCTTTTACTGATCTCGCCATTGAAGAATACCGTTATAACAGTCAACATCTTTTTGAGGCCATTGAGGGACATACAGGCTCACCCCGGTTTCACTTGAAAAAGATGGATCTTTTATTTGGAAACTTGGCTCCTTACTTTGCTTTATTAGGTATTTTCTTTTTTTGGAGAAAGAAGAAAAACAAATCATTATTTCTCAGCTTTATTATCACACTGATTTTTGTTGAGTTGTTTTTTGCGATTGCAAAAACGAAAATGATCAGTTACACTTTAATCCTGATGCCTTTTATTTACTTCCTTGCTTCTGTCACTATTTATCAGTTTTATTCTTATTTGACAAACATCAAGGCAAACAAAAAGTTAGCAACTGCTATTTTCACAATACTATTGCTCTCTTTCTACATCTATAGAATACAATTACCCAAATTATCAGAGAATTACCTATCAATCAATTATTACAATTATGAGTTGGCCAATAATAAAGCAGTGTTTGAAGCTCTCAAGGATAGGTTGCCAAAAAATTCATTACTCTTTAATGTAAAAGATCGGCATTATGTGGAAGCCATGTTTTATACCAACTTTAATGCTTATTCAATAATCCCTGATCAAGCTGAGATAAATCGTTTAAAGAGCAAATTTCATATAGCCATTTTCAAGTCTGGTAATTATGAACTTCCGAATTACATTTTAAATGATCCAAGTATTGAATTACTAGATGGAAGACTGTTTTAGGGATACTTACTTATACCAGTCTTCCAAGATATCCACCCCTCCCAAATTCCACATTTGCCGTTTCACCCATTCGCTTCTCTTATACATGTATGCGTTTGGCCGTTCCAGAGGAAATAAAAGCGGATTGGGCAATGCCACAGCCATAAGCGCTGACTCAGACAAAGTCAGTCCTTCTGCCGGTTTCTTAAAATAGCCTTGTGCGGCAGCTTCCACGCCATATATTCCGTCACCCATTTCTACACTATTTAGGTAAACCTCCATTATTCTGCGCTTTCCCCAAATCCATTCAATCAACACTGTAAAATAAGCCTCCAAGCCTTTTCTGAAATAGGTTTTGTTTGGAATCAAAAACACATTCTTAGCAACTTGCTGAGAAATGGTACTGGCGCCTATCTTCCGTTTTCCCTTGGCATTTTTACTCAGGGCCTTTTTTATGGCATGTAAATCAAAGCCATGATGGCTCAAAAACAGTTGATCTTCACTAGCAATAAAGGCCAATGGCACCCGAGGAGAAACGTCTTCTATATCCACCCATGTTCTGGAGACGTCTTGCTTGTCATTGTGCATATATTTGTAGATCATCATGGTAGTGATTGGCGGATTAACAAAACGATACAATACCACCCATGCTAAGGTCAATAAGAAAAAACTAAGGAGAACTTTTAAAACTAACTTTACACCCTTCTTAAGCACAAGTCATGAAACATATTAGAAACACAAGTTTAGTCATTTTATGCGCGCTTCTTATCTTCTCATGTGGAGGAGAAGCAAAAAAACCAGGCAATCAAGAAAAGAAGAGCAAAGAACAAAAGACAGAAGTGAAGAACGACTCATCTGAGAAAGAAACAATTCTTATTCATGTTAATGCCATTGGTGAATCGATGACCGAAATTGCTTTTGAACCAAAGACAATAGATGTACCTGCAAACTCCAAAATCAAATTGATATTTAAAAACAAAAGTTCTACACCCGGCATGTTGCACAATTTTGTATTGGTGGAACTGGGTTCAGGGCAGGATATTGCCAGCGCGGGAATAAAAGCAGGAAAAGAAAACAGCTTTGCTCCTCAAGATGAGCGTGTTATTGTAAAAACAAAGATACTTGATCTTGGTGAAAGTATAGAGATCGAGTTCGATGCTCCGGATAAAGGTTCATATCACTACATCTGTACATTCCCAGGACATTATCCCAACATGATCGGCCGATTAAATGTCAATTAAAGTAGCCCTGCTACTTTAGTCAATTTGTTTAGCCTAGAATCGTGACCGGATTCTCTATAAAAGTTTTAAATGTTTGCAGGAACTCTGATCCGGTGGCTCCGTCCACTACTCGATGATCGCAAGACAAAGTCACCTTCATTCGATTACCTATGCTGATCTGACCATCTTTTACCACTGGAATTTCACGAATTGCACCAACGGCCAATATACAGGCATTAGGTGGATTGATAATCGCGGTAAATTCTTCAATACCAAACATTCCCAGATTACTGATGGAAAAGGTACTGCCCTCCATTTCCTGAGGTTGTAACTTTTTCTCACGGGCTTTGCCTGCATAGGTCTTTACTTCTGTTGTAATCTCTGTCAACGACTTTAAATCGGCGTTTTTAACTACAGGAACCAAAAGTCCTTCATCTACTGCAACTGCTACACCTATATTGACATGACGATTCGTTCTTATTGTGTCGCCCATCCAAGATGAATTAATAGCAGGGTGCTTTTTCAATGCAGCTGCAGAAGCTTTAATCACCAAATCATTGAATGAGATCTTTGTATCCGGCATTGCATTGATCGCTTTTCGAGCCTGTATTGCCTGATCCATATCCAAATCAATGGTTAAATAGAAATGAGGCGCGCTGTATTTGCTCTCTCCCAAACGACGAGCTATGGCCTTTCTCATTTGAGAAACATTGTGCTCTTCATAAGATTCCTCACCAATGGCTGTTGCTGGTCTAGTCACAGCAGAAGAAGGTTGATAATTCTCAATGTCTCTTTTAACGATACGCCCATGATCGCCGGTTCCCTTTACCGTTGAAACATCTATTCCCTTTTCTTTTGCTAAACGCTGTGCTAAAGGCGATATCCTCAGTCGATCTGATGAATCATTTGTAGGACTGACACTAGCTACCGAAGCTGAAGTGGATGCATTATCCTGTTTAGGCTCAACTTTAGACTCCGAAGTCGGTCCTGTTGCTTTAGCTGCCCCTGAATTTTGTTTGAACGCTTCTAATAAAGTTTTATAATCTGCTCCTTTCTCGCCGATTACAGCCAAAACTGCATCAACTTCTGCCGAACCCCCTTCTTCTACTCCTTGATATAGCAAAGTACCATCTTCAAAAGATTCAAACTCCATCGTGGCTTTATCGGTCTCTATTTCTGCCAAAATCTCTCCGGATTCAACTACATCACCCACTTTTTTTACCCATGCTGCCACTGTGCCTTCTTTCATGGTATCACTCAATTTGGGCATCTTAATGATCTTAGCATTAATTGAAGAAGTGTCTATGGAAACAGAATCTACTGTCTCCTCTTCTTTCAGGGTTTCTTCTTTTACAGGATCAGCATTTCTTTGCCCATTTTGACCATTAAGTATGGCTGTAATGTCTTCTCCCTTCTCTCCAACTATTGCCAAAATAGAATCCACCGCTCCAGCTTCACCTTCAGCAACTCCATGATGTAAAACAATACCTTCTTGAAAAGATTCAAACTCCATTGTAGCTTTATCGGTCTCTATTTCCGCCAATAATTCTCCGTCAGAAACTTTATCTCCAACTTTTTTATGCCATTTTGCTACAACACCTTCTTCCATGGTGTCACTCAATTTTGGCATTTTTATAATCTCAGCCATCTTAATCTTCTTTATTAGTCAACAACAAAGGGATAATCTTCCTGAATATATACATCGGTATACAACTCGCTTGCATCCGGGTAAGGCGAATTTTCTGAAAATTCAACAGACTCGGCAACCTGAGCTTTCACTCTATTTTGAATCTCCTCTATTTCTTTGACCGATGCATATTTCTTTTGCTTTATCTTCTGCAATGCATTTTCTATCGGGTCAAGTGATTTGTATTCTTCCAATTCTTCCTTAGTTCTGTACTTCGCAGGATCAGACATGGAGTGCCCTTTATATCTATAAGTCCTCATTTCTAACAAGGTTGGCCCTTCTCCTTTTCTTGCCCTCTCAACTGCTCTCTCTATGGCTTCATGTACAGGCTCACAAGCCATCCCATCTACTTGCTCATTGGGCATATTGTATCCATTGGCCATTTCATGTAAATTCGTCACGTTAGAAACGCGCTCAACGGCAGTACCCATGGCATAATTATTATTCTCAATAATAAAAATGACCGGTAACTTCCAATTCATAGCCATGTTTAGCGCTTCATGAAAAGCACCTTGTCGAACGGCTCCATCACCCATGTAACATAAAGTCACATTATCGTTTCCATTGTACTTGTCTGCAAAAGCAATTCCTGCACCTAATGGTATCTGACCGCCTACAATACCATGCCCTCCAAAGAAATTTAAATCACGATCAAACATGTGCATGGATCCCCCTTTTCCTTTACTGCAACCTGTTACTTTACCATAGAGTTCAGCCATCACCTTATTCGGGCTCATTCCCAATCCAAGCGGATGAGCATGATCTCTATATGCTGTAATCATATTATCAGTGGGGCGAATAGCCGAAACAGCACCCGCCACCAAAGCTTCTTGCCCAATATAAAGGTGACAAAAGCCTCTAATTTTTTGTTGTATGTATAGCTGTCCCGCTTTCTCCTCAAACTTTCTCATCAATAGCATGGATTCATACCATTTCAGATAGGTCTCTTTATCAAACTTCGCCTTCTTGGATACTTTTGATTTAGGAGCCGCTTTAGTCTTCGTATTCGCCATAATCCTATAAAAATGTGGAAGACAAATTTATAGAATATAAAACAATCAATTTACTGTTTTAGTTCTGCTTTTTGACAAAGTCCTGACGGAAAGAAAAAGGCAACAAATCTTCAATCGAATGAAACTGCCAAACTTCATTATTCGCATTCATGAGCAAAATTCGAATGGTTGACCTCTGTTGTTGCTCATATTCGCTGATAACTTGACGACAAGAACCACATGGAGAGATGGCTTTTCCTTTTGTTTTTACATCTGAAGCAAAAATGGCAATTGTGATCACTTTTTGATCAGGTCTTTGGGCTTTGGCATAAAACAAGGCCACCCTTTCGGCACAGAGCCCTGAAGGGAAAGCTGCATTTTCTTGATTGGACGCTGCATATATTGTATTGTCTTCAAAAGCCAAAGCAGCTCCGACTCTAAACTTAGAGTATGGTGCATAAGCTTTTTTAGAAGCCTCTGCTGATTCTTTAAGCAAGTTTTGATCTCTATCAGATAATTCTTCTACAGAAGAAAAATACTCATAGGTAAAGCTGACAGTTCTATTTTCCATTTTTTTCCTGAAAAATTAGAGCCACTACATAAGCTGAAACTCCCTCTTCTCTACCCTCAAAACCCAAACGCTCTGTAGTAGTTGCTTTTATAGAGATATCCTCTTCACCAATCGTCATACATGCAGCCAAAGTACTTTTCATTGCAGGAATGTAAGGGTTTACCTTAGGCTCTTGCAAAGCAATGGTGCAGTCAATATTTGACACCTCATATTTATTCTCTCTAAGTTTGATCATGACCTCTTTTAAAAGCAGTTTAGAGTCAATGCCTTTATAAGTAGCATCGGTTGGTGGAAAATGAAATCCAATGTCTCGCATGTTCGCGGCACCTAGCAATGCATCGCAGATAGAGTGAATCAGAACATCAGCATCAGAATGCCCAATAGCCCCTTTTTTATGCTCAAGTTGAACCCCTCCAAGAAAAAAATCAGAGCCTTCCTTTAGTTGGTGAACATCAAAACCAAAGCCTACCCTGAGTTTCATTATTGGTTTTCGTTTTGATTGCTAAAGTCTTCAAAATTGAATTTGAGAGAAAATCTAAATGTATTTGCCAGGGGATTTTGTTGTGCATTACCCACAAGATAAGAAGCATCAAATGCAAAAACCGAAAGCTTAAATCCAAAACCTACTGTTAAATATTGGCGATTCCCCTTCAATGGATTCTCATAGAAATACCCAAATCGAATCGCCAGTTGCTGGTCGTACCAATATTCCATTCCAAATGAATATGCGATTTCACTTAACTCTTCTTTTCTAACACTTCCTGGCTTAATTGTAGGATTACCCGCAGCATCTAGACTTTCAACCACCCCCGGAGCATCACTAAATGAACTCAACATACCACTTACCAAACTTACATTGGGATCTTGACCAGCCACTATAACAGGATCTCCCTCACTATCTCTTACGACTGTTCCTGTAGAGTCTGCCAAATAGATTGGAGGAGTAGGTACTAACAACTTGTTGGCATCAATCATAAATGTCAATGAATTGTAGTCGTCAAGATCAAGTGTCAATGAAGGCCCAATTTTTAGATTTGTTGGAAGAAAATCATTTTCTGCATTTGCGGTATAAGACATTTTTGCTCCGATATTCGAAATGCTAATGCCTGCCCTTAATGTCGCATCATAATCCCCAATCTGAAAATCGGGATTTTGATAATATGCAGAAACATCTGCTGCTACAGACCTTCCGGGCCTTGTATCCTGACCTTGTACGCTTATTCCATTAGTCAGATTTGAATTGATATAACGTAAAGCCATACCAAAAGAAAACTGAGTAGACAATTGCATGCTGTATGCAAAATCAATCGCCCATTCATTAGGTTTAAAAGTCCCCAATGAGTTGTTAAATTGATCCGTAAAGTTGATTTCTCCCAAAGAGAAATATCTTAATGAGGCACCAAATGTTGAAATTCTATTGATTCTCTTGTAACCTGAAAGATAGGATAGACTAATGTCTCCTACCAGATTTCTCAACCATGGAGAATACGTCAAAGACACCCCGGCATCATCATCTATAAATGCCAGTTTAGCAGGGTTCCAATGTATTGAATTAGCATCCGGACTGGTAGCCACTCCTGCATCACCCAAAGCTCCTCCTCTGGAATCAGGAGATATTAATAGAAAGGGAACTGCAGTTGTTATGGTATTCAACTGAAGATCGTCTCTTATATTATTGACGTTAACTGTATTTTGTGCTTGACTTAGTATAGTGACAAAACTCACTCCTAGCAATATTGCTTTTCTTATTCGGTTCTTAATTGACACTCTTATTTTTTTGGGTTAACAAATATAGGAAATACCATCCTTGTGAATTCAGGATATGATTATAGGATAATTAAAGAATTACCAGTTTTTCAAAAACCTCATCTACAGAACCATTTCGAGACCTAACTTTTAATTTGTAGACATATACTCCTTTTCCAATTTTATCTCCAAAATCATCTCTACCATTCCATCTAATGTCTCTGGATAAAAAACCTTCAGATAAGATTACCTGATCAAAAGATTTTACCAACTTTCCTGACACAGTAAAAATTTCAAGTTTTACATCCATAGGAATGCCAGGCTGATTGTGCTGAAAAATGAACTCTGTATTCGTAGTGAAGGGGTTAGGATAATTCACTAAATTTTCAATCCTCACGTTTTTCTCACTGACTACATTAAACTCAATGGTTCTCTCTGAGGAATTATTTGCATTATCCCATGCCTTCAAGGTAATTGTGTGTTTACCATCAGATAAATCCGCAAGTGGATAACGAAGTTCACCACGTTTATAATTATCTATTTCTGATTGAAAATATTCATTCAGATTAACTGCATTCTCAGTATTTTCATCGAGTATAGCGATGATATCATGACCTATACCATTACCCACTGTATTTATTCCTTGCTCATCAAACAGTTTTGCCAACAATATCGGGTCATCATTTGTCATTCCTCCGTAAATAAACGATTCATCATTCATATACAACTCAATATCCGGCCCCACATCATCACTGATTGATGAGCTAGAGCTACCTCCTATTATGAAGTCTTGAGTATAACCATTTCCATCTACCTGATCATCCTTGACATAATAGGTAATTTTACCTTCACCGTAGTTGTATGAAATGTCTTTAGGAATTATAAATTCGAATCTAAATTTTCCATTTGTGACTGTAGCCGTACCTTTAAACAAAATATTTGTTCGTTCGACATAAGGATAAGCACCTGTTCCGGAATTATTCAAAGTTTTTTTCTGTTGTTCCTTGTCATATACTGTAGGATAAATAATACCATTAAAATTATTCAGCAAAGTACCACTTTCATCTTCCACCTGACCTTCCACAACAGCCTTAGTCAGAGCTCTTAAAGTATCTATCTGATTAATGGGTTTATTATTAATTGAGGTTGTAACAACATTGTGTTGAGGTATTGCAATCCTCAAAGCCGGGTCTCCCAATAAAGAAAAGTTTCTTGTATTACTTTGAGAAGCATTAGCATTTTTTGTTTCAAGCATAATATCACCCAATCGCTTGGAACTTCCATCAGGTAATCGATCAAAAACTCGATTATAAAATGCCTGATTCAGAAAATAATTAGGGCTACTATACACCAAACGGGTAGTCGTTAACAAGCCGACTCCCCCTCCATGTGGATTTAACAAAACAAACTCTCCGGCAGAGGTTCTAAGTGGATCATCAAAACGACTGAATTCACATGTAGCTGTGATGAAAACAGAAAGTTGATTGATGTTAGTCCAACTATTTATTGTAGCAATGTCAAGTACTCTTTCGGCAGCCCAACCTGTCTCCCCTCCGTGACCAGTGTAATTGGTAAAGAGAGCTCCATTCTGAACTGTTCTTTTAATTTCTTCATTGGCTTGAGGAAAGCGCAAACCTCCTGCAGTTGATACACGTTGATATGAGTCTAAGAAGATTTTAGATACATTAAAGTC
Organism: uncultured Flavobacteriales bacterium; assembly: GCA_964445815.1. Lineage (GTDB taxonomy): Bacteria > Bacteroidota > Bacteroidia > Flavobacteriales_E > Vicingaceae > CAYULW01. Next base: position 28,276 of record CAYULW010000010.1, read on the forward strand.
CTTTGCATCTCTTTCGACAATATTTGCCAATTGATTAGACTGAGACATGTGAGTAACGCCATCACCATCATCTCCTATAAAAGCAATTTTATTTCTCCAGTCAGCTAAGCCTGAAGATTGATAATAAGTCTTAATCTTATTGACAATGCCCTGTGCTTCTTCAACCGTTCTAACCGGAAATCTTCCCGTTGACACATCCATCAATTCAGGATTCGTACCGTTGAACTTCCAGTCACCTTCTCCATCATCTAACAAAGCCATATAATCATCAGAAATATAGGAATCAACCGGTTCTAAAGAATTTGCAGATTGAAAGGACACCACAAAATTTGAATTTCCACTTATTCTGTTTTTAAAATCGTAAGAAGCATCACCTATAATCAATAAATAATCAGGTAAATCTGCAGGCAAAACGGCTCGATCATAAAACATCTTTAAAAAACTCCTAATCGCAACCGGATCTTGTGCACCACTTGAAAATTCATTGTAAATATGCTCCGGAAAAACAACAAAGGTTCTCAAACCCTCTTGTTCATGAATCTGCGCTAATTCTCTCGCTTGACTTTCAAAAAGTGGGTGGGTTACAATAATAAGGTCTTTAAAAGAAAGTCCGTGTAAGTTTTGATTCTGAATAGCCTTAATAGGAAATACATTCAAAGTATCAGCCGCATTAAATGCAACAAATTCTTTGACCTCCGAGTTATCCGCTTTAAATGTCTTAAACCCTGAACTCTGAATTAAGGTTCTTTCATTCACATTAAACAAGTCTGAAACATCCCATACACGAAAACTTGCATTCCCTGAGATTCTATATTCAGATATACCACCTGAAGCTGACAAACGATCTCTAAAACTCATTTGGCCATTAGTGAAGTTTAGACCTCTTCGAACATTAACATCAATAAAATCTAACCAGCCTTTAGATGAGTTCTGCGGCTTGTTATACGTAATGTTCAAATTCACAAGGTCTCCATTTGGCGAAAAGTCAAAGGTTTTAGTTGTTGTTTTTGCAAAACCAACTTCGTAACGCGTTAAGATTGTTGAGGCTACGCTCATACTATTGTTTGTGTTACCAATACTGAAATTATAAGTACTTGCCACGCCTGATCGGGCTATTGCACTAATCTTGACCTTTCCGTTTGAGCTGACATCCAGGTTGGGGAACTCAAAAACAAAATTTCTACTTAATTGACTATCAAATGTTTCACCATACCATCTTTGTCCTGACTTGATCAAATTAAGTTGATCTACTTCATGAAACTGATAATCATCGAAAGTCGTTACAAGCGTTCCACTGGCAGAAGGATTCGGTGTTTTTTGAATTCTCTTACCGAGACCTAAATCAAAATTTAAGTAATAAAATGCCGTATCGGAATATATATTATTTCTATGAACATATATCTGATTTATTGAATCATATCTCCACACAATTGGACCCTGAGCATAAAACAACACATAATCGTTCTTATTGAATACACCGTCATTCTCCCCAATAACTTGAATGGCATTTTCATTTAAATCATCAGGACGATCCTCTATATTATTTGCGGGGAGCATCCCTCCTCCATTACCATAAATGCGAATTTGTCTTGGATCCATTTGACTTATATCGATACCGAGTTGCTTGAAAAAATTATAATTCAACTTAAAAACGCCTGACTTTGTCACCCCTATCTTATACCAGACTCCGGAACTTAAGACTGAATTGGCAGCATATGTTCTTGACTTTTGTCGCTGCAGTTCATTATTAACCGTCGAATAATTAATATGGTATTCTATCTTATTCAATTTCTCAAGCTGACCATTTACTCTTCTAAAAGGCAGAAAATATAGAAATGACTTATGTTGTTTTTTCTGAATAGCATGCTGTACGTCAACCTGAAAGTTATTCGGTATATCTAAATTATTCTCACCAATTATCTCCTCTTCTTCCTTAGTTAAAGGAATCCATTCTGTATTTTCAATTTGTATGGAAGCCTTAGAATTTTTCGCATTATCCATCTCATTATAATAAAACGGCAACGATGATAAAGAAAAGTTATATTGACCTCCTTCAAAAGACAATGCTTTGCTCTTTGCTTGCCCTTCTAAGCCGTATGAAAGAGGAGTTCCCCATCTCAACTCAATCATTTGGTTTTGAGAAAAGAGAGACATCCCAAGACAAGATAAAATCAATAGAGAAAGAAATGTGTAGTATTTCATGTGATATTTTTTTTCAGGAATTTAACGTTGTCTAAGTACACTTATTGCAAAAGTCTTCATGATTTAACAAATTAGCTAATATGAGATAACAATTCAATAATAATGAAGTTTATTTATATTTGCGACCATGCTGAAGAAACTGAAGAGTGCTTAAACGATTAGTATACATCTTTATTTTTTTTTATTCTTACCAAAATTGTTTAGGCCAAGATCCGGCCTTCTCACAATTTTATGCAAATAGGCTATATTTAAATCCAGCGTTTGCAGGTACTGCAAAATGTCCCAGATTAACATTGAATTACCGGAATCAATGGCCGGGCATCGACAATAGCTTTATAACTTATGCTGCAAGCTTTGACCAAAATATAGACGCAATTTCTGGAGGAATCGGTGTACAATTAATGTCAGACCAAGCTGGAGAAGGTGTCTTAAGTACGACATCTGCCGCATTTATGTACTCTTATCAATTCAATGTTAACCGAAAATTTTCAATTCGTGCGGGATTTCAAGGCACTTTGGTTCAAAAAGCAATCGATGTTTCTAATTTAAGATTTGGAGACATGATTGACGCTAGAAGAGGCTTCGTTTATCAATCTCAAGAACAAATACCTAACGACAAAATTATTTATCCGGATTTCTCTTTTGGTATGCTTGGATTTAGTGAAAAATACTATTTTGGGTTCGCAGCTCACCACTTAACTGCTCCTGATGAGGGACTAATTGACCTCTCACCTCTTCCAATGAGAATTACAGGTCACTTTGGAGCAGTTTTCCCATTGGGTATAAGACATGAGGATATGACTTTATCACCCAATGTGATTTACCAATCTCAGGGTGGGGCACAAGAAATTAATCTTGGTTTGTACCTCTCAAAAGGCCCGGTTGTTTTAGGTGTTTGGAATAGAATTGGTGATGCTTTTATGGGATTATTAGGAGTTCAAACGGATGACTTTAAAATCGGTTACAGTTACGACATTACTACGAGTCTTTTATCTGATAAAACGGCAGGATCTCATGAAATCTCTTTTAGCTATATCTTCCCATGCAGACCTAAAAAGGTACGCTTTGAAACAATAAGTTGTCCTTCGTTTTAGTTTATTATCTATTAAATTTCCTATTTTTGGAGATTGATTAAAACTCTTCGAGTGATGAAAAAGAAAATAAAATTAATATCTGGTCTAGCTTTCGGCCTCTTATTAACATTAGCTTCTTGCAAAAAAGAAACCTCCAGCACAACCGGTTGGAATTATAATGATCCGAAAAATGGTGGTTTCGAAAAACCCTATTATGTAGAACAAGAAACCGGACCGGGTCTGGTTCTTATTGAAGGAGGTCGTTTTACAATGGGTAGAACAGAACAAGATATTTTTTACGATTGGAACAATGTTCAAAGGACAGTAACAGTTTCTTCATTTTACATGGATGAAACAGAGGTAAGAAATATCGACTACAGAGAATATTTATATTGGTTGGAAAGAGTTTTCGGAGCTGACTATCCGGAGGTAGTTAAGAAAGCTTTGCCAGACACTTTGGTTTGGAGAGAGCGATTAGCTTATAATGAACCTTATGTTGAATATTATTTGAGACACCCTGCTTATAACGATTACCCTGTTGTTGGTGTTTCATGGCTTCAAGCCTCAGACTATGCCGCATGGCGAACTGATCGAGTCAATGAGTTGATTCTAATTCGAGAAGGTTTGTTTGAGTTTAATCCAAATCAGTTTAACGAAGACAACTTTAACACACAAGCCTATTTAAAAGGTCAGTATGAAAGTGGCAAGAGAGTAGATGGACTTCTCGACTTTGATCCTAATAAGGAGACAAGAAATGTTAAAATAGAAGATGGAATCCTACTTCCAGAATATCGACTTCCGACTGAAGCAGAATGGGAATATGCAGCTCTTGGTTTAATTGGTAATACTTATGGAGAGTTAATTTTTGAAAGAAAATTCTATCCATGGAATGGACATGGTGTTAGAAATGCTGACGATAAGTATTTGGGAGAAATGTTAGCAAACTTCAGAAGAGGTCGTGGTGACATGATGGGAGTTGCCGGCAAGCTTAACGATAATGCAGAAATAACTGCACCGGTTTATTCCTATTGGCCGAATGATTACGGTCTATACAATATGGCAGGTAATGTTAGTGAGTGGGTAATGGATGTTTACAGACCTATGACACTTGAAGACGCAGAAGATTTTAGACCTTTTAGAGGTAATGTATTTAAAACATTGGTTAGAGATGAGGAAGGATACATTGCAGAGAAAGACAGTTTAGGTCGATTAAAGTATAGAGATGTTAATCCTGAAGATGATAATTTGGCTGAAAGAAGAAATTATAAGCGTGCTGATGTAAGGAATTATGAAGACGGTGATTTAAGAACTTCTAAATATTATTCAGAATCTGCTGAGTATGAAGATAAAGGTGGAACTAATTCCATGTATGATTTTGGGAACTCGACCTTAATTAATGATAGAGCAAGAGTTTATAAAGGAGGATCATGGAACGATAGAGCTTATTGGATGACTCCCGGAACCAGAAGATTCTTACAAGAAGATAAAGCCAAAAAAGATTTAGGATTCAGATGTGCAATGATCAGAGTAGGAAGCCCTACAGGTCTTGTGTATTAATAATCATGTGAAATAAAAAACAAAAAAAGTCCCAATTTAAGTTGGGACTTTTTTTATACTTGCTTTTATGAACTTAACAAGTATTAATGAGCTTTACTCCATCTATCTCAGGCATTCACATGTTGTAAAGGACACGAGAGAGATAAAAAAAGGCAGTTTATTTTTCGCATTAAAAGGTGCCAATTTTGACGCAAATAACTTTGCTGATGAAGCCATAGAAAATGGAGCAAGCTATGTCGTTATTGATAATGCAAATAAAAAAAAGGACGACCGCTATCTTTTGGTTAAAGATAGCTTGGAATGCCTACAAAATTTAGCTAAACATCATCGAAATCAACTTAATATTCCGGTACTGGGAATAACCGGCAGTAATGGGAAAACCACCAATAAAGAACTTATCCACTCAGTAATCTCTCAAAAGTACCATGCATTAGCTACAGCTGGTAATTATAACAATCATATTGGTGTCCCATTAACCCTTTTGAGAATTAATATGGAACATGAATTTGCAATTATTGAAATGGGAGCAAATCACCAAAAGGAAATTGAATTTCTATGCAGTATTGCAAATCCTAATTTTGGTTTAATTACAAATATTGGGAAGGCTCATCTGGAAGGTTTCGGAGGGCTTGAAGGTGTTAAGAAAGGAAAATCTGAATTGTACCGACACATTGAAAGCAAGAAAGGAAAACTATTCTTGAATCAGGACGATGAAACTTTAAAGAGTCTGATTCATTCTCCTGACCCAATTACTTATGGCGTACAAAACAAGTCTTATTGTGAAGGAAAAATTGATCGGGTTAGCCCTAATATCTTAGGTGTTTGGCACTGTAATGAGCATAAAGGAAAAATTAGATCCTCTTTATTTGGTGAATATAATTTTTACAATATTCTAGCTGCTGTTTGTATTGCCAACTACTTTAAAGTTGATCCAGATCAAATCGATAAGGGCATTGAATCTTATCATGCTGAAAACAACAGATCTGAAATCAAACATTATAGAGGAGCAAGCATTTATCTTGATGCATACAATGCCAACCCCTCTAGTATGGAAGCGTCATTGCGTCACTTTTCACATTTAGAAGGACAAAACAAACTGGTGATTTTAGGAGACATGTATGAAATAGGCGAACAAACTGATAGTGAGCATGAAAGAGTTGTTGCGCTTTGTAAAGAGTTAAAAATTAATTCTGCAGTGTTTATTGGTGAGCACTTTTATAAACAAAGAAACAATGTGGAACATTATCACTTTTTTAAATCAAGAGAAGAAGCCACGCACTGGTTAAACCAGGAAAACATTGAGAATAAAACGATCCTAATAAAGGCCTCAAGAGGAATGGCATTGGAAAAATTAATCTCATAAAAAAGGGGAAAGCTTCCACTCTCCCCCTTCATTCAAACTTTATGGTAGCAATTATTTCAAAATTGCCCTTGAAATGACAATTTTCTGAACTTCGGTTGTTCCCTCGTAAATCTGAGTAATCTTAGCATCCCTCATTAATCGTTCGACGTGGTATTCTTTCACAAAACCATAACCTCCATGAACCTGAACAGCTTCAACAGTTGTTTCCATTGCTACTCTTGAAGCAAAGACTTTAGCCATCGCTGATTCTTTATCAAAGTTCTCTCCTGCGTCTTTTTTTGAAGCCGCTTTTAAGCATAATAATCTCGCAGCTTCTATTTCTGTTGCCATATCAGCCAGTTTAAATGCAATGGCCTGATGCTTATGGATTGGCTTTCCAAAAGCTTCTCTCTCTTTTGAATAAGCCAAAGCCAATTCATAAGCCCCTGATGCAATCCCCAAAGCCTGAGAGGCAATTCCTATTCTTCCTCCGGAAAGCACTTGCATAGCAAACTTAAACCCGAAACCATCTTCTCCTATCCTGTTTTCTTTAGGCACTTTTACATCAGTAAACATTAAGGTATGGGTATCAGAACCTCGTATACCCAACTTATTTTCTTTAGCACCGACTGTAAAGCCCTCCCATTCTTTCTCAACTATAAATGCGTTTATTCCTCTATGTCCTTTTTCTACATCTGTCTGAGCAATAACGATATAATAAGAAGCAGTTCCTCCATTGGTAATCCAATTTTTGGTTCCATTCAACAAGTAATGATCTCCTTTATCGATAGCTGTTGTTCTTTGCATCGTAGCATCCGAACCTGCTTCGGGCTCAGAGAGGCAAAATGCTCCTATCTTTTGGCCGGAAGCCAATGGCACCAAATACTTTTGCTTTTGTTCCTCGGTACCGTATTTCTCAACGCCCCAACACACTAAAGAGTTATTCACTGACATACAAACCGATGCTGAAGCATCAATCTTAGATATCTCTTCCATAGCCAAAACATATGACACGGTATCCATTCCGCCGCCGCCATATTTAGGATCGACCATCATGCCCATAAAACCGAGTTCACCTAACTGCTTAATTTCTTCAGCAGGAAATGTTTGAGTTTCATCTCTTTCAATAACTCCCGGCTTCAATACATTTTGAGCAAAGTCTCTTGCAGCATCTCTAACTGCCAATTGCTCTTCTGATAATTCTATATTCATGATTTATGCTTTTCTTTATTGTGCTTTAAAGCGGATGCAAAGTTAATAAGGGGAAATGAAGAAACAAAAAAGCAAATACAAAGTTGTTGGTGTCATGTCTGGCACCTCATTAGATGGTCTAGACCTCTGTCTGGCAGAATATCAATTATCAGATAAGGGGTGGACTTTTGATGCAATTGATGCCCGCACTTATTCCTATTCCAATTCATGGCGAGATCAACTTAAGCAATCCATGAATTTATCCTCGGAAAACTTAGCTCTATTGTCCAACCAATTTGCTGAATACATTGCAAAATCTATTCTTTCTTTTTGTGATTTAAAAACTGTTGACCTTATCGCCAGCCATGGACATACTGTTTTTCATCAGCCAAAGAATAAACTAACTATACAAATCGGCAATGGGGCTATTGTTGCAGCCAAAACAGGATGTCCATGCATTTCAGATTTCAGAAGTCTGGATGTTGCACTAAACGGACAAGGTGCTCCTTTAGTGCCGATGGGAGATTTACTGCTATTTTCTGAATACAAAGTGTGTATTAATTTGGGAGGCTTTGTGAATGTTTCCATTAAAAATGAAAATGCTATATCAGCTTATGACGTTTGTGCCATGAACATCGTTTTGAATGAATTGAGTGCACAACTTGGTAAAGACTTCGATGAGGATGGAAAACTTGCTCAAGATGGGAATATTGATGATGAATTATTAAAAAAATTAAATGCCTTAGATTACTTCAAACTTTCACCTCCAAAATCCTTGGGAAAAGAATGGGTAAATACATCTGTATCCCCAATTCTCAAAAATTCGGGATTAAAGGTCGAAGATCAAGTGGCTACATTTACCTTGCATGTTGCTCAAATGATTAATAAATGCCTTTTGAACTATCAGGAGGATAAAGTTTTAATGACAGGAGGAGGCGCTTTCAATAAACATCTTATTTCACTTCTTAATCACCCACATATAATTATCCCTCAGAAACAGATCGTAGAGTATAAAGAAGCAATCATTTTTGGCTTACTTGGTATTTTAAGATGGAGAGAAGAAATAAACACTTTAAGTTCTGTTACAGGAGCATACAAAGACAGTTGTGGTGGACATGTGTTTCTCGCATAAGATTAACATATTCGTCACAATACCTTGCCATAGTTTTTAATACTTTTGCCCCAAATAAAATCCATGGAGGAATTACTTAAAAAGTACGAAAACAAACAACCCGAAATTGTTTTCGAATGGAAAGACTCTGAGACAGAAGCTGAAGGATGGGTAGTCATCAACTCTTTAAGGGGAGGAGCTGCAGGAGGTGGAACCAGAATGAGAGAAGGTTTGGATAAACACGAAGTCACTTCTCTTGCCAAAACCATGGAAGTTAAATTTACTGTTTCTGGACCTCCAATTGGTGGTGCCAAATCAGGCATTAACTTTAACCCGAAAGATCCCAGAAAAAAAGGAGTTCTGGAAAGGTGGTATAAAGCCGTTGCCCCACTCTTAAAGTCCTATTACGGTACCGGTGGCGATTTGAATGTTGATGAAATACATGAGGTCATTCCAATTACTGAAAACTCGGGGGTATGGCATCCTCAAGAAGGGGTTTTTAACGGACACTTTAAGCCAACTGAAGCAGAAAAAATTAATCGAATTGGTCAATTAAGACATGGCGTTTTAAAGGTCATTGAAGATCAAAATTTTAGTCCTGACCCTCGAAGAAAATATGTGGTTGCAGATATGATTACCGGTTATGGTGTTGCAGAATCTGTAAGACACTTTTATGCTATCTACGGGGGTGATTTAAAAGGAAAACGAGTAATCGTTCAAGGATGGGGCAATGTAGGTTCTGCAGGAGCCTATTATTTAGCTCAAAGTGGAGCAAAAATTGTCGGCATCATAGATAAAGAAGGAGGATTAATTCAAGAAGAAGGGTTTTCCTTTGAAGAGATCAAAGATTTATTCTTAAATAAGCAAGGTAATAGTTTGGCGCATGATAAGTTACTAAGCTTTGAAGAAGTCAACCAACGTATCTGGGATGTAAAAGCTGAAATTTTTATTCCTTGTGCTGCATCAAGGCTGATATCGAAAGATCAGGTTGACCGCATGATTCAATCCGGTATGGAAGTAATTGCAGCAGGAGCAAATGTTCCCTTTGCCGATCCCGAGATCTTTTTTGGGCCAATTGCCGATTACACAGATAAGAAAATTGCCGTGATTCCCGACTTTATTTCAAATTGTGGTATGGCAAGAGTATTTGCATATCTCATGACAGATACTGTATCCATGTCTGACCAAGATATATTTGATGACACTTCCCAAACCATAAAAAAAGCGATACAAGAAGTTCACATTAAAAGTTCTTCAAAAGTGGGAATAGCTAAAGCAGCATTTTCAATTGCCTTAAATAAACTGATTTAAAATTTAGAGAAGGATGTACACTTTAATGATTGCCATATTTGTAATCGGCTATATTATGATAGCCTTTGAACATCCTTTGAGAATAGACAAAGCTGCTCCGGCACTTTTAATTGCTGTCTTAGGCTGGACTGCTTATGTATTTGGGATGGAAGAAATTCTAAACAACAGCAGTACTTTTTTAAAGTATGTTGATGAAACCTACGGCTTAAAAGAAAACTTTGATCTTGCGGCAGTTATCGCAGAACATGGAAACCATTTCATTGTTCATGAGTTGGCTCATCATCTGACCCACCATTCGGAAATCATTTTCTTCTTGCTTGGAGCCATGACCATTGTTGAACTTATTGATGCTCATGAAGGCTTTTCGGTCATAACCGACCGGATCAAGACAAAGAACAAAGTCAAATTACTTTGGATCATTTGTATGCTTACTTTTTTCTTTTCTGCAGCTTTAGATAACCTCACAACTTCTATTGTTATGGTTTCATTGCTTAGAAAGCTAATTGCTGATAAAAAAGAACGGTGGTTTTTTGCCGGTCTGGTTATTATTGCAGCCAATGCCGGAGGTGCTTGGTCACCCATTGGTGACGTGACCACAACCATGTTATGGATCGGTAATCAAATTACGGCTGCAAACATCATTACAGAGCTTATAGTTCCAAGTTTAATTTGTATCCTTATTCCTCTTATTTACATGACATTTACTCAAAAAGGTGAAGTAGAAAGGCCCGAAGTAATTAAAGAGGAAGAGCATTTGAGAAATCAAACCACTCCCTTTGAAAGAAATCTGATTTTCTTTCTTGGCTTAGCCTTATTGCTTTTTGTTCCGGTATTTAAAACGATGACACACTTACCTCCATACATGGGAATGTTATTTGGCTTAGGCGTGATGTGGGTAGTGACTGAAATCATTCATCGATCCAAAAACCATGAATTAAAATCAGAGCTTTCCGTAATTGGTGTGCTAAGAAAAATCGATATTGTAAGTGTCTTGTTTTTCTTAGGTATTTTAATCGCCATTTCATCTTTACAGTCAGCAGGACACCTAACCCAACTTTCGAAAATTTTAAGAGAAGGCATTGGGGACATTTATGCTGTCAACATCGTTATTGGTCTTCTCTCGGCTATTGTTGATAATGTGCCTTTAGTAGCTGCCTCAATGGGGATGTACCCAACCGTTTCACCTGAAATGCTTGCGGCCTTCAATGCCGCAGACATGGATTATTATCAACACTTCGTGCAAGATGGTAACTTCTGGGAATTCTTGGCCTATTGTGCCGGAACCGGAGGCAGTGCTTTAATTATTGGTTCAGCAGCAGGTGTTGCTGTAATGGGCATGGAGCGCATTGATTTTATTTGGTATCTCAAAAAAATGAGTCTATATGCCATCTTAGGTTATTTTGCCGGAGCAGCCTATTACATAATGGTGGTCGCCTAAGGATTAGGGCAATATAACTAACATTTTCCTGTTTACAAGTTAGCTGTTATTCAGCATGGCGGTTTCGCTTATCCGATAATTTAGTAGAGAATTAGAATGTCTTAATAAAACTATGTTATACGCTCAAATCAATTTAGCTAATCAGTCATCAGATTCTCTTGCGACAAGTGCTGATGTTCCAACAGAAGAAACGCTTTCGATACTGGAATTAATTACCTCAGGAGGTTTTGGTGGAATGTTAGTCATGCTTACCCTCTTTGTATTGTCGATCATAGCCATTTACATCTTTATTGAACGCTACTTGACCATCAAAAAAGCAGCAAAAGAAGATCAAAACTTCATGAATGAAATCAAAGATTTTATCCATGATGGAAAATTAGAAGCGGCCCGTTCACTTTGTGCCAATACAAGCTCTCCGATTGCCAGAATGATAGAAAAAGGAGTCAACCGAATAGGTAAACCTTTAGGGGATATCGCTGCTGCTGTTGAAAACACAGGAAAACTAGAACTTTTTAAACTGGAAAAAAACCTGGCTACGCTCGCCACAATTTCGGGCGCGGCGCCTATGATTGGTTTCTTAGGTACAGTAATCGGTATGATTTTAGCTTTTCATGAAATGGCATCAGCCGGAGGAAACATAGATGTGGAAATGTTAGCAGAAGGGATTTATACAGCAATGGTAACCACAGTAGCGGGTTTAGTTGTTGGTATTGTTGCTTACATCGGATATAACTTACTCGTTGCAAAAGTGGAGAAGGTCGTCTTTAAGATGGAAGCCAGAACAACTGAATTTATGGACATTCTTAATGAACCTGTAAAATAATGGGAATACGATCTAGAAATAAAGTCAGTCCTAATTTCAATATGTCGTCAATGACAGACATTGTATTTTTACTGTTGATTTTCTTCATGTTGACTTCTACCCTAGTCAGTCCTAATGCCCTTAAGCTGTTGCTTCCAAGTAGTTCGAGTAAAACTCTGGCACCCCAAACGGTTTCTGTTTCCATTACCAAAGAATTAGATTATTACATTGACAATCAAAAAATAGAATTTGCTTTCATGGAGCCAATGTTGATCAAGCAAATGGCAGGTAATCCGGAAAATTCAATCATTCTACACGTCGACAAATCTATTCCGGTTGAAGAAGCAGTCAAAGTCATGGATATTGCCAGCAGAAATAAATTCAAAATGGTGCTGGCCACAAAGCCTCAATAATGACATCTCAAGAGGAAAATAACAATAAAAAGAAGGGGCTTATTGTCACCATATTGATTCATCTTGGATTGTTATTTCTCTTTGCTTTTTTTGGCTTAACTTATATGATACCTCCCCCTGAAGAAGAGGGCATTACCATTAATTTTGGTACAAGTGATGTTGGAATGAATAACATACAGAACGAAACGCCAAGTACCGAATCTGAGAATATGCCAACTGAAACAGAAGTTTCCGAACCTGTTCCTACTGAAACTGTTCAAGAAGACATTATTACTCAAGATGTGGAAGAAGCAGCTTCTATAGACAAAAAAAAGGAAGAGCCTAAAGAAGTAGAAAAACCAGTTGAGAAAAAAGAAGAGCCAAAACCGGATCAAAATTTAAGTGATGCCATTAATAAATGGAAAACGAAAAACACTGAACAAGGTGGTGGTGACGGCAATAAAGGAGAAGTCGGTGATCAGGGAGATATAAATGGAGATAAAGACAGTCGAAATTATGAAGGTGGTGGAAGTGGTAATGGCATTAGCTTTCAATTGAATGGTAGGTCAATGGTAAAACGTCCGGTCATTAAAGACAACTCTCAGGAAACCGGAAAAGTTATTGTTGACATTATTGTTGATCGATATGGGAAGGTATTGAGAGCCACTCCAGGAGCAAGGGGAAGTACCACTACTGATGCCATTTTGTATAAAAAAGCAAAGGATGCCGCTATGCAAACAAAGTTCAACGCCAATCCTGATGCACCTGAAGAACAGATCGGACAAATGACTTTTATCTTCATTTTGAATTGATGAACTATAAGGAGACGTTGCATTTCCTTTATGAACAACTTCCCGCCTACCAAAACATTGGAAAGAGAGCTTTTAAGAAAGACCTCAACAATATCCGTGCAATTTGTAAAATTTTGGATGAGCCTCATCTAAAATTCAAGTCTATTCATGTCGCCGGTACAAACGGAAAAGGTTCTACTTCTCACCTATTAGCTTCTGTATTTCAAGAAGCAGGTTATAAAACCGGTCTGTATACTAGTCCCCACCTACTCGACTTTAGAGAACGCATCAGAATTAATGGAAAAATGATTGCTGAATCTGAGGTAATTGCTTTTGTTAAGCAGCACCAATCAGATTTCAATTCCATCAGACCCTCATTTTTTGAATGGACCGTTGGCTTGGCTTTTTATTATTTTGCAAAGTCAGAAGTAGACATTGCCATTATTGAAACCGGATTAGGCGGTCGACTGGACTCAACCAATATCTTAAAGCCAATATTATCTGTTATCACAAACATTGGGTTCGACCACATGGATATGCTAGGAGATACATTAGATCAAATTGCTAGTGAAAAAGCAGGAATCATCAAACCCAATGTACCTATAGTTATTGGCAATAGCTCTGGACAGAAGGCAATTTTTGAGCAAAAGGCAAAACTAGAAAATGCCGAGATCTTTTTTTCTGATGAAATCGCCTATCCCAAACTAGCTACAGATTTAAAGGGCATTTATCAACGCGAAAATATCAGAACAGCTTATACTGCTCTTAGCCTCCTAAAAAACCAGTATTCACTCAGTGAAGAACATATACTCAATGGCTTTGCGCATGTTGTATCAAATACTCACCTAAGAGGGCGTTGGGATCTTGTTAAAAAAGATCCAAAAGTGATATTAGAAACGGCACATAATTTTGACGGCATAAGAATGGTCGTTGAACAATTAAAACAGGAAAACTACAAACAACTATATATGATTCTTGCTTTTGTAAAAGGCAAAGATCTGAAAGTCATTCTTCAACTTTTACCTAAAGATGCCATTTACATTCTTACACAGGCTAATATTGATCGGCGATTAGATCTTGACACATTAGGTGCTTATTTCAAAAATCAAGATTTAAACTACACCAAAAAAGATACAATTCCTGAAGCAATACAATGGTCTATAGATCAAGCTAGTAAAGAAGACTTAATTTACATTGGGGGCAGTAATTTCACCGTAGCTGAAGCACTTGATTTTTTTCAATAGAAGCCTTGCAAAATAAATCTATTCCTGTATATTTGCCGTCCTCAAATTAAGAGGGCGATTAGCTCAGTTGGTTCAGAGCACTTGGTTTACACCCAAGGGGTCGGGAGTTCGAATCTCTCATCGCCCACAAGACAAAAGCAACATTTAGTGTTGCTTTTTTAGTTTAGAGCAAGAGTGAAGCTTCGCTTCTTCAATTGTGAGAAACTAAAAAGAAAGTTTGCAAAGCAAAATACTTTTGGCTTAGGAACAAGGACACACATTTGAGATCACCTAAGGTAATCTCATCGCCCACAAAACAAAACCTAAATCGTATCTTCACTTCTCCTTATCAAAAAGGATATAAAAGTATATCAATGAATGAACTGGTTTCTGTAAAATGGCTGAATGAACATTTAAATGATTCTGACCTGATCATTCTAGATGTCAGCCTTCAATCCACTGTAGACGGTTTACAATCAAAACATGAACTATTGAGTATTCCAGGAGCAAGATATTTTGATCTTAAAGAAAAGTTCTCAGATAAATCTAATCCATTTCCAAATACACTACCTACAGAAACACAGTTTGAAATGGAGTGCAAAAATCTAGGCATCAATAGAGATTCAAAAATTGTGGTATTTGATAATAAAGGCATCTATTCAAGTCCCCGAGTCTGGTGGATGTTTAAAGTTATGGGACATGAGTCTGTTGCTGTTTTAGATGGCGGTCTTCCGGAATGGATAAATCATGATTTTGCAACTGAGTCAAAGAGGAAGAAACAATACGATCAAGGTAATTTCAAAGCCCATTTTCAAGAAAAGTGGGTCAAGAGCTATCAAGATGTTCTAAACAATATAGAAGAAAATGAATTTTGCGTGGTAGACGCAAGGTCCGAAGGGCGCTTTAATGGAATTGACCCTGAGCCACGAAAACACTTGAAAAGTGGTCAGATACCGCGTTCTGTCAATTTACCTTATACCTCAGTTTTAAAAGACAACAAGTACAAACCCAAAGCAGAGCTACAAATAATTTTTGAAGCACTTTGTGATGAAGAAAAGGATTTGGTTTTCAGCTGCGGTTCAGGACTAACCGCTTGTATCATTCTCTTGGCTCGTGAATTGGTCTGCCCAAAAGGGCTTTACCTTTATGATGGTTCATGGACAGAATGGGCAGAACTGCAAAATTTAAAGCATGAAGGCACATAATTTCTTTAGTATAAAGACAAAGAAAGAAATCTTGAATGCATTACCACAACTAATCATACATTTCACTACTTTTGACCTCCCATAATGAGGCATTAGCTTCCGCCTACACTTCGCTTCGTCGGACAGGCACTTCGCCAATGCCATACTAAGAATATGAGGCATTAGCTCAGTTGGTTTAGAGCGCTACCTTGACAGGGTAGAGGTCACTGGTTCGAATCCAGTATGCCTCACAAGAGAATGAAATCCCGTTGCTTAAAGCAACGGGATTTTTAGTTTGAGGAGCATTGAGCTTGCTCAAAAGTGAATTCAAACTAAAAAATCTGCTTCTGTGAAACAGAAGTAAGATTTCATTTTGACCTCGGTGGTAATCTGGATCACCGAAGGTAATCCAGTATGCCTCACAAGGCAAAAGTTCAACATGAAATGTTGGACTTTTTTGTTTTACTAAACGGAGCTTGCTCTAGTGAAAGTAAAACAAAAAAGGACAAATTCGAGTAAAACGAGAATGAACTTTTGGTTTGGGTACGAGAGGTTCAATTTGGATGACTGCAAAGTAATCCAGTATGCCTCACAGCCTCTTAAAAGCCCCGCCAATCGGGGCTTTTGTTTTTAACCATATTGGACGTTTAGAACCACTAAGTCCAATATTATGTCTAATTATCAATCAGTAATCAGATTATAAGAAATATCTTCTACAATAATATTCTTTGCATTAAAGTATTCATCATTTGTATTCCTCTTTGAGACAAACTTCAGCTCATAAGCCAAATTTCCCGACTCATACAATGCCATAGAAGGATAAAAATTGGGCGTCTTATTCACTGAAAAATCTTTATGATTGGAAATTATTTTTGAAGTCGATTTCTTAACAACATCTAAATCAATACGTATTGAATAAATCACTTTTAGATTTGAAAAAATTCTCAGCTTTCGCATCTCTAACTCTTTAAAATTAAATGCTATAACCTCCTCGATTTTGTTAATGGCATTAAATTCTGAGGATGCAAGTGTATTGTAAACAGCGTTATTTCCGTCATTCTTGTAGAATGGAAAAACGAATTGATAATCTGAATCGATTATCTGGTTAAAAATTATTTGATTTCTAACTCTTTTTCCAAAGTCAAAATGCTTCAAATCAACAAGATTGCTAGTCGCAAACGACTTACTATCTATTCTTGCTAGTAAATACTCTAAAATTGACTTATGGGAAAACTTGACTCGTCCTTTTGTATTCCTATTTAAAAGAGATCTAGTAGTTAAGTCTACTAAATCTAAGTTGATATTGTTATCATTAGCCACTTGCGTTAATACATCATACTCTACAAATAGCCCTTTTTGATTTAGGAAGTTTGAATACACATTCTTAGCAGCTTTATCTACAAATTTTTGCATATCGGCAGTAAAAGTTTCAGAACGTCTTTGGGGTTGTTTTTTTGACTCTCTTTGAATCCAAGAGTTAATAAGTTCTTCATAAACCTCATGTTCGAAATTAAACCGCTTTTTGCTTTTAATTAACTCGTCAATATTATCCAATAACATGGGTCTCGCTATCAAGAAACTAGATTTTTCACATATTCCTTCTGCAATTTTTCGATCAGGGTTCTTATAATAACCTCCGATCTTTATTCCGTATTTATTTCTAAGAAACTTTTTGACTTCATTATCAGAAAACGGAGCAATATATTTATGTATTAAGTTTCTTTCTTTTAACGATTTGTCAATGTTTGGAAGAGCATAGCTATATTTTGCACTTTCTTCGTCAGGAAAAAATTGAGATCTTGAACTAATAAGAACTTTATGAAAAGTACTTGTGAGCTTAACAAGTTCATTAATTCTTTCAACATGATTGTCAGCAGCTTTAGGGTCTTCGTCAAAAGCATCTAACAGCAAAATGGTATTACCCCCATCCTTATAAAAGCTACCATCATTTTTATATTTATTAATAAACTCATCTGCTCTGGGATCTCCTAAAGGTATATACCTAATTCTCTTTTTGTTTATTCCAACTTTATAATTGTACTTGTAAAATAAGTTTATCATAAATGTTGTCTTCCCCATTCCTGCACCGCCTAATATTAGAAATTGATGTTTACTTCGTTCAGGGAATACCTCTTTGATAAAAAATTTAATCAATTGGAATCTATATGATTTTCCAATAGAATCAATAGGCTCGTCCTCATTTTCAGGAGGTCTATCTGTCCCCATCGTAGGTATATAATTTTTTCTATACTTTTTGGCATCGTCATAATTTTCGAAAAAATGAGATAAGTCTGTTTCAAACTTTATTCTTTGTTTTCTTCTTTGGAGATAAATTATAAGCCTTATAAATACACCAAAAATTGTAAGTACGGCTGTATATACTTTCACATATTCAGGCAAACTAAATAAGAAATCTTTCATATGTAAAAATTAGGAATCTTAAGTCTGAAAATCAAGTAGTTTAATCGTTTTAAAAGATTACGAATAATGAATTTCACCAAAAGTTAGTTACCTAAATTTTGACCAAATCCAAAAAACGGTTCCAACTCCGTCCCGTATGGTTCACAAGAGAATGAAATCTCGTTGCTTAAAGCAACGGGATTTTTTAGTTTGAGGAGCATTGAGCTTGCTCAAAAGTGAATTCAAACTAAAAAATCTGCTTCTGTGAAACAGAAGTAAGATTTCATTTTGACCTCGGTGGTAATCTGGATCACCGAAGGTAATCCAGTATGCCTCACAAGATGAAAGCTGCGACGATAGTTACGGCTTTTTTATTGCTACTTTTTACTTATCCAATGGATACTTTTGCTTTTACTCCAAAATAAGGAAAGAGAACAAAAGCCATGAATGGTTTAACTGATTTCATTTTTAGCATAGTTGTTTAAATAAATTAATTACAATTTGTGCATTAAAACAAATTCATACTGAACTGTCTAACTGACTCAGAGTGCAATTATTTTCTAAATCAAGGCATTAATCGTTTCACTGCATTTTATCTCGTTTTTCAATTGAATAATGATCAATGAAATATTTAATTAAAATACACAATACAGTCAGAGGGAGTAAGAAAATTAGCCGACCTTGATATCTGGGAATCACATTTGATAAGGTTGAAGTAATGAGCGCATTACCAATAAGTGAAGCAATGACAAGTGTTATTAATATTCGTTCTTCAAAGCTCATTATTTTCCATTTTTTTATGATGAAAAATATCAGGATAAAGAGAGAAAAAATGACAAGTCGAGATTCTAAATATATGGCTTGATCAAAGAGTAAAGTTGTCCTGTTCTGTAAAGAAACTCTGAATTCATTAAAATCTCGAGAGTAATATTTTTTGATTGTAGGCCCAAAATCCTGAGCACTTAAGGAACCTTGAGTAAAGGTAATTAGCTGTTTTGCCGTTCCCTCAATAACCATCTTTGTATAATCTAGAAGCAATTCCCCATCTGAAAGTATGTCTTTTATCAAAAGACCATATTCACGATTTTTTCGTAGCCAACATTGCTTCCAACCTATTTCAATACAATCACCATCATAAATGGGACTAGTTCTATCATACAAATAATTACCGGCAGCAGGCCACTTCTCGAATTGGTCTATATAATTGCATAAGCCTTTATACTCTGTATCAAACCCCTCTGTGTTACAATTTTTCTTTAAATATTTATTTACCAAACCACTTTCTATCAACCTTGTGGCCAAAATAATATTGTTTGTTCTGGAAATTTTAAACCCAACCCCGTAGTAGTGATTCACTGATGAAATAAGAACTAAACTCACAAGAGTCAGACCGAAAATAGCAAAGAGTCTTTTCCACCTTTTTTGTAATTCGCTCTTGTCTCCAAAATACAAGAATGCTACAGAAACCAATAAAACAAAGAAAACCAATGGAATGTGAGATAGATGGGTTATAATGGAGATCACAAATAGTATTGAAACAATGACAAAATGTTTCTTGTGTGTAGAGTTTATTGTCAATAAAATGAATACGGAAAGCACCGTCATAAAACTGAAAATATCGGCCAAGATCATACTACAGTAATATGATAAGCCTGTAAAAACCGCCATGACTATCGCTATTAAGAGATGTACTATACTCCTGTACTTCTTAACTTTTATTACAAGCTTAATGACCAGATAAAGGAAGTAATTACAAAGCAAAGATTGGCAAATAATGACCGGCCAAACACTCCAAGAAAAGCTTGTCAACTTAACAAATAGTCCATAGATAATTGGTCGATCCACAGGAACATATCCAGTATGACCGGAAGTTAGATAAGTGCCTGAATCCGGAAATAATAATGGGTAGCGGTATGAGACAGCAGGGAGGATAAAAAGAATGACACTTGCTATTAAAACAGGAATATCTATAAGGAATCTATTTCTAGTGAAAATCATAAGTTGTTAGACTGTTTTTACCTTGGATCCAAAAAACATCTCAATAGCCAAACCCTCCATACCAATACGAAAATACTTTTAATCTAATTTAGTACAAAACAGTCAAAATCCAGGAGTTTCAAAAATTCGAATGGGAATCCACTTATTCAATAGTGTATTTGTAATTCCGTCTGGAATATTTCAATAAAAAAAGCCGGATATTACCCGGCTCATATTTCAATCAGAATAAGACAGCTCGCAAACTGTAATCATATGCTTCCAAAGCATTCTCAAATCTAATTCTGCTGTATATGAAAGTTAAATTCAGCGGTACCTAATGTATTCCACAACCTCAACCAGATTGGCAAAAGCATTTCTGTGCCTCTGGCATTGGTAATGTCTCCCAAGTCAATAATTAAGTCTTCTTGCCAGCCAAATGATTTCAGAATTTCTGTTGTTTGCATCTTAGCTTGCTTATCATTGCCACAAACGAACACATTGTGATCTCCTTTCAACATGGTTGGCGATACCATTAGATGAGCATTCATTGTATTTAATGATTTGACCACCTTTAGTTTGGGAAATTGCCTTTGAATTTGCTCTCCCAAGGAATCTGTATTTACCGGAGATAAAGAGGGTGGCATGCCATTACTAAAGTCCAATGGGTTTGCCACATCAACCAAAACCTTATCATTAAGATGTTCTTCACCTATAGACTCTAAAACAGGAATCGAAACTTGACCTCCCGTACAATTAAAAATCAAGTCTACATTTTCTACAGCTTCTTTAAAAGTACAAAGCTCTATCTGATCATTATGTTCATACCAATCCTTAAATGAAGCGTTTCCGTAAGCATCCTTACTCTCACTATTCAAAGTACTTTCAACATTTCGTGTACCCATCATAACCTCATGTCCAAGATCTACCAATTTGGCAGCAATTGTTCTACCAACCATGCCTGTTCCTAAAATTGCTAATTTCATTTTATTACTATATTTTTGTTATACACTTTCAAAAGTATAGTTAAAGTCAATAACGATCAACACTCTGTTAAGAATGACAGTCACTATCATTTTTGATAGTAAAGAGCTTAAATGATGATAATAGACGGTAAAAGATATAAGTACAGGATGATTAATCAGGATTTCCATTGTGCTTTGGATGTAACCATGCATTTCATTGGAGGCAAATGGAAGGCAGTTGTCATCTGGTACCTGAGAAATGGAAAGAAAAGGTTTGGTGAGTTAAAAGCACATATTCCGGATATTACGGACAAAATGCTTTCCCTTCAGCTTAAAGCATTGGAAGATGATGAACTGATATCAAGAAAGGTATATGCGCAAGTTCCCCCAAAAGTGGAATACGAATTAACAGATGAAGGAGAATCTCTGATTCCCTTGGTCGAATCTATTGCTAAATGGGGCAAAAGGAAGGCCCAAAAGGAAGGCCGCTTGGTTATTGATGAATAATGTAAATCATGCCTAAACCACAATCGAAAACAGAGCTATTGGATTTGAGTCAGAAGAACTATGAGACACTCATGGCTTTGGTCAATTCTTATTCTGAAGAAGAAGTACATAAAGAATTTCCTCAAGGGACAATGAATCGCAATATTAGAGATGTCTTAGCACACCTGCACCATTGGCATTTAATGTTTTTAGATTGGTATGCTGTTGGTATGAAAGGAGAAAAACCGGATATGCCGGCAAAGGGCTATACATGGAAAACCTTACCGGAATTGAATAAACGCATTTGGCAAGATTACCAAAGCACTAAATTAGAGCGTGTCAAAACCCTTATAGAGCAATCTCATCAAGCTGTTTACGCTTTAATCAACAAGCACAGTAATAAGGAGCTTTTTGAGAAAAAGAGATACCATTGGACTGGATCTACTTCTTTGGGAGCTTATCTTATTTCAAACACATCCAGCCACTACGATTGGGCCATTAAACGCATTAAAAAGTCCATGGCATAAAATGCCTGCTCACAATCCTAAATAGTATAACAGCTGTTAATAGGCAATAATGAGCTTTGATTTGTGTAGCTTTATTAGAGAAAATAGAGCACAAACGGATGATCAATATTACGGTAATCGGATTTGGCTATGTAGGATCCTCTCTTTCTCTCTTGCTATTAAATAGCAAACATTCTGTGCGTTTAAACATTATGGAACCTGAACCTGAATGTAAAGGTGCGTTACTCGATCTGATGCATGGTATTTCCTTATGCCCGAATAAAGAATTGTACCATAACAAGGAGGAGTTGTTTCTAAATGCCGACTTTATCTATTATGCGGCAGGTACTCCCAATGCTCCAGATGCTTCCCGATTATCGACTGCCCAAGAGAACATTCAGCTGTCAAAAAGAATTTTTAAACACAGACACTTTGCCAACACACCCTACATTATCGTCATCACCAATCCTGTTGATGTTATTTCACAAGCCGTTTATCGTTACAGCCAATTGCCTCCTGATCGTATCATTGGCACAGGTACTTTTCTTGACAGTATGCGCTTGGCTTATTACCTCTCGACCTCATCGGGGCATCAACCTTCTGATTTTGAAACAATGGTTTTAGGCGAGCATGGTGCTTCGCAGACACCTATCTATTCCATGTGTAAGATCAAAGGACAAGCTCTGCTTGATCATTCTACTTTTTCCGACGCAGATTTGGAAACCGCTTACCAAAAAACAAGAGATGCCGCTCAAGAAATCAGACAAACTCAAGGAGGAACAACCTACGGCGTTTCCATGTGCGCGTGTATTCTACTAGACTATCTACTAGATACTAAGGAACATCAACTCTGTCTTTCTGTCTTAACCAATTCTCACTACCAATCACTTCTAGAGCTAGATGATGCTCTTTTTGTTGGCCTACCGGTCAAGATCAAACAGGGAGCTGTAGAAATACGAAACGATATTCATCTATCATCAAAAGAACTGGAGCAATTCCGGCAGTCTGCACATCTTCTTGCAAGCATCAATAAAGGTGACACATATTAAGGTAGAGCAATAGCAGCTAAACATCTTTTGGTCTTGTTTAAAAATTAAGACAATATGAGTATGTTAGAGGATAAAGAAAACAATACCGTGGAGAATAAAAGATACTACGAAACACGAATCATCAATGCAATTAACTTTATCAATGAAAATCTTAGTGAACCCCTGAGCATTGAGCAACTTGCTAAACAAAGCCACTTTTCTAATTTTCATTTTCAACGCATATACAAAGCATTAATTGGTGAAAGTCCTTACGAAACTATTCTTCGCTTGAGGCTTGAAAAATCAATCACTTTGTTGAAATATGAGCAAGACTTAAAACTTAATGAAATTGCCTTTCAAGTCGGGTTTCTGAGCTATGAAAACTTCTCACGACAGTTTAAGCAACGTTTTAAATGCACTCCCAAACAATTCAAAACAGACCAAGATTTACAGAATAGCAGGATTTATCAAGAAATAAATCCAAATGACTTTTATACTCGCATTTTAGAAAGCCGGAAAAAGGAATTACAAAAGTTTGACGTGAAAATTGAACATTTACCCAATATAAAAATCGCGCTTGTTAAAGCCATTTTTGGAATGGACGGGAGTGGACTTATTGAAAAGTATCAGCATTTGATGCAATGGGCAGAAAAAAACAACATCCCCTATCAAGGGGAAAGAAAAAGATTTGGCATGTCAATAGATAATATAGAAGTAACTCCAAGTGGTCAGTTCCGTTATGATTTTGCCTTAAGCTTAGACCAACTAGATCGCAAGGGAGAGGATATTATAGAAATCGGGGCAATTCCTGAGGGGCAATATGCTACCATTCATTGCCAAGGAAAACTCGAAAACGTGGCACAGGCTTGGGATTTTTTATACAAAAAATGGCTACCTGAAAGTGATTACAAACCCAAGCATTACCCTGCACTTGAAGAGTTTGTTCAGGGGCCGGAAGAAATAGGCTGGAAAAACTTTAATCTTAAATGTAGAATTCCAATAGAAAAAATATGAAACGTAACCTCATTGTTTTAACAAGCCTTATTGGCTTTAATCTTAATGCGCAGATCGCCAAAATTCCCCAATGGTTCTTAGACGATATTAAACGCACTCAGGGAACATGGGTAGCAGATAACTCTGCTTTTGTTTCAGAACAAGAGCCATACGTAGCATACATTAACGAATGGTTTCTTGGACTTGATAGCACATCACTCAGTGGGCAATTACATGGTCAAACGGCTTCAGGGGAAAAAGTACTATTCTGGGAATTTAAGCAGTATTGGGACAATGAAACCCAAAAAGCTATAGTACAACAGTTTGGTAGAAATAATGTTATCGGGAAAGGGAGTATGTCTCCATCTGAAGACAAAAAAATGGAAGCCATTCAAACATTCTCACTCATTGATGGGCGGCATTGGATTGAGAAACATGAAACCTATTTTCGTGGTGACACTTTAATCACCATCTCGTTTGGGCAACAAATGGATAAAACTTGGAAAAAGAAAAGAACCTATTCGTGGATAAAACAAGAAAATGAAGGTTTAGGACCTTTTTCAATGTCTTTAGCCGTAAATGACTTGAAAAAGTCTAAATCATTCTACGAGCACTTGGGCTTTAAGGTAACAGATGGAAAGATAGAGCAAAATTGGCTCATTCTCGAAAACAATACCATTAAAATTGGTTTGTTCAAAGGAATATTTCCTAAAAACACAATAACCTTTAATCCGAATAATGCAAGACATTTTTATCAGCTACTAAAAAGCAAGGGAGTAACTATCCTTTATGAACAGGGCATGGACAAAAAACAGGGGGCTTGTTCCTTTTCATTTCTTGATCCTGATGGTAATCCTATTCTAATTGATCAACACCAATAAGTATGACAGATTTACAAACAATAAGACAGAAGTTAATCGACATTCTTAATGAATACGAATCTTCTCTAAAAGTAAGTATAGATAGTGCTGACAAGTATGAAGTTATAGGCACTGTAAAAACCATGCAGGGCAAAAAAGAAGTGGAAGGCATTTACTTTGCCAGTGTTGTGCCCAAACCTAAGGATATTCGGTTCTATTTTTTCCCAACATACACGCATAGGGAACAATTGGGTGAATTACCGGATGACCTTAAAAAGGCACTAAAAGGAAAATCCTGCTTTCACATCAAAAAAATGGATAATGCATTTGAAAACAATTTGAAAGCATTGGTTAAAAAAGCGGTGCAGCTTTATAAAGCAGAAGGATTGTTGGTATAAGCAATGACAGAGAACATTCTAATACGAAAAGCGAAGCAAACGGACTTTGAAGCCATTTATAAATTTGTGAATGCGCTAGAAGAAAGCATTTTCCCGCTAGAAAATCAAAAGAAAGCCTTTGAACGAAATTTAGCAGATGGAGATTTTATATACTTAATTGCAGAACTAAATAATAAGCCGATTGGATTTATCAGTTGTTATGCTCAAGAAGTATTGCACCATGGTGCACAAAGAATTGCAGAAATTCAGGAGATGTATGTTTCCCCAGAAAACAGAAAATCAGGAGTTGGCAAAAAGCTGCTCGATGAGCTAAAAAAAATAGCAAAACAAAATGGAATTGTTCAATTGGAAGTTACTTCTAACAAAAAACGAACTGAAACTCATCAGTTTTATCTAAGAGAATGTTTTCTTAATTCTCATGAAAAATTTACATTCGAATTAAAATAAGCAAGATAAAAGTCTCAACATTGGGAACAGACAAATCATGAATAAGGAGCAACTTATCCGATATGCCGCCGATGAATTCATTAGTAAGGGTAATGTAGACCTTATCCCTATTATTTTCTCTACGGACTATATTGCTCATGCAGGTGAAAAATCTTATCAAGGTCACAACTTCTTAAAACGCTGGACTAAACAAATACATACAGCGATTGAAAATCTTCAGATAAAAAATATTTTGATTTTATCACAAACTGAAGATACAATCACTTGGCAACGCACGTTAACCGGCAAACATCAAAATGCTTTAAGGGGAATTCCTCCTTCAGGAAAGATCATTAGCTGGAGTGAGATGGTACTTAGTCGGTTTAGCAAGCATAAAATTGTTGAAGAATGGGTAGTTTCCGAACTAGCGGCTGAGTTGATGCTTAAGCAGGTTAAAAGAAAAACATAAGCCTAATGTTTACACATGTGTAAACGCTTAAGCGTTTCACCTGCCAATTCTCTTTTTAGCTACAACAATCTCGGATTTGACTACATGCTTTGGAAGTATAGCTCACAACTTTGTGTCATAGAAATCAAAAAATAAAAACTCATGTCAAAAATTTTAATCACGGGAGCAAATGGCGGCTTTGGAGCCCTAACAGTAAATACCTTATTGAAAAAAGGCCATCAAATAGTTGCCACCATGCGAAATAGCAAAACAAGAAACAAAACCAAAGCAGATGAACTCGAAGCTGCAGGAGCAAAAGTGATAGAACTTGATGTTACTGATGACAATAGTGTAAATGAAGCCGTAGAAAAGGCCATCAGCTTTTTAGGGGGTCTGGATGTAGTCATCAACAACGCCGGCATTGGTGTACTTGGAATTCAGGAACAATTTAATACAGATGATTTTAAACGCCTTTTCGATGTGAATGTATTTGGAGTACAGCGTGTCAATCGAGCTGTTCTCCCCCATCTTAGACAACAAGGTTCAGGCTTACTGATTCATATCTCAAGTTTATTGGGACGTATTGCTTATCCATTTTACGGCCCTTATAATGCTTCAAAATGGGCATTGGAAGCCTTAGCCGAAAACTACCGTGTGGAACTGTCAGGATTTGGTGTTGACTCCTGTATAATAGAACCGGGAGGTTATCCAACAGGATTTATGAAAGCGTTAATGCGACCTTCTGATGCTTCTCAAAATGCAAGTTATGGAGACATGGATACTGCCCCTGAACAGATGTTTGGTCATTTTGAGCAAGCTTTGGCCGACAATCCTGCACAGGATCCTCAAAACGTTGCAGATGCAATTGCAAAACTAATCAGTACTCCGGCAGGAGAGCGTCCTATGCGAACTGTTGTTGATGCCATGGGCATGGGAACCGTTATTGAACCTTATAATGATCAACTGGCTCAAATTCATGAAGGTTTATACAATGCTTTTGGCATGGGTGAAATGCTCAAACTGAAGGTTTAATTATAATCCTATTGAGCCAGAAGAAAAGAAAGACCAAATGAAATCGGTCTTTCTTTTCTTTTTAAAATACTTGCTATTCACCTTATCATTAATTTAAATAACTTGCAGCATGTCAAAGTCAGAAATATCCAGATTAAATAGCATCAGCGATTTACATCGCTTTAACCAAATCCCCCCTCCTGAGCACCCTTTAATCAGTTTGATTGATTACAGTTTAGTCAAACATACTGCCGACAATAACGAAATGAAATGGATACAAGGCTTTTACACCATTGCTTTAAAAAGAAATGTGGTCGGTAAATATAGGTATGGGCAGCAATCATATGATTTTGATGAGGGCTTAATGACCTTCTTTTCTCCCGATCAGGTCATTTCTGTCCAGTTAATGGAAGAAGATGCGACTACAAACATTCCCACCGGTTGGATATTGGCGATACATCCTGACTTTTTGTTTGGCACCTCACTAGCTAAAAAGATTAAGGACTATCCTTTTTTTAATTATTCGGTCAGAGAAGCGCTGTTCTTATCAGAAAAAGAAGAGAGTACTATTGACGACATTCTTCAAAACATTAAGGGGGAATATCAGGCAAACATAGATCAGTTCAGTCAGCAGATAATCATTAGTCAATTGGAATTGCTGCTGAGTTATTCAGAGCGCTTTTATCAAAGACAATTCTTGACACGAAAACCTTCTAATCATGAAGTGTTAAATCAATTAGAAGATCTGTTAGAAAGCAGTTTTAAAGAAAATAATGTTTCTTTAAATGGCTTACCATCAGTTCAGGATATTGCCCAAAACTTAAATTTGAGTTCCGACTATTTAAGCAGCCTTTTAAAAAGCTTAACAGGGCAATCCACTCAACAACACATTCACAACAAGCTGATTGAAAAAGCAAAAATTAAGCTGTCAACCACCAATTTATCTGTAAGTGAGATTGCCTTTACTCTTGGATTCGAGCACTCTCAGTCTTTTAGTAAGTTGTTTAAGTCAAAAACCGATCAAACACCAATGGAGTTTCGCTCATCATTTAACTAATGATGGATATAAGAACACTTGAACATATTGAACTTAGTCAATTGCTTGAAGTATTTAATGCCTCTTTTGCCGACTATTTTGTACAAGTTCAACTCACAGCAGACCAACTTAAACGAAAAATCCTTAATGAAGGTATTGACCTTCAACTCTCCGTCGGGGCATTTAAAAATGATCAACTTGTTGCTTTTATTCTTCATGCTTACGGCCTTATCAATGACCAAAAAACAGTATATAATGCCGGTACGGGTGTAATACCTATAGAACGAGGACAAAGCTTAAGCAAAAAGTTATATGCCTTTATATTGCCCAAACTAAGTAAAAAAGGAATTTCAAGATCAGTACTTGAAGTCATCAGTAATAATCATAAAGCCATCAAAGTCTACCAGCATACTGGTTTTAAAATTTCTCGGGAGTTACCTTGTTTTAAAGGCCAACCGCCTGCAATCTCAATGAATGAAAACATAGAAATTCACCAGATGAATGCTTTTAATTGGACTGAAATGAAAAGTTTCTGGGACTGGACTCCATCATGGCAGAATTCACCCGCAACAATTGAAAAGTCTAAACCATTCAATCAATCCATTGCTTTAATCAAAGGTGGTAAAATGGTAGGCTATGCTATCTACAATTCTGAAAGTGGTAGAGTACACCAATTTGCTATACGTAAAGATCAGCGAAGACAAGGATTCGGAACGACCTTATTTGCATACATTAAACAGCAGGTCGATAGAGAGCTCTCAATTATTAATGTGGATGGAAGGGCAAGGGAAACACTTGATTTTATAAGAGCAATTGGTTTAAAGAATCATGTGACACAATTCGAGATGGAATTGTAACTTTTCATTTGTACCATTACTCAACAGCTTTATTTCGTACCAACCCAATTCTATGGTTTATAATATCAAAACATAAACCGTCATATTCTCACCTAATAATCCTAAAAATAACTTCTTTTTTACTAATATTGAAATACGCATATTGCTGTATTTTAATGACTTCTAAACTAAACCGATACTTTCAATTTTGTATATGCCTATTCTTGATAGGGTCACTAAAAGCACAGAGTATTACACCTGCATTCCGGAACTATACCACTAAAGATGGACTCCCTAGCTCTGAGGTGTTTCAAATCAAACAAGATCGTAATGGGTATATATGGCTGGCTACCGACAATGGAATATCTCGTTTTAATGGTAACAGTTTTGAGAATTACACTTATCCTGAAGCCACCTGTTCAAGAACCTTTTTTGGAATATATGAAGACCAAAGCAAAAGAATATGGTTTTACTCTTACTCCGGTGAAATCAGCTATTTTGATTACAAGGACAAACGAATGCACTGTCCGACATTTAACGATCAACTTAGAAAGGTAAAAAATAAAAATTCCATCCTAAATGGATTATTTATTGAAGATGACACCCTATATACATTCGACTATGTTGGAGAAACATATAAAATAAATCTCCAAGACCAATCTGTCTCAATGTCCTATCCAAAAGATTCAGGAGTTATTATTATAGAATACAGTAATAAGCATCATATTTTTGGGCATCGCTCTCATTCTACTGAAGACTGTTTTCTATTACTAGAGAAAGACAATGAAGAAGTAAGAGATGTTTTTTCTAACCTTAGCACATCAATTAGTTCTCTGCCATCATTTTCAAAGTATGGGGATTACTACTTTATCTCACTGCACGGCTACATCTATTCTTTTCATCCCAGAAAAGGGGTTGTTTCCAGATATAAGATAAGGCATAGCACGCAAAGTGTATATATAGATAAGGATGGACTACTTTGGGTTGGAGCATATCAAAACGGTGTCTTTGGATTTAATATAAAAGATGGAAAACTGTTGCTCAAATACAGGTTCCTAAATGAATACTCTGTAACAAGCATCTTAAAAGATAGAGATGGAGCCATGTGGTTTACCACACGTGAGAAGGGAGTGTTTTATACACCGCACCTATCAATCTCAAAATTAACACCATCCACAGATCACAAGGTTAACACAGACAATCCTGTTGTTTCGGTAACAAAAGGAGATTCTTGCATCATCTTCAACAACTCCAAACATGAAATCATTAGGTTATCCATTAATAAAGATTCAGAAATCACTAAAATTGGTCAGGAGACTCAGGGATTCAAAAACCTCTTTTCTAACGGTTGCAGTTTTCATCCGCATCTTTCTGACCCTCCTGCTATAAAAGGGCTCGATACAATCAAAATAATTAAACCCGGCTCAAAATTAAAAATAGAAGACATCCTTCATAAAGGAGATAAAGATTGGGGACTTTATATCTACAGTTCAAACTACTGTGTGTTTGAAAAGGAATCAAATTCCTTTGATAAACTTCTTTTCACATTTGCAAAAGTCAAAGATGTCAGGCCAAGAATCTCTATTCTCAGCCCTAAACTAAATGTATATTATAGCGGCATTCATAATCTTTTCTATTATGACTTTAAAACAAAGAAGCACCTCCAATTAGCAAAGACAGATCAGGAAAAGTTTGAAGTATCCTCCATCAGTCGTTTCAAAGGAGACACAGTTTGGGTAGCAACAAGAAACCGGGGTATCCTTTTAGTTCATAAAGATCAAATCTTAAAAGAGTTCAATCAAAAAAATGGATTTGATTTTGGGCTGTGCAATTACATTAAATATGACTCATCTCAGCTTTTTATTTCGACAAGCAAAGGGATATTCAGGCTAAAAGAACCCTTTGGGAAATATGGGGTTGCACAATTAACAAAAGATCATGGACTTGTTTCAAGCGAAATTTATTGCTCGGAAAGATTTGGCAAGCATCTGTATTTAGGGACTCCAAATGGGCTATGTATTATTGATACCTCTTTGTTTTCTAAACAAATTACCCCCCCCAATTGCATCATAGAGCAAATCACCTATAAGGATTCTAGCTTTTATACTTCCACCTTAACTGTCCCCTATAACTTTAATGGAATTTCAATCTCTTTTTCGGCCAATTCCTTTAGCAACGCATTTAGTGTACCATACAGGTATCGTTTATCTAAAAGTTCTGAATGGACATACACAAAGGACTCCAAAGTCACCTTAAGCAATCTTAGTCCTAACATCTATACTTTTGAGATTCAGGCTGCAAATGCTAATAAGGTATGGGGAGATTCTACTGTATTAGAAATTAACGTCACCCCCCCTATCTGGCAAGCCAAGTGGTTTATTGTGTTGGTCATAATGGTTACAATAATACTAACCTACTTTATCTACATCTCCAGAATAAAGCAGCTCAACAAAGAAAACAGACTGAAAAATGATCTACTGTACGCTCAAAACAGAGCTTTAAGTGCTCAAATGAACCCTCATTTTATTTTCAATTCTTTGAATTCAATTACGCATGGTTTGTTTGAGAACAACATACGTCAAAGTGTTTATTTCATTGGCAAATTTGCCAAATTGATGAGAACAGTATTTGAAAACTCAGAAGAAATATTTGTTACCCTTACGGAAGAGCTTCAAGCGCTTAATACTTATCTGGAATTAGAGCGAGTAAGGCTAGGTAAAAAGCTGGAATATCAGATTAAAACAGATTCCGGAATAGACAAAGAACGCGTATACGTTCCGGCACTCCTACTTCAACCCTTTGCAGAAAATGCAATATGGCATGGAATTGCCCCAAAAAAAGAAGGAGGCCGAGTTGAAATTTTAATCAAGCAACAAAAAGACTACTTAAGCATAGAAATAAAAGATAATGGAATAGGCATAGGAAATAATCCTTTAACTAAGAAAAAGAGCATGAAAAGGTCAGCCATAAGAACGACTTTAGAACGTATAAAACTAATAGAAAGATTGTACCAAAGAAAAATAAAATTGAGATTTACTACCTTGAAAGTAGGCAACTTAACTACAGGTACAAGCGTCTTGATAACGATCCCCTTAATCTCTAACAAACCTATAATCAAATGAATGCACTAATTATTGATGATGAAGTCTTCGCCATTAAAAACCTAACATCCATTTTAAAACTATTTGATCCCGAAATTAATATTATTGATACTGCCTCATCGGTTGAAGAAGGAGTCGAAAAGATAAACCATTTAAAACCGGATTTATTATTCCTTGATATTGAAATGCCGGATGGTAAAGGTTTTGAGGTCATAGAAAAAAGCAAGTTCAAAGACTATCAGGTTATTTTTGTAACGGCTTACGGTCAATATGCTATCAAGGCATTAAGAATGAATGCTTTGGATTACATCACCAAACCAGTAGATCCTGATGACTTGATGAACGCATTAGCAAAGGCTAAAGAGCAAGTCTCAAAAAACAATCTACCAAATCTGGAACATTTAATTGAATCGCATAGAAAAGGGAAGTTTGACAAATTAGCAGTTCCTACATCAAGAGGTTTAAAGTATATAGATTTGGATCAAATTATCAGACTCCAGTCATCAAGTAACTATACAACAATTCATACTAATAACGGTAAATCTACAATGGTTTCCAAGACTCTTAAGTTTTATGATCAAACCTTAAAAGATGATGGTTTTATCAGGGTACATCAATCGCACTTGATTAATCAAAAATACATTTCAGAATTTCATCGTGGTGATGGAAGTTACCTCATACTAAGCAATAAAGAAAAGGTTCCTGTTAGCAAGTCAAGAAGAACTATAGTTAGTCATTTATCATGAACTGAAAGCTGATAAACATCACATGCGGCTTTGCTCTAAAAAAACAGACTCGTCTGCCACAATTGCCTTGACTAAAAAAGAAGTTTAAGCAATTGATTTGACCCCCTGTTTAAGCTTCTAGAAGTACAAAACCGGATGACGCTCGTCAGTAGAATTTCATGTTTATAGAGTCCTGAACGTTGATATTGACAGTATCATTCAGACAAAACCACAAACCACTTATAAATAGACACTTAAATAAATAATAAAAGAATGGGACAGAATAATAATTCAAATGGACTAAATACTCATTAGTCATTTTTCTCTTTTCATTTTACATGGAACTTTCAGGTATTAATCATTAAAACCTAGTATTATGAAAAATTTAAAAAAATTGCTTTTGATCGCTTTTTTAGGAACACTATCTATACACCTGAGAGCTGAACCATGTAGCTGTAGCGATTATGCTATATTTAATGGTCTTAACGTCCCCTTCATGTATGGACTTAGCCAAGCAAACTTCAATGGTGGATTTAATTTTGTAACCTGTAATGAAGGAACGGTGACATTCACATGGGATTTTGGAGATGGAACCACCTATACACATACTGATAATGGAACGTACAATTCTTCCACGGGAACAACTTATTCTACAAGCTCTAATCATACTTATTCCTCCAGCGGAACCTATCAGGTATGTCTTACAATAAGCTATAGTTTCACACATCCAATGTCAGGTGCTCAAGATAACTGTAGTACCACAAATTGCATAACTATAACTGTAGATCATCCATGTGATTTAGAGGCAGATTTTCAACCTTTAGTGTTTGATCCTAAAGTGCGCTTTGTTGATGATAGCAGACTTATTAACCCTGAGGCGGAAATAGTCTCTCAACTTTGGACCATTAACGGAGAAACATTTACTGGCAATTTTGTCGATTATACCTTTAGTAGCCCAGGTACTTATGAGGCATGTTTAGTTGTTACTGCCATTAATCGCTCCACCGGAGATTGTTGTATTGATTCAATCTGCAAAGAGGTAACAATCACCAGCCAGCCAGAAGCATGTGCACTAGACCCCGGTTTCTCATTCTCTTGCTATACCGATGACTGTATTTTCAAATTCTCTGGTTCTTCCGGAAATTCAAATAGAAATATAACTACGTGGTTCTGGAATTTTGGAGATGGCAGAACCGGTCAGGGACAGAATATTTTTCACACCTATACCAACCCCGGTACGTATGATGTCTGTTTAACTGTAATCGGGCAAGATGGCGGAGAATGTTGCTATGAAGAATATTGCAGAACCATCACCTTCAATTGCAATGGCATTGATCTCTTATCATTGCCAAACTGTGATCCCGGTCAAGGTGGGGGTAGCGGCGCTTCTTCTAGAACGAAATTGGAAACCATCGAGATAAACAATGAAATAAACATGGTAAAAGTCTTTCCTAACCCTTCAACCGATCAGGTCAATCTTGAAATTGATGTCACTCAGGAGCAATCTGTTTCAATTGAACTGATTGACATATCAGGAAAGCGAATCTCATTGGTTCAAGGTTTACAAGTGAAAAAAGGCAAATCAAGAACAGTGGTTAATCTTGATCATGTTCCGGCAGGCATTTATACCTTGTCTACCACAGGTGAAACATTTTATGAATCTGATAAGCTCATTATCAAATAAGCATAACCAACTTAATGGAAAAAGAGCAGTACTTCTACTGCTCTTTTTTATTGCACAAATAATGACCAAGCAGCTGTAAGAAATTTTCTTAATCTTTGTTCCATGCGTTTATTACTTGCATTTTCCTTCGCTATTTCCTGCTTGGTTTGTTTCGCAAATCATGAGCGGGAATTAAAAAACATCGATGCATTTTCTAG
Source organism: uncultured Flavobacteriales bacterium (assembly GCA_964445815.1). GTDB lineage: Bacteria > Bacteroidota > Bacteroidia > Flavobacteriales_E > Vicingaceae > CAYULW01. The sequence continues at coordinate 62,967 of CAYULW010000010.1, forward strand.
ACTCTATGGTTATGTCCGCTACTTTCATCCCAGCAATGAAGCACATGGACTCAACTGGAACAAATTTGCGACCTATGGCATTGAAGAAGTTAGGAATGCAAAGTCAGATAAAGAATTGATTGAAAGATTAAATACGCTCTTCTTACCGGTAGCACCATCTATCTGGATTGGAACGGATACAAGCATTGCTAAAGTGAATCATTTGCCCCCTTCAGTGGAAGCTTATGACATTACATATTGGCAACATGAAGGCATAGGCTTTGGTATGCAAAACCCAAATAAAAAACCATACATCAGTCGTAGAATTGGGATCAAAACGGATTATACTAGTACTGATTTTGGCAATCTGATGTATCAAATAGAGGCCAACAAGTTCTTAGGAAAACAATTTAGATATAGTGCATCTGTTAAGTGTGCTAAAAACATGAGTGGGAAAGCCTACTTATGGTCACGTGTAGATTTAAAAAAAGGCGGCTTAGGGTTCTTCGACAACATGAGTGACCGTCCGATTAGCTCGGAAAAATGGCAACATTATTCCATAGAAGGCAGTATTGATTCAAATGCCCTTTATCTTAATTTGGGCTGCCTCTTGTCAGGCAATGGTAAAATATTTCTAGATAATGTTCACTTAGAGATTAAAAATGGTGAAAAATGGGAAGAAATTGAGATCAAACAAGCCGGATTTGAAACAGGGCATCTGAATAATAAACCCGGAGGTGAGACTTGGATAGGAAAAGGGAAAGGTTATGAATTTGATATTTCCGAAAAAGAGGCGATAAAAGGGAAGAAATCTGCAAAAATTGAATTTACGGGCTCTGCAAGTACTGTTAAAACAATTGAGCATTTGTTTGACATGGATGAAGCACAAATTCATCTTTTCAAAAAGGAACTAGTTGATGATATTCACCTATGGATGCCATTAAAATTATACCACAAGGAAGGCATAACTTATCCATATTCCAAATCACTCAAAGGTTTAAATGAGCAACTCCATGCATTCAAACCGAACGATGAATTGCTGTCCAATACCATTATCCTATATAACCTGATTCAGCATTTTTATCCCTATAAAGACCTTATTAAAGTTGACTGGCATGAGCAATTCTTAAAGACGGTTGCTAATATCTTGGACAGCACCACGATTCAAAATAGCATTCCAATGCTTGAAAAGATGGTTGCTTCATTAAATGATGGACACATTGGTATCTATGGAAAAAATAAAGCATACCATGTTCCGAGTATAACTTGGGAATGGATAGAGGGCAAACTGATTATTACCCATGTGCTGGATACTAACATCAACCTAAAAGTAGGTGATGAAGTTCTGAAGATTGAAGACGCACATGCCAAACGTTTCTTCGATTCTACCATGCAATACATTTCTGCCTCTACATATGGCAACAGACTATACAAAGCTCAGCGAAGAACACTTTTCGGCGTGAAAGACAGCAGGATGGAGATTAAAACATCAAACGGTAAAATCAATTTAACCAGAGAAACCTCCTATTGGGAACAAGCCAAAACCATTCGTCATCAAAAGGAACAATTCCAGAAAATAAACCCAGACCTTATCTATCTAAACCTCGACTTGATCTCAGCTGACTCTATTGTTTCCCTATTACCCGAATTAGAAAAGGCCAAAGGAATTATCTGCGATTTAAGAGGTTATCCGAATGGTAATCATATACTCATTGAGCATTTACTGAAAGAAAAAGACACCAATACCACATGGATGCAAATTCCGCGGTTCGTGTTTCCGGATCAGCAAAACCTTCAAGGCTATCGAACAGTAGGATGGGAATTATCACCGGCCAAACCCTATCTTGGAGACAAGAATGTGGTTTTTATAAGCGATGCTTCTGCCATCAGTTATGCAGAAAGTTATATGGGATTCATTGAAGGTTACCAATTGGCCACTATTGTCGGGCAGCATACTGCCGGAACAAATGGAAATGTAAATACCATATTTTTAAATGATGGTCTAAGTTTTAGATATACAGGAATGCGTGTTTTTAAACACAATGGACAATTGCTTTATGGTCGTGGTATAACTCCAGCCATCAAAATAGAGAAATCAGTAAGAGGAATCAAAGATGGGAAAGACGAGTATCTGCAGAAAGCCATTGAAGTCGCCACACAATAAACTCAGGTTGGTTCTAAATCTATTCTAAAACAAACAGTATTGCTTTTATATTGCAGATTGCATTTAAAGAATAGTTTTTATATCTTCATCCACCGCAATGGGAAGAACCTCCATACATTATAAAGTCAAAATTGTCGATCAGGAATTTACCTCCGAAGAGGGTGTTCATTTTGACCAATATGCCATAGTCGAGAAATGGATCAAGCAATCCAAACTCTCCTCTCAAGAATTGGGTATTCCCAAACATGAAGACATTTATAAATTAATTGATCAAAAAAGGCCGATAGACATCAGGCATTGTTATCTCAATGACTTTTCCATTACAGATTATAGAGAGAGTAGAGGAATAAAGAATGATGCAATAGTTGAATTACATGCCCTTAATGCGACGAACTCATTCTTTGATGGCGAGCACGACACAGACTTCTCCTATGTCAAATTCTGTGGGAACAAAGCCAATTTTCAGGCTTGTATTTTTAACAAAGGTAGCTTGCGTTTTGAATTCTCGTTATGCGATTCTGAACTCTGTTTCAGAGGAGCTAATTTCTTTACCGAAGCAATCAACTTTCGATTTTCCGAATTTGACAACGGTGACATTGATTTCTCAGAATGTATTATTGACTGCTTGGATTTAAGTTTCGTTAACACCAATTTTGGAGAAGGAGACGTCTTGTTTACACAAACCAACTTTGAAGAGACCAATTGTCATTTTCAATATGCAAAATTCAAAAAGGGAAACCTAAATTTCGATCGTGCCATATTTGAAGGCAACCTGATTGACTTCAGAAAAATTGAATTTGGCGAAGGTAAGGTTGATTTTAGAAGAGTCCATTTTGGTAATGGTAGCATCAACTTTTCAGAATCTGAATTTAAAGATGGGAAAGTCAACTTTAGATCATCCGTATTTGGCAATGGAGAGAAACACTTTGAAAAGATTTCTTTTGGCAGCGGCAATGTGTCTTTTGACAATGCCACTTTCGGAAGTGGATTATTGAGTTTCTATGGCACAGAGGTGCATACTCTTTCCTTTGTTAATAGTAGACTTGGTGGGCATTGTGACTTTAGGATATCAGAAGCTGATGAAATTGATCTCTCCTATTCGATTGTCAAGGATATTTTAGATGTTCAGGCCGGAGAAGCGACCGTCAACCTCAAAAGTTTAAAAATTGTCGGTGTAAAAAACATGGGCAAAATTTTTATCTCTTGGGAAAAAAATGGTGCTTTTCAACTGATCAACTCGCAAAAAAGTTCAAGTCTGGAAAGTAAAGCAGAACAGTTCAACCTTTTAAAGGAAAGTTTTAGAACAAATGGCAAATACGACTCCGAAGACTTAGCCTATGTTGCCTTTAAACGCAATCAGATGAAAGCCAAACTCATGCAAAAGAAAAGGCAAGGTCGCGTGAGTTCAGTTATTGGTCAGTTGCAATACTTTAGTCAATGGCTCATTTATGACAAGGCAGGACTTTTTGCCACTTCTCCCCTTCGGGTATTTACAAGCATGATCATTGTATTGACAGCCTTTTCTCTGGTATACATGATTCTTCCAAGTTTTGCCCATGCAGATATTGTTTCTTCAGTAGGAGACCCTGATCATCTGAACCTCTTTGAAAAATCATTTTACCACAGTGCCATTACCTTTTTCACCATCGGTTATGGCGATTACTATCCATCAGGTCATGTAAGGTGGTTGAGCGCCGTAGAAGGTTGGTCGGGTGTTTTTATGATGTCTTACTTTACAGTTGCTTTTGTTAGAAAGATACTCCGCTAGTTAATAGCGTTTATCTTTTGGGACTTCTTTTACCACAATAGATGGTGGTGCTTTCTGTAATACCTTTAAACGATTATCAATTGATTTCATCATTTTTGAAGCTTCACCCGCATCTATTCTACCTCGTTTCTGAAGACGCTCAATGGTCTTTGTTTCATAATTTAGCAAGGAGCGTATAGCTTGTGTGGTAGAAACCGCTTTAAATACTCCCGGATAATTCTTTCTTAAATTCCTTAAAAAGGTTTGTCCCTCAATGCGGTTCTCATTGATCTCGCTCTCCAACTTAGTCAGAATTACCTTATCCTCTTTGTCACTTCTTATCAAACTTTCCAATAACTTAAGCGCCTCCTCCTGAGCCATTACAAAACTAACCGCGCAATCGTAACTCAGCATCATACGATCCAGATACCAGTTCTTCGCTACATTTCCAATCAAGGGCCATGTGCTCACTTTATTCAATATCTCCGGAATTTTCCAACTCTCTTCCAAATCCTTCCGATCAGATAAAGGCACATTCCCTCCTTCGTCCAGAAGATGACTAATATTATCACTTAAAATTTTCACCCCAATCGGCCCCAGCAGACCATCTTTAAACTGATGCCAGTAAGAGCTCTTTTCAGCTTCTAAAAAGCGCTTTCTCAATTCAACAATGGCTTCATGAGAAGCAATATCAGCTCCCTCTTCAATCGCATGATGAGGCAAATAACCCTCAACAGTCTCCCAATTGGATTTACGAATAAACCGATCTTGCTTTAAACGGTCAATCTGATTTTTTGTACTCTCATGTAAATACTGTCGAGCATTATTGACCATAGATGCTTTGGCCGGACTAATTTTTGTCAGACCCAAATATTCAACAAGGTACTTAATGGTAGATGCATTAATTAATAAAGTCAGCGTAACAATACCAGCTGTAAAAAAGAGAAATTGATCTTTAATCGGAGCAGAAATGTATTGATCATCTACACCTGCCACAATCAAAGCCAAAGCCAGACCAATGGCTCCTCTTAAGGCGCCATACCAAACAATAATGGCATCCTTTTTCGGCAAACCATATCCAGCTCTTTTCATAAAAGGATACAATACTACTATGACTATGGCTCTAACTATATGAATTCCGATATAGAAAATTCCAAGCAATAAAAAGTCATTCACACTAAAGACACTCCGCTCTGCAACAACAATACCCACAATTAAGAAAATCAAGCAATTGGCTATGAAGCCTGCCAACTCCCAAAATTCATGCATAAAGTGCTCCACCTGCGGACTAATACGCGAGCGTCCAACTCCTCCGATAATTAAACCCAAGGCTACTAAACCCAATACCCCTGAAACATGGAAAGTGTGTTCTGCAATAAAAAAGGTTAAATAAGCAGAAGCAATAACCAAACTGGTCTCAACCAAAGCATCATTAAATACATGCTTTACCCAGTTTAAAACGATATAACCAATTACTCCCCCAATCAATAAGCCACCAAACGCCACTCTAAAAAATTCTAAAAAGGGACTACCATCACTTGCCGCACCGGTGATACCCAAAAAGAACACCATAAAAAGTACGATAGCGGTTCCATCATTTAATAAAGATTCTCCTTCAATCAAAGTCCCCAATTTTTTGCTAGCACCCAGCTCTTTCAATAATGCCACAACCGCCACCGGGTCGGTGGCACTCACAATGGCTCCAAACATTAAGGCCAAAGACCAATTCCAATCACCTAAGCCAATTCCCGCAAAATTCAAACCCATAGCAATACAAGCAGTCAAACCAAGAGCAATCAATATGCCCGGAACAGCCAATAAAACCGCATTAGTAGAGGTCTTTTTAAAGGTATGTAAATCCATGGCATACGATGCCTCAAAGATCAGGATGGGTAAAAAGATAAAAAGCAACATGTGCGGATCCATGTTGGCTGCAAACTCTATAGAATCACTAATGGAAGAAGCAAAGTCCAGATAACCCAATCGATTCGCTACTCCCAACGCAAGTCCGAATATCAATAACAATACTGTAAATGGGAAAGGGCTGCGCTTTACAAAATGCCTGGTAGCTACACCAATTATAATGGCTAGTATAATGAACAAGATAGGAGCAGTATTGGTTTCGTGCTCTCCATGAGATTGATGCTCTTCATGCTTTGCTACTTCTTCATGTGAGCTTGCATGCTCATCCATTTGTTCATGAGTCTGAGTGTGCTGTTCAACTTCTTGATGCGCTTGCGCATTACAAATGCTTACTCCCAAAAAAGCAAACAAGAGAAGCGTGACTATTCTTGGCTGTATTCGCCTTATCATTATACTTAACATAAAAATTCAGAGTAATGGTAAACGCCATAAAGATAAAAACATATTTGAATTTGAGACATAATATTCTATATGCATGCTATTCCTTCTTTAATTCTGTAATCAATAAATCAGAAGTATTCTGATGAACCTTTTTTCTTTTTTTCCGTAATTTTTTAAATGAAACTTAAGAATAGATTATGGAATAATTAATTTTCTTAAGTTTGGATTTCGCTTTCTTAAGAAAGTGTTATAAAATTATGTATTAACCAATTTATAAATTATGAGAAAAGTATTACTCTCTCTAAGCCTTATGGTTTTGAGTGCGCTTTCATTTTCACAGGTGATAAATGAAACTTTCACCTCAGGACTTCCTGCAGGTTGGACATCAACATTTAGCAATGACACCAGTTGGGTATTCAACAACCCCAGCGGAAGAACGATTTCCGGAACCGGTTTTGATGCCAATTTTGCAATCATTGATAGTGATAACAGAGGAAATGGAAAAACTCAGCATTCTTTCTTAACGACTAATTCATTTAGTACAACAGGAAATAATGTTGTTATTTTAAAATTTGCTGAATCTTACAGAACTTGTTGTGGGTCTACCGGATACACAAAAGTTTCTACAGATGGTGGAACAACATGGGATACTGTTGGAACCAACACCTCTTCTAGTGTTGGATATCCTAACCCCACTAGTTTTACTTCAATAGATATCTCTGCAGAAGCCGGAAACAGTGCTTCAGTTATGATTGAGTGGGATTACCAAGGATCTTACGATTGGTGGTGGGCCATTGACAGTGTTGTTGTTGAAGCATCTTCTGTCATGTGTTTAGACCCATCTTCGCAGACAACTTCAAATAAAACTCCTACTTCAATTGATTTAGGTTGGACTGAAAACAATTCTGCAACTGAATGGGAAATTGAATGGGGTCCTACAGGTTTTACACAAGGCACGGGTCTTCCATTTGGAGTTGCTACTAATCCTCAAACTTCTCTTACAGGTTTAATGGCCAATACAAGTTATGATTGGTATGTTAGAACCGTTTGTGCCCCCGGAGATACAAGTGGTTGGACAGGCCCTAATACTTTTTTTACAGGTTACTGTACTCCTGCTCCTTCTTCTACTGACGGAGACGGAATTACGAATGTTACTTTCGGTGCTGTAAATAATACAGGGCCTATTTCAGGTGGTACTGAACCTGGATATGGCGATTATTCATCTTTGGTTGGAGATATCGCACAAAATACAGTAGCTTCGGTTGACATAACATATGAAACCGGATATACATACGTTACTGAAATATGGATAGATTGGAATGATGATTTAGACTTTGACGATGCAGGGGAAAATGTTTATTCAGGTGTATCGGCTAGTGCCAACCCAACGACATTAAATGCTACGTTCAATGTACCTTTATCCGCTCCTTTAGGACAACACAGAATGAGAATCGGTGGTGCCGATACAGGTCCGCCCACTACATGTTATACTGGAACTTGGGGTTCTTATGAAGATTATACCGTAAATGTAATTGCTCCTCCTTCATGTCTTCCCCCATCTATGCAATTAGCTTCATCAGTAGCTGCCACATCTGCTACGGTAAATTGGACAGAAAATGGAACAGCGACTCAATGGGAAGTTGAATACGGAGCAGGTGGTTTTACACTCGGAACGGGTACCAGTGTAATTGTTAATACTGATACTTTCCTAACTTTGAATTCTTTAATGCCAAGTAGTTCCTACGACTGGTATGTGCGAGCAATATGTGCTGCTGGTGACACCAGTGCATTTTCAACAGCAGCTTCTTTCCAAACTGGCTTTCAAGTCGCAACGGGTGTCAATTGTACAACAGGAAATCCGAATACAGTATTTTCAGAAGAATTTGACAATAACAATGCCGGATGGACCGGGGATCTCGGTTCAGCTGGCGGAGATTGGGAAATTCCCGATGGTTCCGGCTCTTCATTTACAGGAGCAAGTTCTGCACACAGTGGTGCGAATTTTATGAATTTTGAGGCATCAAGTAGTCCTTCAACAGGAGGTAGTGTTGTGTCACCTGCCATTGACTTAACTGCAGGAGCAGATGAAGTCGAACTTTCATTCTGGTTGCATGCTTACGGGAGTGACATGGGAGATTTGAGCGTTGGTGTTGGTACATCAGCTACAGGTCCTTTTACAACAGTAGTTTCAACAAGTGGCCAAATTCAAACTGCAGACACTGATCCTTGGCAAAATGTAGGTGTAGACCTTACGGCTTATTTGGGTCAAATCATTTATTTGGAGTTCAACATATCTAATGTTGCCGGATACAGAAGTGACATGTCTATTGACTTAGTTGAAGTTACTACTTGTTTAAGTTGTACAGGCCCTTCATCTAATCCCGTTGGAACAGTCACAGCGACAACTGCTGATTTGTCTTGGATAGAAAATGGAACAGCGACTCAATGGGAAGTCGAGTATGGTTTAACCGGTTTTGCTTTTGGAGCAGGTACTTCTGTTATAGTTAATACAGATACCTTTACAACCCTTACAGGCCTTAGCCCTGCATCTGATTATGACTATTATGTAAGAGCCATTTGTTCTCCTGGAGACACTAGTAATAGAGTTAATGGTGTTTTTACAACTTTATGTCCTCCAACCATCATGGCACCTTATATGCAGAACTTTGATGGTTTAGCATTAACTTCTCCATATACGGCAATGCCTAATTGTTGGCCTGCGCAAACCGGTCCTGATTATTGGGATGTAACGAATGATATCACCAATACTGGACATACATATTTACCTAATATTGGAGACCATACTACTGGTTCTTCCAATTACATGTGGATTGATGCTTCAAGTGACATTACAGCAAATGAGATGGTAACACCTGATATTGATATTAGTGGTCTTACCTCACCTTATGCAGGTTTCTGGTTTGCTTCAAATAACACTACTAATAATATTAATCATACAATTGCATTAGATGCATGGGATGGTTCAGCATGGGTAAATATTGTTTCTACATCAGGTAATTTTGCAACATGGATTGAAGTAGCGGGAGCAGTTCCTGCATCAATTCCAAATGTGACTCGATTTAGAATATATGCGATTGCTGATCCCGCCGGAAATTCTTCAACTTATTATTTTAATGACTTAGGAGTTGACGATTTCTTTATTGGTGAAGCACCATCTTGTCCGGCTACGTCTAATCATTCAACTTTCAATATAACTGCCTTTGATGCAGATGTAGCATGGACTGAAAATGGCCCAGCTACCAATTGGGAACTTGAATGGGATTTAGCTGGCTATACAGTTGGTACGGCATCAAATTCGATGATCGTGACAAATGATACATTCTCAATAACCGGTTTAATGCCTGTTACTAATTATGAATGGAGTGTTAGAGCGGTTTGTGGCCCTGCTGATTCTAGTACTTGGTCTCCAAAATCAAGCTTCTCTACTCCTGTTACTTGTCCTGCTCCTTCTGCACTTTCAAATACTGCTATAAGTTCAACAGAAATGCAATTGGACTGGACTAATAATTCATCTGCAACAGACTTTGAAATTGAGTGGGGTGCTGCTGGTTTTAGTCAAGGTTCAGGCACTTCATTTATCACATCAAAAAATCCGGATACACTTGCAATGCTAATGCCAAATACAGCATATTCATGGTATGTAAGAGCTATTTGTACTCCAGGTGATTCAAGTACTTGGTCTGGTCCGAATAATTTTACAACTCCATGTGCTACAGTTGTTGCACCATTCTTTGATGGATTTGAAAATCATGCAACACTTTCAGGTTTAGATGGTGTTTATAATTGTTGGACAGCAACTAGACAAAACACTACTAATGATTGGAATGTTGATGCTTCTGGATCTACTCCTTCTTCTGGAACTGGTCCTTCAGGTCCATATGCGGGATCAAAGTATATTTTCTTCGAAGCTTCAGGTGGTGCTGCAGATGCGGAAGCGAGTTTTATTTCTCCTACCGTTGATATAAGTGGGCTTACTGTTCCAGTTGTTGAGTTCTACTATCACATGTTTGGAGACAATCGAGGTGGAATGGGAACTCTTTATGTTGACGTCATTGATGGTGCTACCACTACTACTATTGATAGCCTTGTTAACGAACAGCAATTTTCTATGTCTGACCCATGGCTAAGAAGACAACTTAACTTGCCTTCTGTGTCAGGTCCTATTAGGGTTGCACTGCGTGCAAAAAGAGGTTCCTTAACTCAATATGGAGATATTGCGATAGATGATTTTGCAATTTTTGATAAATGTGCAGTCCCTTTTATGGCTCCATTTAAAGAGTCTTTCACCACGAACAGTGGCACAAATGCTCCTGATTGTTGGACTCAAGCTGCAACAACAGGTGGTCCTTGGCAATTTAACGTAAGTGCACTTCCTGACTTTGGATCTAATGTTGCTATGCCAGATAGAACAAACGGTACACCAGGAGCTTACGGATGGGTTGACATGTCATCAAATGATGCCGGAGTTTTATTAACTACACCAATTATTGACGTGTCTGCTTTAACTGTTCCCGAATTAAGTTTTTGGATTGTAAGTCATAACAATGACGCTACAGTTAGTGTATATAATAAAATCTATGTAGAAGCATTTGATGGTACTTCATTTGTTGCCATTGACTCTATTCAAGGAGATTTTGGATTAAAGTGGGAATATTTCTCATATGATTTATCAGCGGATACCTTTAATACCAATTTTGTTCAAATTCAATTTAGAGCAGAATCAGGCGGTGATGCCAATGATTTTAATAATGACATGCTACTTGATGAAGTTCAAGTGAAAGAGTTTACTACTTGTCCTTTCCCTGATCAGTTGAGCACTAGTGGTGTTACTGCGGATTCAGCAATACTAGCATGGACAGAAAATGGTACTGCTACACAGTGGGAAATAAGCTATGGCCCAACGCCTACAATGCCTGGAGCAGGAACTTCAATCATAACGAATAATAATCCTGATACTTTAACCGGATTAATGAGTGCAACTTCGTATGATGTGTATGTCAGATCCATTTGCGGTGCAGGAGATAGTAGTGATTGGAGTGCGATTACTTCATTTGCAACATTATGTAACGCTTTTTCTGTGCCATATACTGAAAACTTTGATGGTGTAGCTACACCGGGTCTTCCGACTTGTTGGTCAGAGTTAGCTGCTGCTAGTGTTGATATTCAAACTGTAACGTCAACTGACCACGGTGTGCCGATTCCTTCTTCACCTAATGCAATTGAGTTTAATGTGGGAACTGGAACAGGAGCCATTTTAGTGACTCCTCAATTGGCAGGTTTAAGCACAGGACTTAATCAAATAAGAGCAAAGTTTGCTTTTGAAGGTGGTACAACCGGAACAAATGACTTGATGGTGGTCGGAACATTATCTGACCCTACAAATGCAGCTACATTTACACCTTATGATACTCTTGAAGGAAACGTAATTGGACCTGGGTTCCTAGAGTTTGTAATTCGTTTTGATAGAACTTCAGTGTTTGGTACGGATTCGACAATTGGATTCATGAACATCAATACAGGTGGAGGATGGGAATTCTTCATGGATGATTTTGTTTATGAGGCAATTCCACCTAATAACATCGGTATTACTGAAGTGATTAGACCAAATAGTGGATGTAGCATGATGGATACTGTTGAGGTGCTTGTTGAAAACTTCGGAACTGCTAGTCAGTCAAACTTCCAGTTAGGCTACAGTGTGAATGGTACTGCAATTACTCCTGAAACATTTACAGGAACTCTTGCAGCCGGTGGAACTGCGACTTATGTGTTTACCACATTGGCAAACGTGTCTGCTACAAATAGTACTATTGATGCCTACACTTTGCTTGTTTCTGATTCAGATAATAGCAACGATACAGCTTCAACATCAATTGTCAATGTAGGTAGTGTATCATCATTTCCTTACAATGAAAGCTTTGAATCAGGTGCTGCAGGATGGGCTGTTGACGGAAGTGGTTCTTCATGGGCATTAGGAGCTCCAAGTGCCATTCTGATTAATTCAGCTTCTAACGGAACTCAGGCTTGGGTAACTAATCCGGCAGGAAATTATTCTGATAATGAGTTTGGTTGGGTATTGTCTCCATGTTTAGACTTTACGAATGTGATGAATCCATATATCAGTTTAGACATATGGTATGACATTGAGTCTCAATGGGATGGTGCAATCATGCAAGCAAGTTCAGATGGCGGATTAACTTGGTCTACAGTAGGAATGCAAGGTAACCCTGTAAATTGGTATAATGATACCGCAGCAGTTATTGCTTCAACAGGTGTTGATCCTACCGGACAAGGATGGACCGGAGATGGAACAGGTGGAATCTTAGGAAGCGGTGGCTGGGTTACAGCTATGCATGCACTAGATAATTTAGGAGGTGAACCTCAGGTTAATGTTAGAATCATGTTCCTTTCTGATGCAAATACAATTGCAGAAGGTATGGCATTTGATAATGTAACCATATTTGACTCTATTCCAGCAGATCCTTATTATCCGATTGGAACTATCAATACAGAAGATGCTACAACAGGTGTTGCTGATTCACTCAACGTAACTTGTTGGACATCTGGTACTGTTGTTGGAATCGACTTAGATGGAAATAATGGAATTTCATTCTACATTATAGATCAATCCAGTGGATCTCAAGAAGGAATCAATGTCTTTAATTTCAATGATGTAAGTAATTATGTTGTGAATGAAGGAGATTCTATCTTGGTGCATGGAGATATTATTCAGTTCAATGGATTGACAGAAATTAATCCTGATTCTATTTCTGTGATTAGTACAGGAAACGCCATTCCTACTCCAATAGTAGTAACTAACTTAGACGAATCAACAGAGGCTAGGTATTTGAGTATACCTACTAATTATTGGTCGCTAAGTACTAGTGGAAGTGGCTCATCTAATGTGACACTAACCAATGGTACGGATACTATTGTGATGCGAATTGATTCGGATACAGACATTAATGATAGCTTGAATGCGTCAAATGCGATTGTTCCGGGTGATACAATTTGCGGACTATTTGGTGTAGGTGGGCAGTTTGATAGCTCTAATCCATATACAGATGGGTATCAAATTTTCCCAATGCGTTGGTCAGACTTGACAATTTGTAGAAATACAATCTCTATCGAAGAGTCAGGTGTAACCAGTAAATTAGATATCTTCCCTAATCCAACTAATTCAATAATTACACTTAACTATTCAGGGTTCAACTCTGATCGCGTTAAAATTGAAATAATGGACATTAGTGGAAGAGTTATCAAGGAAGAATTGATTCTTAATGCAACTCAAGCAAACAGAATGGATCTTGACCTTTCTGACCTTTCTAATGGTGTCTACTTCTTGAGTATTCAAGATGGAGAAAATAGAAAAGTTGAGAAAATCATTAAAAACTAGAAACAGTCATTCTTAATGCAAAAGCCCCCACTTCGGGGGCTTTTTTTATGCACTAAAATAATTTTACTGCTTAATTTTAAACCAATATAGTTTTAAAATGAAATACATATATACCCTTATTCTCTTATGGATCAATTTGACCTCCTTTTCTCAGCAAACTGTTGGGATTTTTCAAAACGACTCGCTCTCATTAAATGGCTACACGCTATTAGCAAACCTCAACTCAACTCAAACCTATCTGATTGATAATTGTGGAGACATTGTTAACTCATGGCGATCAAGTGGATTTATTCCGGGACCAGTAGTTTACCTACTGGAAGACGGTTCACTGTTAAGAACTTGTAAGTTAAATACCGGCGGATTTATAGCAGGTGGTTCAGGAGGTAGACTTGAAAGATATAGTTGGAACGATTCTTTGATGTGGTCATATAACTTTAACTCTACTACCCAAAGACAACATCATGATGTCAATGTTCTTCCCAATGGAAACATTTTAGTTTTATCCTGGGATCTTTATACTAAAACTGAAGCTATCCTTGCAGGTCTGGACACCAACTTATATTCCGGAGAAATATGGTCAGAAAAAGTAGTTGAAATTTCTCCAGTCGGGACCGATAGTGCTACTATAGTATGGGAATGGAAACTTTGGGATCACCTTATTCAGGATTTTGATAGTAATGCCAACAACTTTGGTAATGTCTCCTCTAATAGTCAGCTTGTCGATTTAAATTATATCAATAATAATAGTTTCATTGCAGACTATTTTCATGCTAATGCACTTGATTACAACCCGATATTAGATCAAATCATCATTAGTGTTAGAAACTATGACGAATTTTGGATTATTGACCACAGTACAACAACGGCAGAAGCCGCTTCGAATTCTGGAGGAAATGCAGGTATGGGTGGAGATATACTTTACCGTTGGGGAAATCCTGAAACATATCAACAAGGGACATTGGCTGATAAAAAGCTATTTGGACAGCACAACCCAAACTGGATTCCTCAGGGATATAGAGATGCAGGAAAGATCATTGTATTTAACAATGGATTTAACGATTCAAATATGGTTTCCAGAGTTAATATTATTAATCCTCCTCTCCTACCGAATAATACTTATGCTAAAACTGCCGGACAAGCCTATGGGCCAACTAATGTAGACTGGACCTATACTTTGCCTCTTTTTGTAGATTTTGTATCAGGAGCTGCTCGCTTAGAAAATGGCAATACCTTTATCACTAGTGGACCAAATGGTCATTTGTACGAATTAGATAATCGAGATTCCTTAGTTTGGGAGTATGTTAGCCCTTTGGAAGCAAATAATGTTAGAGCTAGTCAAGGGTCTACTCCAAGCAGCAATTCCTTATTTAGAGCCTACAGGTATTCTGAGAATTATAGCGCTTTTAATGGTAGAAATCTACAAGGAACACAGCCTATAGAGCTTAATCCTCTGCCCACTAAATGTATATTGTATCCTAACATAGCGACACAACTTGAAAGTCATGAACAAAACAATCAATTAAGCATTTACCCTAATCCAGCGACTAATGAATTAATTATTCAGAATTCGAACGAAGAAAAGATAAACATTAATGTCTATAACCTTCAAGGAAAGCTTGTTTATACTAGTCAAGTTACTGGCAAACAAAAGAAGATTGACTGTGGTCATTGGAGTTCAGGAGCTTATATTGCTATTTTTGATTCTCAGAAGAAATTTCATAAGCAAAAAATTATAAAGCTTTAAGAGATAGTTCTTAAACATTGATTTGCTCTTTTCCACTCCTCCACTCTATTTTATTAGATGAAGGAAAAAAGTTATGTTTGAAAAAATTTCATTGATGAAAAACAAACTGTTTTTTATTGCACTAGCCGTAACAATGGCCTGCAATAATGCCAATAAAAAAGAAGAAAATCTTCAGGAAGAAAAACCCTTAGTGACTTCCTTTTCCCTAACAAATCTGGATACTACCATTTCACCTTGCGAAGACTTTTATCAATATGCTATAGGAGGATGGCTTAAGGAAAACCCCGTTCCTTCAACAGAAAGTCGTTGGGCTAGCTTTAATGTAGTAGTTGAGTCTAACAATGAAAAGTTAAAGTCCATACTTTTAGATTATTCTCAATCCAGTGGAGAAAAAGGCAGTAAAGAACAATTGATCGGAGATTTATACTCCAGCTTGATGGATTCAAGTCTTTCGGATGCGAATGGATTAAATCCATTGAAAGAAGAACTAGCATCCATTTCTTCACTTCGCTCTATTGACGAAGTAATTACCAAAAGTGCAGAATTAAGGAAGATCAGTGTTAGCTCATTGTGGGGTCTATATGTTGGACAAGATGATAAAAGAAGTGATCAATACATTACACACATCTATCAATCAGGCTTAGGTCTTCCAGATCAGGCTTATTATTTAAAAGACGACGAAAAATCCAAAGAAATCCAAATCGCCTATATAGAGCACATCAAAAAAATATTTGATTTGGCTCAACTATCAAATAGCGAAGAAAAAGCAAAGAACATCTATAATCTAGAAACTGAGCTTGCCAAAGTTTCTATGACCCGAGTAGAAAGAAGAAACCCGGAAAAAACGTATAACAAATTTGCATTTTCTGACCTGAATAGCCTAGGAGAGTTTACAAAATGGGAAACCTACTTCAATACTGTAGGATTACAAAATGTAGATTCAATCATCGTTTCTCAACCTGAATTTATCAAAGGTGTAAATCATTTATTGTCTTCAACGGAACTTGAAACATGGAAAGATTATTTGAAGTGGTGTTTATTGAATTCATATGCAAGTGCACTGAGCAGTGATTTTATAAATGAAAACTTTAGGTTTTATGGTGAAACCTTAAGTGGAAAAAAGGAAATGAAACCAAGATGGAAAAGGGCACTTTCAAAAGTGAATGGAAATCTAGGTCAGTTACTAGGTCAAGCCTTCGTTGAGAAACATTTTACGGAAGAATCCAAGGAAGATGTAGCCAGAATGGTCGAAAACCTTAGATCTGTATTCAGCACACGAATTAATGGCTTAAGTTGGATGAGTAATGAAACCAAACAAAAAGCATTGGCTAAATTAGAGTCATTCAATAAAAAAATTGGCTATCCTGATAAATGGAGAGATTTTAGCAGTGTTGAAATAAACTCAAAACAACCGATCAAAAACTTGATTAACTGCAAAGAGTTTAATTTTAACTACATGATCAAAAAACTGGGGCAACCGGTTGATAAAGATGAATGGTTTATGACGCCACAAACAGTAAATGCCTACTACAGTTCATCACAAAATGAAATTGTATTTCCTGCAGGCATACTACAACCTCCCTTTTATGATCCAAATGCTGACGATGCAATCAATTATGGTGGAATCGGCGCAGTAATCGGCCATGAATTTACGCATGGTTTTGACGATCAGGGGAGCAAATATGATGGTGAAGGGAACTTAAGTAATTGGTGGACAGAAGATGATCGTTCTCAATTTGATACAAGAGCGGATTATGTCGTCAAACAATTCGACAGCTTTGAGCCAATAGAAGGGCTTAATGTTAATGGTAAACTAACACTTGGAGAAAATATTGCCGACCTTGGAGGGGCAACATTGGCTTATCATGCCTTGGAAAAAGAGCTAAGTACCAAAGGCATTCCTGAAGACATAGATGGATTTAGCTATCAGCAGCGATTTTTCTTGGGGTGGGCACAAGTCTGGCACATGAACATGACAGAAAAAGAGCTAAGGAAAAGAATAGCGACAGACCCACATTCCCCGGGACATTATAGAGTTATTGGTCCTTTAGCTAATATGCCCGAATTTCAGGAGGCCTTTTCTTGCTCTGAAGGAGACCCAATGGTTAATCCGGATAGTTTAAGGGCAGTAATCTGGTAAATGGAATCCATTCAGCCTAGAGGTTTTAAGAAAGCCAGACAAAAGGCAGAGAAACTACTTCATCAGAAGGATAGACTTAGTAAACTATTTGAGCAAGCTCAAAGCAAAGCAAAGCAGAAAGCAAGAAATCTGACTGAAGTTAAAAACGAACTTTCTGCTTTGATTCGACTAATTCAGGCTTGGACAAATGGAAGTTACAATAAAATTCCGGTCAAAAGTATTGTTTATGCTATTGCAGCAGTTGTCTACTTTGTTAATCCTCTGGACTTAATACCGGACTTTATTCTATTTACCGGATTCTTAGATGATATTTCAGTCGTATCTTTTGTAGTAAAATCAATCAGAGAAGACATTGATGCTTTCCTCAGCTGGGAAAATTCACAAAACCAAAAACACAGTCAATGATTTTTCAGGGATTAGAATATTTAAACTACCTGCTTAGAAGTATCCATCTTCATGGCATACATTCTCCCTTTGTGTTTAAACTTCAACAAGATGTTATAAAAGACAAAAGCACTTACTATGCTTTTGAACAAATCGAATCCATCAGAGCAAAACTGCTGCTCAGTGAACAAGAAATTAATGTTATCGATTTTGGTGCAGGCTCTCATTACAATAAAAACAAGAAAAGATCGATTTCTTCCATTGCTAAAACCGCATTAAAACCAAAAAAATATGGAGAACTTTTGTTTAAACTCTGCCTACTCAACCGTTCCGAATACATTTTAGAACTAGGCACATGCTTGGGCATAAGTACTGCATATTTGGCTTCGGCCAACTCATCCTCTCAAGTAACAAGTATTGAAGGAGATCCTCAGTTGTGTAAGATATCAAAATTGAATCTGGAGAAATTACAGCTGAATAATATCAAAGTGATAGAAGGGAATTTTGACGAACATCTACCTGATATTATTGAAAAGACAGATCGCTTGGATTTTGTCTTTTTTGACGGCAACCACCGCTATGCCTCTACTCTATCATATTTTAATCAATGCGTGGAAAAAGCAAGTGAGAATAGCATATTTGTTTTTGACGATATCTATTGGTCAAAAGGCATGAAAAAAGCATGGAGAGAAATCATATCACATCCAAAAGTTACTGTTAGCATAGACCTCTTTCAAATTGGCATTCTATTTTTTAAAACAGATCAAAAGAAACAGAACTTTACCATTTATCATTAACAAAAGAGACTTAATCAAAGTTTGGCTTAACTTCGCACAAGATGGAAAATGAGATTGTCATTCAAGTAAATAATTTAGTTCGAAACTTCAGGCTTGGCAAACAGTTAATCGAAGTGTTAAAGAGCATTTCTTTTAGTATTCACAAAAACGAATACGTTGCACTAATGGGGCCTTCAGGTTCCGGCAAATCGACCTTAATGAACCTGCTTGGATGTTTAGACACACCCACTTCAGGAAGCTACGTACTAAATCACCAGGAAGTGGGCTTGCTAAGCGATGATGAATTGGCTGAAATCCGGAACAAAGAAATCGGTTTTGTATTTCAAACCTTTAACCTTTTGCCTCGCTCTACCGCTTTAGATAATGTTTCTTTGCCATTGATTTATGCCGGCTTAAAACCCGAAGAAAGGCAAGAAAGAGCATTAGAAGTTCTCAAGCAAGTTGGTCTAGAAGACCGGGTAGATCATAAGCCTAATGAACTGAGTGGAGGACAAAGACAACGTGTGGCTGTTGCAAGAGCCATGGTCAATCACCCATCTATTATTTTAGCAGATGAGCCTACCGGAAATTTGGATTCCAAGACCTCGTATGAAATAATGGCTTTGTTTGATGCAATTCATAAGGCAGGAAATACAATCATTTTGGTGACCCATGAAGAAGATATTGCACAACATGCTCATCGAATCATAAGGTTGAAAGACGGTGAAATTGAAAGTGATCAATTGAACCAAGACATTCAATCATTTGTTTAACTCATTCACATGAAAATATATACCAAAAAAGGAGACCTTGGAACTACAGGACTTATAGGCGGAGCTAGAGTAAGTAAGGATCATCTTAGAATAGAAGCCTATGGAACCATAGATGAACTCAACTCTTATCTTGGATTGATTCGTGATCAGAAAATCTCAGAGACAACATTAAAGGAGGTTCTCCAAATTCAAGATCGCCTTTTTACTCTCGGCGCTTTATTAGCCGTTGATGAAAAAGGAACAAAGATGAAATTGCCTACAATTTACGATAGCGATATTGAAGATTTGGAAAAGGCAATTGATGCGATGGATGAATCTCTGGAACCCATGAAATCTTTTATTCTTCCCGGTGGACATCAAACCGTATCTTATACTCATATTGCAAGATGTGTTTGCCGTCGTGCCGAACGCATAACAGTGACTTTATCTCACCACTTTAAGGTCGACCCCTTGATTATAAAATATCTTAATCGCTTATCAGACTATCTTTTTACACTTTCACGAAAATTGAGCAAAGATTTAGACGCCAAAGAAATCCCTTGGATTACAAACAAATAATTAATCACTCACTATCAAATACTTAAAGCCATTTTCGCAATAAAAAATTTTACTTGATTTTAATATCAAAAAAATTACTTTTGCGTGAAATCAAAAACGGCTAGAAATGTATTGGACATTAGAATTAGCATCCTACTTAGAAGATGCCCCTTGGCCTGCAACCAAGGACGAGCTCATTGATTATGCCATACGAGCAGGGGCACCCTTAGAGGTAGTTGAAAATCTTCAAGAAATTGAAGATGAAGGAGAGTCATATGAAACAATAGAAGACATTTGGCCTGACTATCCAACAAAAGAAGATTTCTTCTTTAATGAAGATGAGTATTAAATCAGATAATGTATTGTCAAAAAGGCCGATTCTAAGCAATTGGCCTTTTTTTTGTCCAATTGGAAATTCAATCCTTAGCTATTAACTAATTTTAATAGCTATTAAATTATTTAACATTTTATGTTAGGAGCACTTACAAAAACATTTAAGAAACTTTTAGGAAGCAAAGCAGATCGTGATTTAAAAGAGGTCTCTCCTATTGTTGAAGAGATAAAAACTATATTCCCCAACTTTTCTACACTAAGCAATGATGAACTTCGAGCTAAGACTAAAGAATTCAAAGAAAAAATCAATGCTAAAATTTCTGATGAGAATAAGGAAATAGATCGATTAAAAGCTCAAATTGAAGAAGAAACAAACATTGACCAAAAAGAAGCTCTTTATAAGCAGATCGATGATATAGAAGATAGTACTGCTGATATGATAGAGGAAGTATTAAAGGATATTCTTCCCGAAGCTTTTGCCGTAATTAAAGAAACGGCCAAGCGATTTGCTGAAAATGAAGCCCTTGAAGTCTCTGCTACCGATATGGACAAAGACATTGCAGCCGAACGATCAAGTGTTGAAATTGATGGAGAAAAGGCCAAATGGTACAATTCATGGAATGCTGCCGGCGCTGAGGTCGAATGGGACATGGTTCACTACGATGTTCAATTAATCGGTGGTTATGTTTTACACTCAGGAAAAATTGCTGAGATGGCTACCGGAGAAGGTAAAACATTGGTAGCTACTCTACCCGTATACTTGAATGCTCTCGCAGGAAGAGGTGTACATGTTGTTACCGTAAACAACTATCTTGCACGAAGAGATGCTGAATGGATGGGCCCTATCTTTGAATTCCACGGTTTAACAGTTGACTGTATAGACAATCATGAACCCAATTCAGCGGAACGCAGAAAGGCATATCTTGCAGATATCACATATGGTACGAATAATGAATTCGGGTTTGATTACCTACGTGACAATATGTCGCGCTCTCCGGAAGATCTGGTGCAAAGAAAACATCACTATGCCATTATTGATGAGGTTGACTCCGTATTAATTGATGATGCAAGAACCCCATTGATTATCTCAGGACCAACTCCAAAAGGAGATAAACATGAATTTAGTCAATTAAAGCCCTCTGTAGAAAAACTAGTATCTGCACAAAAAAGGTTGGTAACTACCTTAATCGCAGATGCCAAGAAAAAGCTAACGACCGAGACAGATGATAATAAAGAACAAAAAAAGTTAAACGAAGAGGGTGGGATGGCCTTATTAAGAGCCTATCGAGGTCTTCCAAGAAATAAAGCCCTGATCAAGTTCTTAAGTGAGTCCGGTATTAAGCAACAGCTTCAAAAAACAGAAAACTTCTACTTGCAAGACCAGGCGAAAGAAATGCATGTAGTAGATGATGAGTTGTTTTTCGTAATCGAAGAAAAAAACAATTCCATTGAGCTCACTGAAAAAGGAATAGAACTGATTTCAGGTTCAAATGACAAGAACTTTTTCATTCTTCCGGATATCAATATGGAGTTGAGTCAAATCGATAATTCTTCAAAATCTGACGAAGAAAAGATTAAAGAAAAGGATCAAATCATACAAGACTATTCAATAAAAGCCGAGCGAATTCATACGGTTAACCAATTGTTAAAAGCCTACACACTTTTTGAAAAAGACACGGAGTATGTTGTCATGGACAATAAAGTTAAAATTGTCGATGAGCAAACCGGACGTATTATGGAGGGCCGTCGCTATTCTGATGGTTTGCACCAGGCAATTGAATCCAAAGAGAATGTAAAAGTAGAAGCGGCTACTCAGACTTATGCTACGGTGACTTTACAAAACTATTTCAGAATGTATCATAAGCTTTCAGGCATGACCGGAACAGCCGAAACAGAAGCAGGAGAATTCTGGGATATTTATGAATTAGATGTTGTTGTTATTCCGACCAACAGACCTATTGCGAGAGATGATCGTGAGGACTTAGTGTATAAGACCACAAGAGAAAAATACAATGCCGTTATCGAAGAAGTTGTTCAGTTAGTCAAGGATGGGCGACCTGTTTTAGTGGGTACCACTTCGGTAGAAATATCAGAATTGCTAAGCCGTATGCTTAAAATGAAAAACATTAAGCATAACGTACTTAACGCAAAGCTTCATCAGAAAGAAGCAGACATAGTTGCCGAAGCCGGTAAAGCAGGTACTGTGACTATAGCAACCAATATGGCAGGACGTGGAACAGACATTAAGCTGTCTCAAGAAGTGAAAGATGCCGGAGGTCTAGCCATTATTGGTACAGAAAGACATGAATCAAGACGAGTAGACAGACAGCTTAGAGGACGTGCAGGTCGACAAGGTGACCCCGGAAGTTCACAATTCTATGTCTCGCTAGAAGATAACTTGATGCGTTTATTTGGTTCAGACCGTATTGCCAGCTTAATGGATCGCATGGGGCTTGAAGAAGGAGAAGTGATTCAGCATTCTATGATTACCAAATCTATAGAGCGTGCACAAAAGAAAGTAGAAGAGAACAATTTTGGTATTCGTAAGCGACTTTTGGAATATGACGATGTGATGAATTCTCAAAGGGAAGTCATTTATAAGCGAAGAAGAAATGCACTTTACGGGGAACGACTTTCTGTTGACATTGCCAACATGATGTATGATAGCATTGCCTCAATTGTTCAGGAGGGAATAGAGACAAGAGATTTTGAGAACTTTAGGTTCGATTTAATCAGGAGCATTGCCATTGAAAGTCCTGTAGATGAGAAAGAATTCATGACGAGCAATGCCGAAGAACTGACTGAAAATATTTATCAAATCGCTTTAGATCATTATCAGACAAAATGTAATTTGTTAGCTAAAGCTGCCTTTCCGGTTATAAAAGAGGTATTTGAAGATCAAGGCTCTAGCTTTGAAAACATCGTTGTGCCATTTACTGATGGCAAACGCAGTCTTCAGGTTGTTGCTCCATTGGAGAAAACATATCAAAGTGAAGGCAAAGCCTTAATCCATGCATTCGAAAAGAGCATTATTCTGGCAATGATCGATAACTCATGGAAAGAACATCTAAGAGAAATGGATGATCTGAAACAGTCTGTTCAAGGTGCCGTTTACGAACAAAAAGACCCACTGTTGATCTATAAATTCGAAGCCTTTGAATTATTTAAGCAAATGATTGATCGCACCAATAAAGAAATCATCACTTTCTTGGTCAAAGGAAATCTGCCTCAAAAAGAAAATGCTAAGGTTCAGGAAGCCCCTGTGCGGCGACGGGAGAATACCAATCTTCAAACATCTCGTACCGAAGTACCTCAGTACTCATCAAGTTCAACTGCCGGAAACCAGAATGATCAGACACAAAGAAAACCTAAGGTACAGCCGGTAAGAGTGGAGAAAAAAGTGGGGCGAAATGAACCTTGTCCATGTGGAAGTGGGAAAAAGTATAAACAATGTCACGGAAAGTAAGCACTTTGCTAAACGTGTTTCATATCCGCCTCCACTCCATTCAAAAATGAACTAAACTTCCCTGAGATTTCTCTTAAAAAGACTTTTTAAAAAAATAAATGCAACTATTTAGTTGCATTTATTTTTAATCTCTATATTTGCAACCAAATAGTTACATAAAATTTAAAATCATGACTACAAAAATCTCAGATCGTATTGAAAAAAGACAATGGTTTGATCACCCCATTGAAAAAGTGTGGGGTGCTATTACTGAAACCGAAAAAATTTCCCAATGGTTAGCCCCGACAAATTTCAAGGCACAAGTTGGCCAAGAATATGCTTTAACGAGTGAGGATGAGGATTGTGATTTGATAAAAGGAAAAATCATCGAAGCAGAGCCGTACACATTAATCTATAGCTGGATAAATCAAAGTAGTCCTGATGTGGAAACTTTGGTAACTTGGAAGCTTGAGCAGAAAGAGAATGGCACTGAGGTGACAATGATTCATAGTGGAATTTCCAAATATGATAATCAAACCGTTTCAAAAATGGCTGAAAGTTATACCGCAGGTTGGGCACATTGCTTTACCGGTATAGAAAACTTATTAAATACATGAACGACCTAAAAAGCAAAATATTTAAGGCAATTGCAGACCCTACCAGAAGAGAAATTTTCCATCTTCTGGTGGTTGGTTCTGCTCTTAGCATTTCCGGTTTATCTGATCAATTTGAAATCAGTAGACAAGGCGTCACAAAACACCTTAAAATTTTAGAAGAAGCCCAACTTGTTTCTATTAAACATGAAGGCAGAGAAAAGCTCATTTTTGCAAAACCGAATAGTCTAAAAGCAGTAAAAGACTGGTTGGCATATTACGATCAATTCTGGGATGAAAAATTACTATCGCTTAAGCAGCATTTGGATCAATCTTAAGAACAGACTGATTAAGATACTGTAACATTTTCTATTTCCGATCGTCACAAATAAAACCCGATTACAAGCGTTATTTTCGTTTGTTGATCGATTTTTATACTTTAATCGAAAATTAATCTGAATATGGCGACACTAAAAATAGAATCACTGTGTAAAACTTATCCCAATGGAGTAAAAGCATTGGATCAGGTTTCAATCGAAATCAGCAATGGCATGTTCGGGCTCCTAGGTCCGAATGGAGCGGGAAAATCTTCTCTTATGAGAACACTTGCAACATTGCAGGAAGCAGACAGTGGGTCTGCCTTTTTAGACGACATTGATATTCTGAATCAACCAACGGAGTTGAGAAAAGTATTGGGCTATCTCCCACAGGAGTTTGGCGTATATAAAAAAATCACAGCAGAACAGCTTTTAGACCATATGGCTATTCTGAAAGGAATTAGTCAGAAAAAAGAACGCAAGGAACTGGTCGCATATCTCTTAGAAAAAGTAAATCTCTATAAGGAACGTAAAAAGAGTGTAAAAGGCTTTTCGGGAGGCATGAAACAAAGAGTAGGCATTGCTCAGGCCTTAATTGGTCAACCGCAGTTGATTATTGTGGATGAACCTACCGCAGGCCTTGATCCGGGAGAAAGAAATCGATTTCATAACTTATTGGCTGATGTTGGTGAAGAAGTCATTGTCTTGCTTTCGACTCACATTGTAGCCGATGTGACTGAATTGTGCTCAAAAATGGCAATCATGAATAAAGGACAGATCGTTTATCATGGAGAGCCACAAGCTGCCATGGATCAGATTAAAGGAAAAGTATGGCAAAAAGTGATCGAAAGAAGCGATCGGGACGAATATTTCAATAATTATCAGGTGATTTCTGAAAAAATGATTGCGGGAAAACCTCTGATTCATATCTATCAAGACATTGATCCGGGCAATGGCTTTCGCCAGATTGCTCCTGATCTTGAAGATGTCTTCTTTACAAAAACAAAACTTGAGTTGATCAACGAAACTGTTTAATTATGTTTTTAGAATTTTTCAAGCTAGAGCTTAAATCTGCCCTAAGATCGCCAATGGTGTACGTGTTCTTCTTCATCATGTTTTTGATGTGCTTTTTTGCAGTTGTATCAGACAATGTTGTTATTGGAGGATCAGTAGGTAACATCTATAAGAATGCGCCGCATATCATTACCCAGTATGTCTCTGTTTTATGTTTGTTTGGAATCTTATTTGCTGCTGCTTTTTTTAATAATGCGGCATTAAGAGATTATAACAATCAATTCAATGAAATACTTTTTAGTACACCCATTTCCAAAGGCAGTTATTTCTTTGGTCGTTTTTTTGGTGCACTAATCTTATCTACCCTGCCCCTACTAGGCATCTTCTTAGGTGTTATCATTGGTGCATCAATAGGACCTGCCGCCGGGTGGATTGATGCAGACCGAATTGGTCAATTCTATGCCAACACCTTTATCAATAACTACCTGCTTTTTATTTTGCCTAATATGTTTCTGGCCGGAACCATTGTCTTTGTACTCGCCAACAAGTATAAAAGCACAATTGTCTCATTTGTAGGTGCTTTCGGTCTAATCATTGCTTATCTCGTTACCGGAACATTATTATCTGATATAGATAACGAAACCCTTGCCGGACTTCTGGACATGTTTGGTATACGCTCATATAGTGTTGACACTCGATATTTCACTCCGATAGAAAAAAATACAATATCTCCTTCATTTAATGGCTTGTTATTTTATAATCGCTTAATATGGCTATGCTTCAGTGTTGTTGTACTTGTCTTGAATTATGTCTTCTTTTCGTTTAAAGAAAAAACCAAAAAAGTAAGAAAGGTCAAAGAAGAAGAAACAATTTTCCTTTCTGTTAAAAAACCAAGTGTGAATGTTTCTTTTGATGCTAAAACTACAATAGCGCAATTTTTCAGTCTATTCAGAATCAGTTTTCTGAACATCGTTAAATCGATGGTATTCAAAGTTATTTTTCTCTTTGCAACCATACTTTTGGTGACTGAAATGTTTGGAGGTTTCGAATATTTCGGTTTGCAATCCTATCAACTTACTTATAAAGTTGTGGATATGATTATCAACTCTTCATCCATTTTCATGGTCATTATTCTGGTCTTTTTCAGTGGTGAACTGATATGGAATGATAGAAACAGTCACATTCACGAAGTCATTAATGCCAGTCCTCATAAATCTCTGAGTTCTTTATGTGCTAAAATACTCACCTTACTTGGTGTGGTCACTTCCATTTATTTCTTGTTTAGTGTTATAGGCATCATCTACCAATTGTTAACCGGCTTTACCAGAATCGAATTTGATCTATACATCACTACATACATATACGATCTCTTTCCGGGTTATTTATTTTTCAGCATTCTATTTGTTTTTCTTCAAGTCATTATTAATCATAAGTATCAGGGCTATTTCATTTCGATTCTTATTGTTTTTCTATTAGACATCCTATGGCTCGTTTTAGATGTCCAATCCAATATGATCAGTTTGGGAGGCACTCCTAGTTTATCCTATTCAGACATGAATGGATTTGGCCCAGGCTTTACGGGAGCCTTATGGTTTAACCTTTATTGGACACTCTTAGGCATCGTATTGCTTCTGATTGCTGCTCTTTTTTGGGTACGCACAAGTGGCAACAGTTTTCTGACGAGGTGGAAAACAGCGGGAAAGAATTTGAGGAATGGACTTGCACCAAAATTGACTATTGTATTTGTTTTATGGATGGCCACTGCATCTTTTGTCTACTACAACACTCAAATTCTAAATCATTATTATACATCAGATGAAGCAGAAGAGCAAGCCGTTATGTATGAGAAAAAGTATAAAAAATATGAGCATATCGCACTCCCAAAAATCACTCAAATCAAATATTCTGTAGATATCTATCCTTATGATAGAGATGTTAAAGTAAAAGCTGATTTATGGATAAAAAACAAGTCCGATCAAGTTATAGATTCAATTCATTATAACCTTGATCGGAACTGGGAGACAGAAATTAATATCCCGAACGCAGAATTGGTTTATGAAGACGATACATTAGATTATCGCATTTATAAACTCAAAACACCGCTTGAAATAGGGGATAGTTTAAACATTAATATTCGTTCAGAATATATTTCTAAAGGTTTTGAAAACAATAGGGGAAATACTTCTATTGTAGAAAACGGCACTTTCATCAATAACCGGTCTATACTTCCGGCAATGGGTTATCAGACTCAAGTTGAATTGAGCGATAAAAATGACCGAAAAAAACACGGATTGCCTCCTAAAAGCAGAATGCCCGAGCTAAATGAAAAAGATTCCTGTGAAAAAGGCTGTGAAACCAATTATCTGAGTGACGGCAGATCGGATTGGGTAAGAATGGAAACTATCATTTCTACATCTCAAGATCAAATAGCCATTGCTCCAGGGAGCTTAATTAAAGAATGGGAAGAAGAAGGCAGAAACTATTATCACTATAAAGTTGACCATCCATCTTTCGACTTTTGTTCATTTATCTCTGCAAAATATCAGGTTGCTAGAAAGGAATGGAATGGAATCAACATAGAAGTGTATTACGATGAAAAACACGATTACAATATCGATCGCATGTTGTCTGCAATTGAAAAGTCATTGAGCTATTACACAACCCATTTTGGTCCGTATTACCATAAGCAAGCAAGAATAATAGAGTTTCCACGCTATGCCACATTTGCACAAGCTTTTCCCGGCACTATGCCCTACTCAGAGTCATTTGGTTTCATAATTGACCTTGAAGATGAAAAGGATAACAATGTGATTGATGCCGTCATTGCCCATGAAATGGCGCATCAATGGTGGGCTCATCAAGAATGCGGCGCCACTATGCAAGGTGGTACAATGCTTACTGAAAGTTTCTCTGAATATTCTTCTTTAATGGTCATGAAGCAAGAGAAAGACGATATGGGTATGCGTGAGTTTTTGAAATATGACTTTAACAGATACCTGAGAGGACGAAGTAGAGAAAGAGAAAAAGAGTTGCCACTATACAAGGTAGAGAACCAAAGCTATATTCATTATGGTAAAGGCAGTGTTATCCTTTATGCGCTTCAGGATTATATTGGAGAAGAGAAAGTCAATAATGCATTAAGAAATTTCTTAGAAGAATTTAAGTACAAAGAACCACCATATCCCCGCTCTGTTGACTTTATTAAGTACCTTGAACAAGAAGTACCGGATAGCTTGAATTATCTAATTGAAGATTGGTTTAAAACCATTACCCTATATGACTTCAGATTACAAGAAGCCAATGCTCTTAAAAAAGGCGATAAATATCTAATAAATGTAAAATTAGAAGCCAAAAAACTAAAAGCCGACACTATTGGTAATGAAACAGAAGTTGACTTGAACGATTGGGTTGATATTGGATTGTTTGCAGATAAAGATGAAGAAGATTTAATGCTTGTCAAAAGGCTAAGGCTAAAATCAGGTCAACAAACTATCCAAATAGAGGTTGATTCGCTTCCTGCAAAAGCTACCATCGATCCAAAGCGACTTCTTATTGAACGAGTGATTAAAGACAATACTAAATCGGTTCAAGAGAAAGAATAAAAAAGGAGAACCAAATTTAGCTCTCCCTTTCTCTACTTAAAGCTTATCTCAACTCTTCGGTTATTTGCTCTGCCCTCTTCAGTTTCGTTAGAAGAAATGGGCTGCATTTCTCCTTTAGACTCGACCTTAATATTGCTATCTGAAATACCTTGTGCAAGCAAATAACGCTTAACCGAAAGCGCTCGTTTTTTAGCTACACGAAGATTCACCTCTTCACTTCCTACGTTATCTGTATGTCCACTAATCAAAAGCTGTCCTTTATACGCCTTGATTCCGGCTAATGCTTTTTTGAGTTTTGCATTACCAGATGCGTCTAAGTATGTCTTATTGAAATCAAATTGCAAGACAAGTTTATCCATTTTTGTATTAGTAGTAGTTGTTGTTGAAGGAACAACCTCCGGCTTCGCTTCTTTTTCATCTTTAGTTACTTCACTTGGCTTTTCTACCATTGTTAAGGCATCTTCATCTTGAAGCTCTTCACTGAACAAACCTGATGCTTTATCCAATCTAAGCTTCTTAAGTTGCTTGCCTTTCTCATCCAACACTGTCAATTCAAGATCTTCAATATCTAAATCGTCAGTATTTAAAATGGAAAAAGAAATCTCATCATCAGAATTTAACTTCTTGTAACGATAAGCTCCCAAATTGTCAGTATATATTGTATCGATGGGAACTCCATCTTCATCTAAAACAACAATTGCAGCATTGGCCAATGGCAACTTCTTATATGCAAACTTTCCAAATACAGTTCCTGCTAAATCCTCTTCTCCTATGAAGGTCTTGGTTCGATTGCCGCCCTCATCAGTAAGGTATAACTCTAAACCATCATAACCTTCCTCATTAATGTCACGAGGTTGAACAAAAATCTCTTTATCCATGCTTAGTTTTTCATAAGAAAATTCTCCTTTATCATTGGTATAAATTGTATCTATAGGAAAGCCATTTTCATCCAAAACAACTAAAGCCGTGTTCAGCATGGGATTGTCTCCTTCCATGAATTTACCGAATACTGTTTCCGTTTTGCCATGATTTTCAGGGCTAATCGCAGAACCTTCCTCATTAAACACCAACCTTTTCTGAAGTTTTCCCTTGCCATCAACAATATAAAGTATGGATCCGGCTAAACTTTCTTCAACTATACTATCCTGCTTGATTTCATAATTATCATCGGCTTGAAGTTTCGCAAACTTAAATTTTCCTTCATCATCTGTTTTTATAAATTCTATAAATGTGCCATCTTTATCAAAAACATTTAAAGTTGCAGCCTTGAGTGGCTGACGGTCTTTATACAATTGTCCGGCCAATATGCCTTCATTGGCAATTTTAAACTCTCCTGTTGCTTTAGTGTAATATATATCAGTATTATCGGATTCGCGATCAGATGTAAAGTAAACCTGATTGGTATCACTAATGATAAAATGAGACTCAAACGCCGATGAATTAATGGGCAAACCCAAGTTCAATGGTCTTGACCAGCGATCCCACCTTCCATCTCTTCTATAGCTCACGAAAATATCTGATTCACCAAACCCTTTATGACCGTTACTTGCAAAATATAGGGCTTTCTTGTCGTGTGTTAAAAAAGGAGCAAACTCCAAGCCTTTGGTATTTATTGCCGAGCCCAAATTGATCAAGTCAGACCATGTGCCATCTTCCTGTTTATAGGTCACAAATAGATCCTCATTGGGCGTTGCATCTTCCGTCAATTTACTTACCATTAATACGTCTCCGTCAGAATGCATAAAAACAGTTGTTTGTTGGTCGCTCAAATCAATTCCCGGAATATTTATCTCCTCCGGATCTTTCCATGTGGCCTTACCCTTTCTTGTTTTGTAAATGATTCTATGATGTATAGAATCGCCTTCAAAATAACGGTTTAATATGTAGAGTTTCTCTCCATCTCTACTACAGCCAATCAACAATTTGATCTCTCTTCCGTCTACATCCCGAAAAGCTCTAAATGGTCTTCCCCAACCTTTTTTCCCATTTTCCGCAAACCAAATATCCTGAGCTCTGATTACACCACCATCTTCATCTATTTTTTCATAAAAACGATTAAAAAACATGGCCTCTCCATTATTAAATGTAATGGGTGTGCTTTCTTCTGCCCTGTCGCTAAGGGGTTCTACTTTTGTTGGCGGCTCAAATAGAGGAACCAATAACTGGGCCTTCAGACTAAAGGCCAATAATACCAGTAAAATTGTGGTAAACTTCTTCATGCTCTTTGGATTTAGGGTACAGTTCAAAGATAAATGCTTTTCAAGCATCATGGTATTAATTTCATAAAAATTATTCACTACCAAGCGGGACAAAACCATTTGCCGATCTCTTTAACCGGCTTATTCTTACACTCCGGACCTTTATGAATCGGAATGTTCAAGTAAACATAAAGGTCAGCTGCTCGAATATCTCGCTTAAATAGAAATGGCGAAAGGTGATCTGTTCCTATTGCCAAATACCCCATTCTAACATACACACCTAACTGAGGAGTGATGTAATTAGCCATAGAAACAGGCATACTGATGCTTAACCATTTTGATTCAAACCTTGGAGCAATCGCCAATGTGTTGGCTCTTTCAATGCCAAAAGAACTCGGCAAACTGATTTTTTGAATTAAAAATGCGCTTATAAATACATAATCTTGCACACTGTAATCTGCTTGTATAGACAAGGCTGTTGGAAGTATCGCAGTAAACTGACCGGACTCCACTCCTAAAGCCTCTTCTTTTGCATCTTCCAAATTATCAACGGTGGTTGTATCAGGAAAACTACTCTGTCTTGAATTGGCATTGAACCGAGAATATCCCAAATCAATCAATGATGCTCCGATAGTGTACCTATATGTTGGATGTTTACAAGAAGAACGACGCGAATGTGGAAAGTAATCATCCAAAATATCTTTAAACACGCTTTTTTTGTAATTCACTCCAAGATTTAAGCCCCATCCTTTCCCTGAAGCCCAAGCTGGATCTGCATAAGAATACTTCCCATCTAAATTTCTTAAAATAGCATTTCCGTCTTCAACATCTACCTCGGCTGACTTTATAATAAAGTTAGCTTGCTGAATACCTATAATTCTATTCAGGGTCAAACCGGCATTAAGCATACGGTTACCACGCTGATATACGATTGTGCCATAACTTAAACCAAACTCTGCCCAGCTCATTTGTTTTAAACGTGCGTTTCTGGCCAAATAACTTCCGTCCGGTATATTTTCCACACCATCATCTCCTATAATCTGACCAATAATGGCCGGCATTTTATTGACATTAGCATAAAATCTGAGAGAGCTATGTATGCCGATAGCATGTCGCCTTATGTTGATTGTCGCTGAAGGCCCCAAAACCTCTACATGCGAAAATGCTCTACCGCTCTTTGTAGGTTCAGAATAGGTAAAGTTCGCATTATCCAAGCCAAACCGTAATCGCGCATCCTGAATTTTAATAAAATTTGTTCTTGCATAAGCATGTGCTCCTACAACATTAATAGACAACCATGGCTTTTGATCCACCATAAGAGCAGGATTATTGCGGGCTTGATTAACCGCCAATATCCCATCCGTAATTAATCCTATTTTTTCTTGAGCAAAAACAGAAATACCGATTAAAACAAAAAAGAAAACAAATAACTGCCTTCTGAGGTACATTGTAAATAAAATCAAAGTCTCATTTATTTTTGTCGATCAAACCAACTCTGAACTGCACTTATATTAATAAAAACGATAACACATCTAAGAGAAAGTCCACTCTCTTCAAAAAGACTGAGAGAAGCTTGCTTCTAAAATTACTTATAATAATTATGGTCATAAATAAGATTTCATCATCTTCTGTATTAGCCGTTTATGTTTAAGATCAAAACCCATTCAGACAAGCTAGTTAATCCTTTCTTCGATTTTCTAAAAAAAAGCCCTAATTTTGAAAGATACTCGTATGGGAATAGCTGTAGTATAACATCTCCACATTGACTTAATGTGAATTTATTTATTAACCAATTTTTTTAATTATGAAAAGAAAGTTTACGCTTTTTGCTCTGATGTTGTTATCAACAATGTTAGGGTTTTCTCAATTTCAAGTTAATACGGTACCACCGTTAAACGGTGGAAATGGTAGTGCGGGTGTCACTTTTGGCATCAGAGCGAACCAGACTGTTATTTTAGACACCATTTTTGGTTCCTTTAACACTACCGGTTTAACAGATGTATGGTATACAGAAACAGATACTGTAGGACCACCAAACATTTCGACAGCCAACGGTTGGACGCAAATCGGACAAGCGACGATTACAGTAGCGACGGGCACAGGATCAATCACCCCGATTCCCTTAGGAATAGGAGTAACGATATTACCCGGAACCAATTACCGCTTTTTTGTTAATGGAAGCTTAGGTGCAAGTGTCCCTTATACCAATGGTACAGTTGGAGTTGCTTCTCCATGGACAGATGGCGTATTAACTATCGAAACAGGAAATTTAGTCGGTTATGGAGGACCAATGCCTAACCCATTAAACCATGTCAGACAATTTAATGGAGGTGTAAAGTACACGATATTAGGAGGCTTAAACGATGCAGCAGTATTGTCAATAGACTCTCCGGGAGTATTCTGTTCAGGTCCACAACCTGTTGTTGCAACCATCGCCAACTTTGGTGCCAATCAAATAGATACGG
>CAYULW010000011.1:0-88211 GCA_964445815.1 uncultured Flavobacteriales bacterium
TAAATTGGATAATGGAACGAAACAAGAACTTAAACGAATAGTCATTACCAATTAAGTAAAAACACCTATTACGCAAAAAGCCCCTGCAAAACAGGGGCTTTTTGCGTAATAAACTGTGGAGTCTGTTATACTCTTTTTATACTACAACCTAAAGCTTTGGTATCATTCGGGTCTATTTCTTTCCCTTGTGCTAAATTTTTGATAGCATTTTTTAAATATGCTTGATCTACACTAGACGCGTCTTTGTGGTTATCGTCTATTGCCCCTTCATAAACCAGAGTCCAATTTTTATCAAACAAAAAAACATGCGGGGTCGTTTTTGCGCCAAATGAATTGGCCATTTCTGAATTGACATCCACTAAGTAAGGAATATTTGAATACCCTTTTTCCTTAGCATGAGCTAGCATTTTTTCTATGGAGTCCTCACCAGAACGTTTAGCTTCATTTGAATTAACCAAAACAAAACCTATTTCATATTCATCAGCCAACTCTTTTAATTCCGGATAGCGATCTTCCCAAGCAATCACAAACGGACAGGTGTTGCAAGAGAAAATAATTAAAGTGCCATTAGAACTTGCCGCACTTTCAACGGAAAGCATTTTACCATTCGCGGATTTCATTTCTTTACTGATGGTTTGTGGAGCTTTATCTCCAATTTTTAACGTACTGTATTCTTCACCTTTATTGACAAAGGAATTTAAACCAATTGCCATTGCAAAGACAATCGCCAGTATTCCAAATTTTCTCATGATTTTTTCCTTTAAAATTATCAAAAGAAAAGACACATGGTCAAGAACCTAAACTTACTTAAGCTATTTTAACAGAATCAATTCTCTAAAATGACAAACTCTGTTCTTCTATTGGAACGCCTTCCTTCTTCTGTATCGTTAGAAGCAACAGGCTGAGTTTCACCATAACCTTTGGCCTGTAATCGTTCTGAAGAAACACCTGCTTTAACTAAATAGTCCCTTACCGACTTAGCACGTTCATGAGAAAGCTTCATGTTGGTCTCATCAGAGCCAACATCATCCGTATGTCCACCTACCTCAACAATCATTGTTTTATTGGCTTCAAGAAGTTCAACGGCTTTACCTAACTCAATATAACTCTCCTGAGTTAAAGTCGCTTTACCTGTTTCAAAGAAAATATTATTAAGCACTACTCTTGCTCCCTTTTCTATCGGTTTTAACTGAATATCTTTTTCTATTTCTTGATACTTTGCTGAGTTGGGAACTTCAAACTTATTGGAATAAAAGAAAAACCCTTCTTTATTTGCGGATACGCTATAGTTTCTGCCTGCAGGCAATACAACCAGATATTCTCCGGATTTGGAATTGCTTTTAGCTGTTGCAATCAACTCTCCTGAGTTGATGTCTTCTACCAAAACCCAAGCATCGATGTTGGCTTTATTTTTTGCATTAGTGACTATTCCTTTTACAATAACTGAAGGCTTTGGACGAAGTTCCTCCGGTATTGTTAAGGCATAAAGATCTAATTTGCCAAAACCACCTCGATCCGAAGCAAAATAAGCCTCTTCCCCACTAGCAGATATAGTAAAATAGGTGTCTTCTCCTTTTGAATTAAGTGGTGCTCCTAAGTTAACAGGTTCAGACCATCTGCCATTTTCAAAAACCGAAACAAACAAGTCAAATCCACCAAAACCGGGATGTCCTTCTGATGCAAAATACAAGGTTTTACCGTCTGGTGCTATATAAGGCGACTTTTCTCCAAAAGGAGTGTTAATTACCGGACCTAAGTTTTGTGGAACTCCCCATTGACCGAATTTGTTTTTTCTTGTAATGTATATGTCCATACTTCCACCATAAGAACCTTCACGAGAAGAAACAAAAGCAAGTGTCAAACCATCTGCTGATAAGCTGGGTTGAGAATCCCACTCTTCATCATTCACTACATTTCCCATGTTCACCGGTGCAGACCATTGGTCTCCCTCCAATTCACACATCCATAGATCACAACTGCCAATGCTTCCTTCTCCACCACATTTAACGTAAACCATTTTTTGACCGTCTGCCGAAAAGGTGGATGTCCCATCATTGTCATAAGAATTAATCGGTTCGGGCAGCAAAGTTGGCTTTATCCATGCCCCACCTCTATTCTCCGTATAGTAAAGGTCTTCGCCCCAATCATTTTCTTCATCATCATCTAAATTGTCTAAGCCTCCTTTTCTGCTGCTGGTAAAGTAAAGTCGTGTACCAGTAGGATTAATCTGTGGCATCATATCGTCTGATACAGTATTGATGGTCTCACCTAAATTAAGCGGTTCTCCCATTTTTTTCGGTTCATTTCTTAGTTTAGGAGAAACTGTTGCATAGTGCTTTTTAGAGGCCGCTTTATGGTGAAAAAGTGTTCGATCTGAGGCTGAACTATAGGTTCTAAGAAACAAGTCAAAATCTTGAGCAGCATTCTCCCATTTTTCTAAAACCATGTAAGACTCTGCTCTTAAATAAATATACCATGGCCAATAGTCCGGATTTACCGACTCCAATTTTTTATACGTCTCAACTACCTTTTGATATCTTTTGGTATCATAATACGTATAGCCCAAATAGCACAGGGCATCAGCATGTTCTGAATCTTTTTCTAAAGCTTTAAGCAGTTGTTCCTCTGCATCTTCGTAATATTTGCTATCGTACGACTCCTTGCCTTTTTCATAATAAAAGTTAGCCATTTGTTTTTGAGCCCATAGAGAAGGAGTCATGAGCAGGAAGATGATTATTGCATAGTTTTTCATAATAAAATTCTTTTCAAACAAAAAAGGGGCTGAGTAAATAAAGATCTCCCCTGCCCCCTTCTAATCAAAAAGCACCAACCTAGCGCGTTTTTAATTTTTTAACTGTTTTTTTCTCATACACATAAACAAAGTTTCCGTCTTGACTAAGGGTAGAGCTCGCTGATTTTTTATTGTTGTACTCTTCGTATTGACAAGTATTTAAATTAAAGCAAGCTATATCACTTTTAGCAGTCTCCATGATCACTATTTCGCCCTCCCTTTTCATTAATGAAGAACTTTTATATTTAGCAGAGTTTACGAACTTTCCACTAGCAATTTTATAAGTAGCGATCCCTTTGGCACCAATTACTCCTATCATGTCTTCATGCTTTAGAATTTGGACAGCATTACCAACTCCGGCATCTTTCACATCTTTCTCATAATTTTCAGAACCATCAGCTACATTTAAGTTGTACAATGCTTTTCCGCTACAAACTATAATTTTATCACCATCGGTAAAAGCATTAGTAATTCCTTTCTTGAACTTTTCAGAACTCCACGCATGCGAGCCATCTGATACATTAAAAGCCTGTAAGCCATTCGGTTTTATGTTCGGATAATCAATTCTTCTTGTAATTGTTACATTTCCTTCGCTATCAGTGCTTTTTTGATAAGTGTGACGCTCTACCACCCCTCCTATTTGCACTATTACTTTGTCCCCACTAACAAATATGCCCGGAATAGCCTTAGCTTTTTTGATATCCGGTGATTGCCATAACAGTTTCCCGGTATTCAAATCGTACTTTTTGATGGTCTGGTCTCTCATTTTAGTCATTTCCACGATATAAACATCATTCCCTACAACTAAAGGATCTGCTACCCATCCGTAAAATGCTGTGATGGTAAAGTTCTTTCCTCCTCCTTTCTTATCTCCGCGACTTGTTCCTTCATGAGTTGCAGACCAAAGCGTAGCCCCTGAATTAGCATCATAAACTTGTAATCCGTTTATTTCTAAAAACAATTTATTGCCCTCTTTATACAGATTATAAATTGGCTCTCCTGTTAACATTTTCTTTTCAGCAAGGCCTACATAAGTATTCTCCCAAATAATATCGCCATTGTCCATATTGATTTTAGCCAATTGGTTTTTGAAGCCCTTAAATAATCCTTTTAAACCTCTAGGTGATAAGTTTATCGTTGTAATGTATCCATCTTCATAAATGTATTTACCTACAACTCCTTTAAACTTAGAGGTTTCCCAAACCTCCTCTCCTGTTCTGGCTTTTACAAAAGTTAATGACTCACTAAGAGATAATGCGAAACCATCTTTCTCGGCAATATAAACGATGTTATCAGCACCTAAATTCTTGTACCGCTCCGAATTCCATAAGAGTTTTCCCGTTTTCAAATCGACGACAGCAATTTGATCTTTTCCTGCTCTTTTGTCGAATAAGAAAATACAGTTGGACTCCCAAAAGGGAATCAGCTCATCAATCTTACGAAGTTTTGGTGCCAAATCTTTAAATCGATTGGTCCATACAACTTTTCCATCATCGTTACTAAATACGGTAATGTCTTTATCTGTAGCAATATAACTGACTTTACCTTCTAAGCCGGTACCATGCATGTCTGATTTGTGGTCAAAATCTTTTTCCCACTGAACTTTCATTTCTTCTTGCGCAAAACCTAACACACCAAATGTTAAAGCTGCAGCAAGGGTTAGCAATTTTGTTTTCATTGTTAAATAATTTTATGGTTAGCGATTATTGATTAAAATTTAAATTCATATTGAAATTTGTAGCTCTTGTTTTTAGGCATTTTAAAAGGGAACTTCACTTCCTTTAAATAATTCCTTACATAGTTTTGAACTTTTACAGGCGCATCGCTTTCTACTTTGAATACTGATGCTACTTCTCCTTTATTTCGAATGGTGATGTCGTAAACAAATGTTCCGCTCAGTTGAGTTTCGCCCGTTACTTTTTCAAGCCTTTCTTCCATTTCTTCTTTTAACTGCCCTGACTCCATCCATTGATTTAAGGTATTGTAAGCCGCTTCTATCACTTCTTCTTGAGTCGTGTAAAAGGCTTTTTTTTGAGCTAATAATTGTGTGTTTAATGTCAAGAACAAAAAAGAAACTAAGCTCATTTTAAATGTGATTGCTTTCATATTATTTATGTTTTGATTCTCCATTTAATAAGAGTATTTCCATAAGCAATCAGCACATGCCTTTCGTCAGGAAGAAAAACAAAGCTGGTGTTGGTTCCCGGGAATACTTTCTTCTTAATATTTTTCCAGATTTTCATTTCTGTATTGTAATAATCGACAACAGAAGCATCAGCTACTCTGTAAATGTTTAGACTCGGCCATTTTTCTACGGTAGATATCCCAAAATAATGGCCACCCCAACCATAATTAAAATCAGGTTGCATACTGGTTCTACTTACATAACCTTCTCGAGTAGGTTGATAATTGGTAGCATCTATGACATTTACATATGAATTTTGAGACACATTAAAGCAAAGGAGTTTTTTCCCATCTTCCGAATAGCTCATCAGGTTTATGTTGTCATAAATCTCATTAACCATTTTTGTTCTCTCTAAACTTTCCGAATCCAGTATGGCAATGGCAAATCTGTATTTTAAAGCCGCTTTTAAGGCTTTTTTATCATTTCTTACTACAGAAATCTCTTTCAATTCATTTTTAGTTGGCTTTACGACCACGGCAATATCCTTACCATCAGGACTGATAGCAAGGGCATTTCTTGCAGCTTCAAGTTCCCTTTTCTTAAGCACATTTCCAGAAGGCAGTTCTCTAATTTCTAGATTATCATTTTCAAGTACATATACTTTTGACTCATCCGGCGAAATCTTTGCATCGCTTATTTTAGAGAATTTGTGTATCATCTCACCAGCCTGTAAATCCACAATGTGATAATCCGATTTCTTCGCTTTTTTAGCATTGGTCTCATATACCCTTTCCTGAATCAGCAGGTACCTTCCCTTTGCCGAGTAATGAACATTATAACCCATGTTCTCAGACTTTATGTCAATTTCTTTAACTACTTTTTGACTTGCTAAATCATAAATCATCAAGGGGGTATTTCTCCCACAAACTAAAGCCACTTGACTCCCGTCAGGAGAAATATCAATGCCAGTAATATTTATGGCCTTTTCTTCTACAATCCATTTCTCGAAATTCTTATTGATATCTTGAGCCTTCAGGCCCGCTGAGAAACAAATTAAAAGCAGAAGGGTATGTCGTACTATTTTTCTCATGGATCAAAGGACTTGTATATTTATTCTTATTTAAATCGAGGGTTCTTCGTAATTCATCTAGGGTGATTGTCGTAAGTCACTATTCGATAATGCCTGATTTGATCCCATATTTGATCATACCGGCAAGACTATTTACGCCAAGCTTATTGCGAATATTCGTTCTGTGGGTATCTACTGTTCTATGGCTGATTTCCAGTAGTTTACCAATTTGAGTGTTAGAGTAACCATTTCCTATGAGCTTGAGAATTTCAACTTCTCGTTTGGTCAATAATTCACTTGATGGCACCAATATACTTTTCATGATAATAGTTTATCACGAAATTGACACTTGAACCTTGTTTTAGGAATAGAGTAAAATGCCTAAAAAGCATCCGTTAATTACCCTAGGAGAGTTTAATTAACCATACCATTTTTAATGGCAAACTTGATTAGGCCGGCTATATTATGGGCATCTAACTTCTTCATTAGGTTGGTTCTATGCGTATCAACCGTTCGATGGGATATAAAGAGTTGATCGCCTATTTCTTTATTGGAATACCCTTCTGCTATTAACCTCAAAACTTCTATTTCTCGATCCGTTAGCTTTGATAATTGTATTGCATCGGCATCTATATTAAAGTTAGAGTTGCTTTTAGATTCTGGATTGAGTAGTGACTGCGTAACCTCAGAACTAAAATATGGCTTACCTTCTATTACGGTATTTAACCCTCGAATAAATTCCTCCTGATCTGCATTTTTCAGAAGATAACCATCTGCACCAATATCCATTACTTTCTTAATCAGTGACGCTTCGTTATGCATGGTGAGTATAATGACCTTTGAAGAGTATTTTTTTTCTCTAATTTGCCGCGTTGCCTCCAAACCATTCATGATAGGCATATCTATGTCCATCAAGATTAAATCAGGATTTAAAGCTTCGGTTAACTGTATGGCCTCTTTACCGTTTTTTGCTGTCCCAATGATTTCAATATCACTTATTTCAGCAATGATTGCTTTTAAACCATCTTGAACCAATTGATGATCTTCAACTATGAGAATTGACTTAGGCAAAATGATGGATATTTGTCCGTACTCAAATATATAAATTTCAAGACTGCCATCATCTTGTTTTAAAGTTTATCTCTACAAATATTTACCTTCGCATTTCAACAGTTTTTTAATTGCCAAATAAGATTCTTTTTTTGACTACCCAGCTGCCTTTCCCTCCCAAAAGTGGGGGGACGGTCAAATCGTGGAATTATGTTAAACACTTAAGCTCAAATTACGAATTGAGTATAGCATGTTTGCTTAAGGATGACGATGCTGAACATGTTGAAGCTTTTAAAGCCGCTATTTCTATATCGAACTTTTATTACGAAGAATTAGATGTAAAAAGGTCTGCATTGAACTTGATTAAAAGTTATCTTCAATCTGCATGTTTGAATGTATTCAGAAATTACTCCAAGTCTTTTTTAGCTAAAATAAATGGGCTTGCTAAAGAGTACGATACTCTTATTATCGATCATTATGAAATGTTTCAATATGTCCCTGAAAACTATCATGGACGCGTTGTCATGCATACGCACAATGCCGAATTTATGCTTTGGCAGAGAATGTCAGAGCTTTCAAATCACCCAATCAAGAAATTCATTTTATTTACAGAAGCTAAAAGAGTCAAAAAGTATGAAAGTTACATTTTCAAAAATTCGGACTTAATTTATTCTACTCCCTCTGATATTGAGTTATACAAACAACATGGGTTTGATGTATCAAAACATGATGTAACTTATCATCTGGGAAATGATCAGTTGTTAAGCTTACCTGAACTTAAATTCTCAGAAACAGAGAAAGCCATCTCTTTTATGGGAACATTAAGCTGGGAGCCAAACATCGATGGCTTGGTTTGGTTCTTAGAAAAAGTATGGCCTTTAATTGTAAAAAAAGATCCTGAAGTGGTTTTCTATATCATGGGAAAAGATCCCGACTCAAGAATTATTCAGGCCATAAGTAAAGACCAAAGAATCAAACTAACAGGGTTTATTGAAAACCTAGATGACTACTTAAAAAAAACAAGAGCCTATATTGCCCCGCTTCGATTTGGTAGCGGAATGAAGGTTAAAGTTTTAGAAGGACTATATAGAGGAGTGCCCTGTGTGTCCACAAGCGTTGGAGCAGAAGGTCTGGAACTTGAAAATGAGAAGCACATCTTTATTAATGATGACGAATATCAATTTGCGTCTTATTGTCTAAAACTACTTCAAGATGATGAGACTTGGGAAAAGCTAAGTTCTGAATCGCGAAAGGTGGCAGCTGAAAAGTACCTTTGGAAAGACTTGTTTAAAAGAATGGATCAATCCCTATCGAAAATTAGCTGATTGGCACCCTTACTGTTGCTAATGTTCCTGAATTTGGACTTGGCTCTAAATTCATTTCTCCATTTAATGTATTGATCCGACTCTTAATGTTTAATAAGCCATGGCCATCTCCTTCTATTCCTCTAAGGCC
This sequence comes from uncultured Flavobacteriales bacterium, assembly GCA_964445815.1. Lineage (GTDB taxonomy): Bacteria > Bacteroidota > Bacteroidia > Flavobacteriales_E > Vicingaceae > CAYULW01. The sequence continues at coordinate 8,491 of CAYULW010000011.1, forward strand.
AATACCATTATCCTCTATGATCAAAATCGCTTTGTTCTGATTTTTAAATAGCTGAATGGACACATTTGTAGCATTAGAGTGCTTAATGATGTTATTAATTAACTCTTGAGTTACACGATAAAGACTAATCTCAATTCGTTCATTTAAGCGCTTATCTATTCCAAAATGTTCAAAATGATATTCAATTTCATTTAGACCCAATGATTTTTTCAACATGTCTCCAATCGCCTCAATCAAACCTAATTCTGTTAGTGCTTTTGGCATCATTTGATGAGATATTGCCCTAACCTCATCAGCAGAGTCTGACAATACCTCCCCTAGTTTTTCAAACTCATCCGAATAGCTTGACTTGTCATTCTTATAATTTTTTGCCAACTTTTGAAATGCCATCTTCAGTCCACTAAGTTGCTGACCAATGCCATCATGCAAATCTTTTGAAATTCGTTTTCTTTCTTCCTCTTGAGCATGAATAACTGCTTCCAGTCCTTTCTTTTGCTCTTTTATAATCAATTCCTGTATCTCGGCATTCTTTTTAGAGCGGTATCTTTGGTAAAATAAAAAGCCAAGAATAACCGTAGTTATAAAGAGCAGTACGAGTACTTCTATCAAACGTCTCCGAGCCAATAATTCATCTTCTTTTTGCTGTATTTCCAATTGTTGAAATTGAATTTGTTGCTCTTTTTTTTGAGTTTCATACCTTGTATTCAATTCAGCAAACTGCTTTGTTTTTTCCAGGTTATATAAACTATCTTTTATTTCATTGTACAATTGATAATAGTATAAGGCTGAATCGCAAATGCCCAATTGATCATATAGTTCAAAATGACCATAATAAGCCTCGGAAAGAAATTTCATCCCACTCCACGCTTTCGCATATTTTACTCCTTCCTGAAGTAGCTGTTTAGACTGCTCAAAATGACCAAGTCGTCGATGGACTTCTCCCAAATTAATCGCTGATATGGCCTTGTCTCCATTGTTTCCATAGATCAACCCTATTCGATGACCTCTTGCCACATATTCTTCCGCTTGTTCCCATTTTCTCTGTTTGGTATAAGTGTTTCCTATATTGGAACAGATCATTCCTACTGAAGCAGAATCTCCTATTTTTTCAAAATACCTTAAGCCAAGTTGATTATAATGATGAGCAGAATCATACTGTCTCATTTCATCATAAGCAATTCCTATACGCCCGAAAATAAAATGCTCTAATAGGTTATCTTTAATCAATTTACATAAAGGAAGCGCCTTTTTATGCCACTCAATGGCCTTTTTGAAGTTGTTCATTCTGTCATAGGTATAACCTATTCCGGAATACATCTCTGCAACTCCCAAAGTGTCTTTTTCCTTTTCCGACAACTCTAAAGCCTTTAGCTGATATTCTAATGCTTTATCGTATTCTCCCTTTTGACGTAAGGTAAGAGACAGGTTCTTAAAGGCAAAACGTAACCAATACTGCATTTTAGTTCCCGGCAGCTCATTTATGACCCTATAGTAATGAAAGATCGCTGAATCAGCTTCACTGGCTTCATCAAAGCCAGATGCAAGATAAAATCTTGCTTTGGGAATTAAATCACGGAAGCCATTCTCAACGGCCTGATTTAAAGCCCACCTTGATTTCTCTATTGCCTCAACTCCATTTCCCTCAATCGCATCGAGCCTTGCTAGTCTGGTCATGCTATCTATTCTTTGACTATCCGTCAAATGATTCAAGGAATTATATATGCTATCTAACTGCGCATGTGATGAGCCAAGCATTAAAACAAAAAAAAGAACACTTAAATTAACTCTATTCATCAATTGGGATTCTTATTGTTGCCAGTGTTCCGGAGTTCGGACTTGGTTCTAAATTCAATTCTCCATTTAATGTGTTTACACGGGTCCTAATGTTCAATAAGCCATGGCCATCTGATCTTTCATGCTTTAAGCCTATGCCATTATCTTCAACTATCAATATTATTTTCCCTTGATTTTTAAACAATTGAACAGATACCTTTGTGGCCTTTGAGTGCTTAATTATATTATTAACTAATTCTTGAACAACACGATATAGGCTAAGTTCAATTTTTTCATCTAATCGCTCTTTGATGCCAAAATGTTCAAATTGAAAATCTATGTTGTTAATCTCCAATGACTTCTTGAGCATGTCGTCTATTGCTTCTATTAATCCTAGTTCTGTTAATGCTTTAGGCATCATCTGGTGCGAAATCGCTCTAACCTCATCTGCAGATTCAGAAACAATATTCGAAAGCCTAACAATGTCCGGTGCTCTTTCCGGTGCTATTGTTTTTAGCTCTCTGCCTAATTTTTGAAAAGCCATTTTCAAACCGCTTAATTGCTGACCCACCCCATCATGTAAGTCCTTTGATATTCTTTTCCGCTCTTCCTCTTGCGCATTAAACACCGCTTTTGTTCCTCTATCTCTTTCTGCGATAATGGCAGCATCCTTTTCTGCTTGCGCTTTACGCATATTGCTTTGCATTTTTATTAAAACCAATAAAATAGCACCTATAGCAAGAGCAATAATGACTATTATCCACTTGGATCGGTTGGCTGCTTTCAACTCTACTTTTGCATTCTCTTTTTCTAGTTGTTCTGTTTTGATTCTCTCTTCGGCCAATGCCTTTTCTTTTTCCGCTGTTTCGTATTTGGTTCTCAGTTCAGCAAAGTTTTTTGCATTCTCTTCATTGACCAAACTATCTTTCAATTGCACAAATTCACTCAACGCTTCATAAGCCTTCTTATGACGACCGGTAATAGAATATAATTCTGCCAAATCACCATATGCTACCTCTAATTCCTTTAAAAATCCCTTATTTCTACATATTTTAATTGCCTTTTGATAATACCTGTTGCTTTTAGCATATTGCTCCTGATCTTTATACAAATTCCCCAGATTGATGTAATCGCCGGCCATGCCCTTTTGGTCATCAAACTTCTCTCTAAAAGCAAGAGACTTGTTATAGTTTTCTTTTGCCTGTTGATATTCCCCTTTAATGGCATAAACCTGTGCCATGTTGTGTAGGGTAACGTGAATATCGGTTTGATCATTGACTTTTTTTGCAATGTCATGTCCCTTTTGATAATATCTTAATGCTTCGTCATACTCTTTTCTATGCTGATGAATAGCTCCAATATTGATATAGCCTTTTTTAAGCACTTTCAAATCCCCTAATTCTTCTGTTAATGCAGTCGACTTCTTAAAATACTTTAGCGTGTTTTCCATATCGCCCATATAGTAATGCACAACACCAACATTCAAGTAGCCCTGTGCCATCCCTTTTTTGTCTCCCACAAGTATTTCGTAGTCTATGGCTCTCAATATAATTTCAAGTGCTTTGACATATTCTCCTCTATTGATGTGTATAATTCCTTTATTACTTAAGACAATTGCCATTCCCTTATCATCTTTACTCTTTGTGGCAATTTTTTCCACTATATCGTAATAATGCATAGCAGAATCCAGTTCTCCCTTACGCTGAGCGCAGTTACCCAAAAGATTGTTGAGTTTTAAGATGCCTGCTTCATATTGACTTTCTTCTGCAATTGGCAAGCTAGTTCGAGCATAGTACAATGTAGAATCTACATTCTCATCTATATAATGCTGAGCTATTTGAATGTAAAGATTGACTAAAGCCGTATCACTTTTTGACTTGAGTAACTGCTTGAGACTATCAGTTTCGTTCGCTGATAGAGGAAAGGTAAAACAAAGAAAAAGGCCAATAAAGATTAGTTTTTTCATTGGCCTAATGTATAAAGATTTAAAAAATGATTAAAGCGGAATATTTCCGTGTTTCTTTTTAGGTAAGACATCTGCTTTATTTTCCAGCATTTTAAAAGCTTTAATCAACTTTTCACGAGTTTGATCAGGGCGAATCACCTCATCCACATAACCTCTGGCAGCTGCATTATAAGGGTTGGCAAACATGTCTGCATACTCCGCCTCTTTCTCTTTCCATTTAGCTTCAGAGTCTTTAGCTTCTTTTATTTCTTTTTTGAAAATGATTTCGGCTGCACCCTTTGCTCCCATTACTGCAATTTCAGCACTTGGCCATGCATAATTCATGTCTGCTCCAATGTGCTTAGAGTTCATTACATCGTAAGCACCACCATACGCTTTTCTGGTAATCACAGTAATTCTCGGTACCGTCGCCTCACTAAAAGCATATAGTAGTTTTGCTCCATTCGTGATAATGGCATTCCATTCTTGGTCAGTGCCCGGTAAAAATCCCGGAACATCTTCAAATACCAAAAGGGGAATATTAAAGCAATCACAAAAACGCACAAAACGTGCCCCCTTTGTTGAACTGTGAATATCCAATACACCAGCTAAAAAAGCAGGTTGATTAGCCACAATACCGATAGACTTTCCGGCAAGCCTTGCAAAACCTACAACGATATTTTCTGCATAGTCTTTATGTACTTCATGAAAACTATCCGCATCTACTGTATTGGTTACAACATCTCGAATATCATAAGGCTGATTAGGGTTATCAGGAATAATAGCATTTAGTTTCTCTCTTTTCTCATTACCATCACTAGAATAGGTTATTGAAGGTGCTTCCTCTTCACAATTTTGTGGAATGTAAGAGAGTAAACGCTTTAATCCATTAATGCATTCTATTTCGTTAGAGTAAGTAAAGTGCGTCACTCCAGACTTTGTCGAATGTGCGGAAGCACCACCAAGCTCTTCTGCACTCACTTCTTCATGCGTAACTGTTTTAACAACATTCGGTCCCGTTACAAACATATAAGATGTATTTTCCACCATCATAATAAAATCTGTCAATGCAGGTGAGTATACCGCACCTCCGGCGCAAGGACCCATTATCGCTGAAAGTTGTGGAATAACACCACTGGCCAAAGTATTTCGATAAAAAATATCAGCATAGCCCCCCAAAGAAACTACTCCTTCCTGAATCCGTGCTCCTCCTGAATCATTTAGCCCTATAAGCGGCGCTCCATTTTTCATGGCCAGATCCATAATCTTTACAATCTTTTCTGCATGAGCTTCCGCCAATGAGCCACCCATTACTGTAAAGTCCTGAGCAAAAACATAAGTTAACCTTCCATTGATTGTTCCATAACCGGTAACCACACCATCCCCTAGGGGTTTGTTCTTATCTAAACCAAAATTGCTACTGCGATGAGTAACCAACATGCCTATTTCCTCAAAAGACCCTTCATCCATCAAAAAATGAATGCGCTCTCTAGCTGTTAGCTTATTTTTTGCATGCTGAGCCTCTATTCGCTTTTCTCCACCGCCTAATTTGGCTTCGTCTATCTTTGTTTCGAGCTGCTTTAGTTTATCCTGCATAGTTTCTCTCTTTTTAAGGCTAGTAAAAGTATTAAAAAGGGCGGTTATTCCTTGATAATCTCTTATTTTTAGCACGATAAACGATAACGACATGGATTTAAAACAAATATTTGAGAACAATCGCGAGTGGGTTAATTCTCGACTTAAGCAAGACGAAGACTATTTTGTAAATCTTTCAAAAGGACAAAGCCCTCAAATTTTATATATTGGCTGTTCAGATAGTAGGGTAACTGCAGAAGAATTGATCGGAGCTTCTCCAGGAGATGCTTTTGTTCATCGTAACATTGCTAACATGGTTTCTAATCTGGATCTAAGTGCCATGTCTGTCATCAATTATGCAGTTGTACATTTAAAGGTCAATCACATTGTAGTTTGTGGACATTATTATTGCGGTGGCGTAAAAGCAGCAATGGAGTCTCAAGATTTAGGCATACTCAACCCATGGTTGAGAAACATTAGAGATGTTTACAGGCTTCATAAGGACACCCTAAACAAAATTGAAGACGAGGAAGCCAGATATAAAAAATTAGTTGAATTAAATGTTCAGGAACAGTGTATTAATGTTCTCAAAACTGCCGAAGTTCAGTTGGCATATCGTGAAAGGGGCTTATCTGTGCATGGTTGGGTTTTTGATATACATACTGGTCAGCTTATAGATCTTAACATTGACTTTAGAAAAGCTTTAGAAGGAATTTCTGAAATTTACCACTTAGACTAAATATCGAAATGGAGGAAGAATTAAAAACTTGTCCACTTTGTCAATCTCCATATGGTTATTTCACCGCAGAAAATTTATTTACCTGTCCCGAATGCCAAAATGAATGGAACCCTATAGAAGAGACTGAAGAGGAAGCAAGTTTTATTGTTAAAGATGCAAATGGCAACATTCTTCAAAGTGGTGACACTGTAATCGTTATTAAAGACCTGCCATTAAAAGGGAGTTCTAATACAATCAAAACCGGGACTAAAGTCAAAAATATTCGTCTCGTTGACGGGGATCACAATATTGATTGTAAACTTTCCGGTTTTGGAGCAATTGGTTTAAAGTCTGAGTTTGTAAAGAAAGCGTAAGAGAATATCGGCATCAGATTTCAATATTCATCAGCTCCTCGGTCAACTCCATGCTGTGATAAACACTGTTCACATCATCATCTTCTTCAAACTTCTCTACAATTTGAAGCACTTTTTTCGCTTCATCTAAATTTAGCTCTTGAGTCGAGTTAGGAATTCTTTGTAATTCTTGACTTTCTGCTTCAATTTCCAACTCTTCCAGCTTCTTTTGCATATTGCCAAAGTCTTCGAAAGAAGTATAAACAATTAAAAACTCCACGTCTTTCTCAAAGTTCTCCGCTCCTCCGTCAATTAAGTCCATTTCCAATTCTTCACTATCGATTGCCTTTATTTTCTCAATCGGAATGGTAAATACTCCCTTTCTATCAAAAATAAACTCGAGAGACCCATTTGTCCCAAGGCTGCCATCATATTTGTTAAATATAGCGCGCACATTAGAAACCGTCCTTTTCAAATTATCCGTTGTGGCTTCAATAAACAATGCAATGCCCGAAGGCCCGTAACCTTCGTAAGTCACTTCTTCATAATTATCGCCTCCTTTATCTTCTGCCTTTTTAATGGCTCTGCTTATGTTGTCTTTAGGCATATTTACTCCCTTGGCATTAGCAATGGCCAAACGTAGTCTTGGATTGGCATCGGGATCAGAGCTGCCTCCTTCTTTTATGGCAATAGAAAATTCCTTGATAATTCGAGTAAAGATTTTACCGCGTTTTGCATCATTAGCGCCTTTCTTTCTCTTAATTGTTGACCATTTGCTATGACCCGACATGTTCTTTATGTTTTATTCAAAAATAATTAATGCAAAAAAAAGCCCACTCTAATTTGAGAGCGGGCCTTCCTGAAGTAAAGTAGCTGTAGTTTAATCACCATCAAACGTTATAAGAGAAATACCGATTGTAAAGGGATATACTTCAGGTCCTTTGTTATCTTCAAAGAGTTCAGTTAAACTATAGCTGGCGAAAAAAGTAAAATCACCATAGCCAACTCTAGCCGTTGCACTTAACCTCCATGGGTTTAAATTATAATCACCTCTGTTCTTTACCTTATACCCTTCTCCGTTCTCACTATACTTCTGCTTTGTTTTTGAGCCCAAACGATAGCCAATCAATGCTCCCGCAGCTAAATGAAAAGAGTGTTGAGCATCTTTACCAATATTCGTTTCTAACATAAGTGGTAAGTTAAGATAGGTGGTTTTAAACTTATTTTTATTTATTGACTTATTAAGGTTCTCAAAGCCAAACGTGGTATCCTTATCATGAAATATATCAATGTCATTATCTAAGTCGTAATTGGCATACTCAATACCTAAGCCGGTTACTATTCCAAACTTCTCTTTGGCTATTGGAATGTATTGTTCCCAAACGTTTAACCCTACAACGATCGACTTACCATAATTTAAGTCTAAAAATTGCGCTTCTTTCTGAAGATCTAAACTATTGTTAGGACTAACAAAGCCATTAACTCCTATATCTAAGCCGGCAAAGTGATTATAACGTTGCGCAGGTGTTTTTGGCTCATCGTCATCCTCATCTTCCCAACTATCATTACCTATGATCAATATCTTTTTCTTGCCCCAGGTAATCTTTGTGGTATCATTTGAAGTGCTGTCCTTTTCTTGTGCTATTAAACTTCCACTTATGAAGCTTAAAAGGATCAGAATTGTTTTTATTGTTTTCATCTTTTTTTGTTTATACTACTTAAATCTATAGAGTTCAGTATTGTTATTTCTAGTGTGACGAACAAATCTTTAATAAGTTACAGGGCTACTAATTATTTTTAGAAATACTTAGCTTACCAATGTTTAGTGCAAATTTTTCAAGTCTCCCTTTCTTATTCTTTACTTGTTCAAATGAAATCTTATCGTTTGTAGCTTTAGCAATTTCATCAGCTAAAGCCTCTGAGAGGGTTTTATTATTAAGTATATCTTTTTTAACTCGAGTCTTTGCGTAATCCTTTACTGTCAAATAGTCTTTACTCGCTTCTTTCTGTTGAGGCTCTACAGGGTCTGTTGTTTCGTTTTGTATGTTATTATTTTCTTGTGCAGGACTTTTTTCATCATTCACGTTGAGATCTCCATTTTGTGCTAAATCAAAAGCCTTATCTTCTAATACCTCTTCATAATTATCATTTCCCTTCGTTGGTTTCGGTTCTTTTTGATCCGTCTCATTCTGTTTTTGTGGAGAATTCTCCGCAAAAACAGAGTTTACTTTTACTTGAATATTCTTTTGATCTAATTCAGGTAAAATGTTTTCTTTAATGTTAAAATTTGACCAGTCTAACTTTGGACTTTGAATCTGCTGAATACTCGAGACATCTGCCATATTCGGAGCATAGCGCTCCTGTGGTGCGAAATAATTACTCCATAGCAACACTCCTAAAAGCACAGCTGCCACCGCCGCTACATTTCTAAACATTGGAATAACGATACCACGTTTTTTCAGTTGAGTCTTATTAGCCAACTGAACAATAGGTGGACTTATTATCGTTTTTGCAAAGGCTTTCTTCTCTTTATCTAAACCAGTAATTGATCGATTTAATAATGCAAGTTCTTTCTTCTCTTCATTACTAAGCTCATGCTCCAGTTCTGCAATCAATAAATAATCCAGGCGATTTAAACCAGTTTTTTCCTCTTTGAGTAAACCTGCCTTTTCACTTTCATCTAGTTTAAAACTTTCCTGATTTAAAGAAATGAACTCGAATTCTTCCAGTTCGGTTTTTAGCTCCGGATGTTGTTCAAGAAACCGCATTAATGTCTCCTCTTCAGTCTTACTCAGTTGACCTTCCAAGTAATCCAAAAAGTAGGCCTCATAATTAGATGTATCAATCTTTATCATACTACAGTTTCAATGCTTACTAAATAATCTTTTAAAAATTTACGCGCTCTGAAGATGTATACCTTAACCTGTGATAAACTCAAGTTCATTATCTCACCTATCTCACTATAGTCATAACCTTCATAATCTCGAAGCATAATAACGGATCTTTGTACTTCCGATAGCTTTTCTAAGGCTTCTTGTAAAATCTCACTTAAGTCACTATACTGCCTGTCATGTGAAAAGCTCTCTTGTTTGACTTCATCCCAGCTCCCCTGTTTTTTCTCTTTTCTAATTATGTCAATCATTCTCCTATAAGCTGTAGTAAACAAATATGACTTGCTTTTTTCTCCATTTATTTCTTCTCTTTTTTCCCACATTTTTGCAAATGCATCTTGAACTATATCCCTTGCTTTTTCATCATCACGTATGTTTTTTAGAATGAATCTAAAAACCCCATCAGCGTGACGCTCAACAGCATTATTATAGTCTCTTACAGTCATTTTATTCGGTGTGCTACATCTGTGGGACGAAGAAGTTTACAATTTGTTACAAGAAATTTATATTTTTCTTTAAGCCCTATTAGATTAAGTAATTTTGCATCATAAATGTAATCATGAAAAGTCAGCGCTCCTCAAACTTTAACCGAGATACGAAGAAAAAGAGCTTCAAGAAAAAAACGAATTCTTTTAGTCAAACGAAAAAAGTTGGAAAAGGGAAAAAAAGACCTGAAAAAGTCGAAAATGAAGACGGAAGTGTAAGACTCAATAAATATATTGCTAATGCCGGAATTTGTTCAAGACGGGAAGCTGATACTTTAATTGGTTCAGGAGCCGTTGAAGTCAATGGTAAAATAATCACAGAGCTTGGAACACGCATAAAACCGGGTGATGTTGTCAATGTTGGTGGTGAAATAATCAAAAGTGAGAGGAAACAATATCTGCTTTTGAACAAACCCAAAGATTACATTACTACCATGGATGATCCGAAAGGAAGAAAAACAGTAATGGATCTTGTTGGTAGGGCCTGCAAAGAACGCATTTACCCTGTTGGTCGACTAGATAGAGCAACAACAGGGCTTTTGCTTTTTACAAACGATGGCGAAATGACTAAAAAACTAACCCATCCGAGTAGCAATATTCGAAAAATATATCAGGTCTCTCTAGATAAAAAAGTGACTCAAAAGGACCTTTTCAGGCTTGTTGAAGGCATAGAATTAGATGATGGAATAGTCAGTGCAGATAAGGTCATGTATGCTCAAAATGGGCAAGATAAAAGTGTTGTTGTCCTAGAACTTCACTCTGGTCGTTATCGTGTAATAAGACGAATGATGGAACATTTAGGGTATAAAGTGCTTCGTCTTGACCGGACTCAATTTGCAGGGTTAACTAAAAAAAATATTCCTAGAGGTCGACATCGTTTTTTAACGGAAAAAGAAATTGGTTTTCTACATCGCATTGCCGGAATTAAACAAGAAACCAAGCAATAGTTACGTTTTGATTTTATGAAATTAGTTAGAAGGGCGTTTACTGTATTTTTAATCCTGCTTCTTCTATTTGCCGTAGCTAGTTTTTCCTTCATTAAACTTTATGGAGATGAAATAAAAAACGCTATCGTTTCAGCATTCAATGAGTATATTAATACAAGCATTAGTGTTGAAGATGTTAAGATTTCTTTCTGGGAAGAATTTCCATCTGCGAGTCTGGAGTTTAGAAATGTATGTGCTTATTCAAGTAATAAAGAAGATGATACTTTAATTCATCTAGAACAGCTTAATGCCTCATTCAATCTCTTTGAATTTTACAAAAAAAACTATCAATTAACCGGTCTGAGTCTTATCAATGGAAAGTGCAACATAGAAATTGATAAAAATGGAAATCCAAATTTTTTGATTCTTAAAGAATCGAACAATACTTCAAAAAACTTTCACTTTAATCTTAGACAAGTCAACATCAAGGAGGTTGACTTTTATTATCAGGATTCGCCCAACAAAATTGATTTGCAGTTTTTTATCAATAAAACTAGAGCAAAAGGAGATTTTACAGAAAACATTTATGACTTAGAACTCAACTCATCACTCACAGAATTCTTTCTACAATCAGACACTTGGGTCATATTGAATAACAAATCAGTCCATTTATCAGGAACTGCTAAAATTAATCAAGAGCATAAATGGCTAGAACTTGCAAATAATGCCATTCAGGTAGAAGAGCTAAAATTATATGGCTCTGGAATTATTAATTATGGCGAAAATACAGAGTTAGATTTAATACTTGAAACACAAAATCAAGATCTAAAATTAGCGATCTCAACATTGCCACAAAATATTAAAAACTCATTATCTGATTATTCTATTGAGGGCAATGCATCACTAAAAGGTTACATCAAAGGAAAGGTAAGCTCTCTAAAGAACCCATCATATCGATTTGATTTTCATGTGGATAATGCTGTTCTGAAAAAAAATAAGACCAGTCTGGTATTCAAAGAAACTCAACTAGACGGATACATTGAGAATGGAGCGACCAATAAGCTTGAAAGCACCGTTTTGGAGTTAAGCAACTTCAAAAGCATTTTGAAAAATGGTGAAGTTTCCGGCAGCTTAAGTCTAAAAAATTTTAAACAGCCAACATACCAGCTATTTGGATCAATGAAATTTGATTTGCAAGAAATGGTTGACTTTGCCGGATTAAAAGACGTAAAACATGCAAGTGGTAAACTAAATGCAAATTACAGCATATCGGGTAAGCTCGAATCAATAAACAATTATTCTGTTTCAGATTTTAAGGCATCACGTTTAAGTGCTCAGATGATTTTAGAAGAATTAAACTTCGAAGAAATTGAAAACAACCTTGAGGTTAAAAATCTGAGTGGTGTTTTAGATATTGAAGGAAATCAAATCATGGTCTCAGATTTAAATGCCGAAGTCAATACAAACCCTCTTCAATTCAAAGGAAAAGTAGCTAACCTTATCCCTTATCTAAGTGAACAAAATGAAAACCTAATCTTAGACCTCAAATGTCATTCGACAGCCTTCAATGTGGATGATTTTATCCAAAAGACATACAATAAGAAGGAACAAAACAAACCTTTTAATCTTCCAAAGGATTTAATTTTATACTTAGAAGGAGAGTTTGATTACCTTAAATATGATCAACACGATTTAAGACAACTAAGTTTGAACCTCTATTTGGATAAAAATAGAATCGATGTTAGGGAACTTAACTTTAAAAGCCTCGGTGGAAAGTTCAGAGGGGATGTATTTCTAAAGAAAACATCAAAGGGTTTTCAATTTCTTAGCAGTAGTCAATTGGAACAAATAGAAATTAAGCAGTTGTTTGAAGCATTTAATCACTTTGGGCAAGAAACCATTAAAAGTTCTAATGTTTCAGGTCGTTTAAACTCAAACTTAAAGACTAATTTTTTATTGGATGAGAAGCTAAGTGTTGATCTGAGTTCTTTAAAACTTGATGCCGATTTGCATATTGAAAACGGTGAACTCAACAATGTTAAATCTTTAGAGGCACTTTCCAATTACATTGAGTTAAATGAGCTAAAAAACATAAAGTTTGAAACGCTTCAAAATCAAATCTATGTTCAAAATGAACAAGTATACATCCCTAAAATGGAAGTGAAATCATCTGCTCTAAATCTAACCATCTCCGGAGAGCACAGTTTTAAAAATGAGATTAATTATCATTTCGAGCTGCTACTCAATGAGGTACTTGGCAAAAAGGTAAAACGACCGCAAAATGAAGAGTTTGGTTACGTAGAAGATGACGGACTTGGTAGAACAAAGATTTTTTTACAAATGTCAGGAACAGTTGATCACCCTGAGTTTTCTTATGACTCTGATGAGCTAAAAAGTCATTTGAAAAAAGAGGTGGATCAGGAGAAAAAAACGATCAAAAAAATCCTAAATGAAGAATTTGGATTGTTCAAAAAAGACAGTTCATTCCGTAATATTGAGCTTGATCCACCAAAAAAGAAAAGTCCGTTTAAAATTGAATGGGAGGATAACAAAAACATGCCGGATAGCGTAGAAACAGAGAAGAAAAGTAAGAAAAAGGGGAAATTTGGAAAATTTATTGATAAAATTGCAAAGCCCAATGAAGACGAATTCGTTGAACCTATTGAGAATTAGTCTAAAACCGGCAACCTTCAAAGCAAATTAATCGTCTTTAAAGGTAAATAAGGGAGGAAGATTTTGAACATTTATTCAAAAAAGCAGCGTTGGAAATTTGCACTGGCAATTATAGCAGCCATCATCGTTTTCGTTTCTCTTTGGTACACCAACATCTTGGTGGGCAAGATAGCTGAAGAAGAAAAAAACAAGGCAAAATCTTGGGCTATAGCAATTCAAAAAAAAGCTGAGCTTGTAAATTATACACAAGAGTTATTTACAACCATTGCTGAAGAAGAGCGAAAGAGAGTAGAGATATGGGCTGAAGCCAATAGAAGAGTTGCCTTAGCCGATATTAATGAAGATCCCACTTTTTATACTCAAATCTTATTTAGCAATACAACCATTCCAATGATTCTCACAGATCAAAATGGGAGTATTATTACAAGTAAAAACCTCGATGAAGAAATTCAGAATGATAGTTTAGCATTAAGGCAAAAGCTTAGTGAAATGAAAAACACCAATGGTGTTGTCGAAATTAATTTTTACGAAAATCAAAAGAATTATCTATTCTACGACCAGTCAACTATTTTTTCCGAGTTAAAAGAAGTTCTCGCAGAACAAGTAGAGTCTTTTAATAATGACATCATTACAAACTCTGCTTCTGCGCCGGTTATCTATACAGATAGTTCCAGATCCAGAATTATTGCTTTCGGAAATATTGATTCCTCAAAAATTATACAAAGCGGTTATAAAGAGCAGCTCATAGCTGATATGGAAGCAAATAACCCACCAATAGCAGTCAATTTAGGTGATGGCGAAAAAAGATATATCTTCTATGATGACTCTCCTTTATTAGTAAAGCTGAAATATTATCCATTTATACAGTTAGCAGTCATCGCTTTATTCTTGCTCATTGCTTATTACTTGTTTAGCACTGCCAGAAATGCTGAGCAAAATCAGGTTTGGGTAGGTATGGCTAAAGAAACGGCTCATCAACTTGGAACACCATTATCGTCTCTGCTAGCATGGATAGAAGTATTAAAATCAAGAAATGTGGATGATAAGACGCTTGCTGAGATGAGCAGAGATTTAGGGCGTTTGGAAACCGTTACAGAACGTTTCTCTAAAATTGGTTCAGCTCCAAACTTAGAACAACATGACATTAATAAAGTGATTGAAAACACGCTCATTTATCTTAAAACCCGTCTTTCAAAAAAGGTAAACTTCAGCCATACAACAAGCAATGGGAATGTAGTGATGGCAAGTGTTAATGTCCCGTTATTAGAGTGGGTTTTAGAAAACATCATAAAAAATGCCGTAGATGCTCTATCCGGAGAAGGGAATATTGATATTCATGTTACCGATCAGTCTCAATTTGTTTATATTGATATCAGTGATAATGGTAAAGGAATTCCAAAAGGAGCAAGAAAAACGGTTTTTGAACCGGGATATACAACCAAACAAAGGGGGTGGGGATTAGGTCTCTCATTAACTAAGCGCATTATTGAAAACTACCACTCAGGAAAAGTTTTTGTGAAACAATCTGAACTGAATGAAGGCACTACATTCAGAATCGTTCTTAACAAACTAACTCAAAATGGCAGGAATATACATTCATATTCCTTTCTGTAAACAAGCTTGTAGCTATTGTAATTTTCACTTTTCAACCTCTCTAAAAAACAAGGACGCTTTAATAGAAGCTCTGAGAAAGGAACTGGTAAAAAGAAAGAACTACCTCAGTTCCACAGTTAGTAGCATCTATTTTGGCGGTGGTACTCCCAGCCTATTAAATCAAGAAGAACTATCCATTATTTTAGAAGATATTTATTTACACTTTCAGGTTCAGGAAAATGTTGAAATTACTCTAGAAGCTAATCCAGATGACTTGAGAAAGGAAAAGTTAAGCCAACTAAAAAAAAGTGGCATTAATCGATTAAGTATTGGTGTTCAATCTTTTCACGATAAGGACCTTCAGTTTATGGATAGAACACATAGTGCCACTGAAGCCATAAAAGTCATTCGAAGAAGCCAAGATACCGGTTTTGAAAACATCAACATCGATTTGATTTTTGGCGCTCATTCTACTTCTGATGAAGATTGGTTAAGAAATCTGGACCAATTTTTTGACCTGAACCTTCCTCACCTTTCTGCTTACTCCTTAACCGTAGAAGAAAATACTAAACTCATCCATCAAATATCTAAAGGAAAACTAAATGAAGTAGATGATGAAAAAGCATATAGACAATACATGCTTCTTCAAGATGCTATAGACAAGAACGGGTTTGAGCAATACGAACTTTCTAATTATTGTAAGAATAGCCAATACTCCAAACACAATTCTTCTTATTGGAATCAAAGCCCTTATTTAGGCATTGGCCCTTCTGCACATTCTTTCAACGGTTCTGAGCGAGAATGGAATATTGCAAACAATTCCTTATACATTAAGCAAATTGAGCAAGGCGCTCAATACTCTGAAAAGGAAATGCTAACAGAAAAAGATCGCTATCATGATTATTTAATTACAAGACTAAGAACCACTGCCGGTATTGATTTCCAAAGTCTAGAGTCGCTTTTTTCTAAAAAAATTGTAGATCATTTTCATAAACAAAAGACTCGGATAAATCCAAAAATGCTTCGACAAGATGATTCGACTTTAAAGCTCAAAAGAGAAATACTTTTTCAATCAGATGAAGTTATTCGGTCATTAATGATGGATGAAGAGTAAACTATTTAAGATATTATATTTGTAATTTAAACTACAATTATGAAAAAACTAACAACTCTATTAATTGGCATTATTGCTTTTTCAATTTCATCAACGGCCCAAGACGCTAAACTTGGTATTAAAGCCGGACTAAACTATGCCTACATTCATGGTTCCGATGTACAAAATGTTGAGCCTACTTTTACTTATCATGCAGGAGCTTTACTTAGAATTGAATTTACCGAGTTTGTTGCTTTACAACCTGAATTTCTATTTTCAGTAAAAGGGACTGATGATGACAACTATTCGGTCGACCTAAATTACATTGACGTACCTGTTTTGCTAAAAATCAAACTCGGAGACTTGTTTAGCGTCCATGCAGGACCTCAACTAAGCTATTTGCTTTCCACAAATGAAGAAGGAACCATTACAAATTTTGAAGAGCAAATAAAAGATTTTGATTTAGGTCTTGCCGGAGGCTTAGAACTGGAAATGGAATCAGGCTTATCCGTTGGAGCAAGGTATAGCTTTAGTGTAGAGAGCATTGGTGAAGACTATAAGTCAACTGTTGTGGATCCAAATACTAACCTAAGTTCTACTATTACTGTTGAAGCCCCTGATTATAAAAATGGTGTGATACAATTATTTGCAGCCTTCCACTTTTAAGTTTCTAAACAAGATAGAATATCTAATCCTCTAAAGGCAGTCTCTTTGAAGAGACTGCCTTTCTTTTTTGCTAAAATCCGTAGAGTGAATATTGCATCAATGAAATGGTCTGTGTGTTAATAGAAAGGAAAAAAGCCGATTTAACTTTGCTCAGATACCTTTATCTCCTTTCCCAGCCAAGCTAATACATTCTTATGCCAAATGTCTTTCCCCTCTTGATCTGTTAAAATACCTGCTTCAACAGCATAATCAACAACTCGTCCGGGATAAGAAGTTCCAACACCTTCCATTTCTCCCAAGGGATACGGATCATCTAAACCCATAATTATTTGACTCGCTCCAACCCGTTTCTTAAGCAATTCTAAGGTAAAAGAGTCATGAACCAGAGTATCATAATAGAGATTCTTATGTCCCAATGTCTTTCTTGGGTCTTCCAGCCCTTTGAAAATATCAGGACGGCCATCAAAGCCTTGAATTCTCCTTCCATAATTAGCTACACCTAACATTCCCCCATGAGCAAAACTGGTTCTGATGTTAGGGAATTTATTTGGCAGATCGCGCAAAGTGAAAAGGTGAAGGGTATCAGCACATTGAGCCATCATCCAAACCAAGTGAAATCGCCAATACTGATTTTTCAAGGCAATCATTTTCTCTCCATCGTAAGGATGAATTTGAATTGCTAGATTATACTCATTCGCTAAGTCGTAAATAGGGTCTACATCAGCTTCAGCAACAGAGAGCCACTCTCCCTGAGAATTTAAAAAGTGTGTAGGTAAACAGAGCATTCTTAAGTTCAGCTCACTTACACAGCGTTCAATCTCTTTTAAGGCTTGATCCATGTATAAGGGTTGAACTACAAAACCACAAGTAAACTTGTCCGGATAGTCGGCCTGCACAGAAGCGTTATAATCATTTTGGAAACGAATTCCATCGGCACAATCTTGCTCTTCCCATCCATTACAATACAATTGCGAAAGGCAAAGCATCACTGCATGATCAATCTGATAACGATCCATCCATTCTAATTTCTCTTTGATAAAGAAACTGGGATCCGTAATTGGCCTTGACCAATCCCCTTGTCGCATAAATTTCTTGTCCTCATCAATCCAAAAAAGCTTTTTGTCTTTCATGAATTGAGGAATTTGAGAAGGCTCCGGGAGTATATGTCCGTGCCCGTTAATTCGCATTTGTCAAATGCTTATTGACTTTACACAAATCGCTCATCAACTTCCATTACTGTACCACAATTGTCGCACGTTCTTAGTTTTTCAGAACCGTAAAACTTCTTAAACACAGGGAGGAAATCATTCACTATGCTAGTGAGCGGAAAATACTCTTCATACAACTTGTTGTTGCAATTATCACAGAACCACAAGAGCCCATCTTTTTCCCCTTCCTTTCTTTTAAGCTCAATCACTAAGCCTACTGAGTTCTCAGACCGGTTTGGTGAATGTGGAATTTTCGGAGGCAATAAAAAAATCTCTCCTTCCTTAATAGGAACCTCAACTGCCTTTCCATCTTCCTGTATCTTAACTATGATGTTTCCTTCTAATTGATAGAAAAACTCTTCACCTTCATTGTAATGGTAATCTTTTCTAGCGTTTGGCCCACCAACCACCATCACAATCATATCTGCATCCTCATAAACTAATTTGTTTCCAACCGGAGGTTTTAAAAGATGTCTGTGTTCATCTATCCATGCTTGAAAATTGAAGGGTTTCTTTATCGCCATAACACTCTATTTTTATTGGTCTAAGATAAGAAGATTGATGGATTAAACACAACCGCTTATTCCTCCTATAAGGAGCTACATCATCTGACAAATTCTTTAACTTCGAAAAAATTTTTCAAATGAATTTAGATCTATCTGGTAAAAATGCTTTAGTCTGTGGTAGTACGGCTGGAATTGGAAAAGCAATTGCCATTGAATTAGCTGAAATGGGAGCTAATGTATATTTAATGGCTAGGAATGAAGAGAAATTAAAATCAACTCTAGGTCAATTAAGTACAGCTAATGGGCAACTGCATCATTATGTTCAAGCTGATTTTTCTAATGTGGAGTCTGTTAAAACCGCTACTCAATCAATTGAAAACCCAATTCATGTACTTGTAAATAACACCGGAGGTCCTCCGGGAGGTCCTATTTCCGAAGCAAAAATTGAAGAGTTTCAATCCGCATTTGCCATGCACTTGCTCTGTAACCATACATTGGTCACTCATTTAAAACAGGGAATGATTAACAGTGGTTATGGAAGGATTATCAATATTATTTCTACATCTGTAAAAATTCCGCTAAACGGCCTTGGTGTTTCAAACACCATTCGCGGAGCCGTTGCCAACTGGTCTAAAACCATGGCCAATGAGCTTGGTGCATATGGCATAACGGTAAACAATGTGCTTCCAGGGGCTACGGCAACAGAAAGGTTAAGTTCCATCATTTCCAATAAGGCTCAAAAAACCAATACAAGCGAAGCGGAAGTGAAACAGCAATTTGAGAATGCAGTGCCAATGAAGCGTGTAGCTGAACCTCATGAGGTAGCCGCCGCTGCTGCATTTTTAGCCTCGCCTGCGGCCTCATACATTAACGGAATTAATGTTCCGGTAGATGGTGGTAGAACCGGATGTTTGTAAGCCAAATGAGCTTTGTCTTAGAAACAGAACGTTTATTTCTAAGAGAGTTTAAGCCTAAAGATGCATCTACCTTCTTTGAATTAAATTCTGATCCGGAAGTAATGAAACACACCGGAGATGTTCCATTTAAAAATGTAGAAGAAGCTTTAAGTTTAATAGAGAATTACAATGATTACCAAAAAAATGGCTTTGGGAGAAATACTGTAATATTAAAGTCTACCAATGAGGTGATCGGCTGGTGCGGTTTAAAAAAACACCATGATGGGATGGTCGATCTTGGTTTCAGACTGTTTAAAAAAGATTGGAATAATGGATACGCAACAGAGTCATCTATGGCCATCTTAAAAAAAGGATTTACAGCTTATCAGCTTGAAGAAATAATAGGAAGAGCTTCAAAAAATAATCCGGCATCCATAAATGTTCTTAAAAAACTAGGCATGAGATTTTATAAAGAAGCACCATGTGAGGGAATTATTAATTCTGTTTATTATAAAATAATTAAAGAAGATGCAAAACACCTATTTTCTTGAAAGTACCATTAAGCAATTTGAATATTACAAAATGCTGGGTGAAAAAACCTTTGCTCAACTTAAAGATGAAGACCTATTCACCACTCAACATTTTTATGACAATAGCATTGCCATTATTGTCAACCATCTATGGGGCAATATGCTGTCAAGATGGACTAATTTTCTAGAAGAGGACGGAGAAAAAGAATGGAGAAAAAGAGATAATGAGTTTGAAAATACCATTCAAACAAGAGAAGAATTAATGAATAAGTGGGAAGAAGGATGGAACTGCTTATTCGGAGCGATTCGTCCATTAAAAGAGGAACAACTGGCCCAAATCATTTACATCAGAAACCAGGGACATACTGTTGTAGAAGCAATTAATCGTCAATTGGCTCATTATGCTTATCATATCGGACAAATTGTGTTTATCGGCAAATATTATCAAAAAGAGAATTGGCAATCTTTATCCATTCCAAAAGGAGGGTCAAGCGATTTTAATGCTCAAAAATTTTCTCAAGACAAGCAGAAGGGACATTTTACCGATGAGTTTCTGGAAAAATAATCTCAATCAATCCAAAAGGGAGATAATCGCAGCCGATTGGCGTGCGAGATAATCTTCTTGATTATGTACCACCGCAATTGATACGCCATGGATAATATTCATCATCAACTTCGATAAGAGACCCACATCCTTAAACGGGGATATCTGGCCCTGATTAATCCCGTATTGCAAATAATTAGTGAGCATTTCTTCTTGCTGTTTTATATGCTTATCAATAATACGTGAACTACTTTCTTGTAAAGTATATAATTCAGAAAGCGACCTGACAATAAAGCAAGTAGCACGATCACCTTTGCTTGTCTTTAAATTATACTGATACTCCAGTAATTTATAAATGCCTTGCCTCACTACCGTTTCATAATACAATGTTTCGCTCCACCATCTTAATTGATCCTGACTGTAGAGGTTTAAAGAAGAATCGAACAATTCTAACTTACTGCCATACGTATCATACAATGATGCCCTATTGATTTCCAAATCATTTATTAAATCCCGCATAGAGGTAGCATGATAGCCCTGAGTCCAAAACAAGTTGAGCGCTTTTCTCAAAACGACTTGTGGATCGAAGTTTTTTGATCGTGGCATTTTTTGCGGAAATTTACTGAGAATAGCCATTTGGACCGATTGATCTAAGCTTGTTTTGCAAACATATTTGTAAACGCAATCATCTTTTTGCTTGCAGTCATAATTTGATTGTAAAACCAATTGTTTAATTTAACTTTACGATTCACATTTTCACTTGAAGACCCAAATATTACATACCCTAGCCTATTTTGACATTTTTAATCACCCTCTTAAAAAAGAGGAGTTAGAATTACACTATGGAGAACCGATAAATGGTGAACTGAAAGAGTTTATCAAGCGATCAATTGTATCAAAAAAAGGGGAATATTATGGGCTTAATCAGCACATCTCACAGCTCATTTCGCAAAGAGAAGAAAATGAAAGAAGGGCAGAACTTTATTTCAAAAAAGCGCCTTTTTACATTCGCATCATGTCCAAATTTCCATTTGTAAGAGCCATTGGAATTTCAGGTTCGCTATCAAAAAATGTGATCAATGAAGATGGAGACATTGACTACTTTATCATTACCGAAGCGAATCGTTTGTGGATTTGTCGAACGCTATTGGTTTTGTTTAAAAAGGTAGCGCTATTGAACTCAAGAAAATACTTCTGCGTCAATTACTTCATTGATACCAATAATTTAGAAATTAAAGACAAGAATGTATTTACGGCGATTGAACTGAGCTATCTGCTACCGGTTTACAACTCTTCACTTATTGAGGAGTTCAAAAACAAAAACAGCTGGTCAACTGATTTTATCTCCAAATTTGAACACCCGATACCATTCAATTCCATTGATCACGATTCAAGTCTAAAATCAGCCATTGAGAAAACAATCAATCTTTTATTTCCAGACCGATTGGATGCTTTTTTTATGCGCCTGACCTATAAACGCTGGCAACAAAAGTTCAAACACTTTGATGCTAAAAAAATGGCACTGACCATGCGATCAAATAGAGGAATATCCAAACATCATCCCAGTGACTTTCAAACAAAAGTGCTGGAAGAATATGAGAAGCGCATCAATCGACTAAATAAGGCAGATGAAAGTACTATTTACACATAGCTACTTCCTTCAGTTTGATGAAAAGCAAAAACGTCAAAGAAAGCCTTATCCGCCTTTGGCAACCATACAAGCTGCCAGTTATTTAAGAAAAAATGGATTTGAGGTCAGTTTATTTGACACCAATTTTGCATTATCAGCCCAAGAATTGATCCCTTATCTGGAAAAAGAACAGCCGGATATTTTAGTCATCTATGATGATGGCTTTAACTACCTTACCAAAATGTGCCTGACCAATATGCGGGAAGCTGCATTTGAGATGTGCAAACTGGCCAATCAAAAATCCATTCCTGTTTTTGTTTCCAGCAGCGATTCTACAGATCATTTTGAACACTATTTAAAAGAAGGGGCTGATGCCATTATTATGGGAGAAGCCGATCAAACCCTTTTGGAATTGTGTAATGCTGTCAAGCAAAATACCGATATCAAATCTCTTGCCGGCATTGCCTATCTCGAAAATGACAATACGGTAAAAACGAGCCCAAGAGCAATTATCAAGCAATTAGATGACTTACCCTTGCCTGCCTGGGACTTGGTTGATATCCAGCCCTACAAAGAAGCCTGGTCTATTCATGGGTATTTTTCCATCAATTTGGCTACTACCAGAGGTTGTCCCTTCAAGTGCAACTGGTGTGCGAAACCCATATACGGTAATCGTTACAACAGCAGATCACCTCAACATGTTGTTGATGAAATCAAATTGATCAAAAGCCATTTTGACTTCGACCACATTTGGTTTTGTGATGATATCTTTGGCCTCAAACCCAACTGGGTTCAAGAGTTTTCTTCTATTCTAGTCAAAGAAGGCATTAAAATTCCCTTTAAAATCCAATCACGTGCTGATTTATTGGTAAAAGACGACACGGTGAAAAGTCTGGCTGAAGCGGGTTGTGATGAGGTGTGGATCGGTGCGGAAAGTGGTTCTCAGAAAATACTGGATGCCATGGATAAGGGAACACGTATTGAACAGATTGTTCAAAGCACTGAACTCATGAAGTCCTACGGCATTAAACCTTGTTTCTTCCTACAATTCGGTTATCTGGGAGAAGAATGGGAAGACATTCAGGCGACCATTTCCATGCTTAAAGATTTGATGCCACATGACATTGGTATCTCCGTTTCTTATCCGCTTCCCGGCACTAAATTCTATGATACGGTTAAAGCTCAATTGGGAGAGAAATCCAACTGGACAGACTCTGATGAATTGCTCATGATGTACAAAGGCACCTATTCGCCTAAATTTTATAAAGTATTGCACAGATATGTGCATCGCTTATTCAGAGCCAAACAACATGGAGCTCAATCCAAACTGATCAACAAACTCAAGCAGTTCTACTTTTTCATGCACAGCCAGTTGAATTGGTGGCAATTAAACCGCTTGACGTGATCAGAAAGTTCGTCCGATTGGCTTTCTTATCTCTCATTCTTCTTTTCTTAAGCTTGCTGCTTTTTGAGCTGTGTTATCGCTATCAGATCATCGACTTTTATGCCAAAGAGTTTCGCCTACTCAACCCTCGTTTGGAAGAGCAATTCGAACGTGAAAAAACCATATTGATTTTTGGCGACTCTTTCTCTGCTTTTCCGGGAGGTTATGTGGAACAATTGCGCATAAAGTATCCGAATTACAGGATCATCAACTGTAGTGTTGCCGGTATTGGCATTAAACAACATGAGCTCTTCTTTACCAAACGCGTGAAGCAATATCAACCCGATCTCATTTTGTATCAGTTTTATGTGGGGAATGACTTATTAGATGTTAAACAAGATTACAATTGGAGTGAAAGCGGCTTGATCCGTTTTATTTATCAGGTTTTTTCCGATCAGTTCCTTTCATTGAAGTACTTAAACTATAAGCTGGCTTACTTCAGAACCTCAGACTTTACAGTTGAAAATAAAGTAGAATCGAAAAACTATAATCCAAGAGTAAGGAAGTATTTTGCTCAGCATCCAAACTATTTGGAAGAAACCATTTTGCTGAAAGGAGATCAAAAAGCAAAATTTGAAGAATGGCAAAATATCTTTCAGTCGATGTTAAGTGAATTGGATCCTCAAATAAAGATGAAGCTGTTATTATTGCCACATTGTGTTCAAGTGAATCATAAGTATCAGAAGACCTATCGGTTCTTTGCCAAAGGAATAAGTTCTTCTTTATTGCAAGAGACATATCCTTTAGAACAAGCCATGCAAAGCATCCTTAACATACCCATTATTAATCCTTTGACTTTGTTTCAACAAAAAGATATTGCCATGCCAATTTATTTCTCAGATGATCCACACCTTAATTTGAAAGGACAAACGGTTCTGTTTGAGTATTTAGTTAATCATAAGGCATTAGAATGAAAATACAGATTAACCATACCACTTTTGAAGTAGATCCTAATGAGAATCAAACTTTTTGGGAGCATATCAACTCAGGAATCTGGGAGTCTTTTACATTTCAGGTACTAGACCATGCCTTAGAAGAGACCATGTGTTTTTTAGATGTTGGGGCATGGGCAGGGCCGGTGAGTTTATATGCGGCAAAGAATGGAGCTAAGGTCTATTCCTTTGAGCCGGACATCATCGTTTTTGAACAGCTAAAAGAGAACGTATTGCTTAACCCTACTGTATCAGAAACTATCTTTCCGTATTCAATGGCAATTGCAAACAAGGAAGGTGAAGGTTTTTTACATGCAAGATCTGGATATGGTCAATCGTCGTCGTCTTTGCTTAATCGCACCTATGATAAAATTCACAGTCAAAAGGTAAAAACGACCACTTTGAGCCGTTTTGTTGAAGAATATCAAATTCAAAAAGTGGACTTTCTTAAAATGGACATTGAGGGAGGGGAGTTTGAGGTATTAAAGAGCATCAAGCCATTTCTAGATCAACATGAACAACCGGACTTATTGATTTCTTTTCATCTTGAGCAACTTGTTGAACATGAAATTTTAAAACAATATAAATCTGTACTGCTCTCTAAAATTGTATACAAACTGTGGAGAAGTGGCATGGTAAAGCAACAAGCACAAAGGGAAGTGATCAAAATTATAGGCTTGTTATCGGATTATCCTTTCATTTATGATGAGAATGGGAAATTAACATTTGAAGAGATCAATGCCTTGGTAAATAAAGGTCAAAACTTTACTTTTTATTTCAGCAAAAGAAAATGGGATGATAAAGAAGCTTAGTTTTTTACTTTTTCTTGGGCTGGTGACATTCCTATTATTGGAGTTGAGCATCATGTTCTTAACCCAAAGCGGACAGCTCAATATATTGATGCCGACTTATCAAATGAATCCGCATGAGGATTTCTTGCCTTTGAGAAGCCAAATCTATGGCAGGCAACACTTGCCCAATTCAAATTATCGGATCAGAAAGAATTGCCTTAACGTGGACTTTGAATTTAATGCCTTGGGCTTTAGAGATCAATTGCCCGACAAAATAGCTAAGAGTCGACGTTTCCTTGTTATCGGAGATTCTTTTGTAGAAGGCGTTGGCGTGAATGAAAAAGATCGCTTTTCGGATCTTTTGGAACAAGAAACAGGCCTTCCTTTTTTAAATTTTGGCATGGCCGATAAGGGCAGCACACAAGAGTTTCTGATCTATGACTCCATTGCCTCTCAATATGAACATGAAAGTGTAATCTGGACTATTTTCCCGACTAATGACCTGATCGATGATGACCCCAAATATGGTAAAAACGAAAACAGCATTAAACCCTGTTGGATCGGTAAATACCCGAATTATGACTTGCAATTTGTACCTGAAACTGCTCCGATGAGCCGACCGAACAATGCACTAAAACGTTTTTTAAAAGCCTACACTTATACCTATGATGCGCTATTTTACCTAAAGCAAATGTGGAAGACCAAGCAGCAAAGTGAATCTTATCCCTTAACGGGTTATTTCAACTACAGTGAAGATCAGGTCGCCCGTTTGCTCTATTCCATGGAAAAAATGAAGGCTTCTGCCGGAGATAAGCCCATGTATTTGATTTGCATTCCATCCCACCTTGATCTGGATGAGCAAAACAGCCGAACTCAAGCCAATATAGAAGGTTTACTCAAAGCACATTGTGATAGTTTGGGCATACAATTTATCGGCTTATATGATCTATTTAAATCTAAAAACTGGAAAGCGTATTATTTGGACTGCGATTCTCACTGGAATGAAAATGGGCATAAATTAGTTGCAGATTATTTATTGAAACAGATGTAACTGATGGATATGGCCAAATTTCAATATTATCAATTAGAAAAAAAACACATCCCTGATGTACAATACATCTGTCGCAAGTCGTTTGGTAAAAAATTTACCAAAGACCACCTTCAGCATAAATACAATAGTTCTTATCTAGACATTCCTCCCATTGCAACTATTGCTTATGACGGTCAAAAACCCATTGCTTTTTATGGAGGTGTGCCTCAGTTGTTTGAGTCCAATGAGCAATCTTTTCTTATCGTACACACCTGCGATTCTTATACCTTACCAAAGTATCAAAAGAAAGGTATACATCGTAATTTGGCGTTAAAAGCCTATGATGCTATGCAGCGGTACGATGTGAAAATGGTCTATGCTTTTCATAGTGAAAACACTTATCACAGTACTAAGAAATTAGGATGGAAAGAACATGTTAACATGAGACGCTTTCACATAAAGACCAATGCTTTGCCCATTTCCAAAATCGCTGTGAAACTGAATGCTCAAAAGTGGATTATAAACAAAGCTGAAAAGGTCTTAAAGCCTTATTTGACAGAAGTTTCAAGCAACCCACTGAAACAAGAAAACAAGATTTGTAACAACTATTCTAAAAATTTCTATCGCTATAAAGAAGGACTCTGCCGACATTTTAGTATTCAAATAGAAAGTTGTCAATTTTATCTCAAAATTAGCTCAGTCATGCAAATCGGTTTTTTAAACTACCCAGATCTGCACAGATTAAAAGACGCTATTTCAACATTGAAGGAGTTGGCCTATAAAATTCAAGTTCCTGAGATCTTATTTCAAATTGACCCTAGCACCCGAGCTTATAAAGACCTTAAAAGCATCGATCAAGATTACCCTTCGTGGCTTGTAGGTTACCTGTGTTTTGACGCTGACATTAAGGTTGAAGAGTTTGGGTTTAATTATGGGGATTTGGATACGTTTTAATTTTCACTCTTTTTTATCTTCTTTCTTGAAGAAGTTGTCGCTCAAAGTGATACGGTTAACTTAGAAATCTAGCCCAACCGTCCTGCATAACAAAGAACTTCTGTTTACCTACCCTTCATGAATAATCGTTTAAGTTATGTTTTATATCACATTAGACAGACTTAAGCTGACTTTTTTACGATAAACAATTATTTCTTTGATAGTAGAGGTAGGCTTATTAAAACGGAACATTGTTGAAGTAAGCTTTACATAATATACTATATACTTCTCTATACACCAGTATAAGTCTCCACCCCAAAAACAAAATTCATCTCCCCCCACTTTCTTTTTTCCTGAAGCACTTGCATGGCAAAACCCTTTTCGGCCGCCATACTTTTGATCTGATCAATCTGACAATCTTCAGACAAAATCATAAAGACTTGGGCTTGGACATAGTCGCCCAACTGTAAAAACAACTTTTGAAAATAGGCAAAGTCCTCTCCACAAAACCAGGCGGCTTCTTCTACAGTCTCTGCTTTTTTAGGGTAGTAGGGCGGATTGATGATGATAAAATCAAAAGTCCTTCCCTTCAGATTTTCAAAGAGATCGGATGGTATGCATTCCACTTCCACTTCATTCATTTCTGCATTTTGCTTTGCATTTTCCAAAGCTTTGGGGTTAATGTCAGTCGCCATCACATTCGCGCCTTTTTTGGCGGCAAACACACTGATCATTCCCGTACCACAGCCCAATTCCAAAAATAATTTTTGATTGAGGTCTTTGTCTTCTAAAAACTGCATCAACAGTTTAGTGCTCAAGGTCCAATGCGGATAAAAGACCCCAGGATTGACCACACCTTTGATGTTTTTATAGCGGTAGGCTCTTGGTTTGGAGAAATACCATTTGGCCAGGTGTTGAACAAGAGGGCCGATCAGCCTTAATACAAGTCGTCTGAGGTAGCGCATTATTCTCCGTAAAAGCCTTCGATTTCAGGCTGCCTGTACTTCCATAGTTTTTGCATCGCCTTAATTTCATAGGGATAATGGTAAAAGCCCGTTTGATACCTCCACTTGGAGGCGCTACGCATCAATGAACGCTTAATGCCCTTTATTCTGAAATCCGACTTGGTAGGATGATAACCATTTAAGACCACTTCAAAATTCCTGATCTTATCAATCATGGCAGGAGTCAACCAGGGTGTCAAGGGGTTTTTGCGCAGATCAAAATTCTCCCAGGAAGGGTTGAGCCAGTCTTCCAGTTTGGATGGGAATTCAAAGCCCGCTTTGGTGATCTGCTCATACAATTCAGAACCTTCTGTTGGCACCGGACTGTACAGATAAATGATGATCTCCGTATCGGGGTTCAACTGTTTGATTTCTTTGATAAAATGAATGTCTGCATCAATCTGAGCCATCACTTTCTCTTCAGACTCTCCGGGCATGCCCAAGACAAAGGAGTATTCGGGAACTATCCCAAATCGGCGCAATCTGGCGGCAAATGCTTTGATCTGTGCTGCAGTTTGCGTTCCGCCTTTGTCCATTTGCTTCAAAACCTCATCCGATCCCGTCTCTGCGCCAAAGAAGATCATTTCACAACCGGCCTCTTTCATCAATTGCAGGTCTTCATCGCTGTATTTGTCTATGGTGTCTATGCGTCCTTCTCCCCACCACTTCATATTATCGTTCAAGATCAGTTTTGAAAACTCAACCACCCGCTTTCTGGAGGTAAAGAAATTATTGTCGTGAAACTCTATAGAATCCACTCCATAGGTGTCTTTCAACCACTTGATGTCTTTGTACACATTCTCCGCCGATTTTCCCTTCCACCTTGCATTGTAGATCGGCACCACCGCACAAAAGG
The DNA here is from genome assembly GCA_964445815.1 of uncultured Flavobacteriales bacterium. Taxonomy (GTDB): domain Bacteria; phylum Bacteroidota; class Bacteroidia; order Flavobacteriales_E; family Vicingaceae; genus CAYULW01. Next base: position 37,486 of record CAYULW010000011.1, read on the forward strand.
AACAGGTAAAAGGGCAACCCAGACTGGAGTGATAGGCCATGGTTTTTTGGCCCAGAAATGTTTTTTGCAAATAGTTGTTGATAGGATAAAAAGAATTGAACAGCTCATAAGGCAATTGAGGTAAATCATCCTGATTGAGTAATTCTTCCTTAGCCGTTTTAAAGACTTTTCCTTCATTCAAATAGATCAGATTCTTGATTTGATCGACGGCTTCATTGTTCTCCAAAGCATTTAGCAATTTAGGGAAAGCCGTATCACCCGGGCCGCTCACCACAAAGTCAACATAGCCACTATTCAAGACAACTGGGTGTTGATTCGCTGCAAAATAACCGCCCCAAATGATCTTGACTTCGGGAAATTGTGTTCTGACTGCTTTACTGATAGGAATGGCCTGCCTTAACTGAGGGCCCGGCATAACTGTAACACCAAAATAAGCGACTTTCTCCTTCTCAATCAGATGCATTATTCTGCCAGAAGGATCAGATTCCATGTTGCCATCCACAAACAGCACTTCATAGTCTTTGTTTATGGCAGCTGCTACTTGTAAAATGGAGTTCGGCACACGGTGTTTCCATCGCCCACTCTTTGGATTAAACAAAATGACTTTTTGCTTTGTCACAGCCCAAAGGTAACCGTCATTCTCTTATTTTTAGACATTATTCTCATTTTGGAAAATTCAACGTTCGAAGAGCAGTACATTCAAGTTAGAAAAGCCGAGGGTAGAGTTTTAGAAACGACTGAAATTCAATCTCTTCCTAAAGCTTTTGCGAACAATCCCAATAAGCAAGAATGGCAAATCAGAGCAAAGTCTGCCCAACGCTTTCAGCGCTATCTCAAAGCATCTGATTTTAAATCCCTCCTAGAAATCGGTTGTGGCAACGGATGGTTTACACATTTGTGCACAAAAGAAGTGCCCCATAGCATTGGCATAGATGTCAACCGTTATGAATTGGTGCAAGCCAAAAAAGCCTTTCCAAAAACAGAATTTCACTATTGGGACATTTTTGAGCCACCTCCTTTCTCAGAGAATTTTGACTGCATTGTTTTGAATGCGGTCATTCAGTATTTTCAAGATTTTAAAGCCACAATTGAACGCTTAAGTCAGTTTCTGAATCCGGATGGAGAGATACACATCTTAGATAGTCCTTTTTACAACAGCTCAGAAGTTAATCAGGCTAAAAAAAGAACGGAAGACTACTACACCAAAATAGGGTTTCCGGAAATGAGCAAGTACTATTTTCATCATGACTTCAATTCTGTGAAGCACTTTGAAACGCTTTATCAAGCCAATAAAATAAAGCAATTTCTAACAGGAAAGGACAGCCCGTTTAACTGGTACAGGTATAAAATTAATCGAGTATAATTCTCTTTTTACAAGTGCCATCAGAGTAGAGGTAAAAATAAATGGTATTGAATTCCGGCTCTTCTACTCTTCTTCCCAATACATCAAAAATAGAAATAAGCACAGGCTCTTTTGTGGTTTTTAGCTCTTCAATTCCTATTACCGTGCAATGCTGATTGATGTTGTTCACTTTAACAGGCAATGAACCGATCATTCCTTCTCCATGATTGACCCACACTTGGTATTCTCCCGGGCTGGTGACCAATAAGCTTGAATCGGTAGAGCCATCATTCCAGACATATTTGTTCATTCCTCCCGGTGCATGAAGCCGAAGTAGATTGTTCACATAGGAGCAAGTCACTTGAGGCCTGTTCCATGAAAATGAAACCGGTATATCGTATGTTACCGCTCTATAACTCATGACAGAGTCTCTGAATAAAACTTCTGAAACAATATTATCCGCACTATCCAATACTACAAGAGTTGGATTTGGTCTATAGCTAAACCCATAACCAATGGTTTTATAGTTGTTGGGTTTCAACTGGAAATTGGCCATTGCCCTTGCAAAATAAGGTGTCGGAGTTGTATAGTCCCACACCTTTGTTGCCGTCATGTTGCTTGTATCCAAAGAATATATTTTTGGTCTTGATATTTTTGGTGTAGCAGCCATATTGGCATTGTCAAATAAGCTAATGTTTCCATTCGCAAGTCGTCTACAATCATGTTGACCACTAAAACCGGAATCATTGACAAAAGTAAAATCGCTGTTTTTACCCCCCAGCTTCCATATAATTGAGCCGTCGTTTTTATCAATTTTTAGAATGGCGTTAAAGTGTCTCATGGAGACCAGATAATGACCATCGAAATCTTTTTCAATTGCATTTCCGTGGCAATAATCAAATGCCGCAGAATCATAACCATATACATTATCATAGGACTCGAATGGATCTAAAACATCATTGCTGTTCCACTCAAAAACCAAATTATGGCTCGCATCAAATTCCTGAATGGTAAAGCCCACCAAGTGAGTGTTTTTACCTCCCGGAGCACCGTTAAATGTAAAGCCACTGTAATCGACAACAGAATCCGATTTGCCGGAAATCAGGTAATTGCCATTTGACAAGACCTCAAATTCATGGCTATCATTCGTAAATCCATTGATGGGCTTAATGCTGTCAACAAGATATAAATTCGAATCATACACCTGAAACTTATCGCCTTCTACCACGGTAAAAATTTGATGATTCGGATGGTATTTAAAATCCGTAAAAAAGATTCCGGGCTTTGATTTATACCATAATACATAACCCATACTGTCTAAAATTAGACTCGAAGGCAAAACAGGAGCATTTTGAGGTGGAATAAAAATGGGTGTCAATAAATAGTTTTCCTGAAAGCTGCTATCATTGATGACAAATTCAAACTGTGGTAAGTCCGGAGGGACAGGTCGATTAAAGTTCTGAGCCTTAATAAAGAAAGCTGAAAACACTATTACAATACATAAAATGGTTTTTTTCATTTTATTAAATATGAATCGATTTGTTAGATCAGATGAAATTAATGATTTCATTTAAGCATTAATGTCTTTTTAATGCTACCTCTTTTCTGATGAGAATGTACACTCCATCTAAAACTCTGATTGGCGTGGTGATGGAGTTTTGGGAATGCTGTTATTGTAAATAAATATTGGAAAGCAAATTATTGTACAAGAAGTTTTAGTTGTTCTGTTCTCGATTCGTTGACAATATGAATTAAATATATCCCCTCCCGGAGTTCCGATATGGGTATTTTGATGCGATGATTGTTAGAATTCACCTGTAACACCTTTTTCCCACTAGAATTATAGAATTTGATCTCTGATTGGCCTGTAAGCCCTTCAACATGAATTACTTCATCGGCAGGATTGGGATAAACAGAGATATCATTCATTTTGTCATAATGATTTAAAACTATAGGACCATATATGTCATACTCTCCATTAAAATCATATTGAACCAAACGATAATAATAGAGGTCATCCGGTCTTAAATTCTGATCGATAAGCGCATATGTTTTTGTTGAGTTTGAATAGCCAGAGGCTTTTATTTGACCAATAGAATAATAATTTGAAGCATCAGCGCTTCTTTCTATTTTAAAATAGTCACTACTTACTTCGCTTGCCGTTTCCCATTCAAGTTGAGCTGAAGAAGGTGATATTCGGCGTATCGCAAAATTGGTAAGTAAAACGGGTAAAGGGCTTTGCGATTCATTTCCGGTTCCTAGTGCATAATAGCCATCACTGGTTAAAGTCACACTGCTAAAAACAACTTGATCTCCATCCAGTGTGGGGGTTATAGACTGATTGGTCCATGTTCCACTGGTTCCTGAACGAAACAATAGGTTATAGTTGATGGATTTATGTGCTTTATCTCCAGACTTAGATCCGGGAAATCCTTGCGCCTTTACGTCACTAAAGTCGAACCTAAGGTTAACTACCGGGTCATCACCAGTATTGGTTACATCAAAATACCAGTTTCTATCCCATCTGGATACATTTTGACCTAAGTGATCGGTTGCGTCAGACGAATTAATGCTATTGTTTGAAACCTTATGCCCCACCATCACATAATCTCCGTTTTCAAATCCCGATACTTGCTCAATAATCAAACCTCCGGAGTTCGCCCCATTATTGCTTCCGTCACTTTCGGTTCCAACACCCGCTACATCAAGATCAAAATCTCCATTTCCGGGATCATCTCCACTGTATTTATCGTTGCTAACACTAATTTCATATTTTGCCCCCAAATACGACTCCACAATGTTTTTTTCCGCTGTATTTAAGAGTTTGTCGTAGAAAATCAACTCGCTAAAGTAACCGTCCAGCCAATGGTTATTTCCATTCCACCTTCCAACGGACAGCAAGCTGTTATTTGTATTTACCAGAACTTCATTATCGGTCGCGCTCAAGTCAGACCCATTTGCACTTGCAGCATGCATAATAGATGAATCAGCAGGTTTAAACTCTTGTGTGAATACTTGCCACTGCTGACCTGTAATGGCATCACCGAAACGCGCCGTATCACCATCCCAACTGTAATATTTATTAATATTAGCCACATCGTCCTCATCATTGGCCTTGCGACGAGAAAGGCTGATTTGCTCCCCTCTCGCTAGTCCGTCTCCCGCACTGTATACGTAATCGTTATCGTCATTAGCCTGATTTGTATTGTTAAAATAAGCAACGGAAAAAACCGTCATTGGTGGTGTAAAATCAAAGCCCATTGTTCCTGATAAAAATGAGTTTGCACCGTCAAACTCAATGGCTGAATGATCATTAACAAATTGAGGTTCTAAAGCCGGAATATAAAGGTGGGTTTCCTGAGTCACCTTGTTTCCATTGCCCGATTCATCAGCTATTGCAAGGATTTCATCTCCGGATTCCCCTTCCATATCTCCTACATTGTACCAAAGTTTTAAGTTAGAGCTTCCGTCAGTTTCTCCCACACCACCCGGACCTTTATATCCGCTTGCAACAGGAGAGTAACCAACTTGGCTATCACTATCTATTGTTCCCAGCGTATAGTAGCCATCAGCAGTCAGCTCAACATCATCGAAAATAACCGCATTAGGTATAACAGTACTTGCTGTTGCAACTATGCTCCAACTTCCTGCAGGACTGTTTTTATAAATTAACTTATAATCAGACACATCATTTTGATCGAGGCCACCAAAACCAATCTCGCCTTTTGCCTGCGAAAACACAAACTTACAATTGACATCATCGCCTGTGTTTGTTATATCCAGCCACCAGGCCCTATCCCATCTTGCCACTATACTTCCATTAACATCACTTGTATTCACCGAATTTTCACTTACATTATGACCATAGAGTACATAATCACCATCATCAAAATCGGAAACTATATCTAAATCCAATCCGGCTGATTCAGCACCTGAGTTTGTTGACCCCGAATCAAAGCCTATTCCCACTACATCCAAATCATTATCGCCATTTCCGGGATCATCGCCTGTATAATAATCACTAGCTATTGACACATCATATTTTGCAGACAGATAAGAGTGTATAATGTTAAGTTCAAGAACACTGAGTACTTTATCAAAAACCATTAGTTCTGCCAAACGTCCATTCAATCTATTGTCTCCGCCATGATACCACTGTCCTATTCTATAAATTCCATCTGTACTTGGAAAACTGCTATAATCATCATTGGTTGTTGACGCTGCACCATTTTGATAAAACGTATGGTACTGGGATGTTGTAGCATTGACTTGTGATAATATATTCCATTGTTGAGCAACTATTGTGTCTCCAAGTTTTGGCGAACCATCATTCACCCATGAATAATATCTATTTCCATCTCCACCACTGGATTTCCTTCTCGCAATTGAAAAGTGTTTATAACTGCCCCCGCCTGATCCAATACTAATGATATAATCGTTTGTATTTGCGGCCTGATTGAGATCGTTAAAGTAAGGCACGGCAATTATGGTACAGGGAGCCCCAAAACTTCCCCCAAAAGAACCCTGGAGATACCCCGCACTCCCATTAAAACCAACTACAGGATTACCATTAACAATATTTTCTCTAAAGTGAGGTTTATTCGCTGTTCCGGTTATAGATGCATCGTTTCCGTAACCTGAAATATCTTTCCAGATTCCCACTGTATTAAGATCAGTAACTCCTGTTATTTTTGCGGCGTCCAGCCACAATACCAAATCAGAGGTGCCACTCGTATCCTCTATCGCCCCGGGACCATTTTGAGCAAAAACGACACAAGAAAAAATATACAAGAAAGTGAAAGTTGCTGTTTTTAGCCGGCACATAAGGCTCATGAAAATTGATTAACTCATCAAATTTCATGAAACTACTAAGTGAACCTTATTCTATGTGCCACTACAACAGCACTACAATAGACTATTAAAACACAACAAAAAAAATTAACTCACTGATAATCAAAAGCGATTAAATTGACATGATATAATCAATCAGATTTTCCTCTTTGCTCAACTCTAACTTTTTTCGAAGGCGGTATCGTGCTACCTCTATTGTTTTTGCAGGTAAGTTTAAAAGATTGGCAACCTCCTTGGTGGTTAAGTTTAACCTTAGTAAGGCTGACAATCTTAACTCTTTGTTTGTTAAGGCCGGATGTTTTTGCTTTATGTTTGAAAAGAAATCGACGTGAACGTCTTCAAAGTACAATTTAAACTCTTTCCATACCTGTTCAGAGCTCCTAACTTGATCCAACTCTTTGTCCAGCAAATTAATTTGTTGCGTTAAGTCATCATCATTTAGCTTCTCTTTTGTCTCTTCAAGTTTACGTTTAAGCTGGGTTAACTTCTTATTCTTATCGATCATCTGAAGGGTGTAGGTCGATAACTTCTTTTTAGCTAAGCTTACCTCTTCTTTTAGGTTTCGGTTGGTCCGTTCCTTTTCTTTCAAGACAAGTTCAAGTGCTTTTCTTTCTGCTTTTTTCTTTTTGTAGACATAAAGTAGAACAATAACTGAGATTATCAGTATTAAAAATAAAGAGGCGAGTACTACATTTTTTTTGAGTTGTTTTAGCTCAGCGCTTTTTTGCTGAGTTTCTAATCTGGAGGCTTCTATTTTGTCTTCTTTGATTTTATTTAAAAACCTTACTTTTCGATCAAAAGCATCCAGTTTAGCTTGAAGTTCCCGGTTATCAAGGCTGTCTTTCTTGGCATCATGTCGGTTTCTGTATAGTATCGCCGACTTATAATCTCCTTTTAACTCGAAAATTTTAGCCTTGACTTCCATTAAACCAAGCGTAGAATAAAACGGGATCAAATCCGGTGCTGTTGTTTCCGCCAATTTTACATAATCAGAAGCTTTTTCAACTCGACCAAGATCTAGATACACGTAGGCTAATCTCAGGTAGGAATCGATAACTTTTTTAGTATCACCAATTTCTTTAAAAATCTCCAAAGCCTTTAAGCTATAATCAATTGAGCGATCATATTGTTCTTGTAATGCATAAAACTCATTTAAGTTATCGTATACTATCGCCTTGCCTCTCTCAAAATTGGCTTCTTTCCAGTAATTCAATGCCTTTTCATAGCACGTGTATGCAGAGTCATAAAATGCTTCAAAAGTGTATGCTCTTGCCAAATTATTATACATTCCTCCAAGCTCAATCAGTTTATTTCGACCTTTAAACAAAGGCATTGCTTTTTTAGAGTATGCACGGCTTTCTTTATAGTTTTCAGTATGGGTATAGATGGTTGCTATGGCACTATAGGCAACTGCTAGAGAAGAAGTGTCCATCATGGCCTCTGCTCGTTGAACAGCTTGTTCCAGATTGCTTATTGCCAGATCATACAGCCCCAAATCTTGATACGCATAGGCTACGGGTATCTGTGCTTTGGTTGCCATATTACTATCGCCTCTGGAAATAAAAATATCCTTCGCAGTATTTCCAGCAACAATGGCTTCTTCAAACTTTCCTTCTCGATTCAGCGCTCGTGCCTCAAAAAAGTAAGACAAAGCTCTCAATGAGTCTTCTCCTGTTTCTAAGGCTCTTTTTTTCGCTAATGCGGTATACTTTAAGGTAGAGTCTTCTCCTTTTGAATAGCCATAGGTTTGTCTGTAATGAAGCACCGCAATGTACAAATACGTATAAGCGGAAACACTATCATTTGTATGTACAACACCCTTAAGACTGTCAAGTGTGTTCTTAGCTGAAAGACCGTTAAAAAAAAGTAACGAGAAAATAAATAAGCACCTGTATATCATAGAAAGTTTTTGTTCTTTACTGAACTAAATCATGGAGGAAAAGCGATCAACTTTTTCCGACACAAATATATAATTATGTGCACAGTTTATCACTATACACATTAAGCTGCGCTTGAACTATTTACATTACCATCACATTTAACGATGTGGCAAAAATCGCTTCATTTGGTAAGAGGACACTACTGACTTCAACTTATGACTCAGAGCTTTTTTTGAAATGGATTTTCCCTTTAAGTCTTCTTTGTAATAATTGAGTTCATGAACAATTCTACGCACTGCATAGTCGTAGAATTGTCTGGGATAGGTTCTTTTGAAATCAATCTCTCTATCTGTACTCACAGACCACTCCGGATGATGAATAATGTCTTTTTCAATTTGCTGATAAAGCCCCGTTCCTTTGATAGGATATGCAACAGTTATTGTGAATTGATCAGGATTAGCCGTCTTTAGATAATCAATTGTCAAGTTTATATCTTCCATCGTTTCTGTAGGATAACCTACCATAATGAACGTTCCGGCTTCCATTCCAAATTTTTTGGTAAGCCTCATCATGTCACTTACTTTATTAATATCCACTTGACGCTGCATCAAATCAATAATTCGCTGCGAGCCACTTTCTGCACCTATCCATATTCTAAAGCAACCTGCCTGCTTTAACTGAGCAAGCACTTCTTTATTTAAGCGCTCTGCTCTCGTAATGCATTCAAAGGGAATAGAGATGTTTCTTTTTTGCATCTCTTCTGAAAAAGCGTTTAGCCATTTATGGCTTACCGTAAACACATCATCTACAAACCATAGAGCTTCAGCATTATACTCCTTAATTAGCATTTCAACTTCATCAACAACTTGTTTTGGATTTCGCCTTCTGTAACTCTGTCCGTAAACTGCTGTGCTACACCACTGACAAGTGTAAGGACAACCTCTTTGAGTTGAAATGTTTAAGGTTCTCTTACCGTGATACTCCTGCCAGACAGCAAGATATTTTTCCAAATCGATTTTAGAACGATTTGGCAATGGCAATTCATCCAGTTGCTTTATCTTTTTTCGGGCTTCGTTCTTTATTAGCTGTCCTTCTCTATTTATAAAAGCTAGCCCATTAATGCCGGAAAGGTTTGCTCCCGACTCTATGACTTTAAGCGTTTCCAACATGGTTTCCTCTCCCTCTCCAATTACCAAAAGGTCTGCCCCATTTTTTAGATAGTTCTCCCAATTGTATGTCACGTCGGGACCACCCATCAGTACTTTTGCCGACTTCGTTTCTTGCTGTGATCTCAACCATTTGACGAGTTCCAAAATAGTGACTTTGGTCATTAAATTGGTGTAAAAAGCAATCAGGTCCGGTTTAAGCTCCAGCACTTCTTTTTTCCATTGCGCTATGGAATAAAATGTCGAATCAAGTAATCGGTGGTTTTTGCCGTTTTGTTCTAAATAAGCAGATACATATAATAAGCCTAAAGGAGGATAAGGACGCATGATTTTCTGTTCCTTTTCATCTTCTTTCAAAAAGTAGCCATGTGTCAAAAGAGTGTTCATTTCTTTTCAGCTATGAGTATGTAATGATCTGCCACATCAGCGAAGATACTGAAGCGTGAAAAGACAAGATCCAGTCCTTTGAAAAAATTGAAAAGCCAAGTCTTGTTTTCAAATGCCTGCTCTATATATGAGGGAGGGACAAACAGTCCAATTGGTTTTATCCTTTTGATTTGATAATCAGAACCCAAGAACTTTATAACTGCTTTACTGGAATGATAATAGGTCCTCACTTTTACCCCTTCTACATTCGCAAAAACACCTTCTTTTTGTCTTCTCCTGAAAACTGAACGAAACTGTCCCTTTATCAAAAAGTACAAACTTTCCATAAAACAAAAGCGAGGCATAATGACAAAAGCGAGCTGGTTACCACTTTGTTGAGCATGAGAAACCTCAGAGCAAAACTCCTTCAGTTTATTATCATTTATACAGTTTAAACCTCCAAAATTTGAAAACAACAGGTCAGATTTTAAAAAGTTAGTATCATTAGCTATCCCTTCAAAATTGAGAGTATAAAAACTGATTTTTTTTGCACGATGCAGCTGCGCATAATTGATCATTTTTTCAGAAACATCGGTCGCAATAACATCATGTCCCATATTATAAAAATAGTCAGCATCTACACCGGTACCGCAATTGATTTCAAAGATGGTTTTTTGCAAGTGTAATGCTTTCGCCTTCTTTAAGGCCTTGTATACTTGAGCTCTTTGAAACCTTCCAATCAAAGTATCGGTAAAGTGGCAATCATAGGCCTCTGCCACATGATCAAAATCTTGACTTTTGTCCATGAACTGCAAATAAACGGAACTCTCAGACATTCTTTGTTAAATTATAGCTGAATCAATACGAGGCAAAAGTTAAAGGCAGATCGAGTTCATTTCATTAAAGCCTTAATTATAAAACAATTCTTTTCTAAGAATTAGTATTTTGGCAAGAACAACATTGTTTAACATGCATTCAGATAAAAGCACAGAAGGCCTTGCCGTATTTATAGGTAAAAGGTTTAAAAAAGTTTTAGGATTTGTCGTCTTACTTTCTGTACTCATCAGTGCTTTTAATGCTTATTACCGAAGTACGCAATATGTTGCTCAGAATCGGTTTTACATTACCAGTTCTGAATCGGTTAATTATAAATCCATTCTAGAAAAAGAATTCATCGACATCTCGGTTAATCCAAAAGACCTCCTTAGAATAGAAAGTTTTGCTAACTCCAACATGCTTCTGTCCATTCTTAAAGAATCGATCTTGAATCAAAAAGAGAACTTTGATACAAGTGCCTATGAACAGTTAAATTCTTTAACACATATTTCTGACTGGTTTGAAGTTTCTTTTACCGATTTAGGCGAAGTTGAATTGACCGTAGAACATTCAAACAGGGTCTTTGCAGACTTTTTAGTAAACGAAGCAATGCATGGAATAAACAACCTAAACAATGACTTTCTGGCCTCTTTTAAAAAGAATCAAATCAATGCTAGTAAAAAACAATTGACCATGCTGAACAAAAAGAAATTAAGCATACTAGACAGTATCGATCAGGTTAGTCGCTTAATTAAAAGTGATGATTATTCTTTATTGGCCAGTCAATTAAAAACTCAATTCAATAAAGGCAATCTGAATTCTTCCAGTATAGAAGCCTATTTAATGCAAAGAAATAGTCCTGAACAGCTAAGGTTAATGCTTCTTTTCCAAAAGCTTAAAAGCCTGGATGATCAAATTGAACTTTTTTCAAGAAATCAGGCCAATGATAATTGGAGCCTGGAAATGTTAAAGAATAAGACACCTTTTGTTACGCAAAGTAAACCGGCAAAAAGCAAATTTAGCTGGTACAATACTTTTATCAGTTTTTTAATGGCCTTTCTACTCAGTTTGTCTTTAGGCCTTTTTGTTATGGCTTTGCGTTTTCAATACGACGTCTATTTTAAGCTGCTTTTATCTTAATGAGATGACTTATCCAATATTAAACCGATGTGGATAACCCCTTTTTCTATATTTTGTGCCCTCTTCTTAATATTTGCTCTTACCTTTTGGTATTCAAAAACCAGGGTGTTTAAGCAGAAAGGGATAAACGTTAAGCTCTTGTTTTTTAGTCTATGCATCAAACTCCTTGGCACATTCGCTTTTTGTTACACATATCAAGACATTTATAAGGGAGGAGATACGCTCCATTATCATGAAGATGCAAAAAACATAGCAAAGCATTTCTGGAATGACCCCAATACCTTTATTAAGAGTTGGATTTTTAATGTCGAAGCCAATAGTCAATCTACCTATTATTTTAAACATTATAAAAAAAGCTATAGAGAAGAAACAAACCCAAGAGAAATGCACCTTGTTCGTTTTATTGTTCCCTTCGAAATTCTATCTTTTGGTGGTTTTTATGCTTGCTCGCTTCTAATCTCTTTTTTAGCCTTTTCCAGTATATGGAAGATTTTCGAGATGCTGAAGCAGGTTTTCCCATCAAATCAATTTACAGTTGTTATTCTTTTTATTCCAAGTATTTTGTTTTGGACCGGAGGAATATTAAAAGATACAATTATTCTCTTTGCTACGGGATGGATTGTCTACTCTACTTTTCGGCTCATTTACTGCAAAAAAGGCATAAAACGCAATATGCTTATGATCCTATTTTGTCTTTACCTTATTTCAAGTATCAAGCCTTATATTTTAGTAGTTCTCATTCCTTGTCTAATGCTTTGGTTTGGTCTGGAATTAATTAAACGAATAGGTGATAAGTCATTCCGGATTCTAATTAGTCCTATGATTAGTTTTCTCATTATTGGTCTGATTTTTCTTATTCTAATCGGAGTTAAAGAAATATTAGGTGTTTATGGCAACTACTCTGAACTGATCGAATTCAGTAGTATTATCAGAGAAGGTTATGATAAAACACTAAGTGAAAATAGTTTGCTGCTTTCGGAAAGTAATCACGAGTTGTCTTTTAACAACATCCTTAAAGTTTTTTTCTCCATAAACTATCAACCTCTTCTGGGTCAGCACTGGAATTGGTTTTCACTACTCGCTTCTTTGGAAAATACAATATTGCTTTGTCTGACATTATTTGTCGTTTTATTTTCCATAATCAAGCCTAGGAAAACACTTAAAATAATCAGACATCCTTTTATTGCTTTTTGTTTGATCTATAGTTTGCTGTTTTCTGTTGGACTTGGTCTAAGCGTATCCAACTTTGGTGCAATAATAAGGCTCAAATCAGCTTATCTGTTTTGTTATTGTATCCCTCTAACCATCCTGCTTTCAGAATTTAAAATTCACAGACAATAACTCAAAGCATTATTTATCTATGATAAGTTTGGTCATGAAGGCTTTTTCTCCTTCTTGAATGCTCAGAATATATAAGCCATTCTCAAGATGATTGAGATTTAACATCTTTTTTACTCCTCTTAACCCTAATTCTCTATAAACCAGTTTACCATTAACATCATAAATGTTCAGTAATCCTGATTTTACTCTGTTGTTTAAGTTGATGCTAAATTCTCCGGTACTCGGATTTGGAGAAACGGACAGGTTTATTCGCTCACGCTGCTCGTATATTGCGGTAATAAAGGAAACAAAGGTATTCACTACACTATTGGTAATCACCGGAGGATTAAAATCAAAATATATGGCAGCGCGATTGTAAATTGAAGTAGAATCCATCAAATTAGCATTCGGGCTAATTCGAAAATCAATATAACCATTGCTTGCCGGCTCATTTGTTGTGCTGTCCACTAAGAAGATATTGTCAAAAATAAATTTTAGCTCTCTGCTTACAGGATCCAGCTCAGTAACAACTGAGTGGCTGGCATCCAAAAACTCAAAAGTAGAAAGATCCAAATCTGCCGATAAGGTATCCAAAACAACAACGCGATAAGCCGTATCATTTCCTGTATTTTGAAAACGAATGCGGTAATCTAAAATCGTATTATGTGGGACATAACCCAAAGAGTCTAATCCAACGGGGCTCACCTGTTTATCATTGGGATCAAAGGAGCAGGAAACACCTATTGCGCTATTCCCTGTTACATCACTTCCAACAACGATGTTTCCTCCATTATCTAAAATATATGCTGTTACATTACTCCTCAAAATGCTACCGATTGGCAAAACGGTAATGGAAGGTAAATCACAATAAATAATCCTACTTTCTTTGGCAAATGGAGCCAAATTCGAAAACGAGAAAAAAGCTGTGTCGCCTTTTACAGAGTCCGCATCAGCAGTGGTTATAGGGTGAAATGTAACAGATGAATCTTTTATAAAATAATAAACGCCATCTATTGTTGTGTTTCCTCTGTTCAGAATACGAGTAAAATTTGTATACAATGAGGCACATCTTGCTCTTGAATCTCTTGTGTATAAATCCAATAAATATTGGACATTATTTGATAGTCCAAACATCACATTGTATGTTCCCAAGTTGCTCACAACTACTGTTTGAGTATCTGTCATTGTACTTGATGATCCGGTAGGAGGATATACAACAACTTGATGAGTACCCTGACTAACATCTCCAAACCTAAACTTCCCATTAGAGTTTGAGTAAGTTAAAAGCCCACTAGGCAGAATCTTCAGGTTCACAGATGGTATTCCCGTTTCCCCCGAATCAAACACATTATTAGAATTTGCATCAAAATATACCGTGCCTGTAATATTCGTTGTCTTCACCTCCAGAGCATTCCTCAAGAAAAGTGGTCCCCCCGGAGTCATAACTCTTAAGTCATAATTGCCTTCTCTAATACTGCTAGAGCTGAGATCAACGCTTAACTCCAAAGTGTCACTGGGTTTTGTTCTTGGTGAAACTATCGAAGCCTGAATGGTGTCTCCATTTCTAAAGTAGTAAGGGTCAATCGTCACATTATTGAAATTAATGGCCCTGCCGGCAATTAGCGTATTGATCGTTTGGCCTTTAAATGCAACTTGTGGTGTAGCGCTCATTAAGGCCGTTGTATCTATTCTAAATGCATTGGACAATGTGAGCAAACCATGTGCCGGTGTGTTCATTTCCAAATCATAATAACCACTTGGGTATGATGTATTACTTAAGTCTAAATTCACTTCGATAAGTGTATTGGTATAGGCCTGTGTTATTGGCGCATTGATTGTTGTTGTTCCCTTTTTGAAACTGGTTTGAATGGATGAAGATCCATTAAAAAAGTTCGTATTGCTACCCGCAATATCTACTCTTAGAATTTGACCAATTTGCCCATTATCAGGAGAAACGGAAACGATGGTTTGGGCATTTGCCAATTGTATCAAAAAGAAACAAAACAAGAAAAAAGATAAGACTATTTTGGTTAAGGTTCTGGATAAAGTATTCATGAGTGATTTTTCGTTTAATGCGCTTCTAATTTAGTTAAATTTCCTTTTCTACTCCCAAGCGCTTAAAGAATTCTGACTTTATGCTTGTGTTAACTTTCTGACTTTTTCTATATAAATCCAAGAATAAAGGCACTTTACTCTGCTGATTGAGTAAAGAGTCCGCTGCCTCAAAAACACCTCTCTTTATTGCTTCTTCCCTTATTCCATCTGCATGTTTTGCGTAGAGTATCGTTTGTATAAAAAGCGGGTATCTTTTATTTATGGAACCGGCGGGAATTTTAGAGATTGTCAGCCAGGCACTATCCAGTTTCCCTTCATTAAAAAAAATGCTGCTTTTGTTAATCATTGGATCCTCATAAATGGGATTCAACTCCAGAGCCCTATTGTAAAAAATAAAAGAAGAGTCTCTCTTTTCCAAAAGTGAATAGGTGCTTCCTAAATTATTTAAAACATAAAGATGCGTTGGATGGAACTTATACGCTTCTCTGAAATTTTGATGTGCCCGGGCAAGATCTCCCTGTTCCATTCTGGCTAGTCCCATGTACCATTGAAAAGGAGTCCCATTGCTCGCCTTAGGGTAAAAGACCGACTCGCCTTTTTGTCCATCTCGAATGACCGAATACCAATTATTTTGCCGCTTTGCTTCAATAATATTTCTCATGTAATAATCAGAAACCGCACGATTATAAGCTACAACACATGAGCCGGAACTGATAATCAAAAGAAAAACAACGAATAGTCGCTTATGTCCTGACAACATACTCTGCTCTTTTGAATCCTTAAAGTCTATCAGCAGAAGTGAAAAGTAAAGCATTAAGATTAATGATTGATCTATGCGCTCTTTTGGAAAGCTGAAACAAGCAATAAAAAGGTAGGAAAATATGGCTAGGCTAATGAGTCCATACTTTTTCTTTTCACTGCCGGTGGAATGAAAAAACCGACTTAAACCCATATACAAAGCAAAAAAGAACAAGGCCAAATAGCTTATTAAACCGATTAAGCCCTGCTCACTCCATATCCACAAAAAATCATTGTGAGGTCGTTCATAAAAAATGGCACCACTTGGCGTATATACTCCCTCATTAGAACGACGTTTTACCTCATCCTCGCTATGAGCATAGTTTACATTTTCAACCGACCAGGAAGCAATGCCACTTCCAAGTATCGGTTTTTGCTTTATCATTTCGACTGTACGCTCCCATAAAAGCTGACGGTGTTTTAAAGAGCGTTTACCCATTTCAAAAGGCTTGACAGTGAAGAAAGCATAAGAGATCAGTGCTCCAAGAAACAAGAAACCAAATCGTTTCAGCCAATATGGAACTCGTTTTTCGCTCATAAAATACAGTAGTCCAAAAGCCAAGACCCCAATACAAATGGCCATATATACCGTCCAAGATTTTAACCAATAAATAAAGAACAGATTTGCCAGACAGAGTAAACCAAGAGCAAACCTTAAAGCCTTGCTTTTTGCACTAAAAAAAGCATATAAGACCATGGGCAGTGTCAAGAAAAGGATTTGACTATTAAGGTTAGGGTTAATGTATAGACCACCGTAGAGTTTGGAAGCTGAAAATATAGAAAGATAAGGGTTGTTGATATCCGTGTAAATTATCGCCAAAATAGCAATGAACTGCACTATAGAAAAGCAAATGCCCACCCTGAAAGCCAATGCTTTTCTATCTTGAAAAAAGACATAAATTAATATGGCAAAATTTAAATAGAGGAAAAGTTTTAAGAGTTCGTACAGTGCGGTATAAAAATCGAGACCTGTAAATAAACCGGAAATGCCTGATAACAGGTAAATCAGGTAAATGCTAAAAAACCATTTGACCTTTTTTGAAAAAGAAAAAACAAAAGATCTGGAAAGTAGAAAAGCATTGCCAATCAAACAAAAAGCACTGAGTAAAAAAAACTTTAAAGGTTGACCGGGATCTAAAAATAAAGTGCTGTAGGCAATAAGAACAAGAACAAAACTCAGGAGCGGCCAATTGCTTTTCAGTCCAAGCCCGAATCGATTTAATTGACGCCCTATACTGTTTTCCAACTTTATCTGTTTTTTTATCTAAAAAGCACTACAACATCTGCTGCAGGCCGGCAATTGCCCTCCTGCTTTAACAAGCGTTTTGCGAAATTGGCCATAGTCTTTGGAGTTCCATATTTCTTCTAAAGATTGCTCATAAATGTTGCCCATGCTTTTATTGTAACATCGTCCATGAGCCGGAATGACCGTGCCATCACTTTTCACCATCACATTCGTAAAGACATCATTACAAGTCCTTCCCATTTTTTGCTCAGCCTGTTGATAATACCTTTCCAATTCCTCTAAACTGTGGAGTTCAGGAGAAAAGCTAGGCTGAAACGGGTATTTGCTCTTCACAATAGAGGCAATTTCTTCATGCAAATGCTTTAAATCAATGTTTGAAAAATTCGTCTCCTCAATATTAGAGTGTGTGGCCGGATAGAGCTGACCATAAATGGCGTTGTGTTTTATTGCCAAGTCTTCGGTCACAAAGTTTTGATGCATATATCCCAGGTGTTTAATGGGATAATCTGCAAAAAAGTCTGCAAAAGCTTTTAACTCTGTGTAGTTCCATTCAGTAATTACACAGTAGATGGAAATTTCAGGAGAATTTGGAAAAGATTTGATGTACTCTATGCCTTCCAATGCTTTTTGGAACGATCGTTTATTCCCTCTAATGTAATTGTGCGTTTCCTCTAAGCCATCGAGTGAGATGAAAATCTCAGAAACACCTCCTTCCATTAAATCTTCGGCTTTGCGTTTCAAATTCAAAGCATTGGTGGTAATGCTTGTCTCTATCTCTTTTTCTTTGGCATATATGAGTGATTCTCTAAGCCCCGTATAAACCAGTGGCTCGGTAAAAGCATAACCAATTTTAGCCTTTGGACAATAATCTACCATTTGATCTACAATGCGTTTGAACAAATCTAATGGCATGTGTAAGGGCTGTGTGCCAACGAGATTTTGAGCAAAATTGGTTTCTAAATTCTGAGTCCCCACATCACACATTTTACAGTGCAAATTGCACACATTATTAACCCCCAAAATAATGTATTCAGGGCCAAAAGCCAGTTTCTCCGGTCGCCAGACTTTATTTGCTTTTTTGAGGGCTCTTGTGATCAACTCTTCCTTTTTTGCTAAAATACTTTTTTTAAGTAGCTCTCAACGGTCTGTTCTATGGTTAAGGCTCGCTTTGGAAGGAGCTTTTCCTCATGAGTCATCCATTTTTCCATTTCGACAATAAGTTCATCATTTGTTCGATAAATGGAAACTTCATCCAATTCAGGAGCAATGCCTACCGGCGTTGAAAAGACCTTAAGACCCAGCGCCAAAGCTTCGGGAATAACCAGACCAAAGGATTCATAAGAGGAACAATGCAGCAAACTTTTCGCTTTTCGCATTCTACTCAGTGTTGCCTCACGGTTTAACACCCCTGCAAAATGAAGGTTGTCTTTTACACCCATTTCTTCAGCCAAGGTTTTTAAGCGCTGCTCTTCTGAACCCTCTCCGACTAACTCAGCTCGAATATCCGGGTATTTCTTTCTAAGCGCTGAAATGATCTGAATAAAACGGTCAAAAGATTTCAACTCAGTCAGGTTTCCCACACCAATTATATCGATCGTTTTTTTCGGATCATCTCCACTTTCCATGCTCTCTACTCCCCACGGAATGACATGTTCTGCTTCCTGATTAAAATTGCTTTTGAATGCCTTTTGATGAAACGTTGACAAGCAAATCAGCTCTGGTAAGGGTTTTATTTTATTAAAATAGCGATTGCTTGAAAGCACATCCTGACCCATTAAAGTACAAGAATGTGGCACCTGCCATTTTTTGGCCAATCTTGCTCCAATCAAAGCCGTATCTCCTAACCAAAAGCTATGTATACGAGTTATTGCTTTAGTCTTGTTGATGGCTTGAGCCCTCCTTATAGCCTTACGGTAGGTTCTGAATTTTAAAAGGCCGCTCCGATTGTTCCCACCTATAGCATGCACCTTTAAGCCATTCCATTCATAAGTCTTCTCTTCATACGGATAATCGAGGGCGATGATCGAGAAATCATGCACTTGTTTTTGATCCAAATGCGTTAAAAACAAATGCATGGCGGGAATGCATCTTGTATCCTTCTCGTCTTTTGGAAATCCGGGACTCAGAAATAATATGTGTTCCTTTTTATTCAATTTCATACAATTTCCAGCCACCGTAATAAGTATCCAGTAACTTGATCCTCGTCAATTTATTCCAATTGTTCATAGGGTTTTTTCCCTCAAAACTCTTGGCTGTTCTATTTTCGTTAAATAAGACCAGTGCCCCTTGTTCAAAACGAGTGTACTCTTTTTCCCACAGACTCAAGTAATTGAAATTCAACCCCCTTTGTTGTAAAGCAATATCTATTTCAAAAGCATAAAGCGTCTTGCCTTGATAAGGTACGATGGCTTGAGCAATCAAACGTTCTGTTTTATTCATCTCAAACATTGATTTGGTTCCGTAAATGCATAAGCTAAGCTGTATCAAAGTGAGCAGAGGCAGCAAAAAGTGTTTTCCTTTTCCAAACCAATCGTTAACACCTACAAAAAGCGGTGCCAAAACAATGAGTAACAAAGGGAAAACAAAAGCAATGTATCGTGTTCCCTGAAAGGTAATCCCGGATAAAAAAAGAACATACCCCAAAAGGGAGAGCCATACAAACAGTGGCGTTTGTCTAAGCCAGTTTATTCTTTTTATTAGAGCATAACACAACAAAGGCGCAAGAAGCCAATAAAAACCAGGATGAAACAAAATGAGCGAATAAAACAGAAGGTTGGGCAAAGCATAAGTGACATTTGGCAATTGCAATTCAGGCAGAGTAACAAAAGAAGACTTGAAATAGTTAAGCGGTGACCATGCCTGAATAAAATGATGTGAAATGAAATCACTGCCTCCTCCTTCTAAAAACAAATGCAAGGCGAGCAAGATGCAGGGCACAATTAGAGCAATATAGTGCAAAAATAAACGGCGCTGAAAAGCGATTAGCATCAACCACAAAACAAGAGGAGCCAAGGGCACCAAAGCGGCAAAACGGCTAAAACCGGAATAACTCAAAAAAAAGAGCGCCAACCAGAAGTGTTTCCATCTTGATGTTTGATGATACCGAATAAGGTAAGATAAGCCCGCCATCATGCAAAAAAGAGCAAACATATCTGCCATTACCGAAATGGAAATGCGATACAGATACGGCGAAAATGCCAGACCAATCAGTAAAAAATAAAGTTGATTGGCTTTTAGACCATACCACATTTTAATACTTCTTAAAGAGAAGTAAATCAAGCCAATTAAGCCCAATAAGCTGATCAATTGTCCGGCCAGATCAATGGGCATAATGAAGGAGCTAATGGCTAGCACAATCAAATAACCCTTTGGCCAAACCACTGTCCCCGGATGTTCCCCACCTTGCATAAAAGCAGTCAATTTTTTCGCATAACGCAAATACTCGTAAGTATCCTGACCGTATAAGCCGTCAAAACCCATAATTCGATAGACCACAAATAGCAATAATGGCAGTCCGTATAAAATATATAGAAAGATCCTCTTCTTCTCTGTTTTCAAATTCAAGATTGACAGGTCAACATTAAACTGTAAATTTATCGCTATTCCTTTAGCTAGCAAATGAAGGCAAACACTTCAGCATCTGACTCTAAAAAAGGCATGTCTTTACACGGCCTTTGGATTTTCGCACTACTCGTTATTTGTCCTTTGTTTTACTCTAAATCCGCATTCGACAATGCATTAGTGTTGAAATTATTGGCTCTTTGTGTTGTCGCCATTGCGGCCATTGCCGTTCAGGTTCGGCAAAAGACGGATACACTTTCGTTTTCCTGGCTCGAAATGGCTTTAGTTGCTTATGTTGCTCTTCACTTTTTGAGTTCTTTTCCCGCTTTAGTTAAAGCCGACGCCTTGAATGAAAGCTTTAAGATGGCAATTATGGCCAGCTTGTATCTGGTTTTTAAAACGGCCTTGGTCAAAGACAAAACAAGAGCATTAGCAAGCATCGCCATTAGCGCATGTCTGGCTACTTTTCTTGCCTTTGGTTTTGCTTTTGAAGAGTTGATGGAAGCATTTAGAAACAAAGCCCCGTTGCGGTCCAGTGTGTATCTGGTGAGTGGTTTACAGGGACATAAAAACGTCTTGTCAGACTGGTTTTTGGTACTGCTGCCTTTAAACTGGATGGGCTTTCGCTTAAAAACTAAAATGCCTAAGCTTCTGTTTGTCCTGGCTTTGGTGCTTCAACTGCTCATGATCGGGCTATTGCAAACAAGAGCTGTTTGGGTAGGGCTTCTGCTTGGAGGTCTTTTGCTTATCGTTTTGACACGCATTGCCAATGGCTCAGAAGAACAAAAAGCGAAGATCGTAGCTCTACTGCGTTCCGGTTTTATCGGTCTTCTTTTATTGATAGGGGTGATTTCTTTGCTGCTGCTATTTGATAAATTTCATCTTGTTGAAGCCAATGCAGAAAAGCAATCCAGCTCCGTTTTGGAACGGCTCATTTTATGGGAAAAAAGCTTCGCCATGATCAAAGAACATTTTCTTGCCGGTGTTGGTGCGGGCAATTGGAAAATTCTTTTCCCCGAAGGAGGGTTAGAAGGTTTGTATAGAGCAACCGAAGGTGTAATTGTATTTATTCGTCCCCATAATGATCTGGTTTGGGTGTGGGCAGAGATCGGTTTTTTTGGAGTGCTTGCCTATCTGGCACTTTTCTTTTTCAGCATCAAGCAGGCTCTAAAGAAATTAAGCAGTGCAAAAGCAGAAGAAGCCCTTGTTTATCAAATCGGACTTGTTGGTTTGGTCATGTATTTTTGCATTTCCATGTTTGACTTTCCCAAAGAGCGGGTAGAGTTTATCATGGCCTTGGCTTTGTTTTTGGCTTTGGCTTCTCATCAAGACCAAACGGCTTTTCGATGGTCTCGGCTTCAATCGTCTTTGCCTCGTATTTTGATTCTTCCGGTATTGGCCATCGCCACTTTCTTTTTATGGAACAGGTATCAGGCAGAAATACATGCCCGAAATATTATTTCAGCCAAAGAAAGCGGCAATTATGCGCTTATGCTCAAAGAAAGCGAAGCGGCCTCAAATTATAAGCTCTACTACTCTATGGATCACAACGGCCTGCCCATGTCATGGTATGAAGGCATTGCACATTATAATCTCGGCAATCAAGCCAAAGCCTATGCCCTGTTTAAAGAGGCTGTGGAATTAAACCCATACAACCACAATGTGATAAACAATGCGGGAACAGCTTATTTTGGTGAAAAAAACTACAAAGCTGCCGAAAAGCTCTATCTGGAAGCCTTGCGCATTAATCCCAAATTTAACGATGCCATGCTCAATTTAGCAGGTGTATACATTAATCTGAATCAAAAAGAACAAGCCAGATATTGGTTAAATCGCGTGTCCATTCAATCGGAAAGGCTGAAGCAATTAAAAGCATTGACACAATAGTCGTCACTAAGGTTTACAATGCCTGTTTCATTTCCTAATTTTGCAGCAAAATTTTTAGCATGCAAGACATACTTCAATCCCTCGGTTTATCCGAAAATAATTCAGGCACCTCAACAGGTCAAAAAAGCTTAACCGCTTCAAATTACGATTTGGCTTCTTATTCTCCGGTCGACGGTGCTTTGATTGGAAAAGCAAGTTCAACCTCTAAAGAAGAGTACGAACAGGTGATGGCTACAGCTACAGAAGCTTTTAAAGTATGGCGCATGACTCCTGCTCCGGCAAGAGGAGAGATTGTAAGACAGTTTGGTGAAAAACTCAGAGCTAAAAAAGCCGCTTTGGGCAAACTGGTTTCTTACGAAATGGGAAAATCGTACCAGGAAGGTTTGGGTGAAGTGCAAGAGATGATCGACATCTGTGATTTTGCTGTAGGTCTGTCCAGACAATTGCACGGTTTGACCATGCATTCGGAGCGCCCTTTGCACCGCATGTATGAGCAATACCATCCGCTTGGAGTTGTGGGCATCATTTCAGCTTTTAATTTTCCGGTAGCCGTATGGTGCTGGAACACGGCTTTGGCCTGGGTCTGCGGAGACGTTTGTGTATGGAAGCCTTCTGAAAAAACGCCTTTATGTGGCGTGGCTTGCCAAAACATTTTTGCGGAAGTTTTGAAAGAAAATAATTTACCTGAGGGCATTTCCTGTTTGATTAACGGAGACTATAAAGTTGGCGAATGGATGACCGCAGATAAAAGAGTGCCTTTGGTGTCTGCAACTGGTTCTATCCGCATGGGAAAAATTGTGGCACAAGCGGTAGCCGCCAGATTAGGAAAATCACTATTGGAGTTGGGTGGTAACAATGCTGTGATTTTGACCGAATCGACTGATCTGAAAATGTCAATTCCGGCCTTGGTGTTCGGAGCTGTAGGCACTTGCGGACAACGTTGTACTTCTACCCGCCGATTAATCATTCACGAAAGCATTTACGACAAAGTGAAAGAGGCATTGGTCGCAGCATATCAGCAGATCAAAGTGGGTGATCCTTTGGATGAAAACAATCATGTGGGCCCTTTAATCGACAAAGATGCGGTAAACAACTATTTACAAGCCTTGGAAACCATTAAAGCGGAAGGCGGCCACCTGGCTGTTGAAGGCGGTGTATTGGAAGGTGAAGGTTTCGAATCAGGCTGTTATGTAAAACCGGCCATTGCCGAAGCCAAAAATGAATGGGAGATTGTACAGCATGAAACCTTTGCGCCCATTTTGTACTTGATGAAATACAGCGATCTGGACGAAGCCATTGCCCTGCAAAATGGCGTGGTACAAGGCTTGTCTTCTGCCATCATGACGACCAACATGCGCGACATGGAAACTTTCTTATCGGCCAGAGGGTCTGATTGTGGTATTGCCAATGTGAACATCGGGACTTCGGGTGCTGAAATCGGCGGTGCTTTTGGTGGTGAAAAAGAAACAGGTGGTGGCCGTGAATCTGGTTCAGATGCCTGGAAAGTCTATATGCGCCGACAAACCAATACCATCAATTACGGCACGGAGTTGCCCCTGGCACAAGGCATTAAATTTGAATTGTAAAATAGTAAGGACATAAAGTAAAAAGGCGGGCAAATGCTCGCCTTTTTTTATTGCCCATCTTTTTTTACTTTTAATTGCTCAACACTAAACCCAATGATACAAAGGCCAAACTGTATACAACTTCCCCTTTACTTTTTGAAGATCAATCGGCTTTTTTATAATGGTTTTGGTACAGAAAAAATAAACGGAATTCCGTTTATTCTGACGTTGTATGCCATTGAAACAAAAGAACACAATACGTTCAAGTGTTTTCTGGATAGCAGCATATCTAAATCAGTATTATTAAAATTTAATGAGTAAAAAAGTTGGTAGGAACGACCCTTGTCCGTGCAATAGCGGAAAGAAGTTTAAGAAGTGTTGTATAAATAAAGGCGTCACTCATGCTAAACCTGAGGAGACATCTAAGTCGCACCCTTTAACTGACTTCAACCAAGAGTTTCTCTTGGATTGGTTCGGAACTGCATCTATTCTTCCAGAGAACCATGGGAAGAACATTCGACTGGAGTTGTTAATTCGAGAAGCTATAATTTATGGGCAAAAGGACTCTGGTAGCACAGACAAAGAAAAACTCCAAAAAGTGCTCGATGAACATTACAACCATCATCATCTTGAGGACCCTCCTGTCAATTTATTCACCGAGCTAATAACATACTATGGTGGAGATTATCTTGTTCTGCCGGGAATATCTGATTCTGGAGTATTCATTCTTAGCTCAATGCTGGATGTGATATTCCATATAGATAATACTCTTCCAGACAAGTTTAAAGGGCTTGTATATGAATCTTCCTCTCTCATGCTTGGGCTATCTGATTATTGTGTTAAAACAAGTGGATTGACCCGATACGAATCAGGGGTTTTAGAGGACAATAAAATAATACTTGGAGAAAAGAATTTACGAGAATCTCTAATCATCACCGATGAGAAAATCGCTGAGCTTTCAACATTATACAATGCGCATCCAGAGACCTTACAACTGTTCGCATTAACAGAAGATGATAACCTATCCAGCGATGATCCAGACAAAAACCCTATGATACCGAGACCGATTCAAAAGGTTTATGAAGGTTATAGGATATTGTCTCCAGCTAACATTCATGTGGCATTACTTCATACAATTATTGAATCCGCAATCACATTTGAGTGCTTACCTGAGTTGATTGAGTTGTATATCAGAGTTGTTTGGAATAACTCTCTTTCACATCTATCATCCTCTAATTACAAGAGAATCTCTGACGAATTCGATCTGGAAAGATCAGATTCATTTAGACATGAAGTTTTCAGATTTGACTCGGATAAGATCGCATATGTTGTTTTATCATTTGATGATGGAAGTAACTATGATAAAAGACACCCATATTTTTCAATGCACACAGTGAAAAATGAAGACGAATACGATAGTGTTACCGAGTCTACATTACAAAAGATTATAGATCAGTACCCAGATGATCGGATTCTACTGATCAGATTAAGTGCAGGATTGGGAAGACAATACCTTCGGGGGTATAAAAAAATTGAAGGAGCAAATACCCTGAACTTTTCGGCCAATGAATTCGATCTCCTCATGAAAGAAAGAGATTACGACTCTCTTTCTCTATGGAACTTTTCTGAGGCTAAATCTCGCTTTACAAGGAAAATTGATCTACCACCTATGCAAAGTGACCTTGATTTTTATTCACTCTACAAGGATAAAGACAATAGCTTCTACTTAAATGACGAAGCTTTGCCAACAATGCTATGGATTGAACCGGGTTACGCTTCGTCTTTCATTCAAGAAGTTGTTACGGCTGAGGACATACACTCTATTCAGAAATTGAATGACCAGGGAGAACTAGTAGTAATACCTTGCCTGAAAGTAAAAGGATCGAGCAACATCTATTACCCAATGGCTTACATTGGCAAAAAATTAAGCCACGCAGTTGAAGGATATAAACACCCTATTTGGGTTGAATTTGAGGGAGACATATATTCAATTGACTCTCAGTATAGAGGAGTTTACATTGAAATTTTAGATGCAATCTCCTACTGGTTATGGCAGATTACTGGTGTTGCACATGGCCCAATAGATCAGATTATTTCGTCTCCTTTTACAATTAAGTTCGACTTTATAGATCGCTCAAAGTTTGAAAATATTGAAGCTAAGTTTGATAGAGAACCAGGATTGATAGATCTTTTTGAGATTGAGATTGGCACGAATGAACTGCAATTCAAAATACCACACCAAATCACTCCTTATCTCTATGGAAGAGATAATGAAGGTGAACAAATCTTGGTTAGAGCACTATTGCTAGGGTTCAGAAAATATGATGAAAAAAACAGAAATACAGGTACTTTAACTGAAGCAGTTATTGACTCGGTGATTGCTGAACAAGTACCAATTGGATTGAAGAAAAAAGTATTCGTTTTAAATACGGAGGATGAAATCAAATTGGACCCAAGGGGACTTAACGGCCATCGATATGTCCAAGAATACAATATTGGAGCAATACTCGATGAAATAGTTCCAAGATCTTTAGCAGCTGGTTTTATTAAAGCTGAGACTAAAGAAATAGAAGATGGTTATGGATTTATCAGAAATTTGGTAACACGAATTTTCTTGCCATGGCTTGATTCAAAAATTGCGGATTACGATTGTGAAGATTTGCTGCGAAGACTTTTCAGACTTAACGAAGCTCTAATTAACAAGCGAACAGACCTTATTCTAAAAACACCAACAAGAATTGCCTGCTTCGTCTCTGAAGAACAACACATAGATGAGTTAAACGAAATGTTAAAGAACGTTGACCAATCATCTTTAAGCACTCGATGCTTAATTGAGCATATTGCTGCATGTCCATCAGATGGTAAAAAAATTGCGAGTAAATCCGATTTTGATGAACTGCTTGCATTGATGGAGCAGATTATTTCATGGGGAATGCATGGAGATCTAATCAATTTCGGTCTTTCTGAGGACAAAATTGATGTACTTGATTCACAAAGGATTGGCACAGATCATACGTTGGGGAAAGAAGTCTTTAACCCATTTAGTTTAGCGAGAACAAAGGAGAACGTAACTGACGCTATAACGGAATTCGAGGATAATTTTTCAGAGAAAGATTACAGCGAAGATACTGGAATTACTGAGAAAACGGAGAATGCCTTCTATGAAGAATTTGGTGTAACGCTAACGAGGATTCTTGAATTTTCTCATTTTCTTATTTGGTGCGCATTTGAACGAGACCCTGGTTGCGCCGAGATCTATCAAATGGAACTAAAGGAGGAAGCGCAAAAAGTACTTGAGAATTTATCTGATGATGAGTTTGATGCTCTAATGAGTTATTATAGCTTAGACCAGCGAGAAAGCTTAATGGAGTTGCCTGTAGGTTTCTTTCCTTATGACGTATTCCCTTGGAGATACAACCGAGGTTTAGCACTAATTAGAAAACCAATTGTACGGAGATATGACGAAGAGAAAAATGACTACCACTGCTTTTATGGACCTCGACAAGCTAAAATTGCCGCAACTCAAACCCTTTATTTATTCTACACTGGAAAGCTTCGCTGCACAGATGGCGGAAGTTTATCGAAACTAATAGGTGATCAACTACACAAAAAAGGGGCAGCTTTCACTCAGACTGTTTATGATTATATCGATAGTCTTCCAGGGGACAAAATTGTTGATCGAGAAGTGCCTATCAATCAAAACAAATTCCTGAAAGCAGATAAGGATTTAGGAGACATTGATGTTCTTGTCATTGACCATGGCCTTAAAGCGATTTTTCTTTTAGAATGCAAAAAGACTGAGGTCGCAAGAAACGTAAAACAAATGGTTGAAGAAGTGAACAATCTATTTGGTAGTGATTCTGAAAAAGGTTGGATTGAAAAGCACGAGGGTCGATAGGATTGGATCACGGACAACATAGAATTATTAGGCAAGAAGTATGAGGTTGATTTATCAGATTACACGGTTGTTCCAGTAATCTTGACTTCAGAAGAACTACCAACAAAATATTTAAAACTGAATGAATTGCCTTTTGAAATGGTAAGTTTTTATGAATTAAAAGAGCTCGGATTAAAAGCAATTCTCCCTGATTAAGATTACATCTGCCCAACAATGAAAAACGAAATAAATAAAATAAAACGGCATACAACAACACCTATACGCAATGCCCTTCGGGACACTGCGCATAGCCAAACCGTTGACTACACAACTAATGGAGAACCTAAAACAGCATTATTACGCATGAAATGCATGACCAGTGTAAACCACGATTTTATTTAAATTGAAACAAACAAA
Source organism: uncultured Flavobacteriales bacterium (assembly GCA_964445815.1). GTDB lineage: Bacteria > Bacteroidota > Bacteroidia > Flavobacteriales_E > Vicingaceae > CAYULW01. The sequence goes on from CAYULW010000011.1 coordinate 65,773, forward strand.
TCAAATGACTAACGAAGACTGCGCAAAACTACTACTGGAAAGCTCTTTTAAAGAGGCCAACCTTTTTTGGGTGAGAAACTCGGCCATAGCTGTAATTCAAACTCTATTATTCGGTTTTTATGTCACTTTAATTTCTGAAGAAAGCCCCGGTATTTCGGACATGATGAATACCCTGATTTGCACTTTAGGCATTGTATTGTCATTCGTGCACATTATAATACTCATTTTGTCACAACATTATAACATGACTTGGTTTGGTACTTATAAGCAATTTGTAGAAGAAAAATTAGCAGAAAGCTCAGAGAGTAACTACAAATACCTTTACCATGCCGTCGATAATCTTTCACTGAAACGCTTTTCTATTTTGAATACCACTACAATCTTTATGCTTATTCCTGTTGCATTGGCTTTATTTTGGATGTTTAGGTTATTGTAAATAAATCGTAAGTTCGGAGAGTCATTCCAAGTCTAAAATAGATAAACATGCAAACCAAAGAACAATTTAAAGACCGCATTCAACTGCCCCTCCATTTTGATGTAGACAAATTACGTCAGGAAGCAATGGCGCACAAACCGGATAAATACGAATACTATAGTGTAATGCCATTGCGTGCGCCGGCACATCTGGTTGATCCTTCTTTACCGGAACCGCCTCCCGCAGATGATTATGCCGATGGCTCATGGACCAATTGGATGGATACCGAAATCATGGATAAAACGCCCTATATCAAAAGCATTGTCGATCAATTTGAAGCATATACAACGGTAAACTTAGTGCGGCTCTTGTATCTGGCACCCGGGTCTGTGGTCAAAGACCATAAAGACCCCACTTTGGCTTTGGAAGAGGAAAAGTCCATGATCCGCTTGACCATTCCCATTGATAACAATGAGGGGGTGGCCTTTTTCCTTAACGGTACAGAGGTACCCATGAAAGAAGGCGAATGCTGGTACATGCGTTTATCGGAAACACATCGGGTACTGAACAAAGGGGAAAGTGACCGCATCAATTTGACCATAGATGTGATTCCCAACGATAAGATCGTGCAACTGATTCGTGAGGCGAATTGACCTTTGCTCTAAGGTTTAGGGCTATCTTTAAAAAACTGATCTACGGCTTTAAAAGCCATTAAATGGGCTTTCTCATTGGGGTGAGCATCGAAGTAATTGACGGTGAGATCATCTCCCAGATGTGGGGCAAAAGTGTTTAACAAATCCAAATGCGATACGCCCTGCTTTTTCCAAAAATTACCAAGTTGGGCATGCACTTGTTTGAACTCATAATCTTCGATTGTTTGTTGAAGAAAAGGAAAGGTAGCTGCTGTAAAGAAGCCTCCATGTTCATGTATTCTCGTCTTCATTTCTTTTAAAAGCGCAGCTTGTTTCTCCCAGGTATCTTTATCCAAATAGGCGTTCAACACATACTTGGAGTAATTCATAAAATCAGGATCGTTTAATGCAAACCAACGGAAGGAAAGCATATTGATAAAAAAGCTTTCCCGCTGTAAATAGTTGAGCTTTTTGTTAAAGGCATGTATCCGTTTGTTGGATTCATGCGCTTCATAAAGAAAATAGTCAATGTCGTTTAAGCAATAGGCCAACAGCACCAGATCAAACTCGTAACCCAAACCCTCAAGCGTATTGATGTATTCCAGTTGAGAGTGTGTATTGGCACCATTTACCGCTATCACATGAACTTCCAAATTGGGGTAGGTATTGCGCAAAATATTGGCATAACGGTCGTTTACACTTTTAACGCCATGGCCCGCAGTAAAAGAATCGCCAAAAATGGTAATCCGTCGTTTTCCCTGTTCAATCTTCGGTTCATAATCAATATTGTCTCTCAAATTGACATTGTTGAAACGGTAATGGTTTTTCATCCAACGTTGTGAGACCTTGTTTATGCCAAAAGAATCCGTAGTGTCGACAAAAAAACGATAATAGGTTTCCCCTGCAATAAATACCAGCATTAGCATAAATAAGCCAAGAACACCATTCCAAACAATCAATAAGGCTTTTCTCTTAATGTCTATTCTTTTTCTATAGATAAACAAGAAAAGAAGCACCAGAAAAAGAAACATACCAAGCAAAAGAGACCCGACATAAAATCCATCAAACATTATCTCCAATTAGATGTACTTCAATATTAGTCAATTTGATTTTTAGTTGGAGTTGTTATTGATTTGCTCCGCTTTGTTGATTAGCAATGTCTTTTTATTGCCTTAATATTTATTTATAAATAACTTAAGCTCTGCTTAAAAGTTACTCTTGTTACAAAGCCAGACTGCACATATCTTTAGCTTTGCTAAAAACACAAACAATGACAACAACCGTTGTAGTCGGTGGCAGTTTCGCAGGAATGACTGCCGCCATTGAATTAAAGCGCAAGGGGAAGGGTAAACACAAAGTTATACTCATTGACAAGTCTCCTCTATTTCTTTTTATTCCTTCTTTAATATGGGTGCCCTTTAAAAGAAGAGAACTTAAGGACATTTCGTTTAGGAAAGAAGACATTCTAAAGAAAAGAGGAGTTGATTTTATTCATGCCGAAGCATTAAGTGTAAACACCGGTAATCAAATTGTTTCAACAAGCGAGGGTGATTTCAAGTACGATCACTTGGTTGTTGCTACCGGCCCCAAGGTGATGTACGATGTTGCTCCGGGAGTCGCTGAGTATTCGCATTATGTTGGCACTCCGAATGGGGCCATGAAGCTAAGAACAGCTTTAGAGGAGTTTAAGAAAAACCCGGGACCTATAGTAATCGGAGCGACTCAAAACGCAGGCTGTATGGGAGCTGCCTACGAGTTTCTATTTAATGTAGAAAAATGGCTTCGTGAACAGAAGATTAGAAAGAAGGTAGATCTGTATTGGATTACTCCTGAAGATTATTTAGGCCATTTCGGTATTGATGGCATGCCCATGGGAGAGTCAATGCTGAAAGGGTTTATGAAAATGTTTAAGATTCATTATAGAACAAAAGTTGCGGTTAAAGAAGTCACTGCTCAGGAAGTTATTCTTAGTAGTGGTGAAGTAATAAAAAGCAGCTTAACTCAATTAATGCCCCCATTTGTAGGTGTGGATTTTGTGCAAAATTCACCCACACTTAAAGCCAATCAAAATGGATATATTCCTGTAGAAGATTCATACAAACACAAAGAGATAGACAATGTTTGGGCGGCAGGAATTGCGGTTCAGGTAGATTTGCCTTTTGAGTGTAAAAATATTCCCTACTCAAGTCCTAAAACCGGATACCCCTCTGATGAAACCGGAAAAATTGTTGCGGAAAATATCATAAGAACGGTAAATGGTAAAAAGAAGTTAATCATGAAGCCTTGGGGAAAAATTCCGGGACTTTGTGTAATGGATGCCGGGAAAAAAGAGGTCATCATCTTTTCTAATCACCTATTCAGGCCAAGAACCATTGCCATTATGCTCCCAAATGTGATTTATGACTTTACCAAGGTGTTTATCGAAAAGTATTTTTTATGGAAGTCTAAAAAAGGATATGCCTGGATGCCTTAATCAGGCAATTAACCAGTTGTTCAGCATTTCCTTACCAAATTCCGTTAAAATACTCTCGGGATGAAACTGTACCGCTTCTATAGGTAAATGTTGATGACGTATGCCCATAACATGACCTTGCTTGTCTATGGCGGTCACTGAAAAGTCAGAATTAATGTCACTTTCATCCATGACCCATGAATGATAACGCCCAACCTTAAAGTGAGAAGGCAAACCTTTAAAAACAGAGCTTTGATCCAAAACCTCAATAGGGGTTGCTTGCCCATGCACCACCTGTTCCAGGTTTTTTAAAGGCATGCCAAAATGCTCAGAAATGGCTTGTAAACCCAAACATATACCAAGTATTTTCTTTTTTTGGACATAACGTTCCAAAAAGACCATTAGGTCGCCGGCCTCTTTGGGTAAACCGGGTCCCGGAGAAATCACAACTTCATGAAACTGATTTATCCGATCAAAGTCAATTTCGTCGTTCCGCATCACTTCTACACCATTGTTCGCTAACTCGTCTAAATAGTGATACAGGTTGTAGGTAAAAGAGTCGTAATTATCAATCAGAAGTATTTTAGACATGCGTCAAAACTAAGTGATTTGTTAGATAGTTTTTGTTTCGGAACATACACATTCAAACAAGTTTGATGCTCGTTCTGAAATCAAAAAACCCATCTTGCGATGGGTTCTGAAAGCTTTGAGGTCTCGAGCGGATTCGAACCGCTGTAGATGGTTTTGCAGACCACTGCCTAGCCACTCGGCCACGAGACCCTTTTAATTAAGGAAGGTCAAAATTAAACAAATCACTAGGAAACTCTAACGCCTTTCCTGAATTTCTATGCAAACGCTACCAATTTCACCTTGTATTGGCGGATTGATTTTACAAAGCTTTAGTTTCACTTCTTTTAGTTCCGAAAAGTCTGAGAAAAGTCGTTTAAGAATCCGTCCGCTCACATGCTCGATAAGTCGCGAAGGAATAGCCATTTCCTCTTTTAGCACAGCATATACCCTACTATAGTCTATGGTACCACTTAGGATATCCTTGTCTTTTGCTTCATAAAAGTCTGTTGTAAGGCATAAGTCTATGCTAAACTCTCCACCAATGACTTCCTCTTCTTCATGAACACCATGGTAAGCGAAAAAACGACAATTTTCCAAATAAACCTTATGCATTGCCCAAGCGATCTATACCCCTTTGAATTCTGTTCACACACTCCTCTTTGCCCAGCAATTCTGCTATAGCAAACATAGAGGGACCCATTCCTTTTCCGGTGACCAAAAGACGAAACAATGGCAATACTGCACCAATACCCAAGCCTTTTTCCTCTAAAAACGCCTTAAAGGTCATTTCTATATTTTCTGCTGTATAATCATTAATCGCGCCTAAGCTTTCTTTCCATTCCTGCATTAGACCAGGCGCCTGATCCTTCCACTTTTTTCTAGTGGTCTTTTCATCATAAAGCTCCGGAGCTTTGAACAGATATTCTCCCTCTGCCGGAATCTCTGCCAAGAAAGTCGCTCTTTCTTTCATCAGTGAGCAAACTTTTGCCAAATAGTCTACGGAGTGCGTCTTAAATCGATCCTCTACAGAAGGGGTTTCTATTAACATTTTAGCGAGGGTAGCATTGTTCTCTGCTCTCAAATATTGCTGGTTAAACCATTTGGCTTTTTCGGGATCATACTTAGCACCGGCCTTACCAACCCGCTCTAAAGAAAAGGCATCGATCAGCTCTTGCATGGAAAAAATCTCCTGACTTGTTCCCGGATTCCAGCCCAAAAGAGCCAAAATATTGATGAAGGCCTCTGCAAAATAACCTTTCTCTCTATAACCGGAAGAGGTTTCTCCTGATTTAGGGTCCTTCCATTCTAGTGGAAATACAGGAAAGCCCAAACGGTCACCATCTCTCTTGCTTAGTTTTCCGTTTCCATCCGGTTTTAATAACAATGGCAAGTGTGCAAAATCGGGTCGACTCTCTTCCCATCCAAAGGCTTCATACAAATACACATGTAAGGGAGCAGAAGGCAACCATTCCTCTCCACGAATCACATGAGAGATTTGCATCAAATGGTCATCTACAATATTGGCCAAATGGTATGTGGGCATGCCATCAGACTTAAACAAGACTTTGTCGTCCAGATTAGAACTGTGCACACTTACCCAGCCACGAATCATGTCTTTGAACTTAATCTCCTGATTGCGAGGCATCTTTATCCTGATGACATAAGCATCGCCTCTGTCCATGCGCTCTTTGACTTCTTCGGCAGAAAGAGACACACTATTTTTCATGGTGCTTCTTGTAATGGAATTATACTGCGGTGCTGCTACTCCGGCTTTTTTCAAATTTTCCCGCATCTGCTCTAACTCTTCAGGTGTATCAAATGCATAATACGCCTTCTCCTCTGCCACCAGCTGCTCTGCATATTGACGATAAATGTCTTTGGCTTTTCGCTCCGATTGTTTGTACGGACCAAATTCTCCCCCATATCCCTGACCTTCATCGGGAATGATTCCGCACCATTTTAAAGACTCTTGAATATATTCTTCGGCACCCTGAACAAAACGGGTTTGATCAGTATCCTCAATGCGCAGTAAAAAATCACCTCCATTCTTCTTCGCAAAAAGATAGTTGTATAGCGCTGTTCTTACTCCTCCCATATGCAAAGGACCCGTTGGGCTTGGGGCAAACCGTACTCTTACTCTTCTCTCCATAAATGTAATTCGATTTTGGGGCTGCAAATGTAGCAAATCGCACCAGTATAAAGTAAAGAATATCTAAGCTTTAAGGGTTAAAGACAAGATAATGCACCTACTTTTGCTCAATGAATAAAAAGAAAGGCAAGTATTCCGGTCGTTTTTTATCTCCGGGTTCCGGTTTAGACTATGAACTATTAGACATTGGAAACAAGAGAAAACTGGAACGTTTTGGCTCTCTGCTGCTCAATCGACCTGAAATAACCGCAGACACTAAACCCAACCTGAGCAAAAAAAAATGGGAAAGTGCTCATTATTATTTTTTTGAAGAAGAAGGAAAAAAAGGACATTGGAAAGAACGCTTTCCAAGCGAAAAGGTATGGCTGATTGAATACAATACCCCTTTCGTTAATTTGAGTTTTCAGCTAGAGCTTACCAAGTTTAAACACATTGGCTTGTTTCCCGAGCAAGCTGCCAATTGGCATTATATAGATCAACATGTTCGGGCCTTGAAAAAAGAGCTAAGAGAGCCTCCCCGCTTTTTAAACCTTTTTGCCTATACAGGTGCCGCTAGTATTGTTGCGGCCAAGTCTGGCGCAGAAGTAACAAATGTTGATTCAATAAAACAGGTGCTTCATTGGGGAAAAAACAATGCGGATTTAAATGGTATTGAAAACATAAGGTGGCTGCAAGAAGATGCTCGCAAATTTGTTGACAAAGCAGTTCGAAGAAAAGAAAGGTACCACGGCATTATTTTAGATCCTCCCAGCTATGGGGTGGGGGCCAATAATGAGAAATGGAAACTGGAAAAGGATTTGTGGCCTTTACTAGAGCAATTGATGTTGCTTCTAGACCCAAAAGCTCATTTTTTCATACTGAACACCTATTCTCCCAAAATGGATCTCTTTATGCTTAAAAGCAAACTCAAAAATGTAGAGCGTTTTCCCAAGGCCTATGAAAGTGCACAATTAGGCTTAATGTCCTCTACAAAACAGAAATTGACCCTTGGTCACTTGATCCGTTTTTATAAATAATATTTTGCTTAATTTTTTGTTCTTTTTTTAAACGCCATTATACTAGATTTTAAAAAACATTGACAGATCGTTCTTCATACCATTCTCTAATCGATAAACTAAATGGTTTTATACGCAAGTATTACATTAATCAACTTCTTAGAGGTAGTATTTATTTTGTAGCTATTGGTTTGGGGCTTTTCCTTTGTGCTATTTTATTAGAACACTTTGGTCAATTCAACTCTAATATCCGGACTGTACTGTTTTATGCCTTTTTAGTATCCAATCTCCTTGTTTTTAGCAAATACATCGTGCTTCCATTGAGTCAACTCTTTGCCATTAGAAAACAAATCAGTCATGAACAAGCGGCACAAATTATTGGTCGACATTTTAGTGAAGTAAGTGATAAACTGTTTAATATTTTACAACTCAGAGGAGGTTCAAACGTTTCTAGTGAGCTTGTAGAAGCCAGCATCAATCAAAAAGCAAAAGAACTCCACCCAATTCCATTTGTTGCTGCAATTAACTTGAAAGACAATAAGAAATATCTAAAGTATGCATTGCCGCCAATTGCTCTTTTTCTGTTTATCTTATTGTTTTCTCCAAATATCATTTCAGAAAGCACCAATCGTCTGGTTGCGCATGAAGTAGAGTTTATACCAGAGGCGCCTTTTCGCTTCGTCATTGAAAATGAAAAACTGGAAGCAATCAAGCATGAAGATTATACTTTAAAAGTGCGCCTTGAGGGAGATGAAATTCCAGAACAACTCAGCATAGAAGTCAATGAACAGTCCATCTGGATGAAAAAAACCGGAGAACGCTCTTTTCAATACAGTTTTAAAAATTTACAAGAAGATCAGTTTTTTAACTTAAAAGGTCTCGAATTCTTATCTAAAAATTACCGATTGGCAGTTCTTCCAAAACCTAAAATTATAGGTTTGAGGGCATTATTAAATTACCCTAAGTATCTCAATCTAAAAGATAAAACTATAGACAATACAGGAGACATAAGCATTCCTGAAGGGACACACATAAAGTGGACACTTAAAACACAAGATGCTGACAACTTGAGCTTTATCATAAAAGACAGTCTTGTTGATTTGGTGCGAAACTCAGAAAATCTGTTTTCTTACTCCGATTATTTCTATGCCAGTCAAAGCTATCATGTCTTATCTAAAAATGAATTTGTTCCGGTTGCAGATACACTCCGTTACTCCATTCTTGTCACCAAAGATAAGCGTCCAAGCATAGAATTAGATGTAGAAAGAGATAGTAGTCGCTTGAATCTGCTTTATTTTAATGGCCTCATTAAAGACGATTATGGGTTTAGCCGCTTAGAGTTTCATCATCAGGTAATTCGGGCTAATGGAGAAAGTGAAAAGCCACAGAGAGAATTTATACCAATCAACACCCAGTTGCCCTTAACGGATTATTATCATGCATGGAATACAGAAGGTTTTCAACTCAAGCCGGGTGATCAGGTAGATTACTACTTTACCGTTTGGGATAATGATGGAGTAAATGGGAGCAAACCTGCAAGCACGGCAAAACTGGTTTTTAGAGCTCCTTCACTTAAAGAACTTAGCGAGAAAGAAAGCCAAAGCAATGAGAAGATTAAGGCTGAGCTTGAGAATAACATTGATTTAGCCAAAGAGATAAGAGATGACTTAGAACGACTTAAGGCTAAAATGATTGATAAAAAAAATATTGGTTATCAAGAAAAAAAGCTGCTAGAAGATGTCCTCAAAAAGCAGAAGAAGATTCAAAATTCCATTCAAAAACTAAATAAAGAGAACGAACAAAAAGACAAATTACAAAAACAATACAGTGAAATCGATGAAGAGTTGATTCAAAAACAAGAACAACTTCAAGATCTTTTTGAAAAGGTCATGACAGAAGAAATGAAGCAAATGCTAGCCGAAATTGAAAAAATGATGGACGAGCTGAAAAAAGAGGACATTCAAAAAGCGCTGGAGAAAATGGAGTTAAACAATGAGGAATTAGAAAAAGAGCTGGACAGGAACCTTGAATTGTTTAAACAGTTGGAATTAGAAAAAGAGGTAGCTGAAACAAAAAAAGCATTGGACGAACTCAAAGAAAAGCAAGAAGATTTAAGGGAAAAAACAGAAAACAAAGAAGAAAGTCCCGAAGAGCTGAAACAACAACAAGAAGAGTTAAAAGAGGACTTTGAAGCACTCGAAAAAAAGCTGGAAGACATCAAGGAAAAGAACAAAGAATTAGAACAACCGAATAAAATGCCTCAAACCGATGCTTTGGAAGAGGAGATAAAAAAAGACATGCAGGAGAGTGCGGACGAGCTAGGCAAAAAAAATTCTAAAAAAGCTTCCGGAAAACAAAAAGAAGCGGGAGATAAAATGCAGGAAATGTCCGATCAACTTTCAGATTTACAAATGCAAATGCAATCTGGTGCAAGTGCTGAAAACATGGAGGATTTGCGTTTTCTTCTTGAAAACCTAATCCAGCTTTCTTTCGATCAGGAGTCTGTGATGGAAAACCTTAAAGAAACAAACATCAATGACCCTAAATACTTCACGTATGCCCAAAGGCAAAAAAAGCTTAAAGACGATGCAAAGATTATTGAAGACTCTCTTTTTGCTTTAAGTAAAAGAATCATTCAACTTGAGGCTACTGTCAATAGAGAGGTAGGAGCAATTAATCACAATATGCTTAAAGCGATTGAAGAGCTTGGGGAACGAAGAACGGAGCAAGCCAATTCAAGACAGCAATTTGCAATGACATCCATCAATAATTTAGCTTTACTGCTAGATGAGGCTTTACAAAACATGCAGTCTCAATTAAATATGCAAAGCAAAGGGAATTGCAAAAAGCCCGGACAGGGTTCGCCCAAACCCGGAAGTGGAAATAGCATGAGTAAGCTTCAACAGCAACTTAATCAGCAGCTTGAGCAGTTAAAAAAAGCCATGGAAAAAGGCAAAATGCCAAATGGAAGTAAGCCCGGGGCAAAACCGGGGAGTCAAGGCATGGGAGGAATGAGTAAGCAATTGGCAAAAACAGCAGCCAAGCAAGCAGCAATAAGAGAAGCGCTTGAAAATATGCAAAATCAAATGCAAAAAGAAGGCAATCAAGATGGTTTAGGAGGTATGAAGAAGTTGGGAGAGATGATGGAAGAAACAGAAACTGATATTGTAAACAAAAGAATTACAAACGAAACAATTCTTAGACAACAGGAAATTTTAACCCGCCTATTACAGTCTGAAAAAGCCCAGAGAGAAAGAGAAAAAGAAGAGCAGCGGGAGGCTACTGAATTCACAGATCAAATTGATCGTAACCCTAATGAGTTTTTAGAGTATAATAGGCGGAAAGAAAAAGAAATTGAACTTTTAAGAACACTTCCACCAACTTTTAATCAATTTTACAAACAGAAAGTAAGTGAATACTTTAAAAACTTGTAATCTTATGATGGCTAGCGCGCAATTAAATACACATCAATTACCATCAAGCATACAAAGCCTTTCACTTGTTGAGCAAATTATTGAAGACATCAAAAATTTGCATGGCATTCCTGAAGAACTATATGGTAATATTCTGGTTTCAGTTACTGAAGCGGTGAGTAATGCTATTCATCATGGCAATAAGCTAAATGAACAATTAGCTATTGATTTTAGTTTCGAATATACTGATAATGAATACTTATTCTACATCAAAGATCAAGGTCTCGGTTTTGATTTTAATCACCTTCCCGATCCAACACATCCTGACAATATTGAGAAACCAGATGGCAGAGGAATATTTATCATGCACAGCTTATCGGATAAAGTTGAGTTTCTAGACAACGGTTCTCAAGTACTTATTCATTTTAATAGAGTTTAATCTTTGGGTGAAATTAACTTCTTTAATGAAGAACTAGATTTTCAACTTATCTCTTCAAAGAATCATACTCAATGGATACTTAAATCAATTGAAAATGAGGGATTTGAGCTCGGCGAAGTCAATTATATTTTCTGTTCAGATGAGTACTTACTAAACATCAATAAAAATTACCTTAACCACAATTATTACACAGACATAATTAGCTTTAACTATGTTGATAATCAAACTGTTTCGGGAGATTTATTCATTAGTATAGAACGTGTAAAAGAAAACGCAGAATCACTCAACCTGAAATTTGAACAAGAACTGTCAAGGGTCATGATACATGGCATATTGCACTTAATGGGATACAATGATAAGGCAACTGAAGAACAAGCGGTAATGCGAGCTAAAGAGGATTTTTATTTAGCTTTGCAGTCCGATTTTATCTAGTGTTCCACGTGAAACAAATTGGCCATGCTTAAAGAATATGATGTTATTGTTGTTGGGGGAGGTCATGCCGGCTGTGAAGCCACGGCCGCTGCCGCAAATACTGGTTCGTCAGTATTGCTCGTCACAATGAACATGTCGACCATTGCTCAAATGTCGTGCAACCCCGCCATGGGAGGTGTTGCCAAAGGTCAAATTGTAAGGGAAATAGATGCTATGGGAGGTTACAGTGGAATTGTTTCTGACAAAACGGCCATTCAATTTCGAATGCTAAACCTATCAAAGGGTCCTGCCATGTGGAGTCCAAGAGTGCAGTCGGACAGATGGCTATTTGCTCAAGAATGGAGACTAATGCTTGAACAAACTCCAAATGTAGACTTCTGGCAAGATACTGTAAATGGGGTGCTCGTTGAAGGCAACAAAGTGGTTGGAGTAAAAACATCTTTAGGTTTAACTGTAAAATCAAAAACTGTTGTCTTAACAAATGGCACCTTTCTAAATGGGTTAATCCATGTCGGTCAGAAAAATTTTGGAGGAGGAAGAGCTGCAGAAAGAAACTCTACAGGGATAACAGAGCAGCTTATAGATCTCGGATTTGACCATGGAAGAATGAAAACCGGAACCCCTCCAAGAGTTGATTCTCGGTCTTTGGATTATTCTAAAATGACAGAACAACCCGGAGATGATATTCCCGGAAAGTTTTCCTTTACTAATACTCCAAGACTAAAAAACCAATTGAGTTGTCACATTACTTATACCAATCCAAGGGTTCATGAAGTTCTGGAAAGTGGTTTAGAAAGGTCTCCTATGTTTAGTGGAGCAATTGAGGGAACAGGGCCACGCTATTGCCCTTCTATCGAAGAAAAAATAAAGCGGTTTTCCGAGCGCGAAAGACATCAAATCTTTGTAGAACCAGAAGGCTGGAATACTGTTGAAATTTACGTAAATGGCTTCTCAACATCTTTGCCAATGGATGTTCAAATGAAAGCGATAAAACAGATTAAAGGTTTTGAAAAAGTTAAGCTATTCAGACCTGGCTATGCCATTGAGTATGACTACTTTCCTCCAACACAACTAAAACACACCCTAGAAACAAAATTGGTTGAGAACCTTTATTTTGCAGGTCAAATTAATGGCACGACCGGTTATGAAGAAGCCGGAGGCCAGGGCTTAATGGCTGGACTAAATGCTAGTTTAAAGGTTCAGGAAAAGGCGCCTCTTGTATTGAGAAGAGATCAGGCTTATATCGGCGTCTTAATAGATGACCTTATAACAAAAGGCACCAAAGAGCCATATAGAATGTTTACTTCAAGAGCTGAATACCGAATACTTTTAAGACAAGACAATGCAGATTTAAGGCTTACACCTCTGTCGTACAAAGTTGGGTTAGCAGATGAAAAAAGGCTAAAAGCAGTTGAAAAAAAGTTAAACGATACTGAGTCAATTCTAACCGCACTTTCTGAGTCATCAATTACTCCCGACGAAGCAAACCCCTATTTAGAGAAACTTGGTACCAGCCCTATTAAACAAAAAGTAAAATTGGCTAGTATTATTTCCCGCCCTCAAGTTTCACTGAAAAATATGCTTCAGGAAAATAAAATCAACACAGCTAGTATTTCTCAATTTTCCGAAGAATCTTTAGAACAAGCCGAGATTAAAATTAAGTACAGCGGATACATTGAAAGAGAAAAAGAAACCGCTGCTAAACTAACACGATTAGAAGGAATCAAAATAAAACCAGATTTTGACTACCATTCGTTAACCTCCATTTCTGCTGAGGCAAGAGAAAAACTAAGCGAAATTAAACCATCAACTATAGGTCAAGCTTCAAGAATTAGTGGCGTTTCGCCTTCGGATATTTCGGTTTTACTCGTGCATTTTGGTAGATAGTTCCACGTGAAACATATGAATAAAATTAGCCATTGCCCCATCTGCGAATCCTCAAGCTTTAGTGAGACATTGAGGTGCATAGACTACACAGTTAGTCAGGAAGAGTTTACCATTGTTGAATGCAATAAATGTCATTTTCAATTTACAAATCCTAAGCCTCAGGAAAACGAGATAGGGAGGTATTACGAATCGGAAGAATACATTTCTCATAGCAATACAAACAAAGGGTTAATACATAAGCTATATCAAGTTGTAAGAAACAAAACATTAAAGGATAAATTAAAGCTAATAGATCGCTTTGGAAATGAACGAACGCTTCTTGATATTGGATCGGGAACGGGTGAGTTTTTAAATGTCTGCCAAAAAAATGGGTGGACATGCAAAGGAATTGAGCCTTCTGAAAAAGCAAGAAGTTTTGCCATTGACACATACCAACTTGACATTTCTCCTGAATCTGAAATTAGTTTACTAAAGGAAAACTCTTATTGTATTGTAACAATGTGGCATGTCTTAGAGCATGTTTATCATCTTAATCAAAGACTTTCTGAAATCAAAAAGCTACTCAAACCAAGCGGAACTTTGGTTGTTGCGGTTCCGAATAGAAATAGTCATGATGCCGAGTTCTATGAAAAATATTGGGCGGCTTATGACCTCCCAAGGCACCTTTATCACTTTACGCCAAATGATATAAAAAATTTAGCAGATAAGTTCGATTTTGAATTGATAGACACAAAACCCATGCGGTTTGATAGTTTCTATGTCAGTATGCTGAGTGAAAAGTATAAAACAGGAAAAATCAATTATACTTCTGCATTTCTAAGAGGGCTTGTGTCAAACTTAAAAGCAAAATCAAAAAAAAGCTTCTCTTCACAGATTTATTTTTTGAAAAATAAAAAATGAGGCAATTTTAAGCCATACAAACTCCAAACTACCTTCTATAGTATATAACCCTTAAAAAGATAAGAAACCCGCAAAGAAGTCGTCTTTTCAACATTCTGAAAACCAAACAAATAGCCTTGCTTGGGGTTAAAAGTCAAAATATACATTTGTCCAGAAAAAAATGCCGCCAATGGCGGCATTTTTTTGTGACTCCGGAAGGATTCGAACCCTCAACCAACAGAGCCGAAATCTGTTATTCTATCCAGTTGAACTACGGAGCCGTTGGGGAGGCAAATATACTATCTATGAAAACAATAAAAAGTGCAAATTTGTGTTATGTTTAGAATGCTAAAAAAACCTATAACATTAATCGGCCTATTTATTGTTTGCCTGTCACTATTTGCACAATTAAAACCCATTGGCAGCTGGACCGATCACCTGCCCTATAATGAAGGCACATCGCTTACAACAGATGGAACCAATATATATGTCGGCACGACTACAGGCCTGTTTGTATACAATGAGGCAGATGGTTCAATTAGCCGATATTCTAAAGTAAATCGTCTTAATGGGATTGATGTGGGCAAATTAAAGTTTAACCCACATAATGGCGTTTTGGTTATTGTTTATTCTGATGGAAACATTGATCTTTTAAAAGGCAATCAAACAATTAATATCCCTTTCATAAGCCAAAACAGCACAATAGTAGATAAAGGAATAAATGATATTCAATTCTTTAATGAAACAGCTCTTCTTTCATTCAACTTTGGAATAGTAGAGCTTAACACAGATAGAAACGAAATAAAAGACACTTATCGTTTTTTCATTAACAATAATAGTCTTGAAATCAACTCTGCCTACCTTTTTAACAATAGATATTATGCTGCAACAAAATCAGGAATCTACTTTGCCAACTCAACAAGTAACCTCTTAGACCAAAATGCATGGAGTGAAATGACCGAAAAACAAGACGAAAACATTAAAGCTGTTTTTGCGCTTAACAACACGCTCTACTTTGTTGTTGAGGAGGCTGCAAATGATAATGTTTATCGACTTTCAAACAACTCTTTGATCCAGGTTTCGGAAATTAACAATAAGAGGTTTGCCGGCTATCATCTTGAAGCAAATAAGCTTCACTGGTTTACTCATGGCGGCTATTTTGAATACAATAATAATTTAGCTGTAGTTAATAGCATATCAAAGTCAGGTAATGGGTTTAAAGGGCTTGTAAAAAGCCACAATCACATTTACTTTTTAAATGGTTGGACTCCATTAGAACAATTTAAAAACAACAGCTTTGCAGCAGGGTTAAGACCAAACGGCCCTGAAGATAAAGATGTGACATCAATTGAGTCAAACAATGGTATACTTTGGACTACAAATGGTGGGTTTGATGGCGCCTACAATAGTTCTTTCAGAACCATAGTGCTTAATCGTTTGAGGGATGGTAAATGGACAACTTATCGATCCGGGAAGCCTGCTGAGCTTCAAGATTTATTTGACCCGATGTCTGTTACCTTTGACCCCAATAAGGAAGGTACTGCATATATTGGAACTTTTGGAAGGGCATTAATCAAAGTAGATGAAAATCTCAACTTTCAAAAAATTGATGACTCTAATTCATCAATTCAACAAAGACAGGATGTTGTTTGGGACTGGACCGGAGTTCCTGATGTTGAATTTGACGAAAATGGAAACATGTGGGTTACTAACACGTACACAGAAAACTGTTTGTCTGCCAGAATAAATGGAAACTGGCAACGCTTTAATTTAGCAATAAGAGATACACTTACAAATAGCACTGCGGTAACGGAGTTAATCATTACAGAGTCAGGAATTAAGTGGATTGCCATTCCACGAGCTAATCAGATTTTAGTTTTTGACGATAGAGGAACTTACAATAACCCTAACGATGATCGAAAAATTGTATTAACCTCACAACAAGGAAGAGGAAACCTTCCGGGAATCAAAGGAATTACAATGGAAAAAGACCAAAAAGGACAAATCTGGATTGGAACATCAGACGGCTTGGTTGTATACTTTAGTCCTGATGATGTTTTTCAAAAGGGCAGAAGAGACGCACAGCGTATACTAATAGAAGGTTCAGAAAATGTCGAAGTTCTATTAGCAGGAACAGATATAAAAGACATTGCAGTAGACGGAGCAAACAGAAAATGGATTGCAACAGAAAATTCAGGAGTATACCTCATTTCAGAAGATGGTGAAGAAACAATTCACCACTTTACAGAAGACAATAGTCCTCTTTTTTCAAATACTGTTTTATCTATTGGTATAGATGATGAAACAGGAGAGGTTTACTTCGGAACCTCAAATGGTTTAATTTCATTTAGAGGAACAGCTACAGAGGGGGCAGAAGACTTTTCAGAAGTAAAGGTGTTTCCGAACCCTGTAAGAGAAAGCTACCAAGGCCCGATTGCAATCAGTGGATTGATCAACAACTCAACTGTAAAAATAACTGACATTAACGGCTATTTAGTTAATGAGCTAAGATCAACAGGGGGACAAGCTGTGTGGGATGGTACCACGTTTAAAGGTGAAAGAGCTTCAACCGGCGTATATTTCATTTTTAACAGTGCTAACAACTCTGAAGAATCACTAAAAACACACGTAGCAAAAGTGCTGTTAATTAATTGATATGTACCTGTCTTCAGAAGCCATTGTACTTAACAGTATTAAGTATGGAGATCGTTCGATCATCACAAAGTTATACTGCAGAGAAGAAGGCATTATTTCCATAATTACCAACCGAAGTAAGTCGAAAAGAAATACTCAACACACCTACCTTCAACCATTTGCTTTACTTGAGGTCATCACCTCGTCAAACCGGAAGTCCAAAATCAAACGCCTAAAAGAAGCACGTTTTTCCAAAGGATACGCGCTTGATGACAACATTGTGAAAGGCACAATCCGACTTTTTATTGCCGAACTCATAAGCCGAGTTATTCATGAGGAAGAAAAGAACCCTCAGCTATTTGACTTTTTAAGAACAAAATCCATTGAGCTTAACAATATTGAGTCGTTTAAACAATTTCCTCTACTGTTTTTGGCAGGCTTTTGTACACCATTAGGGATAAAACCCAATCTTGAAAATGATGGGACTTTTTTTGACATGATCCATGCACACTTTAGCAATACGAGACCTGAGCACTCCCAGGTATTAGTTGGAAGAGATTGCCAGCTTTTTAGACGTGCTTTTATTAACGGGGAGCCTTTTGTTAGAAGTGAGAGGAAAGAAGTTCTCCTTTTTTTATTGAATTACATCAAAAACCAATTCGGACAAGATTTTAAACTGAAAAGCTTTGAGGTACTTGAAGCCGTTTTTGAATAAACAAACTGGGTTAGTCTTTGAGTATTGATGTTCTCATTATGGCTTCCAGTTCTCTTAAGTATTCTCTTTTATTGAATTTAGGAGCGTATACAAAGCCATCTAAATGGACTGCTTTATTGTTTTCTTCATCAACAAAGACAAAGTGCAAAAATGGCCCGCCCATAAAGTCATTTTTCATATTCCAAAGACCCCTATATTCTTTTGCATAGACCCCATTTAAGTTTAGCTCTTTGATGTGTAAGGAGTAGTCTTCAAAAACGGCCATGTAAGAATTTTCCCTAAAGCCTTCTATATGATTTTTAGTAAACTTATTTCGGCTCTTGGTGACTGCCGATGAAGAAAAAACACTATCCGTAGTATATGGCTCTATATATATAGACAAACCTTGAATAACTTGGTGCTGTCCGACCTGTTTTTCTTTCTTTATCCATAATCCGTTTTCGGTTTCAAGCATTTTTACAAAACCGGAAGGAATGGTTAAAGATAGTCCTGCTTTTTCTTTTATTCTTGCTTCTATATCAGACAGGCATTTTGTTTTAAACTGTCGTTTTAGTCGGGAAATTTCTTCTTCATTAAAATAGTCACGAATCGTTTGTTTGTTTTTGGACAAGATTCTTGCTATTGTTTGCTGATCTTGTGCACTAATCTTAATCAGCAACTGGTCTTTTGCCCATGCATCACGAACTATTTGTACACCTTTTTTTGATGCTTTTTTTACATCTAACTTTAGAATATTTCTACTCCTTTTTAAAATCGACTTAAACCCCTTAGGACTAACTGTTGCTACTCTAAATTGAGGCTCTTTTTGTGGCATACCAAGTAATGACTCATAGAAAATGGCTTGTAGTTTTTCTCCAACCACGCCATTCTCAAGACTGGTATCTACTACAACCAGCACTTCTCCATACTTACCTGAACTCGAAGGCAGAGCGGAGTTGCTTCCTTCATGTTTACATGAAAGCAAAAACAAAGAAATACAGAACAACCCTATTAAATATAACTTAGTCATTAACCTATAGCCCTTATTCGTACTTGCATTCCCGGTTTCAATCTCCTAAAGTTAAGATGTCCATTTAAACGTTTTAGTTCTGCTACAGTTGCATCCTCATACAATTTAGCAATGTCCCAAAGTGTATCTCCGCTTCTAACAACGTGAACTTGGTATTTACCATTTGCTTTTAGTGTTGGTTTAGCTTGTGGTTTTGAGCTTATTTTTTGAACGCTGCCTTTATCTGCATAGATTACAAGTTTTTCGCCCGGTTTTAAACGTGTATTTCTTTTATTGTTCCACGCCATAATTTCAGAAACCCTACAATTGTAACGCTCCGCGATATAACCTAAAAATTCTCCCCTTTTCACCACATGTTCTTGCATTAAGGGTTCTCGCGGCTTTTCTTTACCGGCTATACTGTCTGCAACCTCCTTTCTTCTCATGTCTGCATAAATCGCTTCTTCATTGGCCAAATACAAGCCCACTTTAGCCATCGGTAAACACAAGGTTTGTCCCTCTTTTTTCTCAGGAATATAGTCCATGCGATACATTGGATTTAAAAAACGAACCTTTTCTATTGGCAGTTCCACATAATTAGCCACTTGCTCAAGGCTCATTGCTTTATAAATTTTAATCGTATCTGTCAAAAAAGCATAACTGTGATTTACTTTAGCATTTATCAAGTGATCCTTATGGTGGTTCATGATATAGTTAACCGCAATGAATGCCGGAACATATCCTCTTGTTTCTCTGGGTAAATATTGTCTTATTTCCCAATACGTTTTTTTTCCTCCGGAACGTCTTATGGCTTTATTGACATTACCGGGTCCGCTATTGTATGCGGCTAAAACCAAGTGCCAGTCGTTATACAATACATAGAGGTCTTTTAAGTACTCACAGGCTGCCACAGTAGACTTATAGGGATCCATCCTATCGTCTTGATAAGAGTTTACTTCCAAGCCATACATTTTTCCCGTACGATACATAAATTGCCACAACCCCTGTGCTCCAACTCTGGACTTTGCTACCGGACTAAGAGCCGATTCAACAACA
This sequence comes from uncultured Flavobacteriales bacterium, assembly GCA_964445815.1. Classification (GTDB taxonomy): domain Bacteria; phylum Bacteroidota; class Bacteroidia; order Flavobacteriales_E; family Vicingaceae; genus CAYULW01. Next base: position 85,429 of record CAYULW010000011.1, read on the forward strand.
GCCAGATGCTTAAGTTCAAGAGGCAAATCGTATTTATCTAATACCTCTTCAAACAAAGGATAATAAATTGGAGAAAGACCTATAGCTTTACTTACAACTGGGCGTCTTTTAACCGCATATAAATTAATAAATGCCTTCACATATTCATTATAATCAAGCTGTATCGGTGTTAATGAGTTGAGGTGTTGCAAGCGAAGACTCAATACAGAGTCATCCAAACTTGTAGCCAAAAATGAAGAATCTACATGGCTTGAGTCTAAGTCTACACCCAAAGACTCGAAATAAGTTGAGGCCATTAGGCTATCGATCATTTTTAAAATTGCGTTATCGGAAGCAATAACATATGACGTGTCTTTTGTTTTTGTCTCTGATGCGTTTGCTAGTACAGCTTGACTGAAAAGTAGGATTACAAATAGAGTGAGACTAGGTTTCATTAATTTCATTTTATTCAACAATTTCCTGTTGTGATATTAACGAAGTTCATGAATATAAAGGCTTTTCACTTTTAGTTGAAACGCTTTTTTCAACTAAAAATTGTTAATGAGATAACTCGAAAAACCAAGTAAATCCTTTTCGCAATAAGGAGCCGCCATCAATTGAATGCCGAAAGGCATGTCTTCTTTTGTTCTGCCCATTGGCAATGAAACTGCAGGAATTCCGGATAAGTTGGCTTGAACTGTAAAAATATCCTCTAAGTACATTTTTATTGGATCTTGATTTTGAGCCCCAATATCAAAGGCTGAATGGGGGGTTGTTGGTGAGAGAATAAAATCATATTGACTAAGTATTTCTTCCGTTCTTTGCTTAATCAGCCTTCTCACTTTTTGCCCTTTTGAATAATAGGCATCATAATAACCTGCGCTAAGCACATATGTGCCGAGCATTATCCTTCGCTTGACTTCCGGACCAAAGCCTTCTGACCTTGATCTTAAGTATGTGCTTTCAAGATCATTAGCATTGGGGCTTCTGTATCCGAAATGTACGCCATCATATCTTGCTAAATTGGAAGATGCTTCTGCCGTAGTTAATACATAGTAACATGGAACCATTTGCTCCAAAAAACTAAAATCAACTTCTTCCACTTCATGACCCTCGTGCCTCAACTGATCTATAATAGAAATTGTTTTATTCTTTATCTCGGGGTCCAAGCCTTCATGCTCAACATAACAAGATAAGTAGGCTATTTTTCTTTTTCCAGGTGATTTATTCAAGCCTTCTGTATATTGTTCTACCTTTTTTTGGCTTAGAGTAGAATCGTATTCATCAGAGCCCGCTATAACCTCAAGAATACTTGCTGCTGTTTGGGTATCGTTTGTAAATGTTCCAATTTGGTCAAACGAGCTTGCATATGCAATAAGACCGTGTCTAGAAACCCTTCCATAGGTTGGTTTAAAACCAACGTTTCCACAAAAGGAGGCTGGTTGACGAATGGAGCCACCAGTGTCAGACCCCAATGCCGCTAAACATAATCCGGCAGAAACAGAGGCAGCAGCACCACCACTTGAACCACCTGGAACCTTTGCTGGGTTATTAGGGTTTTTTACCGCTCCAAAAAATGAATTCTCATTAGAGCTACCCATCGCAAATTCATCACAGTTTGTTCGGCCAACAATAATGGCATCTTCATTTAAGAGTCGCTCAACAACTGTTGAAGAGTAAAGCGATTCAAACCCTTCTAATATTTTTGATGAGGCTGAAACTTTATGGCCTTTATAGCAAATATTATCTTTTATTGAAACAACCAAACCAGCCAACTTTCCTGCTGAATTTGAAGTTAGTTTGGCATCCACCTCTTCTGCTTTTTGCAATGCCGAAGTTTTAAAAAGCTCCAGAAAGATATTTAAGTCTTCTGCTTTTTCTGCCTTTTGAATGTAGTTGTTTACAAGTTGGACGCAAGAAATGACACCTTGATTCAAATCAGACTGTATCTCTGATAAAGATCGATAGTTTTTCAATTGTAAGCGCTTTATTGTTTTTCTTCTTCTTTTTCCTCCTTGTTGGTGGCATCCTTAAACTCTTTAATGCCTTTGCCAACGCCTTTCATTAATTCCGGTATTTTTTTTGCACCGAATAATAGAACAAGAACAACAACAATCAAAATAATCTGTGGAGCGCCGATCATACCCGCTTCAAACAGTATGGAATTAGTCATTTGCTACGATTTTAACACAAAATTAGTCAATATTAATTCATTAGTTGTTAAGGCTATCGATTAGCTAAATTTGAGCCATGGAAAGAGTTGATTACCTCATCGTAGGACAGGGTATTGCCGGAACATTTTTAGCACATGGCTTGAATCAAAAAAACTTAAGCTTTAAAGTAGTTGATAAAGGATATAAGCATGGGTCTTCTCATGTTGCTGCAGGAATAATTAACCCCTTAGTTCTTAAAAGGCTTACAAAAACGTGGAGAGTGAACGATTTTGTTGAATACAATAAACTATTTTACCCGAAACTAAACCGGTTTCTATCAAAAAAGGTTCACAAGCCCATCTCGCTATTTAAGCTTATTTCTTCTGATGATGAAAGTACTTTTTGGAAAAAAAGGTCTAAAGAAGACGAGTTAGATGATTATATAAATGAAGGCCTATCGAAAGCTAAGCTGCCTAATGTTTTTACAGAGCCTTTTTTTGTAGGTAAAGTGAAACACACTTCATGGGTTGATATCAAGCGATTGCTTTCGGAGTATCGACTTTATTTAAAAGCAAACGACAAGCTTATACAGGAGTCTTTTGACTATAGTGCTTTAGAATTTAAAAAAGACAGGCTTTTATACCATGGTGT
>CAYULW010000012.1:0-59493 GCA_964445815.1 uncultured Flavobacteriales bacterium
TTTCAATGTACGTCTTTCCTCTTCCCTTTCTTCCTTCTGCGGAGAGGAAGGGATTATCTCCCTTCAGTCGATGTGTTCGTCTTGATTACAAGACTCGGAACGAACCCGAGGGTTCTCATCCCCTAAACATCAAACCTCTTCATTCTTTTTTCAATGTACGTCTTTCCTCTTCCCTTTCTTCCTTCTGCGGAGAGGAAGGGATTCGAACCCCCGATACAGTCTCCTGCATACACGCTTTCCAAGCGTGCGCCTTAAGCCACTCGGCCACCTCTCCAGTATACGTTCCTCTTCTATGAGCTAAACGGTTCGCCAAATTACAAAAAAATCAATGATAGCAAAACGTTCAGGCAAGTTAAGATTAGGTTAATAATCCGACACCTCTCCTCTCAAATTTTGAACTAAGTAGGTTCTTTTCTCTTCCAAATTCAACTCTTCACATGCTAATAGATACATTAGCTTCGTAATCGCTGCCTCAAAGGTCATGTCTTTACCACTTAACACACCTGAATGTGCCAAATGAATTCCCGTCTCGTATTTTTCCTGAATGACACTGCCTGTATCACATTGAGTCACATTCAAGACCAATACCTCTCGTTCAACAAGTGTTTGTATACAATGGCTAAACCAGGTTTCTTTTGGTGCATTACCGGAACCATAGGTCTCTATAATCAACCCCCTTAGATTTGGAATATCAGCAATAGCACGAAATACTTTTTCCGAAATACCCGGATATAGCTTTATGCTGGCAACATCTTTACAAATGCGTTTTCTACTGTAAAAGGCTTGATCAGAAATACCATTGATGGCAAAGCGATTGTATTTAATGTGCACACCTGCTTCAGCCAATAAAGGATAATTAGGTGATTGAAACGCTTCAAAGTGCTCAGCACTAACTTTGGTCGTCCTGTTTCCACGGTATAAAGAATACTCAAAATAAATAGCTACTTCTGGAACCAGTGGTTTGCCATTCTCCATAGCTCCTGCTATTTCAATAGCCGTTATCAGGTTTTCCTTACCATCCGTTCGAATTTTCCCGATGGGCAATTGACTCCCCGTGAATATAATTGGCTTGGAAACATTTTCCAACAGAAAGCTCAATGCCGAAGCAGAATAAGCCATGGTATCGGAACCATGAAGTATCACAAAACCATCAAACACTTTATAGTTTGTATCAATCAAATCCACCAGTTCAAACCAGACTGTATCGTTCATGTTTGAAGAGTCTATAGGTTTTTTAAGAGAAACCACTTTCAAATCAATTTGAAGTTTCTCTAATTCCGGAACATTGTCATAAAGCTGGTCAAAATCTATCGGATTTAATGTACCCGTCTTAGCATCCTCTACCATGCCTATTGTTCCTCCGGTATATATGATTAATACTTTAGGGTTCATGATTAAAGGCTAAAAATTTCTAATGCATTTGCTGTTGTTTGTTCTGCCACTTGTCTCAATGGTATTGATTTAACTTCGGACAATCGCTCTGCAATGTACAACAAATAACTGCTTTCATTTCTCTTACCTCTATAGGGTACAGGAGATAAATATGGGGCATCTGTTTCCAAAACCAAATGTTTAAGGTCTACGTGCTCAAACACCTGATCCAAACCCGCTTTTTTAAATGTCAAGACTCCCCCAATTCCCAACTTAAAATTGCCGTAGTCGATAATGTGATTGGCTTGTTCCAAAGTACCTGTAAAACAATGGAAAATACCAAAGAGCCTCTCATCATTGCACTCATCTACGACTTCAAATATTTCATCAAATGCCTCTCTACAATGAATGACGATGGGCAGTTGCCTTTTTTTGGCCCATTCTATTTGTCGCTTAAAAGCGTATTTCTGCTGTTCGATAAAGGTCTTGTCCCAATACAAGTCAATCCCTATCTCACCGACACCCCAATATTTTCTTTGATCAAAATGCAATTCAATTTGGTCGAGCACTTGCTCAACATTTTCATTAACCGAGCATGGGTGTAATCCCATCATTGGAAAACAAGAGTTTGGATATTTACTACATAAAGCATACATGCCTTGAACAGAGTCCAAATCAATATTGGGTAAGAAGAGTTTTTCAACGCCTGCACTTAAAGCCCGTTTTATCATCTCATCTCTATCTTCATCAAATTGTTCGGCATAAAGGTGTGCATGTGTATCTATAAATTGCATGGAACAAATGTAAAATTTCAAGCAAAGCGAATCTGTTTTAATTATTCATTTAATTTGTCAAAGCATTCATGAAGGTCAAAATCTTAATTGTTCGTTTCAGTTCTATAGGAGACATTGTGTTAACCACTCCTGTCATTCGCTGCCTGGCTGAGCAGATTCATGGAGATGTAGAAATTCACTACCTCACCAAGAAGACTTACCGCCCCCTTTTAGAACATAACCCTTACCTTTTGAAAATTCATAGTATAGATCAATCAACAAATGAGGTGATCGCTGATTTAAGAGCAGAACAGTTTGATTACATCATTGATTTGCATAAAAATCTAAGGTCTTCAAGGGTTAAATCAAGATTAAAAGCTTTGGCTTTTTCATTTGACAAACTCAATTGGCAGAAGTGGTTATTGGTCAATCTCAAGATCAATAAGCTCCCTGATGTACACATAGTTGATCGCTATCTCGACACCTGCAAGGCATTAGGCATTGAAAATGATCAAAAAGGATTGGATTATTTTTTGCCCGAAAACATAGGCTATCCGAAATTCATTCCTTCTGAATTTAAGTCCAATTACACGGTTATTGTTTTGGGTGCGAATCATTTCACCAAACGAATTCCTCGACATAAAATTCTGGAGTTTATAGATAGCCATAAAGGACCTTTTCTTTTGATTGGTGGTTCGGAAGACAGTGAATTGGGGCAGTCTTTAGAAAAAGATAAGCCTGAGCTGGTTTTAAACTGTGCGGGAAAAACAACCTTGCATGAATCTGCTTATCTGATTCAAAATAGTCAAAAGGTACTCACTCCGGATACCGGTATGATGCACATTGCTGCGGCATTTAAAAAGAAGATCCTTTCCATATGGGGCAATACCGTGCCTGAATTTGGTATGTATCCTTATCTGCCAAGCGAGAAAGACACATTTAAGATCGTAGAAAACAATGCGCTTAAATGCAGACCTTGTTCTAAAATCGGTTTTGATCAATGCCCTAAAAAACATTTTAAGTGCATGGAAGAATTAGATCTGAAATCGATCTAACCTGCCGCTTTCTCTGCTTGTTCAAATAAGGCTTTTAATTCTGTCGCTTTCTCCGGTTTCATTTTCCCCGCCAGAATCAGGCTCAACTGTCTTCTCCTCAGTGCTGAAGCAAAGCGTTCTTTTTCTTGCTCGGTTTCCGGAACAAGCTCAGGCACCTCAATCGGACTTCCATTTTGATCAACAGCGACAAAGGTATAAATGGCTTCATTGCATTTTACTCTGCCTCCATTATTCTGATCGACAAAGACATCCAGATACACCTCCATAGAAGAGGTAAATGCTCTGGAAACTTTTGCTTCGATTGATACTACATCACCTAATTTAATGGGTTTTTGAAAGGCCACATTATTTACTGAAGCTGTTACTACTACTCTTCTGGAATGCCTTTGAGCAGCAATACCGGCCGTAATGTCCATCCAATTCAACAATTGCCCACCCATCAAATTACCCAACACATTGGTATCGTTTGGTAAAACAATCTTGGAAGTTTGAGCAAAGGTCTCTTTAGCAAATCGTGCTTTCATCGCATTTTAATTTGGCGGGCAAAGGTACTTAGGAATTAAACAAGCTCAAGTTTAATAAGCGCCAATTTTAAAAAAGGCAACCTAAAACTCTTTAACCAGTAACCAGGCGTGGGGGTTATGGTAGTTTTTCACTTTTTCCAAAAGCTGAACCGCTTCTTCTCGAGTAGCAAAACTTTGGTAACTGACTGCATGTAAATTTTTGTAGTCCCCAAGTAAACGTGCCTCATATCCTTCAGACTGTAGATCTTTGACCAAACCTTGAGCATTTGATGCATTTGAAAAGCAGCCGCCCATAACATGAAATCTAAGCGTTTTTGGAAGATAATCCATAACGACTTCTGTATTATCCTCTTCAATGGGGATCTCTTCTTTTAAAACCCCATCAACATAGAGTGCATTAGTTCCTTCATAAAGACTCAATTCGTCCGGGAATTTAAGGGCATTGTATTCCGAATCTACCTTTTCTAATGTTTTTAAATCTGTCTTGTGTTCTTGGTAGGTTAGTGGTTCGTTATCCCAAAATTTTAGATTGGAAAACTGAAGTTGATTATTATGGCTTCCTTGATTGATAAACAAGCTTAGTGATAACAAAAAGAAAAAGATAGCCGCCGCAGGCCAAAAGACCTTCTTTTTTTTCTCTTCCTCCTTATTTTTCAAAATAAGTGGAATCACCTTTTCTACACTCTCCTCAATTGCCTTCGCTTTTGACTTTCTTTGAATAGGTTGTACCCTAAAAGCATTCATTCCAAAACTCTCTAATAGATAGTCATTCTCTTCAACAGCTTCGAATTGAATGTTCTCCTCCGGATCTAAATATAAGGTTCCAACGTCCTGTATAAAAATTCGGTCGCCTTGGTTTAAACCTTCTATAGATCGATTAACAAAAGCAGAGACCAAACCTTTCGCTTCATCGTAAGAAATAGACTGACGTTGAGCAATATGATTGGTCAATAAGCCATCATTATTTCTCAAGTTTTTATTAAACGAAATGTGTTTTGAAGGTGGAATAAATTTGTGCTGAATGGGTTTGATTTCAGCTGTAGCATAATTAGCAACAAATCCACCAAAATCAGGCACAATCACACAGTCGTACTGATACAATAAGTCAGATATATACAAATCTATTTTAACTTCTTGCATAAGGCTAAGGTAGTGAGAATTGAGAAATTAATGCCATTTAAACAGAGAATCTTTCTTCTATCTTTTTAAGGTCTTCTGGAGTATCTATACAGTAGGATTCTTCTTCAGTTACAGCCGTCTTGATTTTCAAACCATTTTCTATCCATCGTAGTTGTTCCAGACCCTCGGATAACTCTAAAGGAGTTTGCTTCATCTCTGTAATTTGAAGCAAGGTATCTCTGCGGTATGCATACATTCCTATATGTTTAAAAAAAGAGGTTTGATCGAGCCATGTTTTTTTGCTTCCCGCTCTCACAAATGGGATGGCCTGACGACTAAAGTAAATGGCAAACCCTTCAATATCCACTATCACTTTTGGTCGGTTAGGATCTTCTAGTTCCGCCAAATTTGTAATTGGTTTAATTAAAGTAGCTATGTCTGTCGAATCCTGATCAAAACAAGACAAAATCAGTCGGATTTGATCTGTAGAAACAAAAGGTTCGTCTCCTTGTATATTGACCACTATATCGTAATTTTCTTTTTGCTGCAATAAAGCATCCTTACAGCGATCTGTTCCACTTGGGTGATCTGTAGAGGTCATTACCGCTTCTCCACCAAACGCATTGACGGCAAGCAAGATGCGCTCATCATCAGTAGCTACCACTATCTTATCAAATACCTTTGCAGACAAGGCTTGCTCATATACTCTTTGAATCATTGACCGACCTAAAACCTCAACCAAAGGTTTACCGGGAAAGCGCGTTGATGCAAATCTAGCAGGTATTATTCCAATTGTGCGCATGTTTTTTTACTTTTGAAAACAAATGTAAGCTGTTTTTCAATTGAACGATAAAATCAACCAAATCGCAGTCTCTCTCATTTCGGGTATAGGACATATTGGTGCTAAAAAACTAATTGCCTATTGCAGTGATGCCGAAGCCGTTATGAAGGAAAGCAAATCTGCCCTAATTAGAATTCCCGGGATTGGCAGTACAATAGCTCAAAAAGTAATAACAGGGAGGAATGAGGCAAAAGATCGAGCAGAAGACCTTTATCAAAAGTGTTCTGAACAGAATATCAATATACATTACTTTTTAGAGGAATCTTATCCCCAACGTTTATTCCACTGTGAAGATGGGCCATTGATATTGTATTCCAAGGGAGACATTAATCTTAATCCATCTAGAGCAATAAGCATAGTAGGTACACGCAATGCCACAGTAAAAGGTAAAGCCTTCTGCGAAAAACTAATTGAAGAGCTTGTTCCATATGACACTACTATTATATCCGGACTGGCTTATGGAATTGACATTACTGCTCATAAAGCAGCTCTTAATCAGAAAATTCCTACTCAAGCCGTGCTAGCCTGTGGTTTAGATAATGTTTATCCCAAGGTTCATCTCAAATATGCTCAGCAAATGCAAGAAAATGGCGGACTACTTTCCGACTATCCAATAAATACTCAGCTTTTGCCATCTAACTTTGCCGAACGCAATAGGATTATTGCAGGAATGAGTGATGCCGTTATTGTTATTGAGTCCTCTGCTAAAGGAGGGTCTTTAATTACAGCTAATCTTGCGAACAGCTATAATAGAGATGTTTTCGCTGTTCCAGGCCGCCCTGATGACAGCCATTCATTAGGCTGCAACCAACTAATAAAAACAAACAAAGCTGCCCTTATTGAATCAGCAAAAGATATCGCTTACATTTTAGGATGGGATGAGCAGGTCTCTATTAGGTCGCCACAACCTAAACTATTCTTAGACCTAAGTGATAATGAAAAAGAGATCATCCACCTTTTTGACCAAAATCAATTGCTCGGAGTTGACGAAATTAGCATAAAAGGTGGTTTGAGCATGAGTCAAACTTCCAGTCTATTGCTCAATTTAGAATTTAAAGGCATTATTCGTTCACATCCCGGAAAACGATTTGAGTTGATTCGCTAGTTTATCCGTATCTCGTCAATGTTAAATTTATTTACATTTGCCCGATAATTAAGAAATTAATACAACACAGAATGAGTAGAACAGGTAATGCAGCCATAGATGCCAAGATTGAAGAATTCTTGGCCAGAGTTGCAGCTAAAAATGGCCATGAGCCCGAATTCTTGCAAGCGGTTGAAGAAGTAGCCGAAACCGTAATTCCATTTATAGAAGAAAACTCTGAGTACCAAAAAGGTAAATTACTCGATCGTATGGTTGAGCCGGAAAGAGTAATCATGTTCCGTGTTCCATGGATCGATGATAATGGTGAAACGCAGGTCAATAGAGGATTCAGAATCGAAATGAATTCTGCAATAGGACCATATAAGGGTGGTTTAAGATTTCACCCGACAGTAAACCTAAGCGTTTTAAAGTTTCTGGCCTTTGAACAAGTGTTTAAGAATAGCTTAACTACTCTGCCAATGGGTGGAGGTAAAGGTGGATCTGACTTTGACCCCAAAGGAAAGTCAGACAATGAAGTCATGCGTTTTTGTCAAAGTTTTATGACCGAGTTATCCAGACATATTGGTCCGAATACAGATGTTCCTGCCGGAGATATCGGTGTTGGGGGTAGAGAGATTGGCTACATGTTTGGTCAATACAAAAGATTAAGAAATGAGTTTACAGGAGTATTAACAGGAAAAGGCATTTCATTTGGAGGAAGTTTAATTCGTCCTGAAGCTACAGGTTATGGAACTGTATATTTCGCTAAAGAAATGCTGGCTACAAAAGATGATGACTTTCATGGAAAAACAGTTGTTATTTCAGGGTCGGGAAATGTGGCTCAATTTGCATTAGAGAAAGTGATACACCTTGGAGGTAAAGTGGTCACGGTTTCTGACTCTTCAGGTTATGTTCATGCTGAAAAGGGCTTTCATTCAGAACACTTGGACTTCTTAAAAGAACTCAAGAATGTAAGAAGGGGAAGAGTTTCTGAGATAGCTGAAAAGTATGATGGTTTTGAATACTTTGAAGGTGAAAAGCCTTGGAACGTAAAATGCGATATTGCTTTACCTTGTGCTACTCAGAATGAATTGAAAAAAGAAGATGCTCAGGCATTGGTTAACAATGGATGTATCTGTGTAGCTGAAGGTGCTAATATGCCATGTACTCCTGATGCCATTGAACTGTTCCATGAGCATAAAGTTTTATTCTCTCCCGGAAAGGCCTCTAATGCAGGTGGAGTTGCCACATCTGGTCTAGAAATGAGTCAAAATTCATTGCGATTATCTTGGACAAGAAAAGAAGTGGATGAAAAACTTCACGACATTATGGTTTCTATACATGAAGCATGTGTGAAATATGGTACCGAGGAAGACGGTTATGTTAACTATGTTAAAGGAGCAAATATTGCAGGCTTTGTAAAAGTCGCCGATGCGATGCTTGCACAAGGTGTAGTATAAATTAATTGAATAATCATCAATAAAAAACCCTTTTTGAGCGAGTCAAAAAGGGTTTTTTATTTCACTACATTTGGAAATCACAATGTATTAAAGAAGGATAATATGTACGGAAAAATCAAGACTCATTTAAGTCAAGAATTAAATCAAATAGAAGATGCCGGGCTCTTTAAAAAGGAGCGCATCATTAGTTCAGCTCAAGATGCTGTTATCAAATTAGACTCAGGACAAGAAGTCATAAACTTCTGCGCCAATAATTATCTGGGCTTATCTTCTCACCCGAAAGTAGTTTCAGCAGCTCAAGCTACTATGGATACTCATGGATTTGGTATGTCTTCGGTTCGTTTTATCTGTGGTACTCAAGACATTCATAAAACTCTTGAGCAGCGTATTGCTAAATTTTGCGGAACTGAAGATACCATTCTGTATGCCGCTGCTTTTGACGCCAATGGCGGAGTATTCGAACCACTTCTAGGACCTGAAGATGCTATCATCTCTGATGCCTTGAATCATGCCTCAATAATTGATGGTGTAAGGCTATGTAAAGCAGTAAGATATCGTTATGCCAATAACGACATGACTGATCTTGAAGCTCAATTGATCAAAGCTCAGGAACAACGCTTCAGGGTTATCGTTACTGATGGCGTTTTTTCTATGGACGGCTATGTTGCTCAACTGGATAAGATTTGTGATCTAGCTGACAAATATGACGCATTAGTCATGGTTGATGATTGCCATGCTCATGGGTTTATTGGAAAAACCGGGAGAGGAACTTCCGAGTATTGCAATGTAATGGGGCGTGTAGATATTATAACCGGTACTCTTGGTAAAGCACTAGGAGGAGCTATGGGAGGTTTCACAACAGGACGAAAAGAAATCATTGAAATGTTAAGGCAACGCTCCAGACCATATTTATTTTCCAATTCTCTTGCCCCCTCTATAGTCGGAGCTTCAATTGCTGTATTTGACTTGTTAGAAGAGTCTACAACTCTTCGTGACAAGCTTATGGATAATGTGGCCTATTTTAAGAACGGGGTTAAAGCCGCTGGTTTTGATTTCAAAGACGGAGATTCTGCTATTGTGCCCATTATGCTCTATGATGCTAAATTGTCACAGGTTTTTGCAGATCGATTGTTAGAAGAAGGGATTTATGTGATTGGGTTCTTTTATCCCGTTGTACCTAAAGAACAGGCACGTATTCGGGTACAATTATCTGCTGCACATGAAAAAAATCATCTGGACCATGCAATTGATGCATTTACAAAGATTGGAAAAGAACTAAATGTCATTTAATTCTGCTCCTGTTTAAGCAATAAAAAAGGTCATCCGATCGGATGACCTTTTTGCTTCTTCTTTTCTCGAGCTGTTCTAATAAAATTTTGATCGATTATCCTGTATATCTGATTCTTCTTTAATCGCTTGAAAGACCAAACCATTATCTATACGTGATGATAAGCCTCTATTGTATGTATCTCGAATTGATGCAACATTCACATTTTCGGGGCTTGTTTTTTGAGTCACCTTAACGATATAAACTCCATTTTTCCCTTCTATCGGTACACTCATCTGACCCTGTTCTAAGCTATAAGCTTTAGCAACAACAGCTGGCTCAACACCTGCACCGGGAATAGCAGCGCTACTGAAGGTAATGTTCTCAGCAGTTTTTACAACCAATCCAAGTTGTCCTGCAATACTTTGCAAATCCGTAGTTCCACTCATCTCTTCAATAAACTGCTTGGCTTTTTGTTCTTTCTTTGCCTCATATTCTACATTTACCCTCACTTTATCTAAAGGAGTTGCGCCTTCTTCATTGATCTCATCAACAATGGCCACTGCAAATGCATCACCGAAATCTTCTGCCTGAGAAATATCACCAACCTTGGCCTCTCTCACCCATCTTACTAAATCTCTTGAAGCTGGAGAATTAAGAATCATACTCTCATTTTCACCCAATACGGCGACTCTTCTTTGAATCTTAAGCTCATTAATTATATTGTCAAACGTTTCTCTATCGGTAGCATTGATTGAAAAGCTATTGGCCTGGTTAAATATTTCTTCATACGTCTCTTTACCCGGCTCTGCTGTTCTTCGTATGGTGGCAATTTGAATTTTCTTTTTTGGTTCTGTTTTATCCGTAACTTCAATAAGATGGTAACCAAATTGACTAAGAACTTTTGTAAAAGCTCCTATCTCAGCTGCAAATGCTGCGTCATTAAATGGCTTTACCATCGTCCCTTCTGTAAACCATCCTAAATCTCCACCGTTTTGCGCCGAACCAACATCATCTGAATTATCCAGAACGATATCTTCCATTTTAGTACCAGCATTTAAAAGAGCTAATAAGCTGTCGGCAATCTCTTCTGCTCGCTCAGGTGTTCTATCAGATGTGTTAATCAAAATATGCCTTGCCTTTACTGAATCCGGTGCCATTTTGATATCACGGACCTTTTGAATATAATATGTTCTCTCTATCATGTATGGGGCCATAACAGAATCTTTTTCCATGTACCATAAACTTGTATCTGCTCCCATTGGCGCATTTTCCTGAGAATAATATGCAGGATCAAATGGAATTTCAGAATTGGCCTCAACAAAAGCCGAATCCTCTTCGGCAGTTATGAAACTTTCATATGTATCTTGAGCCCATTCGGCAGTTCTTGCAATGTCTTTTTGTGAAGCTCTAACCGGGAAATAAGCATAAAAAACTTTGATGTTTGCTTCTTGTTGATACTGATCCAGATTTCTATTGTAATAATCTTTAATCTGCTCTTCAGTTACACTCACAGCACTATCTACTAACATCGAATATGGTTTCACAACATAATCAAAGGAAAGTTGTGTATTGTTTTCCATTGTCTGCATCTTTGCCAGCTCAGTAGGTAAGTAAAGGCCACGTTTAATAAGTGTGTTATACTTCTCAAATCTTTGCCCACGTTTTAGGGCTTTTTCAAAAGCCAACCATTGTTCTTTTGCTTTAGGGTCGTTATCCAAATTTTGAATAAACTGAATAACTGCTCCTGAATTGAACTCTCCGGTTTCAGGGTTAGAGAATGCACGCCTTACATTAGGATGAGGGTCATTGCCTTGAACCATATCAAACAGTTCTTCCTTTGTGACAAATACTCCTAGTTTGGACATTTCTCTTCCCAAGAGTTGATCGGAAACAACTTCGTTCCATACCTGCTCTCTGATACTTGATTTGGTACGTTCATCTAAAGGTTCCGTAGATTGCGTATTCAATTGATAATTTTTATATGCCTCTTGAACTTTATAATCAAAATCGGTAGCAGAAATCGCTTCACCTTCAATTTCAGCCAGATTAATAGGACCCTGACGGCCGCTAGTTTGAGCTGTAAATAAATCAGTCAAAACGAAAGCAACTATAGCCAAGCCTATAATGATCAGAACTAAGGTTGAACGTTCTCTAATTTTTCCAATAATCGCCATAGAAATAGGTTAAAAAATTTAAGTCTGCGAATATACGATTGTAAACTGAATAATGGAAGTCTTTTAACTAAGCTAAAAATGAGTCATAATGCTGAGTTCAGATTAAATGACTTTAGCCTTCTTCTTCATTTATTTTTAAGTGAACCAGATCTATTCTATTTTGAAAAACCTTTTTCACCGTAAATGTGAATTGATCAAGAGTAATTTTTTCGTTCATGGTCGGAATACTTTCATAAGTATCTATAATTAAACCTGCTAAGGTTTCATAATTATCAGAATCAGGTAATTTTAAGTTGTATTCAGTATTCAAATAGTCGACTTCCAAACGGGCAGAAAACAGAAACTCTACATCTGATATTTGATTTTCAATGAGTTCCTCCTTATCGTGCTCATCTTCTATTTCACCAAATATTTCTTCGATTATGTCTTCAATGGTAAGAATACCCGAGGTTCCCCCAAATTCATCTACCACAACTGCAATGCTTCTTCTCTGTTCTATAAAAACCTCTAGAATCTCATTGGCAGACATTGAAATAGCTATTATCGGAACCGGAAGAAGAATGGATTTAATGCTTTCCGGTTTTTTAAACAATTCGAAGGAGTGTGTATATCCAATGATATTATCTATAGAATCTCTGTAGATCAATATCTTAGACAACCCTGTTTCAATGAATTTTGCACTCAAGTTTTCTATGCTATCCTCAACGTCCATTGCAACCACCTCTGTCCTTGGCACCATACATTCTCTGGCCTTTACCTTAGAAAAATCTAAGGCATTCTGAAAAATCTGAATCTCATGATCAATCTCCTCCTGATCTGTATTATGCTCCGTTCCCTCTTTGAGGTAATACTCAAGATCAACTCTACCGAAGTCAATTTCTTCCTGCAACTTAATGTTAGGTGCAAACAACTTTATCAGTGCTTCAGACAGGCCTATAACCAATAACATTGGCAGAAGCAAAATGTAATAGATAATGAGCAAGGGAAGAGCAAAAATCCTCAGCATGTTATTGGGATTAATCCTAAATAAGGTCTTTGGCAAAAACTCGGCCGTAATGAGAATAATGATTGTAGAAAGTATAGTTTGTGCAAACAGGATGAACAGCTCATTATTAAACAATCTGGCTATTTCCGGCTCTAATATCTTGGCCATGTATATTCCATATACCACAAGGGCAATGTTGTTGCCCACCAACATAGAACCTATGAATCGGGAAGGTTTTTTTAAAAAATTAGAAATGATTTTTGCTAAAAAATCACCTTGCTTTCCATCCAGTTCAATTTTCAGCTTATTGGCCGAAACAAACGCAATCTCCATCCCGGAAAAGAAGGCCGAAAAAAGCAAAGAAGCGAGGATAACACCCCATTGAAAACTATCCATACATGAATTATCTCAAATCAAATATAAAAAATACTCATGGATTCTTACGTTCATGATGACGGCGTTGCTGACGACGAACCGTGAATAGTAAAATAGAAATGACTGAAAAACCAAAAAAATAAAGTGCATCATAAACACCAAACATCAAACTGTAATACAGTCCTATAAGAAAAGTGAGTATGGCTAACATGAGCCACATTTTTTCCAAAAACTTAATCCACTTTATCATCTTCTATGTTTATAACACCCTTGGGCTTTAAAATTTTATAATTAGAAAAGTCTTGATCCGCAATTAAACCCTCACCCATTATAACCTGATCTTTCGTGGTGATTTTTACAAACTCATCAGATACGATTTGTTCTTCTTTTGGATCATATGTCAAATGTTCTGTATTCAGTTTTTCTCCTTTATCGTTAATGACAACAACATTGTACTTTGCTTCCATTACCTCCGTATTGGTATACTGAATGGCATAGTTCGCAGTCAAAACAGAGCTTACGTTTTTGGCGGAATCATAGGTTTCCACTTTTACCCCTTCCGGCATTTCATTGTACGGCTCTTTTCCTCCAAACTGATTGAGCAATGGAGCTTGCACGCGCAAGACAACAAGCCCTTTTTGACTATACTGTATGTCTACATTTCTTGCAGACTGATCAGGTAACAGGGTGTCTTGGCTTAATTTTTCGACTTCAGCAATATCATTTTCACAAGAACAAAAAACTCCTACCATCAAACATACTGTTCCAATGGTAAGAGTTTTTTTTAAACCAATTGTGTCAAACAACTTGTTCAATTAAAATCTGGCTTTCGTAGACTCTCCAATCCAGCAACCGACCTGAACTGTATCCCCTTCTTTAGTTCCGTTAAAGAAACAATCTTCTTTTGATGGGAAGTACTTTTTATAGCTTGCAATCTTAGCATTAGCTGTTGAAGCCATTTCAGAATCAATGGATTTTGCTTTTGTGTAGTAATCTACTGCCAACCAATACACTGCCTTTTGAGAACATGCGTCTTCGCCACAACCCGTAGTTCCTGCAATCATGTCACCGATCATAATGTATGGCAAGCCTGCTCCGGGTTTTAATTCAGCCGCTTTTCTTGCTTGAGATCTTGCGGCAGCATAAGAACCCATAGAACTATATGCCTGTGCCAATTCAATTCGGTAATCATACATTTTTGTCTGGTCCTGAGCCATTTCAATTGCCTGATTAAAATAATCAACAGCATCCTGATACTTTTTGGTTTTCAATGACATCACTCCCATTTTTTCAGCAGACAATGCAGATGGATTATTGGAATGCAGATTTTTAGCAATGGTATAAAAGATAGGTGCATCAGTACAGCCTTTCTTATCTAAGATATCAGCTGTTCTTTCCATCCAAGCCAAATCCTCTTTATTTGATTCGTAGTTTTTATTGGCCATTTCAACCAATACCTCGCAGCTCAAATAAGGACTTGCCACTGAACTTACACTCTCTTCAGCTTTTACATAATATTCTCCCGTTTTCTTCCCGGCATATTTGCTTATGTTATGAGATAAAATATTACTCGCTAAACCAAATGCTTCTACCACATCAGCAGGTGTTTTCTTTCCTGCTTTCTCTAGCAATACAATCGTATTCATATAAGTGACTACCGCTCCCGCTTCAGATTTCAAACCTTGTTCCTGAATTGAAGATTCTATTACCGGAAAAATAACTTCCGGCTGATCACTAATGTATCTTAGCATATCTGTCGCTTTCCTCCCATCGACAAAACCTGCCTTACCAAAGTTTTCTTTACGCTTATCGTATACCATCCATAATGTATCAATATAAGCTTTTTCCAATGCGGCATCGCTCTTTGCTTTCTTGATTTTATACCTCACCAAATTCACACCATCTACATACATTCGCTCAGATGAAGCAGGACAAGTATTGAACACTATTTTCCAATACTTATAGGCATCATCATATACCTTTTGTTTGTAATAATCTCTATACAATGATAAATTCTGAACGCATTTTACACTGTCTTCCCCATACTTACCCTGAGCAAAGCTGAGGCTAATAAAAGCTGAAAGAATAATCCCTAATGCTATCTTTTTCATTTTTCTAGTTTTTGTTAATCGTATTTTCTTTTTATAAACCATTTATCATTGATGGTCATGCCAAAATGGAGATTGATAAAGTCCTCTTGGGTTAATCCATCATCTGTTGTTCCTCTTCTACCTAATTCTATGCCAAAATTAATTGTTGAGAATGATTTCCTTAGCGGAAGAGCAATTCCTGTTGCAATTCCCAACTCCGAAATTGCCGTATTATTAACGTGTAAAAGAGCAGAATTATATCTTATCCCAAATCGATAACCCATTCGTTTTAAATAGCCACCGAAAGCAGCGATTTGACTAAACTTTTCGAAACCGGCATTGATTTGATAAGCATTTTCAAATGTCACCCCATCAATTGAAGGTGTACTTGTCCAGTTGATTTGAGTATAATCGATACCTGCTAGCCATTTCCCCTTTTTTTCTATGCTCCAGCCTCCAGCAATTGAACTGGGTATGGTCAATTCTATCTTTTGATTAGAATTAAGTTCAAGTGTATCTTTTATTCTTTCCAAGTTATTGGTTCCGGTATAAGTGGCTATTAGGTTAGTCCGTTTCCCTGAAACCTCATCAACCGGAGAAAGGGTTGCACCCACAACCATACGATAATCCTTATTCAAGGATTTAAAGTACTGTATTCCTATCTCAAAAGCCATTGAACTAATCGCCATTTCAGAGCGATCGATGGTATTGAAAAAGTAAGACTCGGTAAAAATGACGCGTTTGGTTTCCTGCATGTTTCCAAACAAGTATTTGCCTTTAAGACCTATGGAAAGGTAGTCTTCGAACTGATAGGCTGAAGCAAAAAAGATTTCATTTAAGCCCCCACGACCTTCATAACTTTTGGTATTGCTCACACTTTGAACGGAATTGATTGTCTGATAATCAAAGCCCATGACACTGTAGGGTCGTATTCCAAAACTCATCCCCATTTGATTCCCGACCGGAAAGCCAATAGCAAAATGATTGAGAGTCGTATTGTTACCCTGTCTGGACTGCGAATCACTTGTATATTCAACATTCTGAGACAATAGCGACACTTCATAAGTAGTTAAACTGATGTTTGAGATTGCTGCGGGGTTCGTCAGGTTCAAATAATTGGTCTGACGATCGTTGAGTTTGGCATTACTTCTTGCCAATGAATCGTTGATCTGAGGTTTATACATTAATGGTCGCCACGCCTGACCAATTCCCCCAGTTGCGAAACTAGAATTAAAAGCCGATTGACGAATCAACCCAATGCCATATCTGGAATAAGGAGAATCAGTGTTTTGCTGCGCATGAACAGCTCCATCAAGAAACAGCATTAAAATGCAGCATGCGAATGTCTTAATCGCGATTATATTGCAGTATCTCATGTAAGCCTATTAGCACCAAATTTGGGTCTGCAAAGATGCCATTTTTTAGCTCTTTTTCAAAGAATTTAGAATCGCCTCCTGTTAACAAAATCTTAAGTTGTTCATGTCTGCTTTCATAGTCGCTGATAAAGCCGTTCATTTCCTGAATCAAACCATTTACAACTCCCGACAGCATACTTGCAATTGTAGACCTGCCAAGCATCTCAGGCTTTTGATCCATTTGCCAATTGACCAAGGGCAACTTTCCGGTATAGTCATTCATGGCCCTTAAGCGCAACTGAATACCCGGAGATATGGCTCCCCCTTTGTAAACACCGGTCTTTGTTAAAAAATCATAAGTTATACACGTTCCTGCATCAATAATCAGGCTGTTTTGCTTTGGAAACAAATGATGCGCTGCCGCTGTGACAGCAATCCTGTCTTTGCCCAAAGTTTCCGGAGTTTCATAATCAAGTTTAAAGGGTAATCTGCTTTTATGATTCAAATGCACGACGTGTTCGTACCGATCTAAGTTTAAAATCTTTTCTGCCTGAGGATTAACCGAAGATACGATACAAGCTTCTAAAACGTAATCTAAGAAAAGGGCATTGTTGATGTCCAATTCTTCATTCTTAATAGAAAGTGCATGAACAAGCTCAGCTTCTTCAAACAAACCAAACTTGGTTTTGGTATTTCCAATATCTATACAAAGGGAAAAGGGCATAAAACAAAGTTAGGCGAATTTAGCCCCAATAGAAATATTTCTTATTCTGTAATTTTTTTGTTTTAGAAAATTTTTTATTGATACATTTGCCGTCCTCAAAAGGTGCCATAGCTCAGTTGGTAGAGCAAAGGACTGAAAATCCTTGTGTCGCTGGTTCGATTCCAGCTGGCACCACCAGAGAATAAAAATCCTCAATGCAGAGCATTGGGGATTTTTTTGTTGGCATAACGTTAAGCTCTGCTTATAAGTGCTGGACAACAAAATATCATTTTTCTTCGGAGAAAATGGATTTTATTTTGACCTTGGGTGACAATCGAACCCATAGTCTCCAGCTAGCACCAAATTCTCCAATGCCACTTGAACTAAAGTTCTTTGTTAGCTTTCCAAACAATACCTAAGGCATTACCGTTAGGTCTAATGAATCTATGTCAGGTGCTAAACCCGAGATAGTATTTCCTTCAATTATAAGGCTTCCATTACTCACATGATAATCATATTTGCTTTTTGCATTATGGTTTGGGTAAGGTATTATTGGTCTTTCACCTGTCTTAAAATTTTTAACATCGATTACAGTTTTACTCGGAATATCGTATAACATGTCGATTCTAAATGGTGTAAGGTCTCCTTGCATTGTTACAGGGTCTTGTCCAATCTCAAAAATGACAGTATCCACAGATCTCCATTTAATATCTTCAATTAAGAGGCCTGGAGTAGGATTCCAATTGCCACGATACACCTTTTCATCAAATCGATCAATCATTCTGAATAAACTGTCATTATCAATCTCTTGAAGCAAAGCGGCACCTCCAATATTGTAAATCTTAATGTTTCCGTCATTACCTAGATTTGGGCCTCGTGAAAGCCGGGTCGCCAAGATGGTATATTTCCCTTCTAATCCTATCCCCAAGTTTTGAACCTTTGCCGGACTTACATTTTGCCAGAAGTTATTATTGCCGACAACATTTGGAGGTGAGTTCTCGAGAGTAGCGGTATACACATCCTGATCAGAATTATAGACTACCCAAGTTTCGCCACAAGAAATTAAAAAGAGACCTGAGAAAAGTAGAATTACTATTTTCATTTTGAATTGGTTTAGTTATTTGATTCAAAAATAAATAGATCAGTTTAATTATCAAAATAAGTCGAACTATTGAAAATAATAGCACTACCCTTTAGTTAAACTACAACTAATCGCATCATTAACTTTATCGGTCAGATGTAGTCAAATAAATTTCAATGACATAAGTGAAACCTTTAAAGGCCACTATATAGATACATACTTAACTTAAAAGACGTTATTAAGAATAAATTCTTGTTACTTTGTTACTACTACACAGATAACCTATATAAAAACTCCACCAACTGGTTCGGTATGTGTCTAGTTGGGTCCACTAGAGAATTCAAACCCGATCACGAAAGTGTTTGGTTTTTGTTTTTAGGAACTGAGCTTGCTCAGGTGAACTTCAAAACAAAAACTTAGAAAGCGAAGCAACTGGGTTTTTTTGATAGAGGTAAGTATACAAAACCTCAGCATGGGACAGTAAGACATTTTTTAATCGAACCTTCTTATTAATTCAATCTCCTATCACAATCTTTTCTACAGAACCGTTGTAATTTAAAAAATAAAGCCCCCTAGGATATTGACTCACATTGATCTCATAAGATAATTGTTCTTGACCCGTATTGAACACGTGTACCAATTGCCCTTTTGCATTGTATAGTTCAAGAGTAGCTGAGGGTTGATTTTGTAAAACCTGTATTGACAGCAAATTACTTGCAGGGTTAGGGTAAAAGCTAATTGAAGTTCTATCATGCAAGTCCTCAATACCTGTTGTTGTACAGTTAAAGGTGTCGCCCGAAAACATCCAACCGTCCGCTATTAAAAGAGTCCTGGCAGAATCTGCCAAACAATATTCTAAGAGATCTGCTCCGAAAGGCACGTTTAATTGATGTGGCTTAGCCTGCCAAGCAATGAGCGTGCTGTCATAATTAGGGATTGACATGTGACTATTAGGTATTGGTCGTCTACCGAAAATATTGTCCATGTTGGTAACAGATGAAATGTCCCAATTCCCAAGATTTTGATCAAATGTACGTGCGTATTGGAACATAAAAGACATGTTAGTAACAGACGAAACATCCCATGTAGAAAGATCTACATTAAATGAATCTGTATAGCTGAACATTCTACTCATGTTAGTGACGGATGAGACATCCCAAGAAGAAATATCTTGATTAAAATTTGTATAGAAGAACATGCGACTCATACTTGTAACGGATGAAACGTTCCAAGAAGAGATATCTTGATTAAAACTTGATGCACCATCAAACATGCCAGCCATTCCTCTGACTGAAGAAACATTCCAGGAGCCGATGTTTTGATTAAATGCACTTGCACCACTGAACATCTCGTTCATATCTGTTACTGATGAAACGTCCCATGAAGAGATGTCTTGATTAAACGCACAATTATAAAACATTCTTCCCATATCAGTTACCGAAGACACATCCCATGAACCTAAGTTTTGGTTAAACGGACAGTCGGTAAACATCATATTCATATTTCGAACACTAGAGACGTTCCAATTACTAATGTCACCGTTGAAAGAAGAAGCGCCGGAAAACATGAGTTCCATATTGGTCACATTAGAGACGTCCCAATTGTTCAGATTCTGATTAAAACTGCTAGCCAACCAGAACATTCCAGGCATTTCTCTAATGTTTGACACATCCCAATTGCTGATGTCACCATCAAAAGATGTGGCACTGTCAAACATGAAAGAAGCACGCGTAAAGGGAGCGATATTAGGTTTATCAGTTGCTGTGTACCCAAGATTAGAACAAAATTGAAATGCTTGATCAAGGTCTCTAAACATCACATTTCCCCATTGGTCTATAGAGATGATTTTCTTTGCGTCATTTGAGCCTGCACCACCAAATCTAATCGCTTCAAAGGTTCCACGAATTCGAATGGTATAAGTTCCCGGTGCAGCATAGGTATGGGTAATGTTCCCGGTTACAGCTAAGGAGTCAAAAATACCGTCATTGTTCCAATCTACATCATAGTTGTAATTGTAACCAAACCCAGAGAGGGCGGTAAAAATGGTAATGGAAGAGTCGTTAGAACTTCCGGGATTATCCGTTTTCCATGTTGTTACAAAATCTGTTGTATCTAACTGAGAATACAAGCTGATCGCACTAAGAAAGATTAAGTAAAAAGAAAATTGTCTTTTTAGTTGCATGTGATGGTTTTAATGAATTAAATACATAATACGGGAAGTTAGAAAAAAAGGTTCAAAAAACCATAATCCGTTTCTTGAAACAGCTATTCGTATCTAGTGGGTCAATAAGTGCTTTTAGTAGATTTTTAGAGAAATGTATTTTGACTTTCTTTAAGTAGCATCAAATTCATGTTTGCATTCAGATTGAACTCCATTTCATGCAATCTAAAATGAAAATCTTTTACCTATTCAATTTTCATCCATCCATAGCTCTAATTTGACCCCTTTCTCTTTATAAACAAAACACTTACTTTTTGAGCCGAAAGAACATCACCATTTACTTTGTTTGTCCTCCGCGCTTAGAATAGACTTTACAACAGCAGAAGATAAAGGCACTTATCTAAAAGACATTCAACATGTTAAGCTAGCAAGTATTTATCGGCTAGAGATGATAGACTGTCTTACGATGGAATGTATTTAACTCAACTTGGTAATAAAATAGTTGCTTCGTAGATAAAAATGCATCTGATTAAAACCTTCTAATTCAGAAAACCTGTTCTATGTCTGAGAAACTCAATCTTCACTTAGCTTAGAAACAGCTTCCTGAGCGCTTGGCATCATTGGATCTAAATCTAATGCCTTAGAATAATACTTTAGTGCTTTTGCTTTGTCGCCCTTGTTCAAGTAGGCTTCCCCTAAGCTATCCCAAACATTAGCATCTTCGGGAAACAGCTCTGTATTCAAACTAAAAAGCTCTATCGCTTGATGAAGCTTATGTTCTGACATCAATTCATAACCTATACTATTCAGTATCCATGATTTAGGATCAGCCGGGTGAAAATTTACGGTCAAATCTTCAAAATTCTTTTTAATGTGGTCAATGCCATAGTTTATATATGCTTTATATACATTTTCAACTGCGGGCAAAGAGGGTTTTTCCGGTTCTTGACCTCTAATAATTGACAGTATACCCATACCCAATTGCTCAGCTATCGTTTCTCTCATATTTGCAAGCACAACAATGGTGATATCGTCCCTCAAAATCTCTAGATTTATACTATTAAAAAATTCAAAACCTCCTGCATGTGGAATAGCTCCCCCGGTAGTCCGGTGCTGAGTTGTCAACCTATAGAATTCATCTTTTAATTTGGTTTCTTCTTTCAATAATTGATGACCATAATGAAACTCTCTGTAAAATTTCATAACGTCTTCCGCTGTTGACCAAAAACCGCCATCGGGTTTTGAAACTTCTACAAAATCACTATTATCTCTCAAGTCCCCTTTCATCGTCTTATGATACCCGATCGCTTTATTAGGGATTTTCTCTTGACTACTTAAATAAGTATTCTTCAATTCCAAAGGGTTGACAATATGTTCCCGAACATATTGATAGTAAGATTTCTTGCTTATTTTCTCAATTATAGCCCCCAATATGACATATCCCGAATTGCTATATGCTCGCTCTGTGCCAGCTTCAAAAAGCAATGGCATGTCTTTTATCATCTGTAAAACAGATTGAATGTCCCTTTCATTTTCCGGTAGGTCAAAATAGTCCATTGACCTGTAATAATCTCCAAATCCCGCGGAGTGGTTGAGTAGGTGCTTTACTGTAATCTTCGAGTACTGTTCATTAGAAAATTGAGGTAACAAAGTATTTAATCTATTGTCTAAACTGAGCCTACCTTCTTCAACCAACTGTAATATAGCTATCTTGGTAAAGGTTTTATTCATTGATCCTATATTAAACTTAGTAGATAAGGTATTAGGAATATTTTGTTTTCGGTCAGCGTATCCGAATGCTTTATGATAAATAGGTTTTCCTTTCTCTGCTATTAACACTACACCTGAAAATACATCCAATTCAAGATACTGCTTAACAAGTCTATCAACTTTTTCTTCGACTATATTTTTATCTAAATTCATTTCAGATCTGAAGTCTCCGTTAATTGAATTAGCGCTGAATACTACGAACTGGCCTATTATGACTGCCAGAAAAGCAAACTTCTTCATAAGAGTCTCAATTAAAATATGAAACAAGTCTAAACAAGTACCTGCTCTTTTATCATTCAAAGTTCTGAATCGTTTTATTAGAGTGATCTAAAGACTCTTTTTTGTTACAAAACTATTTTTCTATAGTTCATAACAAGAAGTGCAAGGTTTATAACAGCATTCTCAATGTGATCAAAAAAGCAGCTACTTTTGAGGGAGAATGAAATGGATCGAAATCATCTCTAATGTTCTTTTTTGGACAATTTCAGGAAGTTTAATTGTGAGTAGTTTTTCCATTCAAGGACATGAAATTGAAATCATAGATGGAGTAGAAACCATACAGACCATCAGAGATGATAATCTTATTTACCAATTACTTACCTGTCTGTCGGTTGCGTTTATATTATTTTATGCGAATCTTATTAATGTTAACCAGCTCGGTAAAGGAGTCCCAAAAAATAAAACGCTTTTCGTATCCTTGAGCCTTCTTCTACTTTCTAGTATTGTTCTAGTCTTTATTCAGCAAAATATATTGACGTATACTTATGGACTTCCTTCACAAATTAGCATCAGTATACTTCTTTTCTTTTTCACTATTTCTTCCTCGTATGGTCTACTTAAGGTTTGGATCATTATGGAACAAAAACAAAAGAATTTAGCCTTGATTGCTAAACAAGCTGAATTAAACCTCTTGAGAAACCAGTTACAGCCCCATTTCCTATTTAATGCTTTAAATAACCTTCTAGCCTTTGTGGATCAGCAAAAAAACCCAAAAATGGCATCTTCTATTGAAGAACTATCTCAACTCTTACGCTATGTAATTGAAGAAACAAAATCTGAAAAAGTCTTACTTTCAAAAGAAATAGATTTTATCAGAAACTATTGCCACTTGCAGTTACTCAGATTTGAAGATCAAGAAGTCGACTTTAAGTTAAAGGTGAATGGAGAAATCGACAGATTAGAAGTAGAACCGGGATTGTTCATCCCGTTTGTTGAAAATGCATTTAAGTATGGCACTAAACCAGAAACCAACTCTTTTATTGAAGTTTTATTCAGTACAATAAATGAGAATGAAATTATTTTTAGTGTCAAAAACACTCTATTTGAAAACAGTCAAGAAATGGGAACAGGAACAGGCATCACAACAGTTAGAGATCGATTGAAAATAGTTTATCCTAATAAGCACGAACTTAATATTACCACTGACAATTCATCTTATCTTGTAAAACTAAAACTGATGTAGCTTGAAAGCAATAATTGTTGATGACGAACCAAAGGCTATCTCTCTTTTGAGAGGATACTTAGATCACTTCTCAAATATTGAATTAGTCTCTACATTTAGAAATGGACTTAAAGCTTTTGAGTTTCTTTCCAAAGAAAAAGTTGATCTTATCTTTCTTGACATTAACATGCCCAATATAAATGGACTTTCACTTTCAAAAATGATCAGTAAAGATGTCAAAGTCATCTTTACAACAGCGTACTCTGAGTATGCTGTTGAGAGCTATGAAGTGCAGGCAACAGATTATTTACTTAAGCCAATTGGCTTTGAAAGATTTACCAAAGCAATAAGCAAAGTATTATCTGAAAAAAAACAGATTAAACCCCTTGAAAATAAAAGCATTGTTTTACTTAAAAGCGGCTCTAAGACACACCGTATAAATCCAAACGAGATTAACTATATAGAAAAAGACGGAAATTACTCAACCTATCATATGACTGACCTTCAAAAAATTATAACTCGAGAATCTGTTAGCGAAACGTTAAGCAAACTACCAAGCTCATTTCTGCAAGTGCATAAGTCTTATATTGTTAATATGGAGAGTGTCTCAGGTATCGAAAAAGACATTTTATTCATTAAGAATCTACAAATCCCTATTGGAGGGTCTTTCAAACAAGATACTTTGAAAAAGCTACTTAATTAACAATAAGTCAATAGCTATTTAATTTACCCTGTTTATACTGGACTGAGCACATGGCCTCTTTCTTGCTCGGGTAACATGCCATTTGTTGAATGAATAATCATCTTTTGAAGTACCAAAAGCAGTTTTTGTTTGACAAAAAACTTATGAGTAATCAAGCCCACCCGCCTGACCGGTACCGGAGATTCAAACTCGACAAGCTTGCAAGCGTCCTCTTCCGGTAAGTCGAGAGATGCCAAATGTGGAATTACCGTAATGCCTTTTCTGATCTTTGTTATGCGCAATAGACTACCCATAGATCCGGATTCGATCTCAATATTTGCATCGCTTTTTGAAAAAAGATCCGATAATTCGCATATCTTTTGAACCTGCGTACGTAGACAATGTCCCTCTTGCAAGAGGCAAAGTTTGGAGTAATCCAGACCATCGATCGTCGCTTTTGTTTTTTGTGGCTCACCTGTACAATCATAAACCAGAAATGGTTCAGAATAGAGTGGTAATTCAACCAATTCAGAATCATCTAATGGAATCGCCAGTATTCCAACGTCTATGTTTCTTATTTTCAAAGCTTTTTTAATCTGAGCTGTTGTCATCTCCTTAACGATCATTTTTACCTTTGGAAAGCG
The DNA here is from genome assembly GCA_964445815.1 of uncultured Flavobacteriales bacterium. Taxonomy (GTDB): domain Bacteria; phylum Bacteroidota; class Bacteroidia; order Flavobacteriales_E; family Vicingaceae; genus CAYULW01. Next base: position 24,959 of record CAYULW010000012.1, read on the forward strand.
CGCTGCAAAATCAGTCAGAAATAAAGGCAATAAGTATGGAGCAATAGTTGGAATTACACCAATGCGTAATTCACCTGCCATCTCTCCTTTTAGCTCCTGAACCAGATTATTCAATGCATCAATTTCATTGAGTATTATTCTTAACCTTTCGGTTAACTGTAAACCTTCATCTGTAATGGAAACGGGTTTTGTTTTTCGATTAAAAATCTTAATACCGATCTCTTCTTCCAAGCGGCCTATCATGGTGCTTAAGGTAGATTGCGTGACATGACATTTCTCTGCGGCCAATTCAAAATTCTGCCAATCTACCACAGCAAGCACATATTGAAACTGTTGAAAATTCATAAAGCAATATTACAAATATATTGATGTCATCAATATATACATCTAAAATATCGTTTTTATAGATATACAATATGTTATAACTTTGTGTTTCATAAAAGCAAAACTGACATGAAATCAAAATTATTTATTGGAGCTATAGCGCTGATAGCAACATCGTGTAGCTCACCTAAATCAGGAGAACATATGGAAGAAAAAGGAGAATGCCCTTTTGGGTTTGATAAACTCAAATCAAGTGGGCAGGTTATTAAGGATGAAGGCAATACCAATAAGGATTGGTGGCCAAATCAACTTGATTTAAATGTTTTACGGCAGAATTCTTCTCTTTCAGACCCAATGGGAGAAGAGTTTGATTATCAAAAAGAGTTTGAAGACCTCGATTATTATGCTCTGAAAAAAGATCTTGAAGAATTAATGACAGACTCAAAAGACTGGTGGCCTGCCGATTATGGTCATTATGGCCCATTTTTTATTCGAATGGCTTGGCATAGTGCGGGTACATATAGAACTGGAGACGGTAGAGGTGGTTCCCGCGCAGGTCAACAACGATTTGCTCCATTAAACAGTTGGCCGGATAATGCCAACTTGGATAAAGCAAGACGTTTACTTTGGCCCATCAAACAAAAATATGGGCGAAAGATTTCTTGGGCAGACTTGATGATTCTAACAGGTAATGTTGCTTTAGAATCTATGGGTTTTGAAACAATAGGTTTTGCAGGAGGAAGAGAAGATGTATGGGAACCTGAAAGCAATGTATATTGGGGTTCTGAAAGTAAATGGCTAGAAGATAAAAGATATTCAGAAGATCGTGATTTAGAAAATCCTTTAGCTGCTGTTCAAATGGGATTGATTTATGTTAACCCGGAGGGCCCAAATGGAAATCCTGATCCGGTTTTAGCCGCCAAAGACATCCGTGAAACATTTGGAAGGATGGGCATGAACGATGAAGAAACAGTAGCTCTAATTGCGGGTGGACATAGCTTCGGGAAAACACATGGAGCGGGTGATGCTTCTCATGTTGGTCCCGAGCCTGAAGCAGCGGGGATCGAAGAACAAGGTTTAGGTTGGAAAAGCAGTTATAAATCAGGAAAGGGAAAAGATGCCATCACATCAGGGTTAGAGGTTATTTGGACACCAACACCCATCCAGTGGGGGCATGGCTTCTTAACCACTTTATTTAACAATGAGTGGGAGCTAACAAAGAGTCCTGCCGGTGCTCATCAATGGGTGGCCAAAGATGCACCTGAAGTTTTTCCAGATGCTTTTGAAGAGGGTAAGATGCATAAGCCTACCATGTTAACCACTGATTTATCACTTCGATTCGATCCCATTTATGAGAAAATCTCTAAGAGATTTCTAGATCATCCTAAAGAATTCGAAAAGGCTTTTGCTAAAGCGTGGTTTAAGCTCACCCATAGAGACATGGGGCCGAAATCAACTTATTTGGGACCAGAAATTCCACAAGAAGATTTTGTATGGCAAGATCCAATTCCTAATCCGGAACACGAATTAATTAATGAGCAAGACATCAAAAACTTAAAAGCGAAGATTTTAAAATCCGAGCTATCTTCTGAAGAGTTAATAAGTACGGCATGGGCTTCTGCATCTACTTTCAGAATTTCAGATCGAAGAGGCGGAGCAAATGGCGCGCGTATTCGATTAGAGCCTCAGATAAACTGGGAGTGCAACAATCCGGAGCAATTAAAAAGAGTACTTAATGTATATGAGAAGATTCAACAGAATTTCAATGCACAATCCGCAAATAGAAAGGTATCAATCGCCGATCTTATTGTTTTAGGTGGGAATGCCGCTATTGAAGAAGCCATTGAAAAGGGCGGTTATGCTATTGAAGTTCCGTTTAAAGCTGGCAGAACAGATGCCACTCAAGAACAAACAGATATTGAAGGCATGGCTGTACTTGAGCCTATGGCTGATGGTTTCAGAAACTATCAGACAACAGAGTATACTTTAAGCTCTGAAGAGTTGTTAGTAGATAAAGCACAATTATTGTCCTTGACTGCCCCTGAGATGACCGTTTTAGTTGGAGGAATGAGAGCTTTAAATGCCAATTTTGATGGATCAAAGCACGGTATATTGACGTCAAATCCGGGAGCGTTAAACAATGACTTTTTTATTCATCTTCTGGATATGAATACAGTTTGGTCAGCTATTGATGATTCAAAAATGCTGTTTGAAGGAAAAGATAGAAGTAACGGAGACTTAAAATGGACGGCGACTCGTGCAGATTTAATTTTTGGGTCAAATTCAGAATTGAGAGCATTAGCAGAGGTCTATGCCAGTGATGATGCAAAAGAAAAGTTTGTACATGACTTTGTTGCAGCATGGACAAAGGTCATGAACCTTGATCGGTTTGATTTAAATTAAACATCTTGAAAAGAAAAGCGAACTTGTCTTTTACAAGGTTCGCTTTTCTTTTATTTCTAATCATTCCAAGAATCTTCTATAAACTTAATGGTAAACTGTATTCTCTTCCTTCATTCTCCCTTTTCAAGTGCTCCATTAAAGGAGCAAAATATTCAGACATCGCCTTAGCACTCATCGGTTCACCTAATTTTTCTTCCAAATCTTTTCGCCAGTCTACCGTTGCTCCTCCCACCATCAAACTCTTAATAAAGTCTCCGGTTTCTTTACTCCCATAATAATTAGTAGCATGTGGGTCTTGCTTCAAAATATTATTGGCAATGTGTACATGAAACTGAAACAATAAGATGTTAGACATTGCATAATCATAATATTGTGCCGCATCATTATTTATGTGCGTCTTAGAAGCCGCATCACAATATTCTTCTCCTCTATTAGTAGGCGGAACAATGCCTTGGTATTTTTTCTTGAGTTCCCACCATCTTTTATTGTATTCATCTATAGAAAGATTCTTAGCATATAAGTCATGCTCAAATTCTGTCATTACACCCGCTCCCCAAGGAATGAGTACAACAAAATCCAATGCTTCTGCCAATAATTGTTGGGTAGCATCGACCTCAACATTTTCATCCACCAGGCCACGGTCTACCAAAAAGGGCTTTTGTAAAGCTGCCAATCCGATCAAACTGCCCATGGCTTCGTGGTAGGCACGATTTGCTCCCTCTCTTAAGACTAAGGGTACTTCAGGATTTGAATAAGACAAAAAATAATAGATATGCCCCAATTCATGCAAAGTAGTCCCCCACCATTCTGTATTAGGCACAACACTCATTAAAGATCGAACGTCCTGATCTAAATTCAGGTGCCAGGCAGAAGCATGAGAATTTTTCTTGTAATCTGCATCTTTTGGTGCAGGGTATAAGCTTGACTTTTCGTAAAACACTTCGGGAAGCTTATCGAAGCCCAAACTCATGTAGAAACGCTCACCTTCTTCAACGATCCAGTTAGCCCCCTTTTCTTCTAATTTTGTATCCAAATCAATTCCCTCAACATTGATCATGGCGCCCCACTCCTGACCCCATTTATTGGTCAACCAATGTGCTGGAAGGTATTCGGGAACTTCTTTTTGGTACTTATCTGCCAAAGTATATCGAGCCCAAGTATGTAATTCTCGATACAATGGCCACATTTCATTTATCATGTCATTGCAGGTTTGCATCAACTCTTCTTTTGTCATTCCATAAGCAGAAACCTGATAATCAAAGTAGTCTTCATAACCCAAAGCCTGAACCGATTTATTCCGAAGCTCCTGAAGATTAGCCAAACCTTCTTTTAATGTGGTGCCTACTTCCTTACTTGCTTCCCACGCTTTTAAACGCTCATCCAAATCAAGAGATGTCTTCAAAATGGCATTAATGTCATTACCACTAACGGGTTCACCGTCTATCGTGCTTTGAAATCCAAATAAAAGCTCGGTCTGCTTTGTTTCAGCAGCAATCCTTTCTTTAACTACCTCTTTTGCTATTGCTGGGTTATTACCGGCATTATACAAAATGGCTTCTAACTGTTTGATTTGTATTTCTGAAAGTTCAGATCTATTCTCTAAGAACCGACGTGATTGTTCAATATTTCCTTCCGAACCCATAAATGCTGCTAAAGCTTCATCTGCTTTTTTTGCCAGATTTGAAGTCGCTGTATCGCCCTCTACAATATGAGTATTTAAAGTCCATTGCGCTTGAGAAGATGCATAGTACAATTTCTGATATGTTGAATTATACTCATTTAAAAAATTAGTCAGTTCCGCTTTTAATTCTGTACTATTTTGTTCTTCCTTTTTTTGCGGAGTTTGGCATGCCATAATTGCTATTGATAGTGCTAAGATTGGCAGTATTTTTTTCATTTTATGCTCTGTTTTATTCAATTTTCCAAAGTATTTCTTGATCCCAATTGGCGCGTATCGTGATTGGTTCATTGTAAATTACGGTACGTTCAGGTGCTTTTCTTTCTATATAATTGCCGGTTGTCCATTTATCATCTCCGTTCATATCCTCTATAAGTTTCAGGCGGTAATCGCCGGCCTTAAGATGCATAAACCCAGTAAAAGTTGAATCCAGACTTGCTTCTTTTAGAAATTTACCGCCACCATTTAACAGTTGAACAACAAGGTTATGAGTAGTTTCAAATTCAATTTTTAGATGCAGATTTCCAAATTCTTTTTCTTCTGTTGTTTTAAATGACCATTCTATACTATCGTTATAACGCCCGTAGATATCATGAAGTGACTTTGGTAAGAGTACAATTTTATACTGTTCATTCTCTTCCCATTCGGAAAGAATGCGAAGCATTTTTCCATCTCCACTTAATTGTAAGGTATAGGGTACTATAGATGAATCAGATTTTCGGTACAAAGAAATTGAGTCCTTTCGGATTGAATCGATTGGCCAATTCGCTCGAATTTTGTAGTGTTCAAAATGTGGATGCTTGGTTGTCAAATCCACAGAAAAGTTCTCATTTAAACAATCGACCAAAATGGATAGCGTATCTCTGAAATTGGTATCCGTCTTTAAATCAAACTTAAGCCTCTCCTTTTCTAGCTCTTTAAAGTAAAATTGAGCCGTATCTTTATTTATGCCAACATGTTTAAATAAAAGGAACTCCGTCAAACTAGTGTCCAAGAGATCATATTCCAATTGATCAAATGTTCTATTCATGACAATCTCTAAAAAAGGACCGTCTTCGTTTTGTTGCTTTACAAATTGCTTTTCATGATCCTCAATAAATAGTCGAAGATTAACATCTTCATTGCTCTGTTGAATAGTTATGAGATTGGTATCAAAGGCGATTGGCTCATCACTTCTATCAAAAAGGTAGTTTTTATTCTCATCTTTTAAAGCGAAAATTTTATACTCTCCCTCCTTAATGTTATTGATTGTATAAATCCCTTCCTCATTGGTTCGAGCAAGATAAGTGGGCAGATTCAAATAGGGAATTGAATCTTCATTTTCCTCGTAAAGCATGACAAGAACACCTTCTTCCACCTTCGAGTCAAAAGCATTGGTAACACGTCCTGAAAGACTTAAAGTATCAATAATATCACCTGTGGAAAAGACATAAGTAAAATCTTTTATAGGATTGTTTTCAGTAATGTCTACTATCGAGTTGCCAAAATTGAAAATATAGGTGGTGTTTTCTTTTAAAGTGTCCTCTATCTCAAGAATTAAGGATTTGCCTTTAATTTTCGTTGTAATTGGATGCTTTAATGGTGGTGATACAATTAATTCTTCTTTAAACTTCAATAGCTTTACAAACTCATTAAACTGAAATTCAATCTTCTTCTGTTCAAAATTCAATTGCCCGGACGGAGGGTTGGCAGTTAAAATTTCAGGGGGAATTATGTCTTTATCTCCTCCTGTAGGAGCAACCACTTGAGCACAAGATGCCAGGGTAAATAATGCAAAATAAAAATGCCAGGATTTAAGGTTCAAGCCCATTTTTTTGCAATAATATGTGCAACTTTTTCGTAAAAGACCTGATCCTCATTATCAAAATGATTCAAGTCTTCACTATCTATATCTAAAACCCCGAGAACCTCATTTCCTTTCAGAATTGGGACTACCAATTCTGACTGTGATAAAGTACTGCATGCAATATGTCCGGGAAACTCATGAACATTTGGTACCAGAAGACTCTTTTTCTTTAATGCTGACTCACCACAAACGCCTTTGCCAAGAGTTATTCTTGTACAAGCCACAGGTCCCTGAAAAGGCCCTAAGATCAATTCATTATTCTTGAGCAAATAAAAGCCTACCCATAAATAATTAAAACTTTGCTTTAGTACTGCACTTACGTTAGCCAGATTAGCAATTAAATCTTGCTCTCCATTGACCAAAGCCTCCAATTGACTTAACAAGTTTTGATATTGCTCCTCTTTGGACAGAGATTGATCTAATGCCACAGTAAAACTCATGGACGCAAAAATAATCAATAAGTTAGGGCCATTGTTAGCAAACTCAGTTGGTGATTCGGAACTTTACAAAAGGCCAAGGCAGATGCTTCAACTGTTGCTCCGGTAGTCAATACATCGTCAACTAGTAATATGTGCTTATTCTCAAATGCTCTCTCATTGCTCAACTGAAAACTGTGTTTGACATTCTCCCATCGCTCATACTTTGATTTGCGTGTTTGAGAACTGGTATGAATCTGTTTTTTTAAACTATCAGTTCTTACCATAAGTCCGGTAACATTGGCAATACCTTCGGCTATATAATCAGATTGATTATATCCTCTTAAAGCTCTCTTTCGATCATGGATGGGTATTGGCACAATAAGATCAATCCCTTCAAAAAAAGCTTGCGCCTGTAATTCTGAGGCAGCCCATTCACCAAGAGTAATACCGATTTCAGGAATCGATTTATACTTAAAATGATGCACCAATCTTTGAACACGCCCCTTGCTATGAAAATGTAAAAAAGAAGTTGCCTTTTGAAAATCAACTCGAGACCAGAATTTTTTGGGTACTGTTGAATCTCTGTTTTTCCAAAAATGGGTTTGCGGCATTTCGAGATAACATCGACTACAGATATGCACCTGATTATGACTTAAAGCTTCACCACAGGCATAACATACTTTAGGAAAAAACAAATGGATTAAACTTGATAGCATTGGTTCGGAGTTTGACCCAAATTACAAATTATATGCTGAAAATCAAGGTACTAAAAATTATTTATTTCGTTAGTATATAAATATCTTTGTTAAAAAGTCGCTCAAATGGTAGAAGAGAACGGAAAAGCAAGTTTAAAGGTTGAGAATGATCAGAATAAATCTTTGAACCGAATATTAATTGCTCTGGTAATATTATTATCCATTGCATTGGGCATTACACTTTGGCAGTACTTTGAATTAAGAAAAGAGAGTTCTCAGAAAGGTTCAGAGATTGAATATTTAACCGATGAGAGGGGAGAACTACAAGATGAACTGGAAAACATGCTTCAGGAGTTCGATAGTTTAGAGACTGATAATGACTCTATGAAAGTTGAGTTGGCTCAACGCAGAGAAGAAGTAGAGGATTTGCTTAATAAGGTAAAAGATAAGGACTATGCCATTTACAAGCTGCGGAAAGAAACAAAAACCTTAAGAACAATTATGAAGGGCTATGTCGTTACCATAGATTCTTTAAATACATTGAATGTTGGCCTCAGAGAAGAAAATAAAGAAGTAAGGCGTGTACTCTCACAAGAACGGTCAAAGACAAAGGAACTTCAAAAAAGCAATGAAAACCTATCTAGTAAAGTAGCTATAGCAAGTAGATTGGATGTATCTCAAGTAAGGGTATTTGGTGTAAATGTTAGAAGAGACATGACCGGGAAAGAAACGAATAGGGCAAAGCGAACTGATAAAATCAGAGTCTGCTTTAACTTGAATGAAAACAAAGTGGCCAAAGCTGAAAGTAAAAGCCTTTATATACGAATACTCGCACCTGACGGACAACTATTAGCCGCGGGAACAGGAGAAGAGCATCGATTCGAGTTTAACGGCTCGAAAGGTTATTACTCAGATCAATTGAAAGTTGATTATGATAATACCTCTAAAGAATATTGCTTAGATTGGGAAAGACCTTCTGAGGATTATGAATTTTTGGCAGGGCAATACAGCATATTTATATATGCAGAGGACTATGAAATTGCCAACACAAGTCATGAACTGAAATAATTAAAAGAAAGCTCTGACTTGCATGCCTCCGGTGTGAATGGTTCTAATGCCTTCCGACTTTCTACCTCCATAACTTACATTGAGCTGCAAGCTATTCGACAGGTTTCTTTGCCAGGTAAAATTCCATGTTGCATTGTTACCGTCTTGTAAACCATCTAACATTTCAAAAGCCAAAGTGCTATTTTGATCTCCACTAAAATTAATACGGATATAGCTAACGGCTAAAGTCAAAGCCCCTTTCCCTGCTTGATTGTAGTTCAGTTCCAGATCATTAGATTGGTTGATTGATGTTTCATGTTCACCAATAAGGTTATTTCTTTCAGAATAAGAAGTACTGAGTCGCAGCCTAAATTTCACATTGGGCTGATAAATGAATGACGGACTTAATTCCTTGCTTTCTACTGTATAGTTTCGCGATTCAAAAAACTCTGATCTATTCGATTTTCTGGATAGTGTGAAGCGAGATTCTACACTATATATTTTGGTCAGATTATACCTGACCTTTACTTCGTTTATTGTATTCCCACGACTCTCTATTCCATTCACCAACAAACTTTTTTTTCTATTGTCTAAATAGTAAAAGTCTAAACCAAACTTGGGATTTAAGCGATTAAAATAAACCGTATTGGCAAAGGAGCTGTTTAATGTAATTAGACTTGAATCTTCTACATTGAGTTGGAATGGGCTGTAGATGTCATTTTCCAAGCTGGTTTTACGTTCGGTTCTGAATGCTGAACGATTAGAGAATCGGGACAATAATTTCTTCCATTTTTTGTCTGTTTTTAAAATGGCTGCGGGCTTTAGGAACAGGGTTTGATTAAACTGATTGCTAAATACTCTTATAAAGTCATTTGTGGGTGTAAACACCTTAATGTAATTGGCTTGAAATTGATTGTTGACACCTGCTACTTCAAACTCATTGAGCTCTTTAATGTTGTTCTCATTATAATCGTTCCAAACATGAGTGCCTTGCCCATCGCTGACTTGCAGAAAAGAAAACTCTCGGCGATTTTCCAAACCACTTCCAATCTGATAAAAAGTGTTTGAACTTAAAAATCCACTCCACGCTTTCAAATCATAATCCAGCCTTCCCAGTAAAGTATTCTCAGGATTTCTCGTGGTCAATTCTTTATTAATAATGCTAAGTTCTCTATAAATGACTTTCCCTGAAAGCCGGCTTCTACGGTTAGACGCCATCTTAAAATCCAATCCAAAATTTTCGCTCTTCAAGCTATAGTTAAGCTCATCTGCATTCGGTAGGTAATCATAAATCTCGCTATAACTCAGTTGATAGGAGTTTTCAGAAGTACTGTCTCCTTTTTCAATAAACGCTTTCCAGATGATGCGGTCAAAGCTCTGCCCTTGAATAGAGTCAGTTTTGCCCTGATAAAAGAGTATACGTTCTTGTTCAAGATAAGCGCCTGCCTTAATGCCCCAAAATTTTTGAGATATAGTACTGTAGTGCCTTAAGAACTCACTATTGTTTACAGACTCGGCCGTCAAATAACTTCCTTTTGATTCTATCTGAAATCCATTGTTCTCATAGTTGGTTGAATATCCGTTTTTGAATCCTTCATAATCACTTCCTTTGATAAATGAAGAGAATTCATAATTAAAGAAATTACGCCCCTTTCCTAAACCTGTCTTTAGCATAGTAATGTATTCATTCCCTTCAAATTGAAGATCTTGTATATTCCAATCTCTTTGAAACTCTACATTTCTGTATCGTTCAATAAACTGGAAGTTCCTTCCTATTTGCTCATAAAAAAGACGATTATTCCATTTCAGAGCAGAAGCACTATCCTTCCAACCAATAGTCTCACTACTTTTTAAATCCAGCCTTAAACCATAAGAATGATCATCACGACTATCTCTATCAGAAAAAGTATTAACATCATTTTTTGTGTACGCTCCTTCAATTTTCAGATTTGTTCCTTCAGTCAGTTGATATTCTGCCCCAAGATTCAGCATCTGCCTTTGTTTTGGTGTAACCAAACGGATTATCGGTTCATGATCCCCTTGCGGCTGACCATTAACAGGTTGAACCCATTGAAAGACTCTTCCGTTACCATCACTTCTGATTTGTCGATAATTTCCATTATTTGTCCCAACATTAGAAAATCGAGCACGATACAAGGCACTATCCGGATTTTTAGAATACACCAAAACGTTTTGGTAGCCCAATGTATCAACAAGCTTATACAATACCTGATCATTATCAAACTCTACGGTATCTATTCCGCTAATATTTGCAGAATCCAATTGGTCACCTATGCGCGCTAACAGTAGCTTTTCATCATCACTCAATTCTTGTTGTAGAGGACGATTCTTATTATCCTGCTCTGAATAGATGTTAAAGTTCACTTTTAGACGATCCTGTTCATATTCATTCTTAACAAAGTAGAGCGATCTGGCATAGTTTCGTTCCGAATACTGAAACTCAACTACTATTCTTTGATCCTTAGAAATCAATTGCTGAGGCATAAAGGTCAGTTCAGCTGTGTTGTAATCGATCACATAGTCATTATCTTGTCCACGTTTCATAAGCCTTCCATTGACATATACTCTTTCCGTTCCTGACAAAACAATGATGAATGTCTCGCCATCAGCACCTTGCAAACGATATGGTCCCTGATTCCCTTCCACTCCGGGAATGACATTTCTGGAAAATTTCCCTCTGGAAATAGCTGCATTAGCAGATACTTTCAAGATGCCTTGCTTTTCCTTTTTTGCATTTGGATTTAAAAGCACCTCAGTAGAATAGCCTCCTCCTTGCACCTTCTTATTCAGGTTCATGAAATAGCCCATTGGTCGGGTCAACAAAAAATCTCCTGCAATTAGAGAAGAATTGTCATCGAATAATCGGATAAATACACGATCAAATTCCTGCAACTGTTGAGTATTCCCTTCAGGTTGAATAGGTAGATTATTATCACTTATTGCCGCCTGTATACTAATATCTTCAGTCACTTTTCCTGATAACTGAAGATCCAAATTAGAATTGACCGATAAGTTTTGATTATTCCCAAAGTTGATTCCTCTGGAAATGCTTCCGTTTTTATTCAGACCCGTTATATTGAACAGGTCATTCTGCTTATTCTGTGGCTTCAAGGTAAAGAAGTCATACCTTCCGGGATCACTTAAGCTAATGTCCTTAAGTGATTTGTGATAGTATGGTTTAGTAAATAGTAATGGGTAAACTCTATATTTAATATCTATTGATCTTCCTTTTAAATGTGGCGCAATAAGTTTAGCATTAGGGTAATCGAATTTTACTTTTTCCAATTCATCAAGACTTAGTCCAAGAATATGCTCTGATTGCGGAATGAGACTTAAAGTGTCTAAAATGGTTGTATCAGAACTGATAAAAATTTGCTTAGATCTAAAATTAGACAATTCCTGCCCCTTGAGCTCAAGCAAAGCCAATAGGAGAAATGATATGATGAGCCAATAACGCAAAATAATTGATGCAATAAAGCTAACGTAAAATATCAGGTTTTAGTCCAAGCTTTAATTTTCAACTGTGAATTAATTATCGGAATTTCACAACTGAACTTAAAGCTGTTTACTCATCAAAATTACATGAAGAGATGTCTACAAAACGTATAATATCATACAATGTCAATGGAATTCGCGCAGCAATCAATAAAGGTCTGCTAGATTGGCTTTCAGCTAGCCAACCTGATATTTTATGTATACAAGAAACGAAAGCCAGAAAAGAACAGATTGATCCAGAACTATTAAACCAACTCAATTATCACGATTACTGGTTTTCGGCTGAAAAAAAAGGATATAGTGGAGTTTCCATTTGGACCAAAGACGAGCCTAAGAACGTTGAGTATGGATGTGGAATAGATATCTATGATAATGAAGGTAGAGTAATTCGCTGCGATTATGACGATTTTTCGGTTATGAGTGTTTACATGCCTTCGGGTTCAAGTGGAGATGTACGACAAGCATTCAAGATGCAATGGCTTGAAGATTTTCAAATTTATATTGACCAATTAAAAAAAGACATCCCCAATCTTATCATATGTGGTGATTATAACATTTGTCACACCGAAATTGACATTCATAATCCTAAAACCAATAGAGACACTTCAGGATTTAAACCGGAAGAAAGAGAATGGATAGGGCAATTTATAGATTCAGGATTCATTGATACATTCAGGCATTTTAACAAGGAGCCACACAATTACTCTTGGTGGAGTTACAGGTCCAATGCAAGGGCAAAAAATCTTGGCTGGAGAATTGATTATAATATGGCTGATAAATCTCTTGTAAATCGCCTAGAGCGAGCCGCTATCTTGAGTGAAGCCAAACACTCTGACCATTGTCCCGTACTTCTTGAAATCAGCTCCGATTCTTAAGAGTAGTTTGTTTATAAATGAAGAGAACCCTGCTTAAAATGAAGCGGTGAAGCCTTTACTATTGTATTATTAAAATACTGTCATATGAAAAAGTTTTTATTTCCTCTTTGTCTGTGCATTGCTATTGCAAGTTGTGTTCCGGCTAAAAAAGTTGAAGACATTAAACGCAAAAAGGAAATTTGCGAAGAGCAAAGAGCAGCTCTAAAAGAGCAAAATAGAGAGCTAGAAGAAAAGTTTACTGAAATAAATGACCAGTATGAAGAGTTACTTAAGCGCCATAAAGCGCTAAAATTAGATACAAGTGTCATGGGTAAGTCATTAAGAAATATGACTAAAAACTATGATAAACTGAATGAAACTTATGATCTACTCATAGAGAAAAACAAATCTTTGCTTGAGGGCAATCAAGCAGAAACGGCAAAGCTGTTTGGCAACCTGCAAGCTTCTCAAGCAGAATTGCAAAAACAAACAGATGCCCTTGAGAAACTGAGACTGGAATTGGAGAAAAAAGAGCGAAATCTCAATCAGCTTCAAATAGAATTAGACGCAAGAGCCAAGAGAGTAGATGAGTTAGAATCGATATTGAGCAAGAAAGACTCGTCTGTCAATGCACTTAAGAAAAAGGTACAAGAAGCTTTATTAGGATTTGAAAACAATGGCCTTACAATTGAACAAAAGAATGGAAAGGTATATGTTTCACTTGATGAAAGTTTGTTATTTGCCTCCGGCAGTTATAATGTAGAATCCAAAGGACAAGAAGTCCTAAAAAAGCTTGGTAAAGTCTTAGAAAAAAACGAAGATATCAATGTCTTGGTCGAAGGCCATACAGACAATGTACCATATAATGGTTCAGGGGCATTAAAAGACAATTGGGATTTAAGTGTTAAAAGAGCAACCTCTGTTGTAAAAATCATTTTAGGTAATAGCTCTATTGCTCCTGAGCGCTTAACAGCAGCAGGAAGAGGAGACCATGTTCCAGTGGCAGACAACGCAAGCAAAGAAGGTAGAAGTAAAAACAGAAGAACTGAGATCATCTTGACACCCAAGCTTGATGAACTTTTTGAAATATTGAATTCAAATTAAAAAAGGCCCCGAATCGGGGCCTTTTTTAATTTAGATAGCTTTTCACTAAACACTTTTCATTTAACACCTTCGCTATTTCATTTATGGCTATTCTCCTCTGTTCCATTGAATCTCGATCACGAATGGTCACCGTATTGTCTTCTAGACTTTGATGATCAACCGTTACTGCATAAGGTGTTCCTATAGCATCTTGTCTTCTGTAACGCTTTCCAATAGAATCTTTCTCATCATATTGACAATTATAATCCAACTTTAATTGATCAATGATTTCTCGCGCTTTTTCAGGCAAACCGTCCTTTTTGGTCAAGGGCAATACTGCCACTTTATATGGAGCGAGAAATACTGGAAGAGCAAGCACCACTCTTTGCGAGCCATCATCTAATTGCTCATTTTTCAATGAAGAAGAAAGTATGGCTAAGAACATTCTATCTAAACCAATAGAGGTTTCAATAACGTATGGCACATAGTTCTTGTTTATTTCTGCATCAAAATACTGCATTTTCTTCCCGGAAAACTCCTGATGTTGACTTAAATCAAAATCTGTTCTTGAATGAATTCCTTCTAACTCTTTAAAACCGAATGGAAACTCAAACTCAATATCCGCAGCTGCATTTGCATAATGTGCTAGTTTAAGATGATCGTGAAATCTGTATTTTTCCTCACCAAGTCCAAGATTCCTATGCCATTGCATTCTCTTTTCTTTCCAGGTTTCATACCACTCCATTTCTTCACCGGGTCGGACAAAAAACTGCATTTCCATTTGTTCAAACTCCCTCATCCTAAAAATGAATTGGCGAGCAATTATTTCGTTCCTAAATGCTTTTCCGATTTGGGCAATTCCAAACGGCACCTTCATTCTTGATGTTTTCTGGACGTTAAGGAAGTTGACAAAAATACCTTGAGCCGTTTCAGGTCTTAAATACACCTTACTAGCACCATCGGCCGTAGAACCTATTTCAGTGCTAAACATCAGATTGAACTGCCGGACATCTGTCCAGTTCTTAGATCCACTTACAGGGTCTGCTATGTCTAAATCAATGATCAACTGCTTTACTCCAGCCAAATCTTCATTATCCATCGCCTCTTTAAAGCGTTTGTTGGCATTGTCAATTTTTTTCTGATTAGCAAGTACTCTTTGATTCGTTGCTCTGAATTGCACTTCATCAAAGTCATCCCCAAAACGTCCTCTGGCTTTAGCCACCTCTTTATTGATCTTACCCTCGATTTTAGCTACCCACTCCTCTACCAATACATCCGCTCTATATCGCTTTTTAGAGTCTTTATTATCAATTAATGGATCATTAAACGCATCGGCGTGACCGGAAGCTTTCCAAACTGTTGAATGCATAAAAATAGCTGAATCAATTCCAACAATGTTCTCATTCATCTGCACCATGGCTTTCCACCAATAGTCCTTGATGTTATTCTTTAACTCGCTCCCTAAAGCACCATAATCATACACTGCACTTAATCCATCATAAATCTCAGAGGATTGAAAAATATAACCGTACTCCTTAGCATGAGAAATAACTTGTTTGAAAATATCTTCTTGATTTGCCATCGCGCAAAAGTAATTTTTGCAATTGATTCCTAAGTAAAAAAAAGACATAAAAAAAGCCCTGCATTAGCAGGGCTTTTGATTCGATCTAAAAAAACTTAGTCGTTACTTCCATTAAATTCTACACATTCAATGTCAGCACTAAAATCAACTTCTTCCATTGGATCTAGATCATTATTAACGACCTTCTGCAATTTAGCACCAGTAACATCAACATTACTTCCACTAAATGAAATAGAGCCTTCAGTTCCAAAGTAAGTACTTTGCTCTACCTGGCCTCCATCATCTTCAAATCTCACAACAACGATAAATGCTCCACCAACAAATCCATCACCATTATATTCTTCAAACGATGCTATTTCAGTTGCATCGTCATAAGAGATGATATAGATAAATGTCAAATCTTGCTCAGCATTACTGTCTTGCCATGCACCTTCAATTCCTACAAAGATTTTAACATTTCCTGTAGTATCAGGTAAAGAAGTATTACCTCCAATTGGCTGAGAAGCACAATATCCGAAATCTAATTCGTAAGTCTCTCCATTAGCAGTAAATGTTCCGCCACCAAGACCTAAAGTTCCTGAAATTCCAAAGGCAGGACCAGTAGAACGTGGATCGGTAAACACACTTCCAGAAGAAACATGTGCAAAAGAACTGGAAGAAGCACTTGCTTCCACAAAGTTCAAGCTTCCGCCACCAGGAGAAACAAATGAGACGTTGCTACTACCTCCTATAAAGGTTCCTGAACCAGAGTTCGTACTAGAAGAAGTGCCCGAAAAAGTCAAGCGACTAAACTTTTCTAGTCTATCTCCTTGGCTTGCACTATCACTGGGTGAATCTGTATCCTTTTCACAAGCTGTGAAAAGAAATACAGACATCGCCACAGCTGTTAAGCCCGTGAAGATAGATCTGTATTTCAATGTTTTCATAATATTCGTTTTAGAATGTTTAATAAATAAGCTTATTCGCTAACTTATTAGAACAAGAAACCTAAACGAATAGAGCTATTGAAGTTAGGTCCTAAGTTAAAAGAACTTCCGTTAACAGTCGTAACTGTTGGAGTATTTGGACCAGTAGCATTTGTTACCTCATCATCAGCAGTGCTAGTAGTTGAGAAACCAAATCCTACTTCAGTACCCATATAAATTGACTTAGAAAAATACCAGTCAGCTCCAAGAACTAAGTTCAAACCAAAAGTAGTTGAACCACCTGTAGTTTCAGACTCGTAAGAAGAAGTAGCAGAAACGCCATCTAATTCTTGATCTGTAGAACTAGTAGATACAGTAGAAAACTGTAATTCAGCTCCATAATAAGGAGATAAACGGTCTGTACCTTCCCAGTGCATTTCAATACCTGGATTTAATGAGAATCCAAAAGAACTAGACTTATCTTCTAATTCAGTTTCATTTGGAGTTCCTTGATTTTTTACATCTGGAGTAGTTGTGCTACTAGATGTCACAGAGAAACCTACTCTTATAGCCATATCGCTAGAAGAGAAATAACGGAATCTTAAGTTGTTGATTGAGATTGGTGCATTACCCATAGGAGTAAAGTTAACCTCAATGTTTTTCTCACCACCAGCAGGCTTAAAATCTTGTGCGTTAGCATCTGTAGTAGTGAATACCGCAGCAGCGATAGCCGCAAGTAATAGTACTCTCTTTTTCATTTTTTTTTGTTTTATTGGTTAAATTTTAAAATTAAACTGCGCCAAACATAGTTAAAAAATCCATTGTCAACCAAAAAATTATGACAAAATGAAGGTTTTACCCTAATCCGTTTACGAACATTACCCTACCCATAGATGCAATTCAAAAACTTGAAAATCAAATAATTAATACCCATAAGATTAAAATAAAATGTACGACACTTAATGTACTGTTAAAATTATGAACAGTAATTTTGTTAAAAAACACAGGTATTTAACCTAAAAATCAACCTGATTTGATTTAAAAATTGATTTGTTTTAGCTCTCAATTATTTGGAAAACAATGTTTCAAATTAAAAATACTCTTGTCTCAGAAGAGATACTCCAAGAAGCCTTTGTCTGTGACCTCAAGAAATGCAAAGGGGCTTGCTGCATTGAAGGTGATGCAGGCGCACCTCTTGAACTAGATGAGCTTGCAGAAGTTGAACATGCAATCGAATCTGTTAAACCCTACCTCAATGCATACAGTCTTAAAACCTTGGAAAAGCATGGTCCATTCATAAAAGATTCAGATGGCGAGTTTGTTACCACTTTAAACGATGGAAAGGAATGCGTATTTACGGTATTTGATGACGATCAAAATGCACATTGCGGCATAGAGCAAGCTTTTAATGATGGCCAGATCAATTTTAGAAAACCCATTTCCTGTCATCTTTACCCGATAAGAATTAAACATTTGAAGTACTACGATGCACTCAATTATCATAAATGGGACATCTGTTCACCTGCATGCGATTTAGGAAAAAGCTTACAAGTAAAGGTTTATGAGTTTGCTAAAGAACCCTTAATAAGAAAGTATGGTGAAGATTGGTATACCGAATTAACAGAACTTGAGAAAGAATTAAACAAGCAAAAGAATTAATTTGGTTCTATCCAATCTCCGTGTTGATCGATTAAAGCAATTAAGGCATCTACGGCTTCATCTTCCGGTATATTGCGCTGAACTACTTCTTTTTCTTTGTATAAAGTAATTTTCCCGGGCCCCGTTCCTACATACCCATAATCTGCATCTGCCATTTCCCCGGGTCCATTTACAATACAACCCATGATACCTATTTTTACTCCCTTAAGATGAGAAGTTACTGACCTGATTTTTGCGGTTGTTTCCTGAAGATCAAAAAGTGTTCTCCCACAAGATGGGCATGAGATGTATTCCGTTTTTGAAATTCTGGTTCGCGTGGCTTGAAGAATACCAAAACTTGTTGACATGCTTTCTTGAAGACTAAAAGAATCTATAGTGGAAAGCCAAATCCCATCTCCTAAACCATCTATTAATAATGCTCCAAAATCTGTTGATGCATGCAATTGAACTGTTTCTTTATCCTCATTATCATACTGCCTTTTAATGATGACCGGTACTTTTATTTTTTGATTCATAAGCTCCACAAACACAGACCTCAAATGAGCTACTGCATGTTCATTGGTTGTACTTAAGATCAAGACAAGCCTACTATCATTCAAGAACCCAATACTCGACATTTCTAAGAATTGCAAAGTATCGACCTGAAGAAAGAGAAGTTGAGATGAAGTGGCTAAAAGTTCATCTAAATTTTCATAAGCGGCTATTGGGTAGTGCCTTGGTTGATTCCTTTCCCATGCCTTTAAGTTTTGAATAATTCCCAGATTTCCTGGAATATCAAATGTCACTTTAGTATCGCCAACAAAAACATAATCCGCAGCTATATCCTGAGTTGTCCATTTATCTAATGGTACGGAATAATGATGACCTAAGCCAAAGAAATGACTTGCTTTTAAATCTTTAATGTGAGTAAGATCCCCTAAAACTATAGGTGCATTTTTACCGCCAATATTAAAAGATTCATTACTCTCTCTCTTCTGATACTTATATGGGTCTATTGGATATGAATCTATCTCTTTTATCACATCATGCTTTCGGTTGTCATATCTAGAAACGAGCTTTTGAGCAACTGGAATTTCATATTCCGGTTCTTCCGTCAAAGAAACTCTAATGGTATCTCCTAAGCCATCTTCAAGCAATGCTCCAATACCTACAGCAGATTTAATCCTCCCATCTTCCCCGTCACCTGCCTCAGTAACCCCAAGATGCAAAGGATAGCTCATTCCATTTTCAATCATGGTTGCTACCAGTAATCGATATGCTTGAACCATAACCAGAGTGTTGCTGGCTTTCATGGATAAAACGAGATTATAAAATTCATTTTTCTCGCAAATTCGTATGAACTCCATAGCAGATTCAACCATGCCCAAAGGAGTATCTCCATATCTACTTAATATCCGATCGGAAAGTGAACCATGGTTGGTTCCGATTCGCATGGCAATGCCTTCTTCCTTACAAATTTGAACCAGAGGTGTAAACTTTTCTTCTATTCGCTCTAGCTCTTTATTGTATGACTGATCCGTATATTCAATTTCTTCAAACTTTTTCTTATCGGCATAGTTACCGGGATTTACTCTCACTTTTTCGACAATGCGAGCGGCAATTTCAGCAGCATTTGGTGTAAAATGAATATCAGCCACCAGAGGTGTATTATAGCCCTTTTCTCTTAATCCTTCTTTTATGTTTTTTAAATTTTCCGCATCTTTCTTACTCGGAGCAGTTATTCTTACCATTTCACATCCCGCTTCTATCATACGAATCGATTGTTCTATCGATCCTTCCGTATCCATAGTATCAACTGTAGTCATCGATTGTACTCGGATAGGATGATTAGCTCCTAAAGCCACCTTTCCAATCCTAACTTCACGCGTTTTAAATCGACTGTAGGCAGTTAAACTGTTGCAATAAGGTTTCAATCTAATCGGAATTTAAAATAAAAGTGTAAAATTAGTTGTTGTAAGGTCATAAAAAGAAATACAAGAGAGTTAATCTTTTGTTTAAATGAAACACATAAATACATAGAAGTGATTCAAAGTTTTTTGACAAAAACTTTAATTTGCTTAAACACTGATGCCTCATCTTCAATGAAGCTCATGTGAGAAGCATCCTCCAATTCAACAAATTGGCCATTTTCATTCAACCCAGCCTGAGTTTTTATCAAGCTTGTTGGTATAACGGCATCATATCTTCCTGCAATAATTAAGTAGGGATATGGTGCAAACTTAAGAACAATCTCTCTTTCCGGCCTCTTTTTCATTCCTTCAACAGAGGCAATAATGCCTCTTAAATCACATTTAAGTGCTTCTTTTAAATAAGACCTGATCCAACTTTTCTGATGAACTGCTTTGTAGTTAAAAAAGGTAGGAACAAGAAGTTTAAGTGCTCTTTCTTTATCGGATTTAAGCAATTTAATGAATTGATCTCTTGATGATTTTTTCTCTTTAGAATCAGCCACTGCTGAAGAATTAACCAAAACGAGCCCCTTTAGCATATCTGTGTTCATCTCAGCAAATGCTAGTGCGACATATCCTCCCATAGAATGTCCAACTAATGTCACTTTTCTTATTTGATGCGAACTTAGAATTGATTTGACCAAATCTGAAAGCATCTCCATGCTGTGCACATACGCTAGACTTTTTGAATTACCATGTCCGGGAAGATCAATTAAAAAAACTTTATGAGACAAAGAAAAGCGTTTTGCAATTGGTTTCCACAATCGCTTACTCCCCAGAAAACCATGTAAAAAAACAAGTGCCGGGCCTTGACCTAGCACTTCATATTCTATTTCTTCACCAAGATAAAGATGTCTTTTAACCATTTTAGCTATTCATCGCCTCTTCAATTTCATCCGCATCAAGAGGAATAGAAGACATCAGATCATGATAGCCATCTTTTGTAATTACGATATTATTCTCCAAACGTATTCCCATACTCTCTTCACGAATGTATATACCCGGTTCCACGGTAAATACCATGTTTTCTTCTATAGGAGCGTACCAACTTCCCACGTCATGAACATCAAGCCCAATGTAGTGGGAAGTACCGTGCATAAAGTACTTTTTATAAGCCGGCCAATCCGGGTTTTGGGTTTTGACTTCCTCACTTGTTATTAAACCCAGTTCAAGTAATTGCTCGGTCATCAACTCTCCTACTTTAAAATGATAATCCGGTAAAGTAATGCCCGGTTTTAATAAGTTCATTGCATCTCTCATGACACTTAAGACCGCATTATAGACCTTTTTTTGACGCTCAGTAAATCGGCCATTTACAGGCACCGTTCTAGTCAGATCCGAAGCATAATTAGCGTACTCAGCGCCAATATCCATGAGCAACATGTCTCCATCTTTACATTGCTGATTATTTTGAATATAGTGCAATACACATGCATTAAATCCCGATGCTACAATAGGCTCATAAGCAAAGCCTCTGGATCTATTGTTAAGAAATTCATGCATGAGTTCAGCCTGTATCTCGTATTCCATCACCCCAGGCTTGATGAACTTTAAGACACGGTCAACAGATTTTGCAGTTATATCACAGGCATTTTGCATCAAAGCAACTTCTTCAGGCTCTTTTACAGATCTAATGTATTGCATGATAGGTGCGATACGATCATAGGTATGCATAGGATAGTTCTCCTTGCACCATTTTCTGAAGCGGTCGTCTCTGGTTTCTACCTTATTAGATTGACGCAAATGCTCATTATCATTCAGATAAATTCGCTTAGCTTCATAAATGAAACTTTTTAAGGTTTTTTCAAAATCCTGAGTCCAATAAACCGCCTCTATTCCTGAAGTTTCATATGCCCTTTCTTTGGTTAACTTTTCTCCTTCCCATATGGCTATTTCTGAGTTGGTTTCCTTAAGAAATAAAACCTCTTTGAATTTTTTATTTGGCGCATCTGGAAATATTATCAAAACAGATTCTTCTTGATCAACACCGCTCAAGTAAAACAAATCATTGTTTTGACGGAAAGGCATCGTTCCGTCGGCATTGGTAGGCATGATGTCATTCGAGTTGAAAATGGCAATTGAGTTCGGCTTCATCCGCTTAGCCAACTTTTCTCTGTTCTTAATAAATAGATTTTTATCTATTGGTAAATACTTCATAAAAATGTATGTTCATGTGCAAGACACAAATATAATCGTACCATAAGGGAATTGAAACAAATTCCACTTTTATTATCTAGCGACCTACTGAACAACATAAGGGCTAAAAGTGTTACTTTCACTAAAAAATTTGCGTTATTAAGAACGCATCTAAATAATTAATAATGCCTAGTTATTTTTGAAATAAAGCGCGCTTGAGACTAACTTTGCATACTTGAAATAGTTTGATATTGTTTAACTTATTTTGGCATGGAAAATTCTAAAACCTCCATTTACAGAAAGATTCTAATGGCCTTGTCTGGCCTATTTCTTCTTATCTTTCTACTCCAACATCTTATCATTAATTCGCTTTCGGTGATTAGTCCCACAGCTTTTAATGAGGCATCCCATTTTATGGGAACTAACCCGCTAATTCAGTTTTTAATGCAGCCTATTTTAATTTTTGGTGTTGTGCTACACTTGATTATGGGTGTGGTTATTGAGTTAAAAAACAGAGAAGCAAGACCAATTAAATATGCGTATAGCAAACCAGGAGCAAATTCTTCTTGGATGAGTCGTAACATGATTATTACCGGAGTAATGATTATTCTTTTTCTTGGTCTTCATTTCTATGATTTTTGGCTACCTGAAATTAAAACCAAGTTTATCGATGGAGATTTTAGCGGAAAAATGGGTAATGAAGAATCTTATCGTTATTTCACAGAGCTACAACATAAATTTGTTAGCCCGGTTAGGATAGGCATTTATTGCTTAGCCTTCGTGTTTTTGTCTTTGCATCTTTTGCATGGCTTCCAATCGGCATTTCAAACCGTTGGGTTCAACAATAAATATACTCCTGGATTGCAATTTTTTGGGAAACTCTATTCCATTATCATTCCATTAGGGTTTATTTTCATTGCTCTTTTTCACTTCATTAACTCAAGTCATTAATCTGTTTCTTTTATGTCAAAGTTAGATTCTAAAATACCTGAGGGTCCATTAAAAGATAAATGGACAAATCATAAAAATAACATTCGTTTAGTCAATCCTGCCAACAAGAGAAACATTGACATCATTGTAGTCGGAACGGGACTTGCCGGCGGCTCTGCTGCGGCTTCATTGGCTGAGTTAGGATACAATGTAAAAGCGTTCTGCTATCAGGACTCGCCGCGACGAGCGCACTCAATAGCAGCCCAAGGCGGAATTAATGCTGCTAAGAATTATCAAGGTGACGGAGATTCCATTTACCGTTTATTTTACGACACAATTAAAGGGGGCGATTACCGCTCTAGAGAGGCAAACACCTATCGTTTGGCAGAAGTATCTGCAAATATTATCGATCAGTGTGTCGCTCAGGGAGTTCCCTTTGCACGTGACTACGGAGGCCTTTTAGATAATCGGTCTTTTGGCGGCGTGCTAGTGTCCAGAACCTTTTATGCTAAAGGGCAAACAGGACAGCAATTATTATTAGGTGCTTACTCAGCGATGAACCGACAAATTGCAAAAGGCAAAATTGAAATGTTTAACCGTCACGAGATGTTAGATGTTGTTATTGTTGACGGTAAAGCCAGAGGAATCATCGCAAGAAATTTGGTAACCGGAGAGATTGAACGCCATTCTGCTCATGCGGTTGTCATTGGATCAGGAGGATATGGAAATGTCTTTTTCTTATCGACCAACGCGATGGGTTCAAATGTAACTGCCGCATGGAAAATTCATAGAAAAGGAGCTTATTTTGCTAATCCATGTTACACGCAAATACATCCCACATGTATTCCAGTACATGGTACTCAACAATCCAAGTTAACTTTAATGTCTGAATCTTTAAGAAATGATGGCCGCATATGGGTGCCAAAAAAGTTAGAAGATGCCAAGGCTATTCGTGAGGGGCGCTTAAAAGCCACAGATATCAAAGAAGAAGACAGGGATTATTATTTAGAAAGAAGATATCCTTCTTTTGGGAACTTGGTGCCAAGAGACGTTGCTTCTCGAGCAGCAAAAGAAAGATGTGATGCGGGATATGGAATCGTTAATAATGATACAAACGAAGGCGTCTTTTTAGACTTTGCTTCTGCTATAGAACGGTATGGAAAAGAACAAGCCCACATAAAGGGAATTAAAAACCCAAGTCAAGAAGACATTACCGCAATGGGTGAAAAAGTGATCGAATCCAAATACGGCAATTTGTTCGACATGTACTTTCAGATCACTGCTGAAAACCCTTATAAAAGGCCAATGAAAATCTACCCTGCAGTCCATTATACCATGGGTGGGATTTGGGTAGATTACAACCTAATGACTACTGTCCCAGGTTTGTTTTCAATAGGCGAAGCCAATTTCTCAGATCATGGAGCCAATAGACTAGGTGCATCTGCTCTAATGCAAGGTTTGGCCGATGGATACTTTGTTTTGCCTTATACCATAGGAGATTATTTGGCTGATGACATTAGAACGGGAAAAATTCCGACAGACAGCCCGGCTTTTGATGATGCAGAAAAGGCTGTTAAAGATCAAATCAATCGATTCATCAATAATGATGGCAAACACTCTGTGGACTACTTCCATAAGAAATTGGGTCTAATCATGTGGAACAAAGTGGGCATGGCGAGAAACGCAGAAGGACTAAAAGAAGCCATAACAGAAATTGCAGAGCTTAGAGAGCAATTCTGGAAAGAGGTACGCGTTCCCGGAGATGCTGATGAATTAAACCCTGAATTAGAAAAGGCCGGAAGAGTTGCTGACTTTCTTGAATTGGGAGAATTGTTTGCGAGAGACGCATTAGAAAGAAACGAATCTTGTGGTGGACATTTTAGAGAAGAATACAGAACAGAAGAAGGAGAAGCCAAAAGAGATGATGAGAATTACACTTATGTCGCTGCGTGGGAATATACAGGAAAACCTTCAGAAGCAATTCTGCATAAGGAAGATCTTAAATTTGAAAATGTAGAACTAAAAACACGTTCTTACAAATAATACACATTATGTCTACAGAAAAAGGATTAAATCTTACACTCAAAGTTTGGAGGCAAAAAAATGCCAATTCGAAAGGCAATTTGGATACTTACGAGATGAATAATGTATCGCCCGACAGTTCATTTCTAGAGATGCTTGATATTTTGAACGATGAACTGATCAATAAAGGAGAGGTGCCGGTCGCTTTTGATCATGATTGTAGAGAAGGAATTTGTGGAACTTGCTCTCTATACATTAATGGCGAACCTCATGGTCCGGGCAGAAGAGTAACGACCTGTCAATTGCACATGAGAGAATTTAAAGATAGAGAGACCATCTATATAGAGCCTTTCAGAGCTAAAGCTTTTCCAATTATCAAAGATTTGGTTGTAGATCGTAGTGCTTTTGATCGCATACAACAGGCAGGAGGATATGTTTCTGTCAATACTTCAGGGAATACACAGGATGCCAATGCCATTCCCATTGAAAAAGAAAATGCTGACAAAGCCTTTGATGCTGCTACATGTATAGGCTGTGGTGCTTGTGTTGCAGCGTGCAAGAATGCCTCTGCATCACTTTTTGTTGCTGCTAAGGTTTCTCAGTATGCCTTGCTGCCTCAAGGACAAGTTGAAGCTAAAGATCGTGTTTTAAATATGGTCAAACAGGCAGAGTTAGAAGGCTTTGGGCCATGCTCCAATACAGGAGCTTGTGAAGTGGAATGTCCCAAAGGTATTTCTTTAGAGAACATTGCCAGAATGAACAGAGAGTACATGTCTGCCAGTTTAACAAAATAATGGTTCTCCCATATAGGGTTCAATGCAAAATTTTAAAGGCTCTATTTATTCAAAGCTACCTAGGGTAGGCACTACGATTTTTACTCAAATGTCTGCATTGGCGAATGCAGAAAATGCCATTAACTTATCACAAGGATTCCCTGACTTTGATTGTTCTGATCACTTAAAACACCTTGTAAGTGAAGCCATAAAAAAAGGCCACAATCAATATGCTCCAATGCAAGGTTTAATGGCTTTGAGGGAGCAGATTGCCATTAAAACAGAGCAATTGTACTCGGGCAAATATGATCCCGAGAAGGAAATAACGATTACGGCTGGAGCGACTCAAGCTATCTTTACTGCAATTGCTGCAAGTATCTTTGAGGGTGATGAAGTCATTATTTTTACTCCGGCTTATGATTGTTACGAACCAACAATAGAGCTGGTAGGAGGCAAATGCATCTATATTGAATTAGAGTTTCCGGAGTACCGCATCAATTGGGAAGTGGTTAAAAAAGTGATTTCTCAGCGGACCAAGATGATCATCATCAACACGCCGCATAATCCCACCGGAAGTATTTTAACGAGTCAGGATCTGGCTACTTTAGAAAAGCTAACAGAAGGAACAGACATCTTGATCTTAAGTGATGAGGTTTACGAGCACATTATCTTTGATGGATATGAGCACCAGAGTGTAGCCCGTTTTCCAAAATTAGCTAGTCGAAGTTTTATTATCTCTTCGTTTGGCAAGACTTACCATACAACCGGATGGAAAATTGGCTATTGTTTGGCCCCTGAAAAATTAATGACCGAATTCAGGAAAACACACCAATACAATGTTTTTTCGGTCAGCACACCAATGCAGGTGGCTTATGCCGAGTTTTTAAAAAGAGAAGAAGAATACCTTCAACTCAAGGCCTCTTATCAAGAAAAAAGAGATTTATTTCTAAATGCAATTTCAGGAAGTCGTTTTATTCCCAAACATAGTGCAGGAACGTACTTTCAGCTCCTCGATTACAGCCAGATTTCAGACGAAAAAGATACAGAATATGCGATCCGTTTGACTAAAGAGTTTAAAATTGCAAGTATCCCGGTTTCTGTTTTTTATAACCGTAATATCGATCACCATGTCTTGCGCTTTTGCTTTGCTAAAAATGATGAGACACTTGAAAAGGCAGCTGAAGTATTGAATAAAATTTAGCTGTATCTAGCAGCATCCACCTCCATCATAAAAATAGCTAGAAGGTGAAATAAAAATATCAGACTTTTTTAAATTTTGAAGGGCTTGAGCAGTTTTGTCACAAATAGCTAATGGTTGATTCTGCAATAGCACATGCCCTTTTCCATCATCAAAATAATCCTCTTCTCCGAAATAAATGGCTGTTCTACCGGTAAACACACAGGGTCCATCTTCGGGCATAGGGTCTTTAATGGCTGCTACCTCAACACTTTCAATATAAATGAGCTCTTTAACATCATAATGCTGAGGACTCAATACACGATAGGGGTGTTTCGCTCGAATTTCAATAGTTCCAAAGCCAGCATCGGTCAACATTTTTATATACGTTGATAGCGGTAATGAGCCACTTAAACAAAGCGCCCTTAAGCGATCATCTTTCTTAAGATGCACAGGCATGACTTGCTCGCATACGGGATCAGATAATACAAGCCTACCATGTGGTTTTAACACCCGATACATTTCAGCAATGGCTAATTGTAAATCGTCATGGGTAAAAATGTTAAACAAACAATTTTGAGCCGCTACATCTATTGTTTCATCTTCTACCGGAAGAGACAATGCACTCCCCTTTTTTAAGTCCACAAAATTTGAGTTAAACCATGCATTTTCCTGTTCAGCTTCAAGTAGGTTCTCTCTGCATTTATCTAACATTTCATCCACCACGTCAATACCAACCACTCCGGCTTCTTGACGGCTGAAATAAGCAAATTGCAATACTTCCATCCCACCACCTACACCAACGTATAGAATTCTGGGATCGTTAGTTAAATCTCTAAAGTGCACAGTAGAACCACACCCATAATTCATGCGTTGCATTATTTTAGGAACACTTAAACCCGGCAGTTCCCAAACGGGACTGGTTGTACAACATAAGCCTTCGTTTGGCTTCTCAGCAGCATCTCTGTATACGTCTTCAGTTACTTCGTGATAATTACTCATGAATTAATTTTGTGCAAATAAAATCAACTTAAATTATACTGAGTGTTCTCTACCCAACACAAATTCATAATTTTAAATTATGATTACCTCACTTCAAGTCACATTGGTTCAAGCTCAGCTTTTATGGGAAGATAAGAAAGGTAACCTCGATGTCTTAAGTCGACTTATACAGCCAATTACTTCTACCGATTTGATTGTTCTTCCGGAGATGTTTACCACAGCTTTTACCATGAATTCTGTTGAAATGGCGGAAAAAATGGATGGCCCAAGTGTCCTGTGGATGAAACAAAAAGCGATTGAAAAAAAGGCAGCCATTTGTGGCAGTTTAATCATAGAAGAAAACAGCCATTACTATAATCGATTCATTTGGGCAATGCCAAATGGAGACATCCATCATTACGACAAGCGCCATCTATTCCGAATGGCTGATGAACATCAGTTTTTCAGTGCGGGAAATGAACGAATGTTTATTGATTATAAAAGATGGAAAGTCTGTCCCATGATTTGTTACGATTTACGTTTTCCGGTTTGGAGCAGAAATGATAAAAAAGCCCCATATG
Source organism: uncultured Flavobacteriales bacterium (assembly GCA_964445815.1). Taxonomy (GTDB): domain Bacteria; phylum Bacteroidota; class Bacteroidia; order Flavobacteriales_E; family Vicingaceae; genus CAYULW01. The sequence goes on from CAYULW010000012.1 coordinate 53,519, forward strand.
ATCTTTTGATTTATGTCGCGAACTGGCCTAGTCCAAGAGCTTCTGCTTGGAGCAAATTATTGATGGCCAGGGCAATTGAAAATCAAGCTTATGTGATTGGAGTAAACCGAGTAGGTGAAGACGAGAAGGGCTTAACTTATAGTGGTGGCTCTGCGGTCATCGACCCTAAAGGGGAAGCATTATTTGAAGCACCTGATAATGCAGAATGTGTAAAACAGATTGAACTTGACTTGGGTGTACTTAATGCATTTCGACAGAAATTTCCGGTAGGACTAGATGCAGATCACTTTGATATAAAATAACTACTTCCCATTAAACTCGCTCATCGTGCGATTTAAACCAATAGTCGTAAAAGCTTTGATCAGTTCCACGCATTTTTCAATACGCTCTGTTAATTTTTGCTGCTCTTCATCATTCCACTCCCCTAAAACATAATCGACCTGATGGCCTTTGGGAAAGGCATTGCCAACACCAAAGCGCAAGCGTGGGTAATCTTGACGGCCTAAAACCTGATTGATATTTTTGAGACCATTGTGTCCTCCATCACTTCCTTTTCCTTTTAAACGTATGGTGCCAAAAGGTAAAGCAAGGTCATCCGTAATGATGAGTAATTTTTCAAGATCAATTTTTTCAGCCTGCATCCAATAATTAACGGCTTTCCCACTCAGGTTCATAAAGGTACTTGGCTTAATCAGCACCAGTGTTCTGCCCTTAAATTTTACCGTACACTGATCTGCTAAGCGCTTGGGCTCAAAAACAACATTGGATGCTTTTGCAAAAGCATCCAATGTCTGAAATCCTATGTTGTGCCTGGTGTTTGCATACTCAGAACCCATGTTTCCAAGTCCAACTATCAGGTACTTCATTGTCGTATGTATTATTCTTGAGCAGCCTCAGCCGGAGCTTCAGCAGCTTCTCCGCCTTCAGCGCCATCGCCACCTTCTCCATCTTCATCTTCGTCCTCATCTTCTTCATCAACCGCCACTCTAGACGTTTTGATGGCAATGATTACCGCGTTAGGTGCGTTAAGGAACTCAACGTTTTCTATGGTTAGATCACGTACTTTAATGTCCTGACCAATTCTCAATTTGGTAATGTCGATGCTGATTTCTTCAGGCATATCCTTAGGCAATGCCTTACAGATCAGCTTTCTTAGTTTCTCTCTACGCTTTCCACCATTCAGCACACCTCTTGAAATTCCTGTAAATACAACAGGAACACCCATACTGATTGGCTTTCCTTCTACCACTTCGATAAAATCGATGTGAATGGGTTTATCACTTACCGGATGAAACTGCACATCTTTGATGGCCGCTTTTATGGTTTTGTCTTCAAAAGTTAAGTCAATGAAAAACACCTCAGGCGTATTGATGAGCTTTTCAAAGGACACTTCATCTACGTGAAAATTAACATTTTCTGTGTTCCCATATACAACTGCAGGAACTCTACCCTCCTTTCTGAGTGCTTTAAGTGCAGACTTATTGCGCACTTCACTTCGGCTAGTAGCTTTTAATTCAACAGATTTCATTTTGAAATAATTATGATTAAGTATTAATGATTTTTAAAAAATAAAATACGAGCTAATGGACTCGTAGTTGTGAACTTTATAGATCACTTTAGCAAACAGATCTGCCACAGAAACGACTCTGATTTTATCAGATTCCCTTTTCAATGGAATAGTATCAGTTACTATCAATTCAGTTAATTCAGATTTTTCAATGCGTTCATAGGCTTCTCCGGATAAAATCGGATGTGTACAAATGGCGCGAACGGATTTAGCACCTTTTTCTTTCATGATATTTGCTGCCTTTGTCAAAGTTCCAGCGGTATCTACCATGTCATCAATTAACATAATGTCTTTGCCTTCTACATCTCCAATCACAAACATTTTGTCAATCTTATTGGCTTTTTTTCTTTGCTTGTAACAAATGACCACATCACATTCTAAATGCTTCGCATAGGCATAAGCTCTTTTAGATCCTCCCATGTCAGGTGAGGCCATCGTCAAATTCGGTAAATTCAATGACTTAATGGCTTCTGAAAAGACCGCTGAAGCATACAAATGATCAACCGGTACTTCAAAGAAACCCTGAATTTGGTCAGCATGTAAATCCATGGTCATGACCCGACTTACTCCTGCTGCTGTCAGCATGTTAGCCACCAACTTTGACCCGATTGGCACACGTGGTTGATCTTTTCTGTCTTGACGTGCAAAACCGAAATAAGGCAATACGGCAATAATCCGTCTTGCAGAAGCCCGCTTCGCGGCATCGATCATCAACAACAATTCAAACAGGTTATCAGTTGGCGGAAAAGTAGACTGTATAATAAACACGTCACAACCTCTCACAGACTCTTCAAATGAAGGTTGAAATTCCCCATCCGAAAAATAACTTACCGATGACTTGCCAAGTGGTTTGCCAAATGCATCAGCTATTTTTTCTGCCAATACTTTGGTACTTGAACCTGCAAATATTTTTACTTCGCTTGTCATCTGATTAAGCCTAATTTTAAAGGGCCGCAAATTTAGACATTAAATGCATGTAGGCAAAGAAAATTAGATACATACAAGAATTATTTTTAGCAAAGGGTTCAGAGATTCAAATGGAATGAATACTTTCGCATTCCCAATTCCTTAAATGCCCAGGTGGCGGAATTGGTAGACGCGTTGGTCTCAAACACCAATGCCTTCGGGCGTGCCGGTTCGACTCCGGCCCTGGGTACTAAACGGGAATAATCTGAATTTTCAGTTTTATTCCCGTTTTTTTTATGCTTGTTTTTTACTGATAATGAAGGGATTACGCTGAAAATTGAATTTATTCTTGTGGTTCGATAATCGTCATTTTTGAAGTCATACAGAATCCCGTCCGGAAACACCATTTTTTGAATACTTCTCTTTACCTCTAAATCGCCAGAATCCCACAATTCAGGGAGTTTTAGGGAATATTTCAATGATAAATCAATGGCTTTTTCAAGGTTCGATAAATTAAAACCATTGCTATACAAACTTTCCTCAATTTCGTACTTCTCGGCTTCTAGCTTTTGCTTGAACTTCTCGTATTGACCTTGTGAGATTTCCTCAAAAACGTATCGCTCTTCCAATCTTTCTAGCTTGGTTGCAAGTTCTAATATTTGTTTTTGCTGAACTGCGGTCTCTTGAATTTTTGCTTCATGTTCAGCCTTGAAAGTGTAATACATGATCTCCTTCATCGGGGCGATGTATTTCTTATCTTGAATTTGATAGTTCTTCAAAAGGTCTGTGAACTTCTCGTGCATCACTTTGGCACTTCTATTTTCTTTTGCTCCGATTCGGTTGTTCTTGTAATAGTATAAACCTTTCTTTCTAACCAAATAGCCTGTGTAAGGTGTGTCACAATCTGCTGAACGAACGAATTGCTTTAAAGGAAGGTGTTCGCAATCTGCATTGCGTTTCTCTCCGTATCCACGCTTGTTTAATAGTTTGTGAATCTTCAGGAATATTTCTTTTGATACTAAGCCCTCATGTTTTCCTTCTACTACTTCTCCGGGGATGTGAGAGCTTACTACTAAACCACAATAGAATGGGTTTCTAAAAAGGTCGCTCAATTTCTTGGCTGTTACCTTTAATCCCTTCTTAGCTAATCGGTCGGAGATTTCATTGTGGGTTATGTCTTCGTTTGCCTTCCATATAAATGCATGTCTCAATAATTCTCCGTCTTCATTGATTACAATGTCCTGTTCTTTTCCTTTACCCGGATTAAGATTGGTGTAGCCAAATGGAATAGTTCCGATCCAATATCCTTTTCGAAGTTTCTCACGCATTCCTGATACCGACTTGTCTCTTCTCAATTCATTATCGAATTGACTAAACATGTAGTACAGGTTTTGTTGAAAGGATCCTGCTGCGGTCATGGCATCCACTTCCTGAGTAGCTGAAAGTGTTACAATTCCCTGCTGCTTTAATGTATCACTGATATAAGCTCCGTTTGCTCCAGTTCTTGAAAATCTATCGTAAGAATATACGATGATGTATGAAATGTCTTTTCTTCTTTTAACGAAAGTCAGCATCTTCTGAAATTGCTTTCTTTCATCGCTTTTGGCAGATTCGTAGGTTCCACCGAAATACTCTATTACTTCAATATTTTTCCGCTTTGCGAATTCTAAACAATACTTCTTTTGAGTTTCTAAACTGGCATTGTTTTCAGCTTGTTCTTTGGTCGATACCCTTGTGTAGATTACTGCTTTTCCATCAGTATTTATCGACTGCCCTTTTGATTGCTTCGCAAATGGCTTAAAAATATCAAGGTTCTTCATAATCTTCTTTTTTCGATATATGTTTTACAATGATTCCACAAAAACACTCTAAAGTTTCAATTACATGTTTTGCTTCATCTTCCTTTATTTCTTCAAATCCCGGAAAAGCTCTAAGTCTCTCCGGTGTCATTTTTTCTGCTTTTAGAATTTTTCGATACGTTTCCGCATGAGATCCATTTTCTCTCGTTTGCATTTTCCTTCACTTCGCCAATCCCTCAAATCTTTTGATAAGACCAGTGTTTGTGATGTTGCCTGAATATTTCTCAAAGCTTTCATAACTTTTGTTTTACAACTCTATTAATATGTACCGCCTTACCGTCTTCCTGGTTGATGGAAATACTTTGGAAGGCAGCATCTCTCATTATGTCAATTACCCTTTTGTCAATAGGCATTTTCTCTTCGCATTCCACTCTATCAAGCTGACCTTTGCGTTTGATTACTTTAACACTGTGGTAGTTCTTGTTTTGTATAAAATCCAAAGCTTTAGATTCCTTTTGTTCAATGGCTATCAGATTCAATTCCTTTGCCCAAAGGTATATTCCCGGAAAAACCTCCTTTATTAATTCTGCAAGATGGATTACAAAACAGCCTATTCCATGTAAACTTTCAATCAGCTTTCCACTCTTATCAAATGTGATAAGGATGGATTTTTCACTCACCAACACATCCAACACACGGCTTTCTAAATAACTAAGCCATATACCATTTCTGTTAGTTTGTTCGTTAAGCGATGACGATAATTTTTGAATGGCAGTTTGATTCAAATTAAAATCGGATGCCTGAAATAGAATTGCTTCATTAATACCATCAATAAATGAAAGGCTTGCATTTTGATCAGAAGACAATAAAACACAGTCCACCTTTTTGTTTCGCAAACAAAAAAGCAGTTGCTCCAATGGAGATTGACCAGTTGCTATGTGATTATTGCTCTTCATAATCCTACTTCTTCTTTTTGTAAACTTCAATCAGTTCGCATTGTGCCTGATACAAACGCTCGTCTTTCTCTTTGATTTGAGCATGTGCGTCATTGAGCTGTGAAGTCATGTTTGCGATTATTTTTTTTAATTCGCTGACTTCGTCCTTGAATTTGCTGTTTTCCTTTTCTAGCAGCTCATACTTGGTTTGCAACTGTCTGATATGTTCTCTTAACTCCGGTGGAGCTTGATTGATTAGCTTCTCTACATTGTAGAAGTCTCCATGAACAACTCCGTCATTTTTGGAAACATTCTTACCAACCATCACATCCTGATTATCCCCTGAAATTGTTGGATTAATGTTCAGCTCACTGTATTCGATTGGCTCCTTTTGATTCTCAAACTTTAGAAAATAGTTTGCATTCAGGTCGAAATCGTTTACAATTTTAGTTAACTGCGTGAGTGAGGCATTTCTATTTCCTGACTTAATTTGAGAGAATACTGTGGGATTCTCTTCCATTTTAGCAGAAAATTCACGCTGATTTTTTAGCGTATGCACTCGCATAAGATGTTCTATTGCAGACACATATCGCTCATTCAGCATCTCTCTGGTAATTTCTTTATCAACCATAGTTTACCATTTTTATCAATTTAATTTGTATTAGTTTACTATTTTAGTATATCTTTGTCGCAAATATATGTAATAATATTTATTTAAGGTAAACAAATTTACAAAATATTTACAACATGTTTACACGAGAAGAAATA
>CAYULW010000013.1:0-24805 GCA_964445815.1 uncultured Flavobacteriales bacterium
AGAGCAAAAAGCGTAAACTTTCTTTTCATAATATTAATTATTGATTAGCACTAAATTAAGTTTGGAAAGTTAAGATTAATTAACTTTAAATTAAAATAAAAAAAGCGGCAAATGCCGCTTTTTTTATTTTAATAACTATTCTTAACTACTGGATGACCAGTTTTTTAACCACAATTTGATCATCAATACGCAGCTTCACAAAATAAACACCCTCTGCCTTATCACTAAGATCTATTGTGAAGTTACTTTCTCTTCTAAATGGATCTTGTTCTTCGTAGACCACGGCACCCTGAATATTGGTAATGCTTAGGGTACTTGGTTTATTCGTATTGTCTCCAATAGAAATATTGATCACACCCGAAGAAGGGTTAGGATAAATTTTCAATGTACGACTTAAGAGCTCTTCACTAATTCCGGTCACACATGAGTCTCTTACCGTAATAAATATAGTAGGAGAAGTTGCCACACACATTGAATCAGTAGTTGTTTGAACTTTATATGAATACGTTTTATCCTTTTCTAAACTCTGAGGATCAATCAATACCGATGAGTTTGTATCAGTTACAATAGAATCGCCTCCACCAGCTGCAGGATGGGTTATTGTCCATTTAAATGTAAACTTCCTTCCGGGAACTAAACCTCCATCAAGGACTATTGTTGTATCCTTACATAAAGCATAATTATTAGGACCCAACTTCTCTACACCCTTAAAGTAAAAGATTGAATCCCAATCAAACACAGGGAATGGATTTACACTTGCATAAACAGGAATACGATTAGGTGAATAACAGGAATCAACCACTCCTTGCATATAAAAAGTATCCGATTCTGTATAAAAATCTGTAATCATCGCATTAGCAATATCATATTTAGCAAAAGGAGCATATGCACCTGCTGAAGCATAGAAAAACACGGAATCAACATTTGAATTTGGATCGGCACCAAAAGTCATCATTCCAGATCCACAAACAGAATCATTTATTACATCAACATCAGGAACTGACCTTAGATTAATTTTTGCAGAGTCAGAATAAATTGTATCACAGACTTTCACTCTATACCAAAAGGATGAAATGCTGTCAAAAGCTTGCTGTTGAGAATTCGGGGGGAAAGCTGTATAGGTCGCCGAATCAAAAGGAAAATTAAACTCTTTTGTCCAAGGTCCGGAAATACCATTGGTCACTTGGCGAGATTCCCAACGCAAAGCTCCAAAATAATTATTCACTTGCATATTTACAGCAGACCCAATACATATTTCATTTGCTGTGGTCAACAACTGTATACTTCCACCTCTTCTTCTGGTTACAACCGTATCTAATAATGAATTATTTGTCAAGACAGAGTCGGAATGCATATCTACGCTAATCTCGAATCTAAATGAAGGACCTATATCGCCCATATCAAATGTATTGTCCATTCTAACCGTTACCAATGAATCTTGAGGTAAAGGCCTGAGAACTCCATTAGGATCAGACCATATATTGGTATTGAGCATGGTATTTGTATTCGCCCAGAATGCATTGTCCTTATATATATCTACGTCAATAAATACTGAATCAAAAGTAAAATCAAGAGAATCTGTTCCAAAATTTCTCAACTGTACATAAACCGACTGTGTATCAGTGTAACAGCTCGTTCTCCATCCATTTGGTCGAACCAAACGATCAGGAGCAATATCCTTAGGCGATAAACAATAGATTCGAATGTCATCAATTGCCATGTCACTTAAATCTCCTGAGCCTTTCAAGCTTCTAAACCTAAATTTAACTGTCTTACCTGCATAAGCACTTAAATTTATTATGGGGCTCTCAGACCAAGGGTCATTGTGACTTGAATGTTTTTCGCCTATCAAAGAATCAATCTTCTCCCAACCCGAATCATCATTAATCTCCAGGTACATTCTACCCATGTCAAGACCAAACATGTGATACCAGTACCTTATCACAGGTTGTACACTACAATCGAGTTCTATACAAGGTGTTTCGAGAATAGCCGCATCGCCAAATTCTCCCACACGTGAATTTGTGACAAAATATCTTCCATTGGGTGCTCCATACTGACCGCGGGTATGGTCTTTTACCGGCCCTGTAAATCCTGGACGATTAGGCCCTAGTTTAACACCCCATTGATAATCTCCACCCTTTCTTTCATAACGATTTGAATATACAGGTCCTCCTTGGCCTCCTAATGCCTCAAAGTTCTCAAAATAGGACAATACATCAGGTACTTGGTGGAAAATCTCCACATCTTCCAATAAGTTGTCATCAGGATTTAAATCTCCATTTAATAAAAGATAAACACTTAAGAAATAAGTCACCTTATGTGACATGTCTAACGACAATCCGGGAATAGTTATGTCCAATTTGTCTCCTGCTTCGAAGAAAGGAGCCTGAGTAATTCTTGCCCACACCGTATCTCTATAATAACTGGATCCTCTTGGGGTGGCTATCGCAGTTGTGTCTAAAGCAACGATAACCTGGAAGGAGTCGATACGATCTCTTCCAACATTCTGCACCCTTAATCTTAATGGCTCAGCATTGGAATAGAAGCATAAACCAGGTTTGGGTGATAAAATGCGTTCAAGCTCTATCTGTTGTGGAGGAGGTTGAACAATACATATATCATCAATGGCAACTGCACCAGGTGCATTATCAGGTCCCGGATGCTCTGTTCTTAACCGTAAATTGGCAAAATTTCCAACATAATCTGTAAGCACCACCTCTTTTTGTGTCCAATTAGTTGTTGCAGGAGAAGGTGGAAAAATGGTATCAATTCCTTCTATCCAATTCCCCCCTTGAGAAGGCCTAATGTCAACCACAAAATACCGTGCACTAGGCCCATTAACCACATAGTTGAACGTTAAAATAGCTGATGGAGCATTGGTCAAGTCAAAACAGGGCGACTCAATACGTGCGATAGCCCCGGTTGTACCTTGAGAAAAGTCAACCGAAAGGTATAAATCATTTGCCCCACCGGTTGTTCCGGCCGCCGGTCCAAAACCAGGCCCTGTAGATGTTGCCGTCCAAGTAAATGCTGCTGTAGTCCCCACCCAGTTATTTGGATGTGGAAATTTCTCATCCAAGAAGTCCTTAGGTTGGTCTCCATCCGTCAAGCTGGAAAAATCTTCACAACTTGGGAATGGACGAGTTTCATTAACCACAGTATAGTAAAGGGTGTCGTTGTAAACATTACTATCATTGACTTGCTCTGTCCAAACTTTGAAAAAGTAGGCTCCTGAAGCAGTCATGTCAACACGTTCGTCGAAGTCAAAGGTATATCGTGCTAATGGAAGAATTAGTATTCCCACAGCTGAATCTTTTTGAACTGCAAATGATTGTCTTGAACCACCACCCCATGGCACAAAGTCAACCTGATATCCCATGTTTAATTGAATGATGTCATTAATGCCATAATTCATGACTTCAACGCTTACCTGCTCATTTGAAGCCAAGGCACAATCCGTTTCGGGAGATAAAAACTCTTTAACTGCACCATCAACCGGAATTCGATCTAATATTTCAACATCATCTAGTCCAATGTCTCCTCCGGTCGCCGGAGAGTTATTTGCAGGGTCTTCACTATACTGGGCACGAAAACGTATCTTAAGCTGATTACTGGTTGGAATAGTTGCAAACTGACTTAAATCAACAAAATGTTCTAACCATAAATCGGTATCTTCAGATTGAGGCTGGGGTTGAGCTGCGTTACCCTGACCACGAACTACGCCCACGGCTAAATTCCAACTTGATCCATCATGAACATCAACAAATAAATCGTGAGTATTTGGTCCGTATATATGGTACCAAAAACTCAACAGCACTTTATTGAATCGACTTGAAGAAAAATCAATTGAATTACAAGGCATTTCAATAATGGCATCATTTCTATTAAAATTTCCTAAGTCAGTATTGGTCATAATAAAGGTACCATGACCATTTCCCTTAGATGTGCTGAAAGTATGATCACCTGATGCACCTGTAGGAGGAATAGACATTGAACCATCTATATTAGCACTTGCTTCGCCTTTATAGATTTCCCAACGATGAGGACCACCTACTCGACGCCATCCGTCCAAATCAATCGGAGGACCAGGATCAAACGCTTCAAAATTGCAGAAGTATCTAGGCAACTTTACCGAGCGATTCGTAATACTATATATTGGAGTTGAGTCATTTGCGGTATTTGAGTCTCCATTTAAATCTGTCCATACAATAATATTCTGGCTACCTGATGTTCTTAAATCGACTTGATTGGTAAAGGTATAATTTAATGTTCCCCCAACCGGAATTGATGTCGGAACTGTCTCTGTGACTGGTGTAGAACCATTGTTTGAAAATGAGACCTGTAAAGTATTCGCTGCAATAACCTGAGTACCAAAATTTTCCAACTGAACGGTGATATTACCAAAGGTTAAATCACAGCCACCTTGTGGTTGGGTAATCATGTTGGCCTGTGCATCTTGTGGCAAAGGTTCCCAGATGACAACATCATCGATAGCCATATCTCCAGCACAACAGCCACCACTAGTCGCTCTAAACCTTACTTTTATTTTTCGACCTGCAAAAGCATTCAAGTCAACCTCTTTATATAACCAAGGTGATGCGCCTGAAACCTGCTTCGTAGTAACTTGATCCACATTTTGAACCCACTGGATTCCATCATATACATCTATTATTATTGGCGAAGTAATTTGAGCACCAAAACGATGAAACCAAAAACTCATCCTTGCACCCAAATTTGTGGACAAATCTAAACATGGTGATGTTAAAGTCGCTATGTTACCCGACGTTCCATTTGAAGCCTCAGTATACATAAAATTACCACTGCCAGTTGTATGGTCTGCATTTGGAAAATTGGTAGAAAGATTTGCTATATCACCATCTGAAACTCTCCAGGTGTATACACCTGCCGCTGAAGAATTTCTAGTCCAACCACCACCAATTGCATCGTTATTATTTGAAAACTGTGATCCTGCAGTAAATGAATCAAAGTTCTGAGTGTAAGATATGGGAACAGAACCTATTGATGAGTTGCTTATGCTATTATTCAATATGCTATCATTAGGAGAAAATCCGTCTCCCGCTATTTCCACCCATATATCAATCAGGTAATTTTTAATGACTGAGAAATCATAACGTGTTGAAAATATATGTGAACGAGTGGTATTAGATGCCAATGGATTATTGACTGTTTCCGACACCACAGTTCCACCATCTACCCTGTATGAAATGATGTATGAATTGGCCGTATTGGCACCCTTATTTTCCACTTCAATAATAATACTCTCCATGCCAAAACCACATTCAGGAGTTCCCGAGGAGACCGGATAAGAAAGTTCGTTAACGGCCATATCAATAGCCTGAGGAGAACGAATTGAAACGTTATCAATACCTATACCATTTCCGGCAATGTTTTGGTTATCGGTTCTATATCGAAAGCGTATTTTAACTTGGTTCTGTCCATTTAAACCTGTCAATACTGTCTCTACACTTAACCATCCACCGGAATTACCCGCCCAAACTCCTTGTGTCGTGACATTATACCAATTTCTTGCATTGGGCGCCCCTGCAAAATTGCTCCATGTGGCTCCATTGTCCGTGGATATTTGCATATCCAAACGATCCCAAGGGGACTCTGAATTGTAATACAATGAAAAAGAAAGTATTGGATCTGCTATTCCTCCTGAAAGATCCAAACATGGTGATTCCAAAAAGGAGGTCTCAGAATTATTATAACTACCAAAAGTATTGGTTCCAAAAATTACATTACCATTCGGTGCCGTATTAATGTTTGATGCGGTAGGGAGTCCCCTATTCCAAGAACTATTTGCACCATAAGTGGTCCACCCCCCTGCTCCACTTTCAAAACTTTCATTATATGTCAATCCATATGATCTAAAGTTACGTACTGAAACAGAAATAGAATCATTAAAAGCCGCTCCATCTGTTACTAAACCCGTCCATACGTCTACGTCATGAAGGCCTACATTAGAAAGATTAGCAGTAGCGGTAAAAGTATAATTGATCGTATCATTAACATTTAAAGTTTGGCTTACTGTTTCTGTAACGGGTGTTCCACCATTCAAAGAATATGAGATTGGGAAATTGGATTGGCTATTTGCGCCATAATTAAAAATTCTTACAGTAATTGGCTCAGAAGCTGTCAGACCACATGCACTTTGAGGATCAACTACGGCAACAACACCAATGTCATTAGGTAATGGGGAATAAATGTGAACATTATCCAATGCTGCATACCAACCCCAGTTTCCCCCATCATAATAATTAAATCTAACCTTACATGCTGAGTTTGCATAAGCAGAAATATCCACCTTTACATGAGGAAAGCTGGTACAAATTAAATAATCACCGCAATTGTTACTTGTTTCAGAAAAGACGACGTTCCAACTTGTACCATCAAAAACTTCAACATAAAAGGAATCTAAATCTGTGGGCAACTCTTTTCTGAAATTATAATCGAATTCCAAGAAGGTTCCTAAAAATGACGAATTATCAAAAGCAGGTGTTTCCAAGGTAGCGTTATCTTGCGTAGAAGCAGCAAGATGCTGACTATCATCAAAGTAAGCCATTGCACTACCATCCAAATTATTATTCCCCGGTGCATCAACAGAGCCGTCTAGTCCGAACTCCCAAACATGTGTTCCGGTATTGGCCGTATTGGTCCATCCCGTAGGCAAAGTACCGGCATTAAAATTTTCATTAATGTGATTTGTTTGTGCAAAAAGGAATAAACCATTGACACAAATGAGTAGAGTAGAAAGTAATTTTTTATTCATTTTTTTCGTAAAAAAATTCAAGACCGAAAGTTAATAAAATTTTAACTTACTGATTAAACTTCATTCAAGACGCATGCTTAAGAAATTTGGTTGCAAGCGCATCCAATTTTTTAGAAGAACCTTATTCCAATAAAAAAGCCCGTTATTATTTCATTACGGGCTTATTTTAATACAGAATGTCAATGCTTCCCTATCTCCGTAAGATAACGCTCGGCATCAAGCGCTGCCATACAACCCGTTCCGGCGGCAGTAACTGCCTGACGATAGACTTTATCTGCTGCATCACCTGAAGCAAAGACTCCTGGAATTTTGGTCAACGAAGTTCCGGGCTTTACTTTTAAGTATCCTACTTCATCCATATCTAACCATCCCTTAAAGATGTCTGTATTTGGTTTATGACCAATAGCAACAAAGAAACCTGTTACATCCAGCTTCCTTTCTTCTCCGGTTTTATTATTGACAGATAAAACTCCCTCAACGGCTTGTTCTCCCAGAACTTCTTTGGTTTCATGATTAAATAAGACTTCTATATTTGATGTATTCATGACACGGTCTGCCATGATCTTAGATGCACGAAACTCATCCCGTCTTACCAGCATATATACCTTATTGCAAAGCTTTGATAAATAGGTAGCTTCTTCCGCGGCGGTATCTCCGGCACCTACAATGGCCACATCCTGCCCCTTGTAAAAAAAGCCATCGCATACTGCACATGCACTTACTCCAAACCCATTTAGTCGTTGTTCAGATTCCAGTCCCAACCACTTTGCAGACGCTCCTGTAGAAATAATTACGGCATCAGCAGTTATTTCTTTATTCTCATCTATCCAAACCCTATGAACAGGCCCAGTAAAATCCACTTTTGTCACCATGCCAAAACGCACATCAGTTCCAAAGCGCTCAGCTTGTTTCTGAAAGTCAATCATCATTTGTGGCCCATTGATTCCCTCCGGATATCCGGGATAATTTTCTACATCATTGGTAATGGTCAATTGCCCCCCGGGTTGAAGTCCCTGATACATGACCGGACTCATATCAGCTCTGGCAGCATATATAGCTGCGGTATAACCTGCAGGCCCGGAACCGATTATCAAACACTTCACATGCTCTTTCTCATTGTTTTTTTCTTCCATTTTTTGCTCTATTATTTCAATACAAATTTATCAATTCAAGTGAGTAAAATTAGACTAACTTTTTAACAGGTAGTTGCTTCTATTGTTTGAATTGTGAGATTGTTTTTGTGTTTATATTTGCAAACCGAAAAATTAAGTTCGGGATGTAGCTTAGTCCGGTTAAAGTGCGCGTCTGGGGGGCGCGAGATCGGTGGTTCGAATCCACTCATCCCGACTTAGCGAGAGAAATTGGAAAAATTTCCGTTTCTCTCGCTTTTTTATTGATTGAAACCACCTTTAATTGTGGGATTGCGAGGAAGAAGCTATTTACTCTCGAAGTTCGAAATTGCCTGTTTTCCCAATCATAGGTAATTCCCTCTGGAAATATCACTTTTTGCAATCGTTCACTATTCTCAAAATCCTCGAAAGTCCACATATCATTGAGTTTCGTGCTAACATCAACCGTCCATTCGATACATTTTTCAAGGTTCGAACTTTTTATCATGGAATTTTCAATTTGCTCCTGAATTTCTTCTTTTTCTCTGTTCAATCGTCCATGATGCTTGTTGAATAGCTCCTTTGATATTTCTTCGTCAATGTAGCGTTCTTCTAATCGCTCAATCTTCTTTGATATTTTGGTCAGATTGGTACGATAATCGGCTAATCCTTTCTCTACATCTTCATTATAGAGTTTGAATACATACTTTAAGGTCTTTTCAATATGCCCTTTTGCTTCGGGCTTGATTTGATACCTATTTAATAGCTCTTTAAAATCTTCGTGAAATTTCTTTTGACTGACATTCTTTTTACAACCTTTGGTTCTACACTTATAATAGTAGAGGTTTTTCTTTTTTACATAGTAACCTGTTGTGGGCGTTCCACATTCTCCACAATTCACAAACCTTTTTAGTGGTAACTGCTGATTAGTTTCTACTGAATGTTTGCTTTTCTCAAATCGACCTTTTAGAATTTCAATAACCTTAAAGAACTGTTCAGGCGTTACCATTCGTTCATGTTTGCCCTCATAAACTTGGTTTGGAATAAAGCTGCATACGATTTTACCGCAGTAAAATGGATTCCTGAAAGTTTGAGATAATTTTCGCTCATTAATTTTTAAGCCTGCTTTGTTCAGCCTTCTAACAATTTCTACATTAGGTAGATTGTACTTGATTTTCCAGTTCCAAGCTCTTTTTAGAATCTTGCCTTTTTCATCTACTACTATTTGATGCAAGTGGCATTTTAAACCTTTTTTCAGATTGGTGTAACCGAGTGGAACAGTCAACGGCCAGTAGCCTGCTTCTAAAGCGGTTTTCATCCCATCCATCATATTTTTTCTTCTTTCTTCATTGTCGTATTGACTAAATGAATGAAAGATGTTTTCCTGAAATACTCCTGATGGTGTGCTTGTATCTACTTCTTGGGTAACTGCTATTACATGAATACCTCTTTTTCTTAAATCGGCTGCTATGCTTGCTCCACTTTGTCCTGACCTCGAAAAGCGAGAATAAGAATAGACAATTATGTAGGCTACATTTCTATTCCGCTTCACGTAAGCCAACATTCGTTGAAACTCCTTCCTTTCATCACTTTTTGCCGATTCTGATGTGCCACCAAAGTATTGGATGATGTCAAGCCCTTTTCTTTGAGCATAACTATCACACATATTTTTTTGCGTACTTAAACTTGCATTGTCCTCTTGCCCTGCTGATGATACCCTTGTATAAATAACCGCAACATTGGTTTCTCTTTTAACTTGCTTGGTTTGCTTGGCTGCAAACTCCAAGAATCTATCATTTCCATTTTGTTTCATGCTGCTAGGTTATTATCGGTTTCTATTTCGTTATCCTTTTGGGCTTCTGATTTTGAGTAAGTCGTATAGGCTATTACACAAAATTGAACCAATGCCTGTATGTACTCTTCGGCTTTCTCTCTTGTTAGGTGTTCAAACCCTTCTGTTGCTATTACTTCATCTACGGTAAGCATACCTGATGAATGTTCGCTCTCCATCGCATCATTGCGAAATTCTTCTCCTCTCATCTTTCTTCACATTTTCGCAAGGAAGTTTTAACATAGTTTTATACTATATATAACTTTCTCTAAATTAACTAATTTACTCTCTCCTTTTTAGTGTTCTCCTTTCTTCACCTCCTTTTCTTTTTTAACTGTATACTATTTTTCTTTTTAATTCCGTTTCAATAATATGAAGAACGGTTTACCTTATTAATTCACAATCTATTGTGAAGTGGTGTCTTACTTTAAAATGCAATCGTTCGTTAATATTTTAAATTTAAGAGCTTATGTTGAACAATGGAAAAAATCCCCTCGAGTATCTGACTACGGAAGAAGCTATTGCAGAATTTCCTTATCCTGCTAAACTCTATGAATGGACTACCCACAAGCTTAAAACTATTGCTGAAATGGGTTTTATCAAACACAAGTATGATAACAATATCAAACGCTTCGTTTTCCGAAGAGGCTCAATCGTTAAATCACTTCGATACATTCTCAAAAACAGTGAAAGTAATAACGATGATCTTCGAAATTCTATCGAATAGCGTCCTTAGTAAAATGCTCTACTAGATCTTCTTTTGTAAGGTCTAGTAGGTCTTTTTCTTTCTTTAATCGGCCTAGCTCCTGCAATAGTATCAAGTTTGCTTGTCTCTTTAGGTTTAAGTCTACATATACTTGCTCCTTCTCGTAGTGATAAACCTTTTCGTCTTTATCATAATCACCAAGAATGATGGCTTCGGCAGTTTGCCTGAAAGGATCAATACAGATTTCAATGTGCCTCATAAAGTTGTGTTTTGATTCTATTCTCTCGCCTTCATCATCAAGATATTGTTTGAACCATCTATAATCAACTATATATCTTCCAAACTTATCTATCTCACGCAAATCAATAACATAATAATCCCACCTACGTTTTTGAATAAAATAAAGTTCAGTGATTGTATTGTTCCGACTGAATTCCTGAATCATATTAGGAATCACTTCATACAACTGCATAAAGATTTCCGTATAGGGTTCTGAAATTGGAGCCACCTGTTTTGGCCTATTGTTTTCTTTGTTTATTCGGTCTATCGGTAAGAACACTTTGAGGTAATCAAAAGCATTCTCACGAGGGTTCACTATCTCTCTCATCTTATCTTCTATTACTTTGTTTAAACCATCTTTTAAATTATTGTTTGCATACTGTCGAAAAAGCTCGGAGAGTGAGAACTGACCTATGTTTTCCATAGCTACGATTCTATCGTTCATTCCAACTTTTATACTAAGGTTTGTACCTTGGTTGCTACCATGGTAAATTGGTTGGTGAAAAACATTAGCTGAGCTAACACTCTCGTTAGTGCTTGACAAAATTTCTTCGTTAGGAGGTTCCCTCTTATTGGTTAAACAACCGCTTCCAAAGGGTGTTGGGATTTTAATTTGGTACAGCTTTTCATTGAACAATTGCAAAGCTTCTTTCCGCTTTATTTTCTCTGTAGTTTCCACCTTACTTAAAGCGCTTCCATGGTCTAAATAGCCGATTAGCCAAGCGAAGCTTTCTCGTTTGGCTCTGTTTGTCTCAAATACCACAAACTCACGTTTACACGACTTTTTCTCATCGTTCAGATAAGAGAGGGTGGTTATGGAAAATTTAAAATTGGTGATGCTCTTTACCGAAACCTCAAAACGAGGTTGGTAAGGTATCTCTACAGGAAAGCAGCTTTGTTTGAGCGATTCTTGCAGTTCTTCTGCGAATCGTCTCAACTTTACATTTTTTTTATGGTAGAATTCTCTACCAAAAGAGCGGTCTCTGAAACCAACTGCCCTTAAGAGGTGAAAGACCAAGTCTTCAGGCTTACTATCAAACCATACCGAAAAGGTATTGGTTAATGCGTTATCTACAATCTCCACCTCGTAATCATTCTCGGAGTAGATTAACATTATATTATGTAGTTAAATTTTAAAAACGGTTGCTATGCAACTGTCTTTTCGGCATTTTGCCTCCACTAGGTTTTAAAACCAAAAGTGGTTATGCTGCAGGTTATTAAGGTGAGCGGCCTCAAAACCATCTAGCGGAAGAGCTTCGGATAAATTGGAAGGCTAGAATTCTATTCATGAGGAGCTTCAAAACTACTTCATGCTGCAACCATCCAATTTATGCGATGTGCTCGTTTCTCAATCCTTGTAAAACTGATCAGGTTTTTCACGAATTGGCTTAACGCTTAAAATGCCTGATTGATCAAGTCAGAAATTTAGCTTTTTGAAAATGCAACTGTGTTTAAACAATTGTACATCTTAACTGCCAAGAACATTTTAAGCCTTAACTGTACAAAGTTCAAAACAAAGAATGGATTATAAAACTCGCATCGGTACTGGGCAGTACTATTTAGTGCTAATTGGTACGCATAGCATTTTTTGTTTTACTTAGTTTAAGTTTTAAAATTCAAATGGTTGCATGAAATTTAAGCTAATTTTAGAGGTGCTAAATTTTTGAATGTTTTTTGAAAAAAGTTTAAATTACGGTTAAAAGGTATTGATTCATTAATAAATGTGGCTGAAATAAAAGTACATTAAGCGAACATTAAGAATATTCACCTGAGCCAAGATGAAACCTAATACAAGGTATAAATTTTAGTTGTTATCAAAATCAATCTTCCTTCAATGAGTTAGTTATTAAGGAGACTAATGTTGATAAGTGCAACCGATTTTAAAAAAATCTCTTTTTGTTTTTTCTATCTTGTTGCATCATCGTTATTTTTTGAGACAACTTAAATGAAAGCCTTACTAGACACCAATATCATTATACACCGGGAAACGAGTAGGATCGTTAACGAACATATTGGCACGCTGTTCTTTTGGCTCGATAAGTTGCATTATACCAAGTGTGTTCACCCTATCACGCTAGAGGAACTAAAGAAACATGCTGACAAGGACACTGTAAAGACCATGGAGGTTAAACTTGGCAGTTATCAGCTGTTAAACACGGTTGCTGATTTACATAAAGATGTTGAATCAGTTAGTAATAATGTAGATGGTGATGGAAATGATATCAACGATACTGCCTTGCTCAATGAAGTATATTGTTCTCGGGTTGACCTTCTCATAACTGAGGATAAAAAAATCCATCAAAAAGCAATCTTACTTGGGATAGAGGAGCAAGTCTTTCGCATTGATACTTTTATTGAAAAGATAATTGCTGAGAACCCCTCACTTATCAATTACAAAACACTTTCGGTACAAAAGGAATATTTTGGAAACATCAATCTACAAGACTCATTCTTTGATAGTTTTAGAAGAGATTATCAAGGCTTTGACAAATGGTTCAACAAAAAATCTGAAGAGATTGCCTATATCTGCTCTTATGGTGGCATGATTAACGCTTTCCTGTTTATAAAATTGGAAGATAAGACCGAAAACTACTCCGATATAAGTCCAATTTTACCTCCCAAAAAGCGATTAAAAATAGGAACGTTTAAGGTTACCGCAAATGGCTTTAAACTTGGTGAACGGTTCTTGAAAATAATCTTTGATAATGCCTTTCAATTTAAAGTTGAAGAGATATATGTTACGATTTTCGACCAAAGTGCTGAACAGAAAAAATTGATAGAGCTGTTAGAAGAATGGGGGTTTCAATTTTGGGGAACTAAGGCCACTGCTACAGGAGAAGAGAACGCATATGTTAGGCCATTTAAGAAGCCCGCTAACCAAGAAAAGCCAAAAGTAACGTTCCCGTTTTTATCACAAAAAGCGAGTGTATTTATAGTGCCAATTTATCCTGAATACCATACAGAGCTTTTTCCGGATTCTATTTTGCGGACGGAATCTCCCTTGAATTTTGTAGAGAACGAGCCTCATCGAAACGCTATTCAAAAAGTTTACATTTCGCATTCTCATGAACAAGAATTGAAAAGTGGCGACCTGATTATTTTTTATAGGACAGGTGGCTATTACAAAAGTGTTGTAACAACCATAGGCATAGTAGAAGATGTCATTCATCCTAACGATCTACAAGAGCTAAAAACGATCTGTAGAAAAAGGACTGCTTTAACAGACGAAGAATTATCGGCTTATTGGAACAGATACCGAAGAAAACCTTTTGTAGTTAACTTTTTATATGCTTACTCTTTTCCCAATAGACCAAACATGAAAAGACTAATTGAGTTGGGCGTATTAAAAGGGAAAGATGACGCACCAAGGGGATTCAAAGAAATTGGTTGGCAATCATTTATTAAAATTTACAAAGAAGCATACAAAGCATGAAAGTACTTTTATCTATAAAACCTGAATATGCGAATAAAATTTTCTCGGGTGAAAAACGATTTGAATTTAGAAAGAAGGCCTTTAAAAATATTGAAGTCAAAACAGTTGTGGTTTACTCAACCATGCCTGTTGGAAAAATAATTGGTGAATTTTCAATTAAACATATTCATCAGGATTCTCCTGACTCAATTTGGACAAGAACAAAAGAGCACTCAGGAATTGATGAAGGTTTTTTTAACGATTACTACAACGGAAGAGATACTGCCGTTGCCATAGAAGTCGATTCTGCAACTTTATACGAAGAACCCATTAACCCGAAGGAAAAGTTTGTGAATTTCACAGCACCACAGTCGTTTATGTATTTGTAACAATTAAAAGTCTCAATAGAAATTAAAAAGTAGCTATGTGTATCCAATGGATAGAAGTTATTGAGAGTTTGGGCATCATTGTGGCTTCAATTGCTGCAATATGGGGCATAAATGCATGGAGAAGAGAGACTATTTGGAAAAGAAAGCATGAATTAGCAGAAGATGTCCTTGCCTACTTCTATGAGGCTAGAGAGAATATTGAGGCCATTAGAAGCCCTTTTGGCTATTCAGGCGAAGGTGAATCAAGAACAAAATTAAAAAATGAAACGCCGGAGCAAACAAAAATTTACAACAGGGCTTATGCAGTTCAAGAACGATACGACCGTAACAAGGAGGCAATTGAACGACTGCGAGTTCTTCGTTTTCGTTTTGTGGCCATTTTTGGTAAAGAATATGATGATTTATTTGTCAGGCTAAATAGAGTTGTCAGTAATATTTTCTTTGCTACCAATGAGGTAGTAAGAATCACTTTGGGAGAGTATGGTGAAGTTATAGATGAGGATTTGATGAAGGATTTGAGAAATTATAGAAAGGCCATTTATTCAAGATCAAAAGAAGATGAAGTGAGAGATGAAGTAGATGCTATTGTTTCAAAAGCAGAGAAAGTTTGCGGACGAATACTTCAAAGGAAGTTTTAAAAGAGAAGCTTGTCTTGGCTTCAATATGATTTTTATTGTCTTTCTGAGTGGGAAAGACCACCTGAATTGACAAAGAAGAAATTCTAATCTACTCTCTTCTATAAATACAATACTATGCTAACTTTTAAAGAGATTGATGAAAGAGTAATTCACTATGAGGAAGAAATCGAATATGGAGCAAAGTTCATAGAAGATGTTTCTAAACTTATTGAGGATGAGAAGCAGCAAGAGAGACAGCAGCTTTTGGAGGGGGAGAAAATGAAACGAGAGTTTTACTGCTTCGTAACAACTAGTTATATAGACTTACTTTGTACTTACCGAAACATCAAACGCTCAAAGTCGGATTGGGAAAGGTTCTATAATGTCAAAATCGCTTATTTGATTATTTACGAAACCATCAATACCTATCACAAATACAAAGGAGAAATCTATAAAACGGTCACTAAAATCGAGCAAGATTTTTACAAGAACTTCTTTGACATGCTCAATAGAGAAATTTCTGAATTCAAATATGAATACGATTACGACAAGGTCATGTCAAAGATCAGAAACAAATCTTCTGCCCATTATGATAAAGATTTCTCGAGCTACTATGAGAGTTATGAATTATTGGACAACCCAAAATCAAGAGGCATCATCAGAAGCTTTTTAAACTTCATAAATCCATTGCATTATTTCACTTACGGACTTTGTAAGGGTGAAATTGATCAGTTCCTTTTTATCAATAGTTGGTTGTCTTAACTTTAAGACACCTTAATCGTTTCAAATTGAAAATCGGTCAACTATATACAAACCCCTTAGCTCTTTACGAAGAAATGTTGCTCGGTCCGCTTTCACAAATCTATGATGCAAGAAAACAAACCGAATTAAAGGATTGGCAACAGTATTCCAACTTGTTGATTGATAAATATGCTATTCATTCCTCTTCTTTCTTTCACCTTTCAGTTGGAATCATTGAAAAGTTAGATGCTTCGAACGAGCCTAAGAAAAGCTATTATGATCTGTTTACGGTTCACACCACAATTCGAGTAATCATAGAAACTTACATCGCTTTCAACCACATTTTTGTTGAACCGGAAACTGAAGAAGAGCAATACCTAAGGTTTCTACTATGGAAATTAGACGGACTTTATCAGGAGACAAAATACGAGGTAAAAGAAACTGACTTTGAAAAGGCTGCTGAAGTTCTTCAAGATCGACAAACGGCCATTAAGGCGACCATTTCCAACATTCAATCTGCTGAATTTTTCAATACTATTCCTCCGCATTTTCAAGCCAAATTGTTGAATACAGAAAAACGAAGAGCTAATTGGCGGTTTTTGTATATGGAAGGAAAAGTTAAAGTGCTTCAGATCATTGATTTGGTAGAGCATTGTTGCAAACAAAGAGCTTTTTTTAATACTTACCGACATTCTTCCATTCACACCCACTCTAATTTTCCTGCAATTGAGATTTTCAAAAAATACCGAGGAAAACAGCTCTCAACCGAATACACCGATCCAATTACACGATTAGCCATCTATTTAACCTGCCTATTCATTTATGACATATGTGAATTGGATGAAAATGCAAAGACAGCTTTTAAAAAGCTTGATGCCGACTATAAGGAGTTTATTAGCGGAATGGCGGAGAGTATGAGGAAGTAACTCATGAACTAATGTAAAATGAAAGAATATGGAAATTTCGAAGCTAGACATGAACCGACTAATGAATGATACTTTGAGCGATGATTTTAGAATCGGGGTAGATAGATTAAAGGAAATCGTAGGAATTTCCGTTCATGCTGTTAACTCAGTACAAAGTAATTTAAAGGAATCTATTCCACATCTTCAGTACTTTAATTCCTTGTTGCAAAAGTCCTTGGATCATTCTGTCTCTATCATAAACATATTAGATAGTTTAAAAGAAGATGAAGATACCTCTTACTTTTTATCTTCAATTTATATTCTGTCAAGAGCACAGTTTGAATCATACTTAATGCTAATCTATCTCTATTTTGAAGAGGTTAACTCTGATGAGAAAAATTTGAGGTTCTTAATTTTTGAATATGCAGGTTTAACAAAAAGGCAAGAACACAAACCACTTAAAAAAGAGCTACTTGAAAAGTTTAATAGTGAAACTAAAGATTTGGAGAATTTAAAAGAGCGGTTACAACTTAATGAAACGTTTCAAAAACAAAACTCAAAAACAAGGAAAGATATTCTAAGAGGTTTAAAGTCCAAAATGGTTTCATCAACCCACTTAATTTACAATTCTCCATTTCTTAAAAATGAGATTTTTCAAAGAACATGGGCTTTACAGTCTAACTATGCTCACTCTGAATACATTTCGGTGATACAAACAGATCATTTCCTAAGGAATAAAGAGGAGGCAAAAGAATCTGTTAAAGACTGTCTAACGGTTACTTCAGTTATCTGTGGAGCTTTAATCAATGATTTAATGGAATTTGACAAGGATTTGATTCCTGAAACGCAATTCAATAACTATCAAAAAAACTGCATACGCTTCTACAAAGGCTTTGCAACTGAAGAACCACCTTACTTTTTGGGGTATTGAAATTAATGGATATTAATCAGCCAACGCTTTTTTAGGACGTCTCAAGCTGTATCAAAGAAGTTTTATTTGCTTTTTGTTTGGAACAGCGATGTGTTAAAACACTTCAGTAAAGAGAACTAGAATTTTACTCTCCCTTCAACCGCCTTACTACAGCCTCCGACAAACCTGAAACTTCAACAATCTCTTCAATGGAATAACCCTTCTTTTTCATGGCTTTGGCCATTTCCTTGGCTTTCTTGTTTTCACCTTTTGCCTCTCCAATCTCTTGAGCTTGTTTCTCAAACCTTCTTTTAATTTCGTATGCAGGAACATACTTTAAGCTTTGTTCTAACTCATCCATTAAGCCATGGTCGGCAAAGCTGAAGTAAGATTTATCGGTAATAATCAGGTGATCTAGAACCGGAACATTGATGATCTTTCCTACTTGAATTAAACGGTCGGTAATGTCTTTATCGGCATCGCTTGGCATTAGCTCTCCACTTGGATGATTGTGGACAACCATCAACTTAACAGTTCGCTTTTGTAAAGGCACAGAAAAGACTTCCATGGGTTCTACAGGCGTAGAACTAACTGTTCCCATGCTTACCAATTCAATGTTCAATACTCGGTGAGCACTATCTAAAGAAACCGTCCATAGATGCTCCCTGTTTTGATCAATTTTCTGCTCTCTTAATAGCACTTGCTGCATAATACTATATAGATCATCTGAACAGAGAATCTTTATTTTTTGATCGTCAGAAAGTTCGATATTCATAACTGTAAAGTAAGGTTTATTTACAGAAAGTTCAAAGAGTTAAGGTGCAGAGAAACTAACAATCAAGAATCAATCGAATTATACAAGTAACTCAATTGAACCTCTCTTCAGCACACAGAAAACCAATATCTTGTTTATATTTCTCATAGACACTTTTGAAAAGTTGAATGTCCTTTTCAAAAGATTCAGGTTGTAATGGACCAAATGAAAATCGAAAAAATCTGTTATAAGGAGAAACGTAATTAGGGTCTTTTGAGTGAGGCCTTGACATGTCACAATCGGTAGCACAAAGTATGGCTGCTCCTTTCTTGAAAAGTCGTTGGTTTAATTCAGCACTTGTCATACCTTCAGGAAGTTCTAACCAATGATAGAATCCCCCCTCACCTGTATAAATTCCTAATCCCATTTCTTCAAAAGCTTTACCATAGCGTTTTCTTTGCCAACTGTAATGTTCTTCAACTGCTTTTCTTGCTTGTTTTACTCTGTTTGCTTCTAAGAGTTTTATGGCATACTGCTGTGAGATATTGCTAACTCCTCCCATGCCAAAACTTGAATAGTTTGATAAGGTTGCAATGTTTTTTTTACTAGCTACTATCCAACCAATACGTATTCCCGGAGATTGAAGTCCCTTGGTGCAAGCACCCGAAAGAAATATGTTGCTGTTGTCTAAATCTGTAATGTATTGGATTCCACTTACTGAGGGGGAATGAAACATTTCATACGCCTCATCAAGCAATATTCCGCATTTGGGTTGCTCTGCCATTTGAATTAATTCTTTTAACTCTTCTCCTGAGCGTGTTTGTCCTGATGGGTTCTGCGGATTGGAAATAATCGGCATCACACTTGTTTTGTGATTGAGTCCTGCACGATTAAAATATTCTAAATTGTCAGGATGAAAGTTATTCTCTTTGGTATAGGGTACAATTTGCACATTAGCTTTTGTCTGATGCAATATATCCAAATAAGCGGGCCACTCAATACCTCCGATTCTAATTTGGACCTGATTCTTTATAAAGGCTAGAAGCGTGTAAATACCCGATCTTCCACCTGCAAATACCATCACATTATCTGGAGAAATAGCAGAACCATATTGAGTATTGTAATAGTTTGCAATAGCATCTCTCAATTTAGGATGCCCCCACGCTTTAGGGTAGAATCGATCCTCAAGTGTAACTTCTATACTTTCTGGCAGTGGAGGACCGTTGAATCTTTCCAAAGGAGTGGTGAGCGGAAAACCCTGCGACCAAGGATGTGTACCTTCTTCTCCCATGTATTTTCCAAAGGAATCTTTGAAGGCGTATAAGGTTTCATAAATCCCCATTGGTGGACAATTATCTGATAGGTATGATTCTACCATAATTTGAAAATCTAATACAATATTTAAACTCTTTTATGAGTATAATAAAGATAATTTTTTTTCAAAAAATTTGGTCCAAAAAAATAAATTTTTATCATCTGTTCTAGTAATAATAATTATCACAATGAAAACCTGTTTTATGCTAAGTATTTACTGTAAATACTTAGCATGATATGCCTTATCAAGCAATAAATAAGCTTTCCACTTACTATTAATCCTTTGTTAACTTCAATTAGTTTTGCGTAAAAAGGCCTTAAGTATGCTTAATTTTAACTGCTCTAAAATCTTTAATTGTAAATGGTTTTAACAGTATTAATGATAAAAGTAAATTCTAATTCAATTTAAAGATTGTTTAAAACAATTTAGACTAATCCAATATATATACAATTACCTTTTAATTCCCAAAAATTGATCGGATGGCATTATTGAAATTATCAGAATACGAAAGAGAAATTTGTAAAGGAGTTGCTTCTAAAAGATTAGAGTCAGTTAATGAATATTTTACTGAAGAGCAGTTGAACTCTAAGAGGAAAAAACAGATGCCTTATATTTGGCAGAATCAATTTTAGAAGTCATAGACTGCAAATTCGAGAATTTTAATAGGATGCATAAGGCATTTCTGTCGGGTTGTTTAAATGAGCATGTTATTGACCAAAGCACAGGTGCAGTTGACAAGAACGATTTTGATTTCCTGTTAGAACATGATGCAGAAGGTTGGGGAAATAGATTCATGAGGTATGATACGGCTGCTAGTTTAAGAAACAGGCATAGGTTGAGCAGAAGAGATAGAAAACACCATCTAGTTCGTCCTATTCAAGAAAAAATCATTCAAGTCTTGAATGCAGACAAAGTGTTCCATTCTTTGTCAGATGATGAAGTGTACAAAATTACAGTGCTTAATACGGCAACCAAGAAATTTGGAGCATTGAAGCAAGTAGTAAACACGCATTTGATACAATTAGCTTCTCAACTTATAATAAGAATTACGCTAGTAGCTATATGTATTCAGGAACACCTCAAGAAGTGTTACAATTTGTCAAAAAATTATGATCACATGATTTTCTTTTTCAAAAGCTGACAAGAATCATAGAATAGCTTTGGTTTAAGGTGGATCTTTGAACCTTAATTAATGTTTCTCTACTTCTAATCTATTCATGAAATGAAACTATTTAGAAAACTTCTTTTCTCAGCTGTTGGAATTTTGCTAGTATCCTGTTCTCATCAGCCACCAACTAAAGAAGAGCATTCCTCAAAAGAAAAACACCATCAAGTAGAATCAACCAACTTGCAATTGAACGGAAATGAAAAGTGGCAAGCAAATCCGGAAACTAGCGAAGGTGTTGCCAATATACAAGAAATGGTCAGACAATTTGATCAAAATTCTTACACTCAATTAAAGGTAGATTTGGACACAGAGTTTAAATTAATTTTTAAGAACTGCACCATGAAAGGAGAAGCTCACGATCAACTTCATAACTACCTTTATCCATTCTTAAAAGAGTTTAAGCAGCTACAATCAGAAGAATTGAACCAACAAAAAGAAGCTTTGAAAAATATTGAAGATCGATTAGCACTATACCAAGATTATTTCAAATAATGTAGTGGAAGAGTTTGTCTTAGCAAGAGTAATTCATGTAGTTGCCGTCATTCTGTGGATTGGAGGTGTGGCAATGGTAACCACAGTTATAATTCCTTCAATAAAAAAACTCAAATCCAAAGAAGAGCAAATTCAAACATTTGAAGCAATTGAAGGGCGATTTGCCTTACAAGCCAAAATAATGACTGTGCTTACAGGGCTTTCCGGTTTTTATATGCTGTATGTGTTAAACGCTTGGAACAGATACCTTGATCCAAGGTATTGGTGGATACATGCTATGACCATTATTTGGCTCATTTTTACCATTGTTCTCTTTGTTTTAGAACCTTTTGTTTTGAAAAAAGTGTTCAGAAAATATGCAATAAAAAACCCAGGAAAGACTTTTACCATTATGCATCGAGCCCATTGGATACTACTCATCTTAAGTTTGATCACAACAATTGGAGCAGTTGCCGGAAGTCATGGTTGGCTTATCAAATAGTTTATTTAACTCGGAAAAAGTTAAGGTACAGTAGAAATACCCCTACAGATAGTAATAAAGTAGAAAATAGCAGCATTTCTCCCATGCTACTGATAAAATAGGAAGTAATCCCTTTAGTAAACATGAGAACTTCATGAGCTACAAAGCCTAAAAAGAAAATAATCCATCCTAAGGAAAGACTTTTGCTCCTCTTACGGATGTGAAAGGAATAGTAAAAGTTGATGACGATGAAAGGCGTTACTATTCCCAGAAAAACCAGGTGTAAATAAGCAACGATCCAACTTCTCGTTTCCGCAATTAGTAGAGCAACAGTTGGGATAGATGAGCAAGATTGTAGGATTACTTTCAATAGAAATGCTGTGACAATCCCAAAAGCAATGTTTCTATTCAATTGAGAAGAGAAAGAAACCCTTTGTTTTAGTTTTGAGATCAGTTGAAACAAGTAGATTACTGCTATTATTTGAATACAAACAGAGAGCAGTCCTATACCATAAACCCATGAAGGAGGTGTAATCCATAAGGTCGATAAAGAGTAAGCTAAAAAAGTAGAAATGGTTAACAACCGATAAATCTTTTTGGCAATCGTTGGATCGAAAACCAACTTTTCTTTCTCGAAATACAAAAAGACCAAAGCAATAATAGCGAATAGAAACCAGCCATTGTACAAAAAGTGGAGGTAAAAATAAATGGCATTAAAGTAAACATCACTGCCTCCTAAACCATTTGCATTTAAAGGACCCAATGACCATGGACCTAGAGACGATAGAATTAAGAAAAATACACTAGTACGTGCAAATAGTGCAGAAATACATCGCTTGCCAGTTCTTTTCTCACTTGTATCTTTAAAAAAATGATAGGTAAAGAAATAACTGACTACTAAGAAAAGGGAAGAAAAGGTAATGGTAGTTGGCGAATAGCCTTGAAAAGGGAAAAAGAGCAACATTCCAACAATGGTTAACTGAAACGCCCAGAACAAACGGTAATATTTTTTTCTCATGGGATCGCTATGAGGAACAAAACCATTGACAAGCAATAAAAAAAATCCCATATGAGCCCAACCCAACAAAGCAATGTGAGAATGGGTATGCAGGATGTAGAGAAAATTTATACCCAAACTGTTCAATTGAAGTCCTCTCAAAAGGGCTCCAAAGCAAGCAGTAATCAGAAGATAAGTCAACGGAAAAAGAAACCAATCTTTAGTGGCAAAAATTTTTCGACTTTGATTTGAGTCTTCCATTTATCAAATTATTCTAATCCCCGAAAACTTTCAAGCCCTCTTGTCTTAGTAATTGCTTGATAGAATCTAATTCCGCTTCAGATACCTTATACAATTCCTTTGCCGGCGTGTCCCTGTCAAGGGTGTAAAGCATTACTTCCTTGGCGTTTATCTGTTTGAGTCTAGCCATCCATTCATTAAGTGCTTCTGCAGATGTGTTGTTAATCTCCTCACCTTTGTAATTTCCCTTAAGAAAGAGCGACTGAACAATTATTTCTCCATTAAAATCAGAGAAATCCATTACTAGAGACGATAAGCTCTTTTTGGAAACAGATTGGTTGATCAAACGGAATAACTCTTCATTTCCGGCATCCAATTTTACAATACAGAGATCTAACTTTTGGAGAGCAGAGGCAATTGCAGGGACTTTTATTTTTGTTCCATTCGTCAAGATAGCTGTTTTCGCAAGTGGATAGTAAAGTTTACGGAGTCGAATAACTTCATCAACAACTATCTGAAATTCAGGATGTAAAGTTGGTTCGCCGTTCCCTGCAAAAGTAATGGCATCAACACTTTGTTGATTGGCTCTCAAATCTTTTAGCTTGTTTTCCAATTCCTCTGAAACCTTCTCTATCAATGGCCATTTCACAGGAATACCGGATTGCTCGGGATTCCAACCACATTCACAGTAAATGCAATTGAAATTGCAGAACTTAGAGTCTTTAGGTAAAAGATTTATTCCCAAAGAATTTCCTAATCTCCTACTTTTTACGGGACCAAATACTGTTTCATGAAAAAGGAATGTTGCCATAATTCCATCCGTTAAAGAGAGATTGATTTGTTTTTTCGCAATTGCTCAACAAGATGTGCAATATTTTTATCCCGAAATTCTTTCATCATGCGACTCTTGAATAAGATTACCATATGATGCACAGCGCAAGGGTGCTCATCACTGCACTCCTCCTTCCCAAGAAAACATTCGTTGAATTTCTCTTCCCCATCAATACATAAAATTACATCCCAAAGGCTTTTACTCCTGTTGTTGTCACTTAAGTAAAAACCACCTTGAGGTCCTTTTGTAGAAGAAATTAATTTGGATCGGCTCAATAGCTGTAATTGTTTTGCCAAAAATGGAGTAGGAACATCTAAGTCATCTGCAATTTTTTTTACATTAATCTTATGATCTCTACTACTATGTAACCCAAGGTATAAACTTGCACGAATTGCGTATTTTGCGGCCTTTGTGAGCATAGTCTATTACATTAAAAATCTTTTTTCTTTGCTTTATGAAGAATTCTTAAAACAGGGATAATTGTCCATAAACACAATACAGTTATGGATATGAATAGACCCATTTGAGTACCAAAAAATTGCTTAAAAACTGCTCCAGTATATCCCAACAAGGCAGAAATATCCAATTTCAATAGTATCAATGTTCTCGAAAGGTCAATAGGATTTAGCATGGTACCCAACAATGATAGCTTATCCAAAGGATAATCCTCAAATAGCACCAAAGACATCAGGAAAATACCATCGTAGATCACTGCCATAAACAACCACATCAATACCGCATATCCAAAGCCCTTTATCTTGTTCTCATTATTCAATGATATGGTAAAAGCCAGGGCAACAAAGATGAAGGTTAAAAATACTCCGGTAAGTAAGAGTAACGAAAAATCCCAAA
>CAYULW010000014.1:0-16728 GCA_964445815.1 uncultured Flavobacteriales bacterium
ATGAAATCGGTCATGGCAAAAAGGTAGTTACTCCTAAACAAGAAACAGAACCGATAGAGGAAAATGAAGAGCAGGAAGAATCAGATGAAGAAGAAATGGAAAAAGAACCATCTATAAACGATGACTTTGACCAAAACATCTACGATGCCCCCGAACAGGAAATTGGCTCCTATGAAGAAGGTGAAGACAGTTTGGATGAACTAGACGGAGAAGATTTTGAACTCCCGACCGGACATGCCAAGCAAGCTGCGGATACTTTATTGGGTATGACCGACAATGTGCTTGCCGTTGGAAGTGGCTTTTTTGTGAAAATCAAAAAGCACAAAGACTTCTACGACTTTGAAGAGATTGTTCAGGTTATTGACGAGCAGAATGCTAAAAACGTCAAACGCATCAAGCTTGATGAAGAGGACAAAATCCTGCTTCGCCCTTTGCTTATTGCCATTCTGAAAAAGAAAGCCAAAAAGCTCACTCCCGAACAGCAATTACTGGGTGCGGTACTCTCTATCCTTATGAAGAAAGCTCAGGTAGTAATGGAAATACGAGCAGAAAATGAAATACTGCTTGATCGCATACTGGAAATTATTCGGGAAGAAAAAGCCAATGCCATGCCCGAACCGGCTTATGAACCTACGATGGAAGAGGAAACCGAAGAGGATGAACTAGAAAACACTGTATTAGAAGTAGCACAGGATGAAGAAGGAAACGACTAATCAAGACATAGAACAAAAGAAATCGACCAGAGGCAGAAAGCCCATTACTTATTCCAAAGAAGACTTGGAACGTCAACCCATGTTGGTACTTATTTGTGGTGAAACCGGTGTGGGTAAAACCTATCGAAATGTAACCGAGATACGCCACTACATGAAAGACGATGCCTCTA
Organism: uncultured Flavobacteriales bacterium; assembly: GCA_964445815.1. Lineage (GTDB taxonomy): Bacteria > Bacteroidota > Bacteroidia > Flavobacteriales_E > Vicingaceae > CAYULW01. The sequence continues at coordinate 884 of CAYULW010000014.1, forward strand.
CCGGACGGAAAGGTAGAAAGGTACTGGCTTTTGATGTGAATGATGACGATTACCCGATGTTTCCAACGGTAAGTCCTTTTCATATCAAAGCCTTAACCAAGGTGCAAGCTCGTAGGATCCGACCAATAGCCAAAAACGGACAAAACATGAGTATTGAGGAAAAGCGTGAAGTGGTTCAACGCATGGTAAATCAGTTCAAAAACGGTTTGTTGGTACTGGAAGATTTAGATAAATACATGGTGGGTGCAAAAGGTCAAACTGTGGTAGGTTTACTTACTACCAACCGCCACAATGGACTGGATATTATGATTAGTCACCAGTCTATTGCTAAAATCACCACCACCGAGTGGCAAAACTGTACATGGCTCCGTTTACACCATCAAGTAGATGATGTATCGAGGTATGAAAGCCGAATTCCTAATTACTTTTTAGTACGAATTGCGACCTACATTGTAGATGAACAATACAACCTTGCTAACAATGCCTTTGCCGATGGCAGCATCAGTAAAGACGAATACAAAAAACGCAGAAGTTTCTTTGTGTATGTGGATATGCGAAGACTTAAAATTCGAGGTTGCAGCCGTGATGCTTTTATACGTGCCTGCAAGAAGTTTATTGATACCGAAGACCAACGCAAAATACGCATGATGCTTCAGGAAAGGGATCATCAGGACAAGCCCTTATACAAAAACCGTTCAGCAGCTACCGTAAAACTCATTACCGAGTACTTACGCCACCACGAAACCGGACCAAATTCTCCTTTTGGTTCTTAATTCCCTCCTTCTTTTTGAGATACGGTAAATATTTATATATCACAAAATGATATAAAAGTCAATCATTTTAGTATCTTTAGCCCGAATTATTATGTCTAGTTCAAAAACGATAAAGATGAACAGGATAAAAGAGATTCTTGATAAAAAAGGAATCAAGCAAACCTGGTTAGCAGAGCAGCTAGGTAAAAGCTATAACATGGTAAACGGCTATGTAAAAAACAGGCGACAACCTACTTTGGAAGTGCTGTTTGAAATAGCCCGAATACTAGATGTAGAAGTAAAGGAATTGATTAACGAAGAGAAAAAATAACAGATGCCAACATTACATTGGATAGGAAAAGATAAAGTAGTAAACCACCACAGGGACGTTCCTTTTAGAGTGTTGGAACATCAGTATGGTTTTGATACCAAAGGCGATAAAAAAGAAGCTACACAATCAGGAAATAAAGTTATTCATGGCGATAACTTGGAGGCATTAAAAGCTCTATTGCCTGAATACGAAGGGAAAATTGATTGTATCTATATAGATCCTCCATACAATACCGGAAATGAAGGATGGGTGTACAATGACAATGTTAACCACCCAAAAATCAAGAAATGGTTGGGCGAAGTAGTTGGCAAAGAAGGAGATGATTTAACACGTCATGACAAGTGGCTGTGTATGATGTATCCACGTATTAAGCTATTGCATCAGCTACTTTCTCCAAACGGTGCAATTTTTATATCTATTGATGACAATGAGCATTCAAATTTAAAATTGCTTTGTGATGAAATTTTTGGAATTGGTAATTTTATTACAAACGTTATTTGGGAAAAAAATTACTCACCTAGAAATGATGCTAAATACTTTTCTGCTTCGCACGATTTCATTGTCGTTTATGCAAAGAAAAGAGAGAGCTGGAATAGGAATTTAGCTCCAAGAACTGAAAAGCAGAACAAATTCTATAAATATGATGATCAAGATGGTAGAGGTAAATGGAGACCTGATAATGTATTAGTTAAATCTTTCTCAGAATCAGGTGTTTTTGGAATTGAAAACCCTAACACAAAAAATATACATTTCCCACCCAAGGGTAGTTGCTATCGTTTCAATCAAGAAAGGGCGAAACAACTTTTAGCAGATAATAGATTTTACTTTGGTAAAGACGGTAAAGGAAAACCCCAGTTAAAGAGATATTTGAGTGAAGTAAACGATGGCGTTGTTCCTCAAACCTTATGGAAGTATGAAGAAGTTTCCCATAGTCAAGCAGGAAAAAAAGAGCTGAATAGTATAATTGAGGGAAATGTTTTCGACACTCCTAAGCCAACTGAACTTCTACTTCGTGTATTACAAATTGGTTCAAATAAGAACTCAATAATTTTGGATTCATTCGCAGGGTCAGGTAGCACAGCTCATGCTGTTTTAAACTTGAATAAGCAAGACGGAGGCAATCGAAAATTCATTTTGGTAGAAATGGAAGATTATGCCAATACCATTACTGCCGAAAGGGTGAAGCGAGTAATCAAAGGCTACGGAAAGGATGCTAAGAAAACGGAAGGCACAGGCGGGTCATTCGATTTTTATGAATTGGGCTTGCCTTTATTCGATACCAACGAAAACCTAAACGAAGCTGTTGGAATTGAAAAAATTCGTGAGTACATCTGGTATAGCGAAACAAGAACACCTTTCATTGATCCAAAATCAGGAAACGACAACGAACATTTCTTAGGTTCTAAAGACGAAACTGCCTACTATTTTGTGTACGATAAAAACGCCCTCACTACTTTGGATTATGATGCTTTAAGCAGCATTAAAACCAAAGCCGGTCAGTACGTGATCTATGCAGATAACTGCTTATTACCAAAGGAGTTTATGGCGAAGAACAATATTATATTCAAAAAAATCCCTAGGGATATAACGAGATTTTAGCCCATGAGTAATTTAATTCCAAACGAATCAGAATTTATTCTCTACACCACACCCAATGGTGAGGTAAGGTTAGATGTATTGGTACTGGACGAAACCATTTGGCTTACCCAAGATGGGATGCAAGAGTTGTTCGGGAAAGCTAAATCCACTATAAGTGAGCATATTAAGAATGTTTTTGACGAAGGTGAGTTGGAACGGGATCCAACTGTTCGGAAATTCCGAACAGTTCAAACCGAAGGTCAAAGAGAGGTATCAAGAGATCTTGAATACTACAATCTTGATGTTATCATATCAGTTGGTTATCGAGTGAAGTCCCCAAGAGGTACTCAATTTAGAATTTGGGCAACCCAAGTTATAAAGGAGTACATCATTAAAGGTTTTGCAATGGATGATAATCGCTTGAAACAAGCAGGAACCACATTTGGTAAAGACTACTTCAAGGAATTACTGGAGAGGGTTCGTTCCATCCGTGCAAGTGAACGCAGAATCTACCAACAAATCACCGATATTTTTGCAGAATGTAGCATCGACTACGATCCCCAATCGGACATCACCAAGAATTTTTATGCTGCGGTTCAAAACAAATTTCACTTTGCCATTACAGGAAAAACGGCTGCCGAAATCATTTACTTAAATGCAGATGCCAAAAAAGAAAACATGGGATTGACCACTTGGAAAAACTCTCCGGATGGTAGAATCCTTAAATCGGACACCGAAGTAGCTAAAAACTACCTGCAAGAAAAGGAGATAAAACAATTGGAAAGAACGGTTTCAGGTTATTTCGATTACATCGAAAACCTTATTGAACGCAGAAATACCTTTACTATGGAAAGTCTTGCCGAAAGCGTGAATAAGTTTTTGACATTCAACGAATACAAGATTTTGGAAGGCAAAGGGAACGTATCTCGAAAACAAGCTTTACAAAAGGCAGAGCAACAATACACCGTGTTTAACAAAACACAGAAAATAGAATCTGATTTTGACAAACACATCAAAAGATTAAAGAAATAGAGCATGGAATTAAAAGGATATCAACAAAAAGTAATTACAGACCTGGAGCTATACTTGGAGTATATTCAGGAACACAAAAGCCTTGACCTTGCTTTTAATAAATATTGGGAGGATAAAATTGGACCATACAACGCATTTGATGGAACAGGAATGGAACCCTATAAAAACAACGTAGCGAAAGCTGCCAATGTTTGTGTAAAAGTGCCTACCGCAGGTGGTAAAACCTTTATTGCAGTAAATGCTTTACATACAATATTTTCAGCTTATGATAGCTCTAAACCAAAAGCGGTAATATGGTTAGTGCCTTGGAGTAACCTTTTGCAACAAACCGTTGCAAACCTCTCCAATCCTGAGCATCCATACCGCCAAAAGTTAAATTCATTATTCAACCATAGAGTTGAAGTGTATGAGAAAGAGAACTTACTACAAGGTTCTAATTTCAATCCTACGGTTGTGCAAGACCAGTTGAGCATTATCGTGATGAACTTTGCCAGTTTGCGTGCAAAGAAAAAGGAAGACCGTAAAGTATTTCAAGAAAATGGACAGTTAGAATCCTTCGTGTCACAATATGCCAATAAAGAACACTTACTAACCGATACGGACGAAACAGCATTGATTAATGTAATCAGAAGTTTAAATCCGGTGGTAGTGGTAGATGAAAGCCACAATGCTGAAAGCGATTTAAGTGTTGATATGCTGAAAAACCTTAATCCTTCTTTCATTTTAGACCTTACAGCAACGCCAAAAAACAATAGCAATATTGTGAGCTTGGTTCCTGCCATAGAGCTAAAAAAAGAGAATATGGTTAAGCTTCCGGTTATCGTTTACAACAATCACGATAAAACGGAAGTCATCAACAATGCACTTCATCTTCAACGCAAACTAGAACTACTGGCAAAGAAACAGGAAGAAGAAGGTGGAAAGTACATTCGTCCCATTGTGTTGTTCCAGGCACAGCCGAAAACGAATGACGACAATACTACTTTTGAGAAATTGAAAGAACAATTGCTTGCTTTGGGAATCCCTGAAGAGCAAATCAAAATAAAAACCGCCAACATAGACGAGCTGAAAGGTATTGACTTGATGAGTCGTGAATCTGAGGTACGATACATTATTACGATTAACGCCTTGAAAGAAGGTTGGGATTGTCCTTTTGCGTACATCTTAGCCTCATTAGCTGATAAATCATCTTCGGTAGATGTTGAGCAAATTTTAGGAAGGGTTTTACGTCAGCCTTATGTGCAGAGACACAAATCTTTTCAGTTGAATCTTTCTTATGTGCTTACCGCATCGGCAAAGTTCAATGAAACATTGCAGAGCATTGTCCAAGGACTGCAAGCATCTGGTTTTAGCGAAAAGGATTATCGCAACCGTGATGTTATGACCGAAGAAGAGAAAACTACATGCGTTGTAGATCCAGTTGATCAATTCCTATTCCCTGAAAAACATGAAGAACAAGAAGCGGAAGAAACAATTGACACAAATAGAATTTCTTTCAATCCAAACATTGAAGAAGACGAAACTCCTGCCTCCACCCCTGTGATAGATGAAATTGAGGCTATTGCGGAAGAGCAAAACAGAGAGCTAGAAAAACAAATAGAGGAACAAAGTAAGCAACCGGTCGATGAAAACATATTTCAGGAAATGGGTGAAAAAGTAAAACGATACGGCATGAAAGAAAACTGCCGTGAGAGTGCCACAAGCATAAAACTTCCACAGTTCTTTTTAAATGTGATAGCCAGTGATATTTTCAATACAAGTGAAGAATTGCTCAATAGAGAATCACTTTTGAAAGACTTCAAATTGGCGGACGAAGATACAAAAATTGACTTCGACCAAATTTCGTCCGACCTGTATAAAATTGACTTGGAAGAAGCCAAGAAAAATGAGTATCGACCATCTTTCACAAAGATTGAAGACCAAATAATCAAAGATCCTATTGCCGAATACATTTTGGCAAAACCGAAAGAAAATCAGATAGCAGACATTACATACCAAATAATGAAGATTATTGGGAATATGTACCCCATTGCCGATCAGGAAATCCAAAAGTATGTAAGCAGAATTTTAGAAGGATTAAATGCAGAGCAACTCCGAGATATATTGGTAAGGAAATGGAGCTATACAGATAAAATAAAGGCAAAAATCCGAAGTCTTTCAGATGAGTATGCAGAGAAGCGATTTAATGACCTTATAAAGTCTAGGAAGATTAAAGTAATGTCCAACTGGACTTTACCCGAAGCTATTGTTCCAGGAAACTTAGGTTCTTCAATCGGTAACTCTTTATATGAAAGAGAGGGTTCAATGAACAACTTTGAAGAGAAAGTAATCATGGAAATTGGAACCTCTTCCAACGTAGTGTTTTGGCACAGGAACTTAGAGCGTGGAAAAGGATTTTATATCAATGGATTTAAAGCCAACCACTACCCGGATTTTATCCTATACACCAAGTCAGGTAAAACTATTCTAGTAGAAACCAAAGGAGACCACTTGGATAACACGGATAGTGCTGCAAAATGTCGATTAGGTAATGAATGGGAAAAACAAGCAGGACATGATTTTGCCTACTTTATGATATTCGACCAAAAAGAGGTGGATGGTGCATACACCTTGGATAAAGCAAAAGAATTAATAAAGGAGATGTAGGTATGGATGGAGGGTACTATGCTATAAAAGGCTTTGAATTTCAATTTGATAAAACACTAATTGAAGCACTAGATTCTGCTGATGAAAACGATGTTTTGTGTCTTGAACAAATTCAGGACATCAATAACAGCGATTTTGTAATGCAAGTGAAATACAAAGAAGCTTCAAAGCTAACTCCTTCTGTAATACGAGCACCTATTATTCAGTTAATAGAGGAATTTCAAAATGACAGATCGAAAAGGTACATTTTGTATTGCTATTTTTCGGACACTAATGGACATTCTGAAAACGTAGATTTAACGTTTTTAAATAACATATTAGGAAAAGAACAAGGACGTTTTACTACCGGTGATAAAAATGACTTTTTGAATGCGTTTGAGCTTAGATTTTCAGAAACATTTCAGACTCAATTTGAGACAGCACTGAATAAACTACAATTATTGGGCTTTGTTAATTCCAAAGATGATGCTATTTATTTCTATTCAATATTAGTTGATTACTTAAGAAAAAAGGTTGTAGATAACTCTCCTAGCAACCAAACAGGAAGACAAATTACAAAAAGAGAACTAGTCGATTATCTCAATAAAGGTCGAAAAATTATATTTCTTAATTCATTTAAAGAGTATAAAGGTGAACAGGAGTACTTCAAGCTTTTAAAGGCAAGGTTCAAAAAGCCAATTAAAAATCAGCATACAATTATGTATTTAGGAGAAGTGGCAGAAACAGATTCTTGCAATCTTCCGTCGTTTATACTTCAATTAATTGAAAAACATTATCATAAGGCAACTCACGATGTTAAGCCTCTCATATTTGTAATTCCTTCTGAAAAAGTTGAAAGCGTAAAAAGGTATCTTATAAATCAACACTGCCCATTTAATGATGGCTACGAGGCTATTCTCTTTAGTCAGAAGCACTTCGAATCTCCTGCAATTATTAATAAAAAGATACTGGGTGGAAAGCCAACAAATAGTCTTTCGAAAACTTCATTTAAAGCAAGGATTATATCAAGTGAAACTTTTGATAATATCAGCGAATTCGGATTAACTGCTTCATGGATTTTAGTTGACTGTGCAACACATAATTTAATCGGTGAATCTACCCATCAAGTTGTCAGTAAATTAAATACAGAACAAATATTAAAACTCTTTTAGAATGGATTCAAACAACTTTAAAATAATAAACGTTTCATCTACCTCAATTAGCATTGAGATAGTTGATCCAAGTCTTTTTGATGATCAGTTTAATTTGGGTAGCTACATCAAAATTCCTTACAAAAACAATGACACTAAATTTGTTATTGGAATAATCGAAAACTACCGTATTAAAGATGAGGACAACGGTGACGAAGAAACAGAATCCACCCAACCATCATTTGTTTTGGAGGTAAAACTTACCGGAACACTTGAAATTAATGGTTCAGAAAGCACATTTGAACGTGGAGGGCATGGAATACCATTACCGCCTAACAATGGAATCGCTTTACTATCTGAAGAAGAGCTTAGCAGCATCTTCACCACTAGAATTAAAGAAAATGAACAGTTTCATTTTTCAAAACTAACAACAAATGATTTGAAGGTTCCTGTAAATGGGAATAAATTCTTCAATAAACATTTCGCAATTGTAGGTTCAACAGGGTCTGGTAAATCACACACAGTCGCAAAGGTTTTACAACAAGCGGTGAACTCAAAAAATAGTGGATATACCGGGTTAAACAATTCACATATTGTGATTTTTGATATTCATGGCGAATACGAACAAGCTTTTCCAGAAGCAAATGTTTTGAATGCTACAAACTTAACTCTTCCTTATTGGATGTTAAATGGTGATGAGTTGGAACAGTTATTCTTGGATACGGGAGACAGAAATAATTACAACCAATCATCTGTATTGCGAAAAGTAATTACGGAAAATAAAAAGAAACACAACTCCGATATTGATAAAATACACTTTGATTCACCCTTAAAATTTGATATTCAAGAGGTTTATAACTGTTTATTTAACATTCAGACGGAAACGGTTAATTCCAAGGCATCCGATCGTTATATGATTGTTGGAGAGTGTGGTTCCTATAAGAATGGAGAATCTACTAAATCAGAAGATGGGGTTGAACTTTCGCCTCAACAAAGAATTGAAAAATACTTTGAAAGCAAGCTGCAATTCTATCCATCAAAATCCCAAAGCGTTACTAGTGGAACGTATGCCGATGGAACGTTGGATAAATTTATTGAAAGATTAGAAAACAAACTTCAAAATACACGTCTGGAGTTTTTATTTGGAGAAAAATCAAGAGATATTTCATTTGAAGAAACAGTCAAGCAGTTTATAGGGTACGAAAATTCAAAAGAATCAAACGTAACTATAATTAATCTTGGTGGAATTCCTTTTGAAGTACTTAGCATAACAGTTTCGCTTATTTCAAGAATATTATTCGATTTTGGTTTCTTCTTCAGCAAGCTCCTTTCAAATGGTCAAAAGGCTGAAACCCCACTATTATTGCTATATGAAGAAGCTCATATTTATGTTCCGAAAAGTGATCTCTTAAAATACAGATCATCAAAGTTAGCTATTGAAAGGATAGCTAAAGAAGGAAGAAAATATGGTGTTACGCTAGGAATTGTGAGTCAAAGACCTTCTGAAATATCAGAAACGATCTTCTCTCAGTGTAACAACTTCATCGCTATGAGGCTAACCAACCCGGAAGATCAAAATTATGTAAAACGTTTGTTGCCTGATACGCTTGGAAATTTGACAGAAACACTTCCAACCCTTCAATCTGGTGAAGCATTGCTAATTGGCGAATCAATTACACTTCCTTCTTTAGTGAAGATTGATAGATGCGATCCTGAACCAAAATCTTCGGATATAGAATATTTTGAGATATGGAAGGAACAATGGAAAAATGTTGATTTCAACAAAATCCTTGCTGAATGGAAAAAATAAGAATGTTATGAGCAAAGAAACACAAATAAAATGTCCCAACTGTGGAACTTCAATTGATGTTCAAGATATTCTTTCACATCAGTTAGAAGATGAAATAAAGCAGAAATATCAAGCTCAATTAGCGGAGGAAAAGAAAAAGTTTGAGAAGGAACAGGATGCTCTTCATCAAGAAAAGATTGAGTTTGAGAAAAAGAAGAAACAAGAAAATGAACTTTTTCAGGAAAGACTTGAAAAGCAACTCAAGGATGAGAAAAAGCAGCTCGAAGAAAAGCTTCGATTAAAATTAGCAGAAGAACAATCCGAACAAATAACTGCGTACCAAAAGGAATTGCAGGAGAAATCGGACCAAATCAAAGAACTTAATCGAACTAAAGCTGAAATCGAAAAACTTAAACGAGAAAAAGAAGAGTTAAAAGAAGCTGTTGAAGCAGAAGCTCAACGTAAAATCAATGAGCAAATAAGCGTTGAGAAAGAAAAGATTCGTAAATCGGAAGAAGAAAGAAATGAGCTTCGATTTAAAGAACTTCAAAAACAGCTAGAAGACCAAAAGAAGCTTACTGAAGAAATGAAGCGTAAGCAAGAGCAAGGTTCTATGCAAATGCAAGGTGAGGTTCAAGAATTGGCTATTGAAGAATGGTTGGCTAATAACTTTCCTTTGGATTCAATTCAAGAGATTAAAAAGGGAGCTCGTGGCGGAGATTGTATTCAGGTTGTGAATACGAGATCCAAGCAGAACTGTGGTTCCATTTACTATGAAAGTAAAAGAACAAAGGATTTTCAACCTAGTTGGATTGAGAAATTTAAAAACGACATTCGTGATCAGGGTGCTAATATCGGTGTCTTGGTGACAGATGCTATGCCTTCGGATATGGATAGATTGGGCATGAAAGACGGAATATGGATTTGTTCTTATGAAGAGTTTAAAGGGTTGTGTTTTGTGCTTCGTGAATCCATTATTCAAATAAGTAATGCTGTATCTACTCAGGAAAACAAAGGTGATAAAATGAGTATGCTCTATGATTTTTTAACTAGCAACGAGTTTAGATTACAAATTGAAGCAATTGTTGAAGGATTTACTCAAATTCAATCTGATTTAGAAACAGAAAAACGTTCTATAATGGGGCATTGGAAGAAACGAGAAAAGCAAATTCAAAAAGTTCTTCTGAATACAAATTATATGTACAGCTCAATTCGTGGTATCGCAGGAAATGCTATTCAACCAGTTCAGGCTTTAGAATTACCCGAAGCGGATGATGAAATAGAAGATTAAGAAATTATTATCCCTTATATTTTTAGAAATTTGTAAAATAAAATATGGCACAGACGATAAACATAGCAGTTGAAAAAGATCATATTGATTCTTTAACTCGTGCAAATGGCATAACTGCTATTTCTGAGCTTATTTGGAATGCCTTGGATGCTGATGCTACAAAGATTAAAATTAGTTACACACAAAACGGATTGGACGGATATCAATCCATTACAATATCAGATAATGGACATGGTTTGACTTACGAAAAAGCTCTTCAAGTTTTTGGGAGTTTGGGTGGTTCAGAGAAGAAAGTAAAAACCCAAAGCCCAAATGGTAGGCAGTATCACGGAAAAGAAGGTAAAGGACGTTTGAAAAGTCTTGCATTGGGGGATTTGGTAGAATTTAAAAGTCGTTATCAAAATAGTGAGCAGCTTTCTGAATTTACTATAAAACTGGACAGAAATCAATTATCCAAAGCTGACTTTTCTGATGTAAAAACTCTTGGTAAAAATTTTATCGGTGAACCAGGGTTTCAAATAACAATCAAAAATGTTGACGACAAGAGAGCTGATGAAGCACTATCTAAAGCAAACAAGTTAGAATTAGAGCAAAAATTTTCATCCTACTATGTTAGCTATCCTGATTTTGAAATTTCAGTTAATGGGGCAAAACTTGACTTTGAATCATTAATAAAAAATGATTATTCTGAGGAAATAAAAGCTGAGATAGAAGGCGAGGAAACTACCTTTGTTATCAAAATCGTTGAGTGGAATTTCTCTATTGACAAGAAAAAGACTTATTTGTGTAACTCAGAGGGTATTCCTTTTAGTGAAACAAACTTAGGAATCCGTTCTTCACTTCCCATTTCAATTTTTATTCAATCAGAATACATTGAGAAGCTTCACAGAGAAAATAAATTGGATATTGAGGGCTTGGATCCAAATATTTTGGCAATTCAAGAGGAAGCTAAGAAAATAGCAAGGCAGTATATTAAAGATCAGCTTCACAAGTACTCTGGAGAATTTATTGAAAATTTGAAGCGAGAAGGTCTTTATCCATATATGGGCGAAGCAGATGGAATTGTAGAATCAAGTAAAAGGCAAGTTTTTGATATTGTTGCTTTACAGTTAAATGAGTTCTTGCCAAATTTTGAGGATCAAGATCAGAAATCTAAAAAGCTTACTCTTACTCTTGTAAAAGAAGCTTTGGAAAAGGATTCAGATAGCCTAAGAAAGATATTGGAGGAAGTAATTGAACTCCCTGACGATAAACGTGAAGAACTTGTTGAAATACTTGAATTATCAAGCCTTAGCGACATAATTGATGCTATGACAGTCATAAAAAATAGGCTACATATCATTCAAGCCCTTGAAGAAATAGTTTACAATGATGATGTGGGTGGAAAGGTTCAAGAAAGAAAGCATCTACATAAGATAGTCATTCATGAAACATGGCTATTTGGGGATAATTATCAGTATGGAATTGACGATTCTACTCTGAAAAATGTTCTAAAAACATATCTGAAAGATGTCATGAAGAGGGATGATTTTGAAGAAATTGTGAACTCTGAGGACAATTCTGAATTGGGTAAAATACCGGATGTGTGTTTATGGTCTCAGTACTCACTTGGCAGCTTAGGGAAAGAAAATTTGGTTATCGAATTAAAGAAGCCTAATAAGTTGGCTGGTTTTGATGAAAAAAATCAGATTGAAAGTTATGCTTCAAGAGTTGTGAATGATGCCAGATTCCCCAAAGAAAAAACAAGGTGGCGATTCATTTTGTTGGTTAAAGATATAAAACCCGAAATTTCAAGTTCTGTGAATCAGAAAGGGAGACAAAGAGGGCATATAGTGGAGGGTGAAAATTATGATGTATTTGTGCTTACTTGGGGAGATGTCTTGTCAGAAGCAAAAATCCGACATGAGTACATAAAAGATAAGTTGAATATAAATCTCCAAGATAACGAAGCAGGGCTTCAATACTTACGGAATAAGTATAAGGAGTATCTTCCGGAGTCATTCTAACCATCCTCTTTTGAGATTTTCAACTTTTTGATAATATTCTCCAAAGCCTCTTCCTGTTTTGTAGTAAGCTTCCCTTTTTTCTCACAGCTTTTTTTGAGGCTATGGATGAAAGATGTGTCAAACCAATCGTTTTGTTCAGCCCATTTTAAGACAAGATTTATTCGGGTAAAATTTGAATTGGATTCATAGCTTGTGAAATCAAGAAGCTTTTGGTTGATTCGCTCTTTAATATTCAGCTGTTTTTCTGATAGGTTTCGTTTTCTTATGATGTCTTGATAAAAGCCGTATTCAAAATCGCTAAGTAATTTCTTATCCTTCATGAATTCAAGCACTTCGGCACTCATGCTTTTTGAAATATCTTCTTTTAACCGTTTGATTGATGTAAAAATCTTGTTGCCGTCATCAATGTTCAAGAATTTATTTACGCAACAATTTCCGACTTCGGTTATTGTGCCATTCATTTTGTTTTTAATAACACAGATATTCTTTATTGGGTAATGACCACATAGACACGATTCAAGTTCCTCACTGTAATAAGCGTAGTCAAAATCCCATTCAAACTTGGCATCCGTCCAATTATTGGATTCACTTCTATCAATTATCTCAGATATGAGTTTATACTCCATAAGCTATAAATTTCTCCAATGCTCCCAAATAATTACCATGGCAAGCGTATCCAGTTTGCAATAGCGTAATAAAGCCTCTTTGTAGGCTTTTTTTATTTCCGGTTGGTGTTTGCTGATACCAAAGAGCATATCCTCATAAGCTCGCATTGCTCCGGTTCCTTCGTTTACCTTTTCAGCATTTTCCAACAAGTCGATGGGTGGTAAATGTTTGTATGGGTTCTCAATTATTCCGTCTTCGCCACAATGCAATAAATTGATGCCTTCATCAAAATTGGACAGCCAGTTTTCGGTGCGTTTAGAATTGTTGGCAGCCAAAACAGCCGGCAGCGTTACTTTGATGCTGGTACGTCCTTTCATTACTGGATGGAAGTAGTATTTCAATGCCAAGTCGTTCATATCCACAAAGGCTCCGGCTCCGTTTTTATCGAATTTCACCACGTATTCCAACCATCGCTTTAATCCCGGAATGGATTGGTTGTACTCTTCCATTTGGTAATAGATGTTTCGCAAGGTGGTGTTTTCATGTGAACTCCACATCAAAAGTGTACCATCATATCCGACCTTATTCATCAAACTTTCTGCAAAAGCAAAGCTTGGAAATTTAGGATCGGTATTGAGCCATTCGCTATGAATTGGTTCAGCTCCTGGTTGTTTAATGGTATGGCAACTCCATTGAAAAGCACTCATTTCATACGGTCGCATGCCTTTATGAAAAGGCAAAGCCGTAATACAGGTTTCAAAGTCAATAAAATGCAGCGGATATTTCCACGAGTTGATTTCCTCTTTCAATTCCCTGGCTATCCATTCCGATTGAGCTTTAGTATTGTTGATCTGTATCAATCTGCGTTCACCCCAAACACCTTCAAACGCTTTTTCAGGCAAGGCATCTACATCCAGTTTCTTTTCCCCAATTAAAGCATTGGCAACGGATTCCTTATTTTCTTTAATATTCCCCAAACGGTACACATCTCTGATATGTAATTCCGGTTCCGGCATTCCTTTCCAACATTCATGGTAGCCGTTTTTATCTTCTCCGGCATTGTATTCACAAGAGAAGCAACCAATATTCAAAGGTTCCTGAATTTTCTCTCCCTTCTCTAAGCTCTCTGAATAAACTTTGATGGCGTTCTTAATGATGGAGCTACGTTTTTTCACTTCATCATTTACATCCACCTTCACCATAATATCATCCTTACGGATAAGTTCAGGATCACCAATAAACTCAATCTCGTAAAACTTAAACTGATTGTGAGCTTCTACTTCTTTGAGCTCAAACAAAGCATTTAAGCCATCTATTTGGGTTCGCTTGGCTTTATCCGGAACAAACAGAAAACAGTCGATATGAGCATCCGGAAATACTTCCTGTAATAGCTCTTTTTGAAAAGCAATATCCTCTAGGTATTCATCCCAACCTTTGTCAAATTTCGGATTATCGGAATCAAAGCCTTTGGACTTCACTTCAATAATCTCAAAACGATTGCCTTCCTTGACTAAAATGTCAATGGCAGCCACTTTGCCTTTCGTTAACAATGCCGGTTCAAAAAGAACTACTTTTTCTTTTTGCAGCTCTTCTTTAGTTTGATCTATGGCACTTTCCAGTCCGAGTTCATTTTGTATGCGAATACCTTCCGGAAAATGAAGCGTAGCCAATTTGCCAACGGCATAACCACCTTCCGCAAGGTATTCCATGTATTCGTTACCATCATTGGAAGATGGATAGCCATTTTTCTTGTAATACAACTTGGTCGGGCAGCTACGAGCTACCTTAAAATCGGACTTAGATAATATTTTTGAAAAGTCGGTTTTCATTTTCCAAGTTGCAAAATTTTAAAAGCTCCTTTTATTACAAGAATAAATACTATACTACCAATTATTAGATCCGGTATCCCTGAATTCAATAACATTACACATAAGCCTGCCATTATTACTCCTAAGTTGATAATTATATCATTAGAAGTAAAAATCATACTTGCCTTCATGTGTGCTTCGTGATTAGATTTTGATTTTTGGAGAAGAAAAAGGCAAATAGCATTTGCAATCAAAGCAAAAATGGAAACCAATATCATGGTTGAGAAATTGGGTAATGTTTCTGATCCTACGAATCTTCTTAGTACTTCAATAAAACCAATTACAGCAAGTAGTATTTGAAAATAACCTGCTAAGGTGGCTACTTTCTTTTTTCGTATAGCCGACTTACCAACCGCAAACAAACTCAATCCATAAACAATTGAATCAGCTAGCATATCCAAACTATCCGCAACTAATCCCATTGATTTAGAAAACCAACCTGTTGTTAGCTCTATGGTAAAAAACACAAAGTTTATAATAAGCACCGTCCATAATAGTTTGCTTTGCTTTTTATCTTCTGGCATTTTAACATCCTCGGTCTTTTCTGAAGATATGAGTTGATCGCCAAGTTTTAATTTATTAATAGCAATCTCAATTTCAGGCAAATTTCCCTCGTGAAACACAGTCAATTTACGGTCAGAAATATTGAAATCCAGTGTTTTAATACCTTCAACAGAGTCTAGCTTCATTCGAATTAGACTTTCTTCCGAAGGACAATCCATTTGTGTTATTTTAAATATACTTTTATCCATAATCAATTCTTAATTCAACGCCTTATACCAATAGAAAAATGCTGCTTTGTCTCTCGACTTTTTG
>CAYULW010000015.1:0-10170 GCA_964445815.1 uncultured Flavobacteriales bacterium
GTCTAATAACCAATGGGAGACTGAAGATGCGAACAATGGTAACAATGAAAACTCATCAGGCACAGGACCATTATGGGATCACACTTATTTTGGTGGACCAACCAATGGGATGTATATGTTTATGGAAACATCGACTAGTGTTACAGGAGATACGGTTGATTTATTAACTCCTTCAATTTATGTTGCTCCTAGTCAGGCCGTATTCGAACTTTCTTATTGGTACTTTAATCATGGTGCAAACATTGATAAAATGGAAGTGCTCATTGAGTCTAACGGAACTCATAATCTATTGGCAACCTATACGGGTCAGCAGCAAACTGCGCAGACAGATCCTTGGTTTAAAGATTCAATGTTAGTGTCAGGATATGCCGGACAATCAATAAGAGTTGTGTTCAGAGGCTATGGAGTACCTTGTTGTTCAGGTGATATTGCAGTTGATGACATTAGTTTAGATATAGTGGCACCGCTTGATGCTGCTTTACTCAACTTAACTCAACCAATTGATAATTCTACTCAATGTTATACTGCAACAGAGCCTGTTTCAGTTGATATATTTAATGGTGGTACTTCAGCTATTGATTTCACTAGTAATTCAGCTACGGTTGCGGTAAATGTATCGGGAGCTGCTAGTGCAAATCTAAGTACAACATTAACTAACAACACCTTGAATGGTGGATCTCCGCTAGCACCCGGTAGCACTTTAAATGTGCCACTTGGAACGCTTAACATGACTTCTTCCGGTGTTTATAATTTCAATTCAATTGTTACCATGACAAATGATGGAAATGTAACCAATGACACGCTGAATAAAACAATCAATGTTTTGTCATATACAGGAGGTACAATTATTGGTTTAGATACGATATGCGCAGGAGATACAATTGCTCTATCGGCTTCTAATACCTACGGAAGTATTCAGTGGCAAACTTCATCAAATGGAACTACTTGGACAAATATCATGGGTGCCGATTCTAGTGAAATAGAAGTTAGCCCTTCAAGTTTAACCTATTATCGAGTGATATCCTGTGGAGCTAATCCATCAAATACTTTTTCAGTATTACCGATCAGCTTAAGTGCACCGACAGTAAATAGTGGAATTGCTCTGGTAAACTGCGGAAGTCAGGGTACAGATACTTTACTGGCCAGCTCTGCCAATGTAGGTGCATCTTACAATTGGTACGATGCTGCTGTTGGTGGTAACTTGATCCAAACAGGGGATACATTATTGTATACCGGAATTGCAGGCTCTGTTACAACTCCGAGTCTGGATACATTCTATGTGTCTGCAACTACAGGTGGTGGTGGAGCAGATACAGCCCTGCCGGTACCCCATGCTTCAGTTTATAGCGGAAATGTTAGAGGGTACCATTTTGTGGCTCCAATTGATTTTACAATCACTGGTTTAGAGGTTGCACAGCAAGCAGGAACGGGTAACCAAAGTGTAGCAGTATTGAAAACGAATAACAATGCGCCGTGGAATCTATGGAATACTGCCATAGTGCCGTTCACCACTTTGTATTTGAATCAAAACTCAACGGTGACTGGTTATATTCCGGTGAATATACCTATTAGAGCAGGAGAAGTAATTGCCATATTAGGTCAAAGAGGTACAGGAAATTCATACAGTCCTGCTGCCAACATAATGATAGGAACTAATAATGTTCCAATACAACGATTTATTATGCAAAATCAATTAGGAACGACTGCTCCTGCCGCTGCAACTCAGATGGGCTATGAGGCGAGTTCAAGCATTTCACGAGTTAACTTTACATATAGTACAGGTTGTGAAAGTGCACGAACCATGGCTATAGGTGAAATTACATGTGCTGTTGGAATTGATGATGAAGATTTCGCTTCAGGACTTACAATTTTCCCTAATCCTACCAATGGTTTAGTGAATGTGAGATTAAACGGCAACACTAGCGAAGCGCTTAGGTTAACAGCAAGAGATATAAGTGGTAAAGTGGTTTATGAATCAACACTTACATTGAATGGTGGAAGCCAACAGCAAATTGATTTCACAGACTTGGCAAAAGGAATCTATACACTCCAATTGCAGTCCGGGGAGAAATCAAGAGTAGAAAAACTGATAATTAACTAAGATTATCATATTTTAATAAAAAAGCCCCTGAAACTTCAGGGGCTTTTTTATGCTCAGTCATTACATGCTCTACACCGTTCAATATGGGAGTTGGGTAAGATCGTTTAGTTCTTGCTTAATTGGAAAGCCCTTTTGACGCTTTTATTGAATACACCAAGGGGATTTTACTACCAAGGTGTTCTATGCGATATTTGTTAGATTCAAACTCTTTGCATGGTTTTATAAATGGATAAGGAGCATAATCGTACTCCTTTAAGCTTTCAATGCTTAAGCCTTCAGAAATTAGACTGTTGACAACTTCTCCAATCCCATGATTCCATGTAATGCAATGGTGTTGAATGTCTGCCTCAGGGTTAGCATAAGTTCCTTCTTCCAATTCGACAATAGGGTTGACATTATGATAATGGTATTTAATCTCCTTCAACTCATCGTCAAACATCCACACAACAGGATGGAAATCTGCAAAAACGAAATGGCCACCTGGTTTAAGGAAACGTTGTACGATATTAGCCCATTTCCTAAGGTCTGGTAACCAAATGATAGTCCCATAAGAAGTAAACACAAGGTCAAACTCTTGATGTAAATGCTCAGGTAAGTCATAAACGTTGCAACAGATAAATTCAGCTTCTGCGTTGGTTTTTTGAGCCAGATATTTTGCCTTTTGTATCGATCGTTCTGAAAAATCTATGCCAACTGCCTTTGCTCCCAAACGACTTAATGAAATGGTATCTTGTCCAAAATGACATTGAAGGTGTAAGATCGATTTACCGCTAATATCTCCTAACAAATCCAGTTCAATGTCATTCAAGGAGGACTTGCCACTTAGGAAACCTTCTAAATCATAGAAATCAGAAGCCAAGTGTTCATCTAACCTTAAATCCCATAATTTTTTGTTGACTTCCTTGTAGTCACTTTCTTCCGGTATGTTCATCTTTTTGAATTGGGGGAATAAATAGTATGCAGCTAAAATACATAAAGTGATGGCTTTGTTCGCTCTTAAGTAAAATTGAACGAATTATTTACTAAGCGAATATAGGCTTATAAGTTTTTGTTTCCCTTTTAGCTCCTTTATACCGAGAGGGCTGAGCTTAAATTCTCCATTTAAGTTTAGAGCATGAATCAGATCTTCCGAAATAAGGTTATCTACTTCATACTCATTGCAAAGAGATTGAATTCTTGCTGTAGTGTTTAAGACGTCCCCAGTAAAAACAATTTCCTTCTTAAGATTACCCACTTCACCTATGGTTACTTTACCAAAGTGCAAACCGGCTTTGAAACCGGGAATGACATTAAACTCCTTTTTAAACCACTCTTTTTTTGCTTTAATGGCCTCCTTCATTTTAAAAAAACAGCGTATGCAGTTTTGATCTTGAACTCCCTTTTTAATAGGCCATGAAATGACCATTTCGTCTCCTACATATTGATATAGTTCTCCTGAATGCTCGATAATGGGAAGAGAAAGATCTTTGTAATATGCTTTTAAGAACTCAAAGTACTTGATGTGTCCCAGATTTTCTGCAATTGTAGTGGATGACTTCATGTCAAGGAACATGAAGATTCTTACCTCTTCTTTTGGTTGATGGTACTTCCCAATAAAAAAGTTGATCAGTACGCCATGCCCTATGTTGTTACTAATTTCTGAATAGAGTAACGATACGATTAAAGAAATGGTAAGTTGGAAAGCCGTACTTAAAAAGGTAAGACTTGATAGAAAAGAGATGTACTTTTCCCAAACGATAGTATCAAGCATGGAAATATGCAACTCAAGACTTGCCGCTACAGGGAAAGTGATACTGATGATAAGGAAAAGAAAAAAGAGATAAAATAGAAATTTCCCCGCTAGTTTCTTTAAAAAACTCTTTTGTTCTAAAACCTTACGAAGTAGAAAGAGATCTATAGTACCAACAATAAGTCCTATTAAAGTGATAATGGTCGTTGCAAAAATAAAAACGGAAAGATTCATTCGAACAGCTCCCTCTCCGACATAGCTAAATCTATTCGTAGCGGCATATTCTACGCTAAGAAAAATCAATGCCAGAAGCAACCAGATGATACCAAATGGAATAATTTGAGACAATTGCCACTTTGCTTTAGCTGATAATATTTGCATTAAGTCTTTGAGTTATCGATTCAGATTAGCAATCTTTAAATGCAAAGATATATTTTGTATCGAGGTTTGACTTCGATTCGTTTTAAAAGCCGAATTGATGCTTTGCTGTTTTATCAAGGTCAAAATAAAAACACCAAGCTACGCTTGTAAGTCATTTCTTCTCAAACAAAAATGAGCAAGCTTTTTTTGCTTGCTCATCAATGAATCGCGATGTTTTTATTCTCTAGTCTTGCTTTGCCAAAGCTTCGCGAAAGACAAGTACCCTTCATAGGACTGAACTCGAACCAGCAGGCCAAAGAATTTTTGTTTGGAATTGAAGAACTATTTGGAAATAAAGAATTTACTGAGGGATATCTAAATGAAGTAGCTTGATAAGAATTTTTGAAAATGGACTAGAAATTGTTAATCGTCAGCTAAAAGTTTACCACTAGGGATTAAAAGTTAAGTAACAGTTTTCTATCTTGAAAGCATGCTTTCAAGATAGAAATTCATCCTTAAAAAGTAAACTTATGACAGCAAAGAAAAAAAGAACAGCAACATCTATCGTAAAGGACATTAAACGTCAAACACGACGTAAATTTTCCTCGGAAGAAAAAATCAGAATAGTACTTGAAGGTTTAAAAGGTGAAGAGTCTATCTCAGAGATCTGTAGAAAAGAAGGAATAGCTCCTGCCTTGTATTACCGTTGGAGTAAAGATTTTATGGAAGCCGGTAAGAAGCAACTTAATGGCGATACAGAACGAGAAGTCAATACTTCAGAGGTAAAGGATCTTCGTCAAGAATCTCAGGACTTAAAGCTTGTAGTAGCCGACAGGCATTAGAAATCAGAGTATTGAAAAAGAACTTGCGTGGTCTCGCATAACATTCAAGAAATATATGCGATTTAAACAAGAAGAAAAATACGAGAATATTCGTTTGGTAGAAGATTCTGAGTTGGGAGTCAACCGAACCCTAGCTGAGTTAAATATCTCTAAAAGGACGTTCTATAATTGGTATGGGCGGTACAAAGAAGATAGTTGATGGCTTAGCTCCACATTATCGCAATAGAAATAGTATGTGGAATAAGATTCCTGAAGACCTCATTCAACGAATTGGTGAGTTTGTAAACTATTACAACAACCATCGTTACCATGAATCATTGAATAATATAACTCCAGCTGATGTCTTCTTTAGAAGGAATCAGCAAATCGTAAAACAAAGACAAATTATTAAACTAAAAACTATGACAAAAAGAAGAAAAAGTCACATCAAAAAATCTATGCAATTTATCACTTAACTTTATCTAGACTAGTGCACTTTTATTTGACGACATACAAATACTAGACAAAAAAGCCTTTTGTGGTGTCTTGTTTTCCTAATTCATATATTTAATTAAATGTGGTCCTTATATATAAATCTAGTTAGCTTAACTACTTCACTAATTGTATTACTAGCTTTTTTTTTAATACCAGCTAGGACTAAAGAAAGAAACATCTACTTAATTGTTCTATTATTAGCAATTGTAGTTCATTCTATTTCCGAGCTTTTTTTTCATTTTCAATTTTATAGCATTGTAATCTTTTCAGTATTCGCTACCTCTATGGTAGTTATTTTGGGACCGGCATTGTATTTCTATTGTAGAAATCTTTTTGAGATGCCAACAAAGGGCTTTTTATGGCATATTTTGATCAGTAATATAGGGCTCTGTATTATATGGGGGTTGGTGTTAAGTCGTCAATATTTGGTTCCTCAATGGCTTTTAAGCACTTATTATTCTACAATACTATTCGGCTATCTTTTAGCTGTTTTGAATTTATTAAATAAGCAAAAACCAAAGCAACATGCTTCATGGCTAAAAACAATTGGAGTTGGGTCAGGGGTACTTATCATTCTACATTTGGTAGAGGTGGTTTGGATTAATCTAAAACTCGAGTCAGCTGCAGAAATAGCAGTGATTAATACTTCAGTACAAAATATTTTTACAACATTGTTTTTATTAATAGTTATTCGACAAATTATTAAAAGCCCTCAAACCTTCTCGCGAGTTCAAATTAGAATACCTTATAAGATAAACTCAGTTGAATTTGATCAAGAGGAATTAGATTCGATTCTATCTTATGTAGAAGGTAAAAAAGCCTATAGAAATCCAGATTTGAAAATCTTGTCGATATCTGAGGAAACTGGTTTGAATAGCGGTCAAATATCAAAGATTGTTAACAATACTTTTCAAAAAAATATTAATGATTGGTTAAATGATTATAGAATTGAAGAGGCAAAAGAGTATTTGTTAGAATCTTCATTGACGATTCAGGAGATTTACTTTGAAGTAGGATTTAATTCAAAGTCAGCTTTTAATAATGCATTTAAGAAAAGATTAGGCGATACACCCACTGGATACCGAGCAAAATTGGTTTCAAATCATGAATAAGTACTGCGAAGTGCCAATTTTAATTTCTTTTTGAATAAAAATAATTTATGAATCTCTTAAAGCCCCTATCATTTTCTGTAATTCTTTTTATTCTAGTTATATCTTGTAAAAAAGAAGACGATGTTGTTATTTCCGAACCAGCTAAAGAAGTAGAGTTAATTTCAAATTTAACACTTGATGCTTCTGTTAATTTAGATTCTGTTATAGTTAATGAGGAAGTAGTATTTACAATTAAATTATCTAATTCTGGTCCGTCTAAGGCAACAGATGTTATTGTCATGAATTATCTTCCTGATGGATATGATTTAAAAAATTATGACATTTCAGATTCAAGCACTTTCGATTCCAACAATGGAGAATGGATAATTGATGAATTGGCAGCCGATTCAGCAATTTATTTAAACTTAGTTTCGACCATTAATTCTTCTGGGAATTATGTTTTTAGAACCGAAGTTATTGCTTCAAAGAATAAAGACCCAAATTCAATCCCAAACAATGACAATCCACTTGAAGATGATCAAGACTCTGCAATGGCAAAATTGCAACTTATTCGAGTAAGCACCTATGCTGTAATTAAGGCCGGAGATGGATTAACTATAGACTTAGCAGGTAATTTATATGCTGCAAATTTTGGTCAATCAAAAGTCTATAAAATCGACAACAATGCTGTTGTAAGTGCATTTATTAGTAATCAGCCAGGTTCTGCAGGTATGGTTTTCGATGATCAAGGAATCTTGAATTTGGCAAACTATAATAGTGCACAAATTGTAAGGATTGATCAAAGTGGAAATGTTCTTAATGTTCTTGCTTCTGGTGTAGCCAACCCAATAGCATTAGATTTTAATTCTCAGGGTGTATTATTTACTAATAATAATTATAACAATGCCATAACAAGTATAAGTCAAGCTGGAGTTAAAAATATAATTTATACAAGTACATTCAATAATAGCAGTTTAACATTAGATGAAAATGATAATGTATATGTCTCTGATTATAATTCTGGAGTAATAAAAAAGATAGATTCGCAAACACGAAGTGAAAGCACATTTACAACTCTTCCTATTGTTAATGGAGGTATTGGCTTCATTATTTATTCTCATGGTTACTTTTTTGCTAGTGCAATAAGCGATAACGTTATATATATGATTGACGAAAAAGGAAATTATAAAAAGATTGCAGGAACAGAAGGAGTGTCAGGAAAAGCGGACGGTACAGGAGATGTTGCCACATTTGATAAGCCTAATGGAATGGTTACCTCGGCAGATGGAAAAACATTATTTGTAGCTCAACAGGGCAATCATTTCGGGATTAGAAAAATCACTGGATATAGGAAGTAATGATAATATCAATTCCTTTGAAAATTATATAGACTTTGAGACAGATTGTATTATTAGTGGGCTTAGTTATTTCTTTACATCAAATAAAAGCGTGCAGTTGCAGTACTACAAACAGTACCTTTTTAACATCTATTGCGGAATTTACTGCTGAAGTTAAAGTTGTTCAGATTGATACTTTATCAAATTCTAATGACCCATATTGGTCGCCAATATTAACCAGGTTAAAGGTGGTGAGAATTTTTAATTCAAGCGCAAAAGTTGAATATGTTTGGATGCGAAATGCAAGTGGAACAGACTGCGAAAGAGGATTGTTTCCTGACAGTATAGGTCAGAAATATATAATAACAGGTCAATTGTTTGATATTGATTATTATCAAAAGAGGGTAGAAAATGCCACGAACATTCCTTTATTACAAGCAACTACTTGTGGAGTAACAATTTTACACATTAAAGATGGGTATGTTTATGGGGAAATCACTGTAAACAAACGCGCTCAAATACAAAGTAAATATAATGAGCTACTACTAGAGAACGAATCTCAGGCTAAAGCTTATATAAAGAATGTGTATTCTTCTGCATATCATCCAGATAGAGTTCAGTCAATAAAACTAGAGGACTTTTATCAACTCCTCAAGCCCACACAACTTGAATAATTAACTTCCATTACTTTTTAATTATTTTTTGGGTAACAATTGTATTGTTATTGATCATCCTTAAAAGATATATCCCAGAATGCAGTTGATCTAAATTTATGGAGACATGACGGCCATTTTTATCTTCAGATAAAACTAATTGACCATTTAAGTTATAAATTTCAATTGTTGATTTACCATGATCTTTCAAATTAATGTAACACAAATCATCTATTGGGTTTGGATAAATGGACTCTATTGAATTGATGAATTCAGTTTCCCCTACTGTTTGTGAGAGTACGATTCTTCTTAAACGTCTTATGTTACCCACATCCGTAATATATAAAGTGTCTTCACTAGAGGTAAATGCAATTCCTAATGGACTATTAAACTTTGCTAAACCAATTGGGCCATCTAAGAAGCCTTGTGTAGAGCCACTATATGTGCTTATTACGCCTTGAGAATTGATTTTCATAATCTTTCTGTTTGAACCGGTAGCTGCATATATAGAGGAGTCTTTATGTCTAAAAGTCATATTCCCGATTCCAAAACCTAGACTAACCCAATGTTGAAGGCTACTATCAAGTGAGTTTACTTTGTATAAGTTCTGATTAGAATGAACTATAAGTTCACCCAGATGATTTATGGTAATCGCTTGCGGCCTAATAAGCGCAGATGAGTCAACATAGATCGATAAGTTACCAGTTGAGCTTATTTTATGAATCCAATGTCCAGCCGCTCCTTGATAAGTGCCCCAATTTGTTATGTAGATATTCTCTAATGAATCAATCGCAATTCCTGCAGGGCCATGCAAACCTGTAGCAATAACCGTAGAGATGCTTGTGTTCAAGTTATAAGAGGAAACAGTTCCGTTATCAAAGTTTGTTACTATAAGAAGTGAATCTCTATAAGATGCAATGTTTATTGGCCCTGAAAAACCTAACGCAAAATTTGGATTGTATGAATTCAAATTGATATCATATTTTCCTATTTGAATTCCTCCCACTAGCCCTCCAGAAGAGGTATATATATTGCCAGTTGGGTCTACATACAAGCCATCTACAATTTTTGGGTGAGAATGAACTATGGTTTCAACAAATTGGGCTTGAAGATGAAAAGAAAAAATTAGCAGAAATAGAAAAAACTGAAGCTTCATGATTTTAGATTAATTTTTAGTTATTATTCGATTCGTGAATAAAACGAATCATAATTGGATGTAACAAACTAATTGTAAAAGGGAAAAATTAAGGTACTGACTTATGAAATAGAACCGATTTCATAATAAGTCACGAGCATGTTACTCTTAGTTTTCTCTATGGTCCATTCATTTTGAAATTGGAAAACAGTAGAAATAGCAATGAATGAGAATTCTTGCTTTGTTTAAGATTTTTTCCAAGTGTTTGGTTTAACCAAAATACCTGAAATCATACAGATTGTGTCTTGATGAATTTTTGATTATAAGCCTTCAAAACAAAAAAACCTCAACATTTCTGAAGAGGCTCTCTAGTACAAGGAAACCGACAAATATCGAACTTTATTATGCAGGATGTGGACATAATTCTACACCATGCAAAGCTTGTGGG
>CAYULW010000016.1:0-9397 GCA_964445815.1 uncultured Flavobacteriales bacterium
TGTCCGGAAACAGATAACGAGCACAATCGTCAAATGAATGACCGTGATAATAACCAGAATAATGTACGTTTTCAAAGAAGTTGGACATCTTAAGTAGAGAGTAATTTACAAAATATTTGCGGCTTTAAAGCGCTGATGATTCCTTCTTCTTTTCTGCATAGATTTCTGTTTTAAAATTTTACGTTGTTCCAAGATTTTGTGATGTGTTCCGTTGTACACACTTGCCGGTGTACAGTTGTTAAGTGACTCATGGTAGCGTTCATTGTTGTAGTACTCAATGTACTCGTCTATGGCACGCTGAAGATCAGAGAAGCTGTAGTAGTGATGTAGTTTTACTACGTTTTTCATTGATCTGTGGTAGCGCTCTATTTTTCCTTGCGTTTGTGGATGCATAGGCGCTCCATGAACCTGAGTAATGCCCTTTTCCTTCATAAAAGACTTGATGTCATGGGAGACGTAGCACGATCCGTTATCAGATAAGATCTTAGGGCGTCTGTCATTTGGGAGCCCTGTCTTTTCAAGGGCAGCTTCTACATTACGTGCCACATCTGGTGTCTGCATAGTTGAGCATAGCTCATGATGTATGATAAACCGTGAGTGGTCGTCCATAATGCTGGAGAGGTAATACCAGCCAACTCCCACAACCTTGAAGTAGGTAAAGTCCGTTTGCCACATCTGATGGATGCGGGTGGTCTTGTCCTTGAACTCGTTAGCCGCCTTAATCAGGATGTGGTTGGGGCTAGTAATCAAGTTCGCAGCCTTGAGTATCCGGTATACAGAACTCTCAGAGATGAAGTGTCCATTATGGTCTGTCATAAAGGTAGCTACCTCTCTAGGAGAGTCGTCCGCACGTTCTAAAGCGACCTCAATGACTTTGCTCTTGTAGCTTTCTGGGATTTTGTTCCAGGTGCTACGGCTTTTCTTGTCTTCCAGCGCATCAGGTCCGCCCTCTAGGTACTTGTTGTACCAGTTATAGAAAGTTGACTTACTCACGCCTAGTTCCTTTATCGTTCGCTTAAGAGGGAGTTCAGACCGCTCTGCGATCTGAATGATCTCCATCTTTTCATCTTTTGTGTATCTCATGTAGCGCTGATAAGGATCTATTCCATGCCCTTCGAGAGCTTTTTTAAAAAGCGGTTGCGCAACATCTGTTCTGCTAGTGCTTCCTTGAGCTCTGCATTTTCATTGCGCATGGCGTTTACTTCATCCGAGTCTGCTTCACGCTTGGTGTCCCCATTTAAACGGGCTTTGCCAGCTTCCATAAAAGCTTTGCTCCATTTATAGTATACAGACTGTGCTATACCCTCTCTGCGGCAAAGCGCTGCTATAGACTCTTCTCCGCTCATGCCTTCCAATACTATGGCAATCTTTTCTTCTGGGTTAAACTGACGCTTGGTACGTCGTTTTACATCCTTGATAATGGCCTCTGATTTCTTGGGCCTTCCTGGTCCTCTTTTCATTTTGACTAAAGTGTTGGGAGACTCTCTGATCACTCTTAAAGTCTCCATTAAAAAATACTAACTTTAGTCCAACTTCCGCTGACGCCTTACAACTTAATAATATATTTTCTGTTGGTATTTGTGGTTAGGTCAGTTTTGTTGTGGAAGAAGACAGGAATTAATCCATTAACCTTTAACAAAACCGATGATGCTCACGGATTCAACGGTAAAATATTCACGATAATATCCATTCTCGAGTTGTTAATAGTCGGGTTATATGCCTTCAAAAATGAGTGGTACGAATATTTACTCCCTTTTTGGTATTTAGAGAATGAAACTTTGCAAAAAATTGGTTGGGGTTTTCTAATTGTTTCTTTGATTCTTGTTTGGATTGCACAAACCCATATGGCAAATTCTTGGAGAATAGGAATTGATGAAGAAAACAAGGCTAAACTCGTGACGAACGGAATGTTTTCAATTTCAAGAAACCCGATTTTTCTTGGAATAATGGTTGCGAATATCGGTTTGTTTCTGATAATACCAAATGCGTTTACCCTATTGATAATCTCACTATCAACAATAAGTATCAATACTCAAATTCGATTAGAAGAAGAATTTTTAAAGCGAGAATTTGGGAAAGATTACGAAGATTACGCAAACAAAGTAAGAAGATGGATTTAAAAAAAAACTGGCTACAACAACGGCTATAGCATATGCCCTGAGGGACACGTGCCATAGCCAAACCGTTAGGTAGCATTACGAAAAAACAAACAAATGGAATATACGGTTAATGACCACTTGATAAATAAAGAACCAATAGTTTCCAAAATCTACGAGAAACTAATAACCGAATGCGAAAAATTTGGAACAGTAACTCAATTACCTAAAAAGTCAAGCATTCATTTGGACAGTAAATCGGGATTTGCTGGAGTTTACTCACGGAAAAACTACCTCTTGTTGAAAATTCACACAAACTTTGAAATTGAGAGTGAAAGAATACAAAAAATTGAAAAAATATCTGCTAACAGATTTAAGCATATAGTTAAATTGGAAAAACTTAATGATGTTGACAAAGAATTGATAAGTTGGCTAAAATCTGCCTACGAATTAAAAAGTTGAAAATATGAATAATATTATCAAAGGTTTGATTGCTGGGACAATTTTTGGAATTACCTCAATAATACCAATGTTCTTTATGGAATTTGAAGATAAGCAAAAAGCAATTATTGCTTCATTTGTAAATAGGTTTTCTATTGGGTTTATTATTTTCAACATTGACTTGCCAATACAGGGTTGGTTGAAGGGATTAATAATTGGCGGAGTAATGAGTTTTCCAGATGCTTTGATAACGAAGGCATTTAAACCAATAATGGCATTGGGGTTAATTGGTGGGCTGATTTGCGGATTATTAACCTAAAAAAGTAAAAAAAACGCTACCTAACACTGTGTATATGTCATAGCCACCTATCGGCAGGCTACGCCACATACACGCGACCGTTAAAAAATACGAACTCAAATGGAATTAATAGTCCACCATAAAATTTCGGACTTGTATAAATCGCTGAATTTACCAATTGAGCAAGAAATGGACTTTACGATTCATTTTTTACCTGCTATTCATTCTAAAACACCTTTTAAATCACCAGTTTTTAGAGCCGATTATTTTTCTTTTGTATTTATAAAAGAAGGTTCTGGAAAATATACCATTGATGATAAAATATTTCCTTTTGATTCACAAACCATATATTTTACAAATCCCGGACATATTAAATCCTTTGAAATAGAAAACTCTAAAGACGCCTATATTATCACATTAACAGAGAGTTTTTTAAGAGAGAATGTTCACCCAGATATTTTTGGTGAATTTCCGTTTTTATTAGCAGAAACAGTTCCACCAAAAAAAATGTTGCAGAATGACTTTAGTGAATTTGAAATTCTTTACAAACAAATATTCAAAGAGTTCAAAAAACAATCTGAATACAAGAACAAAATTCTTGGAAACCTTTTTGTTGTATTACTTCTAAAAATAAAAGAAAATTTTTGGCTATCGTACAATCCATTAGAAGAAGGAGGAAGAAATTCTCAAATTGTTAAATCCTTTAAAATTTTATTGGAACGAGAGTTTAAAATAGCAACTTCAAAAGGACTAACTATCGCCTTTCAAGTACAAGATTATGCCAACGAATTAAATTTACACCCAAATTATTTAAATTCTGTAATAAAAAGTAAAACAGGTAGAACTGTAAACGATTGGATTTCTAAACGAACATTGTCAGTAGCCAAATCATTGCTCAAAAACACTACCTATTCTTCAAAGGAAATAGCGTACAAATTAGGATTCAGTGAACCCACTCATTTCAGTCGGTTTTTAAAAAACACACACAAATTTCACCAACTACATTCCGAAAATCTAACCAATAGTTGTAAATCTTTGAAATTGGTCATTTCTTGTTTAATTAAGGTTATATAAAATACTTCCTTTTGACTCAACTTTGCTCTATAAATTTTAAAACATAGAACAATGGAACAAAGAATATTGATTACAGGAGCAAGTGGAGGATTTGGATTTTTAACTTGCCAATCTCTTATTGAAAAAGGATACAAAGTTGTTGGAACAATGCGTTCAACCAAAGGGAAAAATGAAAAAGTTGCTGATTCTCTAAAATCAATTGGCGTTCATTTAGTAGAAATGGATGTTACCAATGAAGAAAGCGTAAACAAAGGTGTTAAAAACGCTATTGATTTATTAAATGGTTTGGATGTTTTGATTAACAATGCAGGAGTTGGTGTATTTGGGATGCAAGAACATTTTACACCAGACGATATGAAATATGTGTTTGATGTAAATGTTTTTGGCGTTCAGCGTGTAATGCGAGCAACTTTACCACATTTTAGAAAACAAGGAAAAGGAACAGTAATCTATACTTCAAGTTTGTTAGGTAGAATGACTTTACCTTTTTACGGTGTTTACAATGCTTCCAAATGGGCATTGGAGGCTATCGCAGAAAATTACAGAACAGAGTTATCTGCATTTGGAATTGAATCTAGTATTATTGAACCAGGAGGTTTTCCAACAACATTTATGGAAAACTTAAAAAAGCCTAGCGACAACAGCAGAGACGAAGCCTATGGTGACTTTATGCAAGCACCAAAAGCTATGTTTGATGGATTTGAACAGGCTTTAGAAGCAAATACAGAGCAAAGGCCACAAAAAGTTGCAGATGCCATTACAAATCTTATTGCGATTCCTTACGGAGAAAAACCTATGCGAACTGTAGTTGATTATATGGGAATGGGAGAACACATTACCAATTATAATGAAATGTTGGACAATGTAACTTTTGGAATTTATTCTGCTTTTGGAAATGAAGGAATGTTGAAAATAAATAAATAAAATGGAATTTACTGTTAAAGAGCAAATCATTGAAATAGTTCATAAACTGTTTATCTATACGGATAATCAAGAATGGAAAAAACTTCAAAAAGAAGTGTTTTCAGAGCTCGTTGACTTTGATATGTCCTCACTTGGTGGAGAAATTTCCAAGAAGAGTTCTATTGACATTTGTAATGAATGGAAACAAGGATTTGAAGGTATAGATTCCATAAACCATTTAGCAGGAAATCATTTGGTTAAAATCAGCAATAATTCGGCAGAAGTTTTTATTTACGCAACTGCTACACATTTTAAAGAATCGGCAATCAAAGGAAAAACTCGAGAATTTGTTGGGAGTTACAATTTACATTTAGTTAAAAATATGAAACGATGGAAAATTGACAAATTCAAGTATAATCTAAAGTATATGACTGGAAATCTCGATTTGAAATAAGTATTGAGGAAATGGAGTAATAACTATTGCCAACAACGTATATAAAAAAATAGCGGTTTTGGGGCTAACCTGAACCGCTTTTGCCTTTATTTAAGTATATTGCTTTCCGAAAAGTTAGTGCTCAAAAATCCGCTACTTTTCATATACAAGACCGTTAAATAAACAACTCCTTATAAATCTCCATTGTGGACTTGTTGTAGCTCCAATTCTTCCACGCATACTTTAAAGCTTCTCGTCCAATGTCGGTGCGTAATTGAGCATCAGTAATCAATTTCTGTAATTGCTCTTTCCACTCATTTTCATTTTTCGCAAGCATGCCATTTTCACCATGCTTGATGATTTCAGAATAAGGAAAAAGAGAAGAACTTATCATAGGAATTGCAAAAGCAGCAGCCTCCAAATACTTTACAAATGATTTTCCTTCCGTATTAAATAGATGGTCGTTCATGGGGTGAAGTATTACATCCAAGGCGAGCTTATTCAACTTAGTGGGATATTCTAAAAAAGACACTGGCTTCACGAATTTGAAAGTTAAATCACCAAGGCTGTTTTCGTCTTTGAGTTTTCCATTCCAACCAAAAATGAAGAGTTCCGCATTTTGGTCTTTCAATACTTCCTGCAAAACAGGTAAAATGCTTTTAACATCTTCCGATTGTGAAGGATTGGTAATGATTCCCAGTCTTACAGTTTTACCATTGTTCTTGTTGATTTGAGGAACTTCGGCATAAGCTTGATTAGAAAGTAAGTTGGGAACAAAAGCAAACATCGGATCCGAATCAGGAAAAGCGACTTCCAACTTATCTTCAATGGCTTCCAATATTCCATTGGTTGGAGCTGTTATCGCATCCATTTTGGAAAGGTTCTCCAATAGCTTATCCAGTTGCTCTTTTGGGTACTTTTTTATTCCGGGATGATAGTCAGGAAAATTGAAATAATGACAATCAATATCCATTACAAACTGAATGCGGTCATTAATGGAAACAATACCTTCAATGATGGGTTGAATATCTGTAAAGAAGGTAGGAAATACGATGTAGTCAGCCCAACGAATTAATCGTTCATCAACCGGAGTATCGTATTCATCATGCTTTTTGTTGAAGTTCCATTTGTGAATTTGATTCACAACAGCTTTATGCGACTTGGTTTTATTGAGCTCCAAAGCAGGTGCAATCATTCTGTAATAACCCGAAGCATTCATACAAGGAGCCACATACAGCACATGCACTTTTTCAGCTTCATCTTGTAGTTCAGGGTATTTTTCCTCGAAGGAAAGGGAGCTGTTTAATCGCTCCAATAGTTCTTTTAAATTTCTCATGAGTTCACGTCTTTTTTTACCGGGGTTCCCTCGAAATACTTTTCAATCTCGTTACCGGTTTGTTTGTCATAAATGATGGCAGCATCGGCTTTTGTGCCGTATTCCGTTACTTTCTTTCTAAGTCTTGCTAAACCTAAATTTCGGTCCAGGAACTTGGAATACTTGTGCTTCCAGTCCAATGACCATAGCGTTCTTACATTGCCATCTTTGAAATAGATGAGCAGTTTTGAAAGGGAATCCCTTTTTAATTTCCAACCTTCTTTGGGTGCTGTCATGGTTTAAATTGTTTTATTAATGTTTTCAATGGAATAAGGCTATGGTGCTTTTCACCATGGCATAAGAAAACCTTTACCAGGTTGTCTTGAAGCTGAATTTTAGCATTGACCTTTTCAGGTGGGATAGCATGAGCAATGGCGAGATGCTGCAAATAATCACTCACTCGCTTCTCAACAATAGGCTGTAAACCTAATGCCGTTGCCATACCATCACCTGCAAAAAAGTCGATTAATTCAGGTGTGGGAATAGCATAGAGCATTTCTATTTCTGTGATCAATCGGGCTTTACATTGTTTGTTTTGCAAGCCGATTTCTACAATCATATCTTCTTTAGAAAGTCGATAATTCTTGGATTGCACCTGAAAATAGCCCTGTACATTGCTAATGACTTTCTTTTCATAGCCAAAAACATCTATGGTTACATTCTCCATATAGTTTTTAAGGCTCTCTTTGATTCCTTTTTTCTTTCCTAGCATATCTATCTGATTTGATGAATAACTTCCGGTTTGAGCACCGCAGCATGAAATAGGTGCAATAGAGATTGATCGCCCAGTTTGCCGATTCGTGTTTCGCATTCTCGATACACCTGAAGCGAAGACTTTCGATTGGAATCTGTTTTTTTCTCGTTGTTCAAATACTTTTTGATTTGAGCATGGAGAATGAGTTTTTTGCGGACTTCCTCTTTGCGTTCCAAGTGTTTTTGAAGCCACTTTTTGGTTCCGGTGAATCCGGAAGGGTTATTGGTGTCGAAATAGCGATATGGAAGTTGCACAAAACGCTTTTCGGGATCCTTGGCAACAAAATCTCGAACGAGGTAAACCCGTTCGCAATAATTTTGATGCACATTGGATAAAAACTTGTCGGAAACAGGCTCATACCACTTGACAAGCATCTCTTTGGCTTGGTTTTCCTGAAATTCAGTCAGAAAAACATCCCTGTACAAAAGGTTTTTCGCCAGTTTCCACAAGCTTTCTGCATAAAAATTAAGGGAAGTGCTGCGAGCCGAACCGTCCTGTTGTTTCCAGTTTTGTTCATTATTGGCTCGCTTTCGCACTTTTCCCCCGGTATCTTTAGAAATTTTCGCAACTTTTCCCCCGGTGTTTCCAGTTAAAATGTTTCCAGTAGGGTAACCTGCTTTATTTAAAATTTCCGTGAGCGATAGCGAACTCCGATTTCTTTGGTTGCCAGTTCTTCTCTGATCAGGAGATGAACCGTTGGAGTTATCTACACCTATTATTAAATTATTTTTATTGTAACTATTGTTTCTAGTGTATGTATGAGGACAATTTGTCGTACCCTCATTTTTAATTGATTGATTTTCAAGGTCTTTTTGTTTTGCTTCCTGCAACTCCTTTTCGGCTTCCAAAAGGTCTTTTCGACACCTTGCTAACAGTATTTTAGGGTTTATCAACAATTCATATCCGCTATTGCTTCCGCAAAACTCCTTGCCTGTGATAATATCTGCTTCTTGTAGTTTGATGATATGTCTTTGAATGGTTCTTGGGCTTACCTTGACCAATCCTGCTAATTGAGAATTGTTTGTTTTTAGAGCCGGCAGGTTTTCAGCCGTTAGCTCCATAATGCCATTTGCCTTGATTAAAAAGGCTCCGTAAATGCGAATGATTTCCTTGGCGGTTAGCAGTACACTTGCTTTGATCTTATCCGATAAAGCCTCATGTGAATCGTTGTGGTATTCCACGAACTGATCCAGTGCTTTATAGGAGATTGAATAATTGATGACCAACATGATGATATATTTTAAATGACCTGAGCAATCGCTCGATATATTCCAAAGGGTTTTAAGTCCAGGTTCGTAGCTTGTCTAACCAACCTGAATCGCTTCACCCAAATAATTTCTTGATAGGATGTTGTAATGTCTGCTGCATCGAATTGAGCAACATAAATTTGAAGACCTTGCTTATAGAAGGGTAAAGGATTTTTATAAAGCATACAGCCCAGTTCAGATTGGAAGCTGTGCCATTCACCGTTCTTTACGCCTTTAGGAAGACTGAATTGCAAGCAATCTTCTTCTAGTGAACGCCCTTCACCAGTCAAAACCTTGAAAAATATGTTAGCAGGTCTGACCATAAGAAGGGTTTGTTTCCTTTACCTGTTCAATCAATGCCTTCAACTCTGAAAGGAAAGCATGATATTTACTATTTTGTATAACTTTCATAAACTGAATTAGTATTCTTTGTTTAGCACTTCTTCGGCATGACGTTTTAATTCGGCACGCTTTTCTTTCATTTCTTGGATGATTAACCAACCTTCTTTCCAAATTTTTTCAGCGAGGTGAAGGCGTATTTCTTCTCCTTCCAAAAACTTATAAATCGTTGGACGTGAGATACCTGTACGGCTTTTTATCATCTGTATTCCTTTCAAAGGAAGCTCATCTTTGAACCCTTTTATTTCTTCTCGTGTAAACATGTTGTAAATATTTTGTAAATTTGTTTACCTTTAATAAATAAAAATATCTATCTTTGCCGCAAAGATATACTAAAATAGTAAACTAATACAAATTAAATTGATAAAAATGGTAAA
>CAYULW010000017.1:0-8275 GCA_964445815.1 uncultured Flavobacteriales bacterium
GCTGCCTGTGGTGGCAATAGTAAGCAAGAAGAAGAAAGACTAAAAAGAAAAGCGGAGTTTGAGAAAAAGGTAGCAGAAGAATCTAAAGTTCCTGCTTCTGAACGCATCACTTTAGATAACAAAGGAGTTGGCTCTATTAAAAATGTAGAATTGGCTGCCATAGACGAAGAAATGGTAACACGAGGGAGAGAGTTATTCAAAACCAACTGTAGTGCTTGTCATAAGGTAGACAAACGTTTTATTGGTCCTTCTCCTAAAGGCATTATGAAACGAAGAAGCCCTGAATGGATTATGAATATGATTTTGGATCCGCAGCTTATGGTGGAGCAAGACCGATGTGCAAAGGATTTATTAGTAGAATTTAACGGTGCCGCCATGGCCAATCAGAACATGACGGAAGAACAAGCAAGAGATATCTTGGAATACTTCAGAACCCTTGATTAAGAGTCAATAAATAATTAAACATAAACAAGTAATCATGAAACGATTGAAAATAATGGCATTTGCTGTATTAGGCTTACTGATAGCAAGTGCTTGTAATAATGCAAATCCTCCTCAAGAGACAAATGTATCAACAGAGTCTGCTACTGATGCAAATAAAACAGCAGGTCAAGCATTTGTACAAGATGATGTATCAAATCCAAACATTTTGCAAATCGCTGTAAAATCAGAGGATCACTCAACTTTAGTTGCTGCTGTACAGGCTGCAGACCTAGAAAATGCTTTAGTGAATGCAGGACCGTTAATGGTGTTTGCTCCGGTGAATGAAGCATTTGATAAATTGCCCGCCGGAACGGTAGAAACTTTACTTAAGCCTGAAAACAAAGATGATTTGGCGAACATTTTAAAATTTCATGTAACTCCCGGGAATTATGATAAAGAGTTTTTGAAAAATTTCAAGAAGTTAGGACAAGCGAATGACCAAAATGTGGCAGTTGAGGTAAAAGGAGATGATGTATATGTAGGTGGAGCCAAAATTGTGGCAAGTGTAAAAGCAAGTAATGGAATTATTCATGTGGTGGATGCGGTAATGCTTCCCCCGAGTGAATAGGTAAATAGTATAAAACGTTTAAAAATGAAAACAAATCAGATAAAGATAGGTACTGCAATAGTTGCTTCACTCATAATGGCAAGCTGCGGTAATCAAGAAAACGGAGGTGCTCAAAAGAAGGGAGCATTAAACAGTAACATTGCTGAAAAAGTATACATTGCTCCCGGAGAACGGGATGAGCAATATGGATTTTTATCCGGAGGTTATAGTGGGAACTTAACCGTTTACGGTTTACCATCAGGCAGAATGTTTAAAGAGATTCCTGTCTTCTCTCAATTCCCCACTTCAGGATATGGGTATTCTGAAGAAACCAAGCCCATGTTAAATACTTCTTTTGGCTTTGTGCCATGGGATGATTTACATCACCCTGATATTTCTCAAACCAATGGAGAGCTTGATGGAAGATGGATTTTTGTAAATGGTAACAATACGCCTCGTATTGCTCGAATCAGTTTGAGCACTTTTGAAACAGAAGAGATCATGGAAATACCCAATAGTGCAGGTAACCATAGCTCTTCATTCATTACTGAAAATACAGAATATGTGGTAGCGGGAACTCGTTTCTCAGTGCCTGTGCCTCAAAGAGACATGCCGATTAATGAATACAAAAGTAATTTTAAAGGAGCCTTGACTTTTATTGAGGTAGAACCTGAGCATGGTCACTTGGACATAAAATTTCAACTCTTAATGCCCGGATTTAATTATGACCTGTCTCATCCCGGTAGAGACAAATCTCATGGATGGTTCTTCTTTTCTACCTATAATACTGAAGAGGCAAGTACCTTATTAGAAGTCAATGCTTCACAAAATGACAAGGATTTTATTGCCGCAGTAAATTGGAAGAAAATAGAAGCGTATGTGAATGGCGGAGGAGGTACTAAAATGCCTGCCAAATATGCGCACAACGTGTATGATGAATCTACTCACATGGCAACTTCAACCATTAAAAATGAGGTGTTGACGGTAAATCCGTCTGAAGTTCCGGGAGCAATTTATTTGCTGCCTACTCCTAAATCACCTCACGGTTGTGATGTAGACCCAACGGGACAATACATTATTGGTAGTGGAAAATTATCTGCTGACCTTACCGTTCACTCTTTCGACAAAATGTTAGCCGCAATAGAAGGTAAAAAGTTTGATGGAGAAGCGTATGGTATTCCTATCTTGAAGTTTGAGGATGTAATGGCAGGTCAGGTGAAAAGCGGTGGTTTAGGACCATTGCATACAGAATTTGATGGTAAAGGAAATGCATATACCACTTTCTTTATCTCTTCTGAAGTAGTAAAGTGGAAATTAGGCACTTGGGAAGTCATCGACAGACAACCTACTTTCTACTCAGTAGGACACTTAATGATCCCCGGTGGTAACTCTAGAAAACCTCATGGTAAATACTTAGTTGCTATGAATAAAATTACCAAGGACCGTTATTTGCCAACAGGACCGGAGATGGAGCATTCTGCACAGATTTATGACATTTCAGGTGAGAAAATGCAGTTGCTCTATGACTTCCCAACTCATGGTGAACCGCACTACGCAGCAGGTTGTAATGCAGATTTGCTAGTCAACAACTCTAAAAAAATCTATAGATTAGATGAAAACAATCACCCTTATGCAATTAAAAACCCTTCTGATGCCAAAGTAGAAAGAAATGGTAATGAGGTACACATCTACATGTCTACCATTAGAAGTCACTTTACACCTGATAATATAGAAGGCATTAAAGTGGGAGATAAAGTGTATTTCCACATTACCAATCACGAGCAAGATTTTGATGTGCCACACGGTTTCTCTATGATTGGTCAGGGAACTTCAGAAATATTGATCATGCCCGGACAAACCAAGACTTCTTTATGGGAGCCTAAACGTGTAGGAGTTTGGCCATTCTATTGTACAGATTTCTGTTCTGCCTTACACCAAGAAATGCAGGGGTATGTTCGAGTGTCTCCTGCTAATTCCAACCTAGAATTAAGTTGGTCGCTAGGCGAATAAATTAAATGAAATATGGGAGGTGTTAAAATGGGTGAAATCATCCATTTTAGCCTCCTTATTCCCCAAAAACAAAAACGATGAAAAAGGCGAGTATAATTATGATCATAGGTTCTGTATTGATCTTGGGCTTGTTTGTTTTTCCAATGTGGAACATACGCTTAGGAGCTCCTCAATACCCTGAACCTTTGGGCATAGATATTTACATCAATGGCCTCAAAGGACAAAGTGAGTTTGACATTCAAAACATTGATGGATTAAACCACTACATTGGAATGAAAACTTTGCCTAAACCCAAAGACATGTGGGAGTTTTCAGTATTTCCAATGGTGACCATTTTCATGTCTGCTTTAGGAATTGTTCTAGGTCTTCTTGGATTACTGAAAAATATTTCACCCAATTGGTTTCTATTTTGGTTTATTCTGATGAGTATACTAGGGGTATTAGGAGTATATGATTTTAGCCAATGGTTGGTTGATTATGGAACTGATTTAGACCCTAATGCGATTATGAAGCTGGTGAATCCTGATGGAACACCCATGAAGTACAATCCACCACTATTTGGACATAAAAAGCTACTCAATTTTGATGCCTACTCTTACCCTAGATTAGGAGGTATACTCTTATGGTTAGGCATGATGTGTACGCTTTTGGCCTTTTGGATGGGTAGAAAATCATTGAAAAGCACAAACAATTAGTCTTATGAATATTGCAAGGAATCTTGGGTTTTTCTCTTTACTCTTTGTCATGAGTTTCTGCTCTTGTAGTAAAAGTCCGCAACCCATAGTGTATGGAAAAGATGCTTGTCACTATTGTCAGATGACTATAGTAGACAAGATTCATGGAGCTGAGATCGTAACTGACAAGGGCAAGGTGTACAAATTTGATGCAGCAGAATGCTTGATCCGTTATCAAAATGATTTGGAAATTACAGAAGGCTATCTATTGTTGACGAATCACTTTGAAACACCCGAAGCATTTATTCCTATGGAAGAAGCTACTTTTCTAATCAGTGAAAATCTGCCTAGCCCAATGGGAGCGTTTTTAACTGCTTTTAAAACAGAAGAAAAAGCGAAGGAACTTAAAAGTGAAAAGGATGGAGAGCTATACAATTGGGAAGAATTGCAACAAAAACTTAATTAGTAAACAATGCACACGATAATAGATACGATTAACTTAACAGACTACAAAGACTTAAAAATTAGCAAGCTTGTAGATGTAGCTGCCACTCAGGTAATGAAAGTAACTATGGAGAAAGGAGCTCATTTTCCGAAACATCATTCTAAAACCGATGTCACCTTGATAGTATTGGAAGGCAAAATATCCTTCTACATCAACGAACAAGAATTTCCGCTAAAAAAACATCAAGTGTTCCAATTTCCCAAGGATGAAGAACACTATGTGACCGCTTATGAAAACAGTAAGTTTTTATTAATCAAGTAAAACGATTAAAAATGAAACGAATAGAAAAAATCTTCTTGCTTATCTGCATCTTTTGCACAGCAAGCCTCAGCGCTCAAATTAATGAACAATGCAAGCGTTGTAACATGAACATTAAAGATCAGTTGCACAAAGCCTCAGCATTGGAAGAGGGAACTTCCATTGAATTTGATGCCATAGAATGCTTAGTGAATTACCTCAAAACAGCCAATATTGAAACACTTACAGCATTAAAAGTGGCTGATTATAATAACGGAGCATACATTACTGCTGAAACAGCTT
This sequence comes from uncultured Flavobacteriales bacterium, assembly GCA_964445815.1. Classification (GTDB taxonomy): domain Bacteria; phylum Bacteroidota; class Bacteroidia; order Flavobacteriales_E; family Vicingaceae; genus CAYULW01. Next base: position 4,760 of record CAYULW010000017.1, read on the forward strand.
ACTACTTAAAAACGAAGGCTATTCCAAGTCCGATGGGGGCATATCTCTCAGCTTTTAGCAGTAAAGAAGAAGCAGTGAAAATGCAGCAGAAAAAAGGCGGTGAGGTGTACTCATGGGAAGAGCTTCGTGAGCGATTCAAAAATTCCGATTTTGGAGCCTTAGACCACCACCACCATCACAACAGACCTGATGCACATGCCCCAATAGGCGTAATGGGAGACCATTTGCACCACAAAGGAGGATTCATGGTTTCTTTGAGATACATGCACATGACTATGGAGGGAAACATGAGCGGAAGCTCAACCATAAACGATGAAGCCATTTATAGCGATTATATGGTGGCTCCACAAGAGATGAACATGCAAATGTATATGTTGGGAATCATGTATGCTCCTTCTGATCGTTTAACCTTAATGTTAATGCAGAACTACATTCAAAATGATATGGATCTGACTTCTCGCATGAGAATGGGAGGAATGATGATGAATGGTCAAATGATGGGAGGTATGATGATGGAAAGAGACTTTTCTACTCAATCAAGTGGTCTCGGTGATATGAGAATTGGAGCTTTATATGGTCTGTTAGCTAACGACAAACAGTCTTTGCACCTCAATTCTCAAGTGAATATTCCTGTAGGTAGTATTGATCAAAGGGGTGCTACTCCTATGAACAATGATGCGAAATTGCCTTATCGCATGCAGTTGGGTAGTGGTACGTTTGATTATACCCTTGGTGCTACTTATAAGCGTAATTATACAACTATTTCTCTAGGCTCTCAACTCATGGGAACACTAAGAACGGGAGAAAACAGTGAGGGCTACCGATTTGGTAATCAAGTGGCCTTGAACGTTTGGGGAGCCTATAAAGTGAATGCAAATGTGAGTATTTCAGGCCGCTTACAGGGAGTGGTTGAAGGAAAAATAGAGGGTGCTGATGATGAGCTAAACCCTAAGATGATAACAGCAGCTAATACTGCTAATTATGGCAATGAAGGGATTCGCTCATTTGTGGGATTGAATGTTTCTTTTGCAGAAGGCTCTTTATTACACAAGTTTAGATTAGGTGCTGAAGTAGGTGCTCCCTTTTATGAGAATTACAATGGGATTCAAATGGATGAAGGCATGAGTATCAATGGTGGAATAAAATATAATATTTTGTAAGGATGCGAATACTTTTTAAGGTTCGTTTTATGTTGCTCACACTATCTCTGTTCCTAATGCAGTTTACTGCAATGGGAACGGAGGTGTGTGAGTTTTGCCCCATAAAAAGCATACAGCAAGCGATTGATCTAACAAAAGATGGAGATACTATTTGGATCAAAAAAGGCACTTATAAGGAGTATAATTTATTGGTTGATAAACCCTTGACTATTGTTGGTGAAGATTTTCCTGTTATTGATGGAGAAGATAGAGGTGAAATCATGCGTATTGTGGCAGATAGTGTGACCATTGACGGTCTTTTTATCATCAACGTGGGTACAAGCTACACTTCTGATCATGCTGCCATAAGGGTAGTAAAAAGCAAAGACTTTATGATTCGAAATGTAGTGCTCGAAAAATTGTTCTTTGGGATTTTTTTGGAGAAATCACACCATGGAGAAATCTACCACAATAAGATCATCGGTGATGCTCAGGATGAATACAATTCCGGCAATGGAATTCATTTATGGTATTCACATAATGTGCTTATTTCTAAAAATATTGTACAAGGTGTTAGAGACGGCATCTATTTAGAGTTTGCTGACTCTATAACTGTTACAGAAAATGTGAGTCGAGAAAATTTAAGATATGGCTTACATTTTATGTTTTCTAACAATGATTTATACAGCAACAATGAGTTTGAAAATAATGGTGCAGGGGTCGCCGTGATGTTTTCCAAGCACATTCGAATGTATGATAATCTGTTTAAAGATAATTGGGGAACAGCTTCTTTTGGACTGTTGCTGAAAGAAATTAATGACCTAGAAATTGAAAACAATGTGTTTGATAACAATACCATTGCCATTAGTGTAGAGGGAGCAAACAGAGTGAATTACTTAAACAATAAATTCAAAAGCAATGGATGGGCTGTTAAGGTACGTGGAGCTTGTTATACCAATTTGTTTAAAGGTAATCACTTTTTAAACAACTCTTTCGATGTATCCTATAATAGCCGTATCAACGATAACCGTTTTGAAGGCAATTATTGGAGCAAATACAGCGGCTATGATCTTGATAAAGATGGTATAGGAGATATCCCTTACCGTCCGGTGAAGTTGTTTTCTTATATTGTAAACCGCACACCTGAGACGATTGTACTACTTAGAAGTTTGTTTATAGACATCATTGACTTCTCCGAAAAAGTATCTCCTGTTTTTACTCCTGATGAACTAGTAGATAAACAGCCCTTAATGAAAGCGATATGATAGAGGTAAATGGATTATACAAAAAATTCAATAAAAATGCAGTCTTGTCTGACCTTCATTTGACCATTGAAGAAAAAGGGATCTTTGCCATTTTAGGACCTAACGGTTCTGGCAAGACAACCTTAATTAAGTCTATTCTGGGCATGGTAATTCCTGATAAAGGAAGCATTAAAGTAGCGGGTGAAGATATAAAGAAATCTTCTGATTATAGGCAAAAGATCGACTACTTACCTCAAATTGCCAACTTCCCTTCCAACTTGAAGGTAAAAGAATTAATCCGCATGATTAAGGACCTGAGAGGAAAAACGGAAAGAGAAGAAAAACTGATTGAACAGTTTGGTTTACAGCCTTATTTAGACAAAAAATTGGGAAATCTATCAGGAGGTACAAAGCAGAAGGTAAACATCTTGTTAACCTTCATGTTTGACAGTCCCATTTTAATCTTGGATGAACCAACTACAGGTTTAGACCCACTTGCCTTAATTCAATTGAAGGAATTGATATTAGAAGAAAAGCAAAAAGGAAAAACCATTCTTATTACTTCTCACATCATGAGTTTCGTTGAGGAAATGACGGATGAAATTGTTTTCTTGCTAGAAGGTAACATTCACTTTAAGGGAGCCATTCAGGCTTTAAAGACAGATACAGAACAGACAGATTTAGAACATGCAATTGCTGTATTATTAGAAAAGAACCATGTTTAAGATATTGAAATATAGTTTTTATGATTTGGCACGGAGCAGATGGAGCTACATCTACTTTCTGTTTTACCTGATTTTAGCTTTGGTATTACTGTTTCTGAATAATGATTTATCAAAGGCAGTCATTACACTCATGAATGTCATCATCATACTTGTGCCCTTAATAGGAACCATATTTGGGGTAATGTACTACTATAATTCTAGAGAGTTTACAGAGTTATTATTGGCTCAACCCATAAGAAGAAATTCCATTTTTTTAGGTCAATATTTGGGAATTGCTTTATCGCTCTCCTTTAGCTTACTGTTTGGCATCGGTATTCCATTTGTCATTTACGGCCTGTTTAATTCGGCTGCCATTTGGGATTTTTCGTTACTCTTACTTACCGGAGTATTTTTAACCTTCATCTTTGT
>CAYULW010000018.1:0-1939 GCA_964445815.1 uncultured Flavobacteriales bacterium
AGCTTTAAGTTGCTGCAACAAGGAAAGGGCGTGTATCATTTTCTCCAATATCGGAGGGTTGATACGCTTCAAATGCTTTTGCTGCTTAAAGCCGTTGATCCATTCTTTGGTAAAACAATGTGCTTTTATCATTCTAAAATATCTTTAACAAAGTCACCAAAGTTGTTCTCTAAGTAACTTTTAATTTGTTCTTCTTTATTTCTTCTTCTAGCGTAGCTAATGAGCTTGGTGAAGTTTATTTGATAGCGTTTCAAAGCATTTTCAAACAGTGTATCCATTTCACTTCCCTGAATGGCATAGAAGGTGACGGTATCGCTATACACATCAATTAGTATTTTCTCCAAGGTCGGCACATAGACCTTATCCTTGGATTTTTCCTTGATGGCAATTTTCTGTATTGGTGATCGGGTTATGAGTGGTTTGATAATGATAGAAATTTCACTTTCCACATACCTTTCCATGATGTCCTCTTTTGGATCGAGATACACCCGGTACTGTTTAGATTCGGAATACGCATTGAATACTTCCTCTACAAAATCTTTTTCCACCTCCAGTATATAAAAAAAGGTTCCCAATTGATGTCGGGTAAAATCATTCAGCCATTCGGTACTCCACAGGCAGTAATCCAATTCATCAAATTCCTTTGCTACAATCTTGGATAATCGTGCCAGTTTATCTGATACAAATGGCTGGTAAGCTACTTTGTCGGAAATCGTGTAAATACCCATTTTCACTTGATCAATCACTTTGCGTTTCACCAAATCATGAATTCTCCAGGTTAAAACACTTTCTGTGATTTCCGGATCCAAATCGGTTAAAAAGGAACTGAGGGTATCTCGGTTGAAATGCCCTTTGCCTTTAAAATGCTTCGATATTTGACGGTCAATGATTTTAGACATAGCTCAATTTTGCCAGTATTTAACTTTTTTGGCATATTTTGGATTTACTCATTTTTGCCAATAGTGCAAATATAATGACATTTTTTAGAAACACTCATTTTTGCCAGTAAAATGTATTTACTGGCATTTTTGAGTAAATTTTTAAGTAACTGAATTTATCCCCTACATAAATTCCAATACCCATTTAATTTATACCTAGGATAAATTAAATCGCTTCCTTTTTTGTACCGCACTATTCCAAGTTTTTGCCTTAAAGTTTGTCGATAAACAAACACTCACCAAAGGACAATTTTTGCCCTTTTTCTCGGCTTGTTTTCCCCTGACCTTAGCATCTCAATTGGTTTAAAAACCGCACAGTTCAATTCGGAAGATTTAAAAATTTAAAACGATAAAAAAATGAAAAATACTGATTGGAAATCAATTGGCATTATGGCAGGAGTTTCACTAGGAGTTTTTGTGATTGGTACAATCCTAACCAAAAAAGTGATTGACCCTGCTATGGAGAAAGCAAAAGCTAAAAAGTTAGCAGAAAGCAGCGAAACAAAGAAGTAGTTCCATGGTGGGGCTACCTGAATTTAGTTACAAACACTTAAAAAAGCATTCAAAATGAATCCATATAACGATGAGTTGATGGCATACGAAGATGATGCCGAAGACAGATACGATGACTACGATGGGTATGAAGAAGATGACTTCGATACCGGTTTTGAAGGTCATGAAGACAGTTATTACGATGAGGATGAATACTACGATGAAGAAGTAGAATACATTCCTGCCGATGATGACGACATGTACGATAGTTACAAAACAAATTCTATCGGACGTATTGACCCGAACGACCGTACCTTAACCGTAGTAGTAAAAAACACTTCCGGAGCCGATGCAGAAGCCATTCTGTTTGGAGCAAACGAAGAAGCAGCACAACCTGCCGGTGTAACGGTAAGCGTTGAAGAGAGTTCACACAAAGAAGTAAGGGAGGAATCAAAAGCCAACCCATTCAAGATTGTGGGAATGAAAATGTCGGTTTCCAATCCATTGCA
>CAYULW010000018.1:2039-7090 GCA_964445815.1 uncultured Flavobacteriales bacterium
CCTGGAGGAAGAGGATTCTTACGCAGAAGAAGATAAGAACCTATGCAAGCTGTAAAAGGCTCATAACAGGGACAATTTAAAGCAGCCAAAGTCAGCGTGATAGCTCTTTGGCTGTTTTTGTAAAAACTCAAATTGAAATACGATGCAAAAAAGTTTAACAAGGTCGAAATACGCACAAAATCGCATTGCCTACATCGTGTATGGCAATCCGGATGGGGCACGCAAGTTTTTGTTTGACCAAGGGTATCATGCTCCAAAGAACATTCACGATTTAGTGAAGGCAACTAAGGAACTGGTGAAAACGGAAGGCAAAAGCATTGTTCCGCATTTGTTAACTATTCATCCGGAAAAAGATTTGATTTTGAAACTAAACCAACCAAAGGAAGATAGCTTTTGCGGTTCATGTGGCAGTAGCTCCTTTAATCCTGAATCCAACTTTTGTGGAGCTTGTGGCAACAGCAACTTCGGTGGTGATTCCAATTTGGATGTAGGCGACTACATTGATCAGTTGGTGGACATGACCACTTCTCAATTGGAAAAACACTATCAGGAAGTACTGGCAGCCTCCAATAAAAAGCCGGAAGACTTATCCCTTATGGAAGAAGTTCAACTGGTTTGGAATGAATTAAGACAGCGAAAATTAACCGCTGAAACCCCAACAAAAGAAGAACCCAAAGACAAAGACCGCTTTTCTGTTTCAAAAGACGGATTAGTGATTTTGGGCTTAACACTGGTTGCCGGTGTACTCATCGGATCCTCCATAAAAAGCAACTAAGATGATTAGAATAGTTAAAGAGGAAAATACACAGGCACTTAATCAGCAATCCAAAGCTGCTCTATCCTTAATAGGTGTAGCAGTTGCCAAAAATCCAAAGCCCTATAAAATGCTTTTGGATAGATACGGTATTCAGGTTCCAACAAGCGATAAAATATCTCTTGCCAATGGATTGGTGGAAGGTTTAGCCCTTCAAAACAAAGCATTCAACAGGGAGCTCACTGAACTACTTAGCAAAATGGTGGAATCAGAAACCGCCTATAATCCCGATGAAGATGAATACCATTATGTACAAGCCATAGCCGGAGCAATTGCCGGAATATCCGGAGCTGTGGGAAGTATTGTTGGTGGCAAGAACAAGCAGAAAATGGCGAAGGAAGAAGCTCGCAGAGAAATGCTGAATAACATGCTTGCCATGAAAGCCCAGGAACAACAAGCTGCTGCCGAAGAACGCAAGTTGGCAGGCAAGAAAAGCCTATACCTCATTATCGGTGTATTGGGCTTACTGGGCATTATCAGCTTCTTCTATTTCCGGCAGAGAAAAAATTCAATCAATGTAAATCCTTCATAAACGATAGATCATGGAATTAAGCAATTATAACTACGGAATAACCGGTCAGCCTACAAATGAGTGGGACAACTTTTTATGCTTTGGCAGAAAATGTAAGCAACGAAAAGCCGAAAGGCATAAGCTAAGAATGGAAAAGCGAAAGCTAAAAAATGACCAAAGGCGTGCCGAGACAGAGTCATTAAGAGCAGAAACAAGTTTAACCAAGCAATTGGCTTCACCTACACCTGCACCAACACCGCAGATGGCTCCACAAATGATGATGCAGCAAGCACCACAACCGACTGCAACGGCACAACCCCCTGCACCGCAAGTGCAAAAAGCAGGCATGGGAAGCCCGGTAATGATTGTCATTGGATTGCTTGTAGTTGGAGGCTTAGTGTATCAATCCATGAAGAAAAAAGGAGCTGCTGCTCCAGTACAAACTGCTTAAAAAATTGAAGTATGATAGCTGCAAATCCATTATATGAATTGAAGTTTTACGGAGGTCTTTTGGAAGAGGAAGACAATTTTGTTGATGGCTTAGGAAATGAATTTGAGTACGATGAATTCATTGGCAAGTGGATCAAAAAGAGAAAGGAAAAGCGAAGCCAAAATCCTAAAGTCATTGCCCGAAGAGAAAAAAGGGATGAAAAACGAATAGCTAAAGGCAGAAGGCCAAGGTTTAGTCGTCCTGCTCCAGTGCGAACTTCCAAACCGGTAGTTAAGCAAATTGCTCCCGATTTACCTCCAAAAAAAGAACCCATAGTTAGTGAACCACAGGTGAAAAAAGCCATGGTGGAGAGCTCTTCTAAATCAGAAGAACCAAGCACTAAACCGATGGAACAAACCGAAACAACGGCTTCGGAAACCACTACCAGTTTAACAACAGAAAGCACAGAAAATCAACCACAACAAGCTTCTATGTTGCCATTTGGCATGAGCAAGAAGACCTTGGTTTTTGTGGGTGTAGGTGTGGCTGCTTTGGTAGTAATTGGAATGATAAGAAAATAATGAACAAGCATGGACATACTCGCTCAAATAACGGAAGAAGAAGCAACAACCAACGGAAACTTACCCCAAGGTTTTCTCTTCGCTTCCATCAAGAACGTGGGAACAAGCACAGCTCTTGTGAACAATGTGCCTTTGCCTCCGGGAGAAGCCAAAAGCTACCCCTTTGTCGGAAAAGGTTATCAGGCGGTAAACTATGAGCCACAAGGTTCTACGCTTAGAATATTAAGAATCCTATAAATGAATCAAGATGATTGCAGGAGAAACAGAATATATCATGCACGGTGGAGAAGATAATTACGATTACTTCTTGAAAAACCTGTTTAAGAAAGATCCCAACAAACAGGCAAAGCCAAAGCGTACTGCCGAAGAAAAAGCAGCTCGAAAAGAGCAACGTCAACAATGGTGGGGAAAGCAAAAAGAGAACTTCCAAAATGCTGGAGGTGTGGAAGGTATTACCAGTACGCTAGGCAATATCGTGGGATTTTTCAAAGACGATACACCATCGGACTATGATATTTCCATGGGTGGTGGACAACCTGCTCCGCAGCCTGAAAAGAAGGGCATTTCAAAAGAAGTAATGATTATCGGGGGAATTGCCGTGCTAGTGATTGCTGCATACGGCTTTTCAGTCATGCAAAAGAATAAGAAAGTACAAATCCAGTCCGCTTAATGTTAGTACCAGTACCAACATACAACAATCGTTTTGTTTTGAAGGTAGGAATCAAAGCCCTTCGACCGGTCATTGTTGCCCTTAAAGGTTATGATGCCCATAGAGCTAATTCCTATTATTTCAGAAGAAAGGTTCCTTTCAAGCCTTCTGCAATAAGAGACGGTATGAATTACAAGGAAATATCTATTCCTATGCCTTTGTCTCCTGAAACCTTGTTGGTAGAAATTTACAATAGCGAAACCAGTGAAGACAATGGCTATGTGATTGAAAAATTTGAGGTGGAAAAAATGAAAGCCTCTGAAATATGGGCTCAACCTGCTATACACCGATTCATTGACTTTGCTCAAAACTTTGCAAAGTATAGCGGTACATACAAACCCGGATTTTTCGATTCACCCGATCACGAGTTTTTGATTCAGTTGCTACCGGTGATTAAAGACCAGTTTGGCAATACCATGGTTACCCCTGCAAGAACCAACCGTCAGACCGGTAGAATACAAGTTTCCAATCAAGCATTCAAGCACTTTACTATTCCTGTAAGGATGTTTGTGCTATTGCATGAACGCCAACACTTTCAGATACCAACGAGAGAAGAACGTCCGGCAGACTTAGCTGCATTAAAGCTCTATTTGGATTTACAATACCCAAAAATCGAAGCGGTATATGCTGCTACAAAAGTATTTGCCATGCATCCCGAAACCGTGGGTAGTCAGCATGTAACAAGAGCTCAGGACATTATCAATTTCATTGACAGGTATCGCAATACCCAAGAAATCATGTTAAACCACAAAGCCAAAGCCGTATGAACAGCAAGCAGAAAATAGGGTTATTGGGAGCTTTGGCGGTGGTTGGCACAGGTTATTTCCTTTTCAAAAACGATAAGGACGAAAAGTCAATAAGTACCTCAGACAAAGAAACTAAGTTGCACGGTGATGATACCGAAAGCAACTTTATTGGTATTTCCAATGCTCGCATTCATCAGGCATTAATGGCTCAAAACCCCAACTATGCTAAAGCCTTTAAAAAGGACTTAAAAACATGGGGAACGGTGTCAGGTGTGATGGATGTTTCCAATGACTTTGATGAAGCCAAACGCAAGAAAAAGAAATTAAAAGCCTTTGCCCAAAAGGCATTGGAGGTTCAAAAGAACTACAAAGAAAAGGCAGCTCATTTACCTGAAATATCCAAAACACAAATTACGCTTACCAATAACGGTACTTCGGTTAGAGCCATCAATTTATGGGGAGCCAACATGGGTACTTCAATCAGTAAGCCATTGCCCGGAGATGTTCAGGATCATAAGGTAAATCAAGAAGTACAAACAGGCATACATCCTCAAAATGTAGGCTTCAATTCGTTCAATGGATTACTTTATGTAGCCAATCAATTGAGTGATAGTATTACTATCATGGATACATCGGGAGCAATTGTAAAAACCGTTGCTTTGGGGAATGTTTATCCCGGATTTGTTTCTCCGGTAGATATTGCTTTTAATCCTTCTAATGGTGAAGCATGGGTAGTGTGTTCCGTTGAGAATACAATTAAAATACTGGATGCTACACATAGCATCATTCAAACGATTCCGGTTGGCAATCGACCAACTTCTATTGCTTACAATCCTGAAAACAGCTGTTTTTATGTGAGCAATTTACTGGATAACACCTTATCCAAAATTGAGAGCTCTACCTACAATTTAGTAGCTACTTTAAATACTGGAGAAGATCCAAGAACGGTTTCGGTGTGGAATCAGCAAGGAACGGTTTGGGTAAGTAATTCAAGTTCAGATTCAGTGAGTGTATTTGATGCAGCCGATAATCTGCTAAATGAAATAAGCGCAACAGGAGATTATCCTACGGAGTTTACCACAAATACAAGCAGCTTGTTTTTGATAGCCAAAAACAGTAATGAGTTACTGGAGCTCAATCCGCAAACTCAAAATATTGAAAACACTTATCCATTAGGATTTCAACCGAGTGGAATCATCTATAACCCGGTTAATGGATTTTTATACGTATTGAGCAGTCAAACTGGCTTAACCTATATCT
>CAYULW010000019.1:0-5052 GCA_964445815.1 uncultured Flavobacteriales bacterium
CGTTCGTGTTATGAGTATTTCCTGTTTGCCATCTTCGGCTATCACGTTTGTTTTTAGTTCCATATCTATTTTTTTGGTTGATAGTTTTTCATCACGGATTCCAATTTGTTAAATCGGTCGTCCCATAGTTTTCTGAAAGGCTCGATAAATTCTGCTATTTCTTTCATTCCATTTGGGTTTAGGTGATAGTAGATTTCACGCCCTTTTTGATCCTGTTCCAAAATCTCACATTCGGTAAGGATTTGAATGTGCTTTGAAATTGTTTGCCTTGAATAATTAAAATTTTCGGCAATCGCAGTTGGTGTCAAAGCTTGTAGTGCAACCAAAGAAATGATTGCTCTTCGAGTTGGGTCAGCAATGGCTTGGAAAACATCTCTTCTTAATTTCATTACGCAGTTATTTGACTGCAAATATAAATGCAATTATTTGACTGCACAAAATTTTACTAAAATTATTATTTGAGTTTGTACTATACTTTTTTTAAAAAATTATCATCTCTAAAAAGGGAAAGAGTGATATGAAAAATATTGTACCGATAAAACATTCCTTAATTTATTCCCTAAATAAATTTAACCCTTTGCTAGTAAAGGCGTTACAGGGAATGAGTGTTTGCGGTCAATTTTCAATTGTACCGAGGTACAAATTAGAACCAATTATTTTTCAATTCTTCTAACTATTTTTAAACCCACAAAAAACCTTCTATAAATAATAAAGGAGGTCTTTTTTCGCAGCCTGTTTGCTATATAGGCTTTGCTTTCCCTGCCTTTAGAAAGGCTTTTTATAAATAATAAAAAGACTGGATGAAGGTAGATATTTCATTTAATACAAATAAAAACGGTGTAGAGCTTCGCTTTGATGAAAAGCCGGACGAAGCAACAACCTCCCAATTAAAAGCCGTAGGTTTTAAATACAGCTACCGCCAAAATATGTGGTATGCTTCTAAGACCAATTCCATTGTAGATTTTGCAAACAACCTTAAAGTAGCTCTCGAATCGGGAGAAACAACCATTGCTATAAATATAAAGCCCTCTTTTTCTGCATCCGAAGAAAATATTGATCATAAGAATTTCAGTTATGTGAGCATTGCAGCTAAAGATGATGAAGGCAAACTGTTTTGGGAGAACTACATTGTATTTGAACCAAGTAAAAACATTGCCGAGCAATTAGTAAGTGAGTTTGCCAAAGAAACCTTTGGAGACAAACTCCACTCCATCAACATCTATCCAAGAAACTATGTCCGTAAAGCTCGTCAGCTTTTTAAAGAAGGAAATATCATTGGAGAAAAGTCCGAACCAACGGAAGTGCAAACCAAGGAACCAAGTGCAAAGCCACTTGTTCAATCCGACCGCCCATTAACCAAAAAGGACAAATTAGAAATCCTCAATGCCTTTGGGAAGTTTGCTCGAAAGCGACAAGCTGATTTTGGCAATTTAGAGGAAGAGGAAATGCCATTGCTGTTTTCAGGTTGGTTGCGTGTGAATCATGCTGATTTGAGCGACCGCAAAAATGAGATTTGGGAGGAATATTATACCATTCAAAACATCCTGAATCCGGATCCTGAAAAACCACAAATTCCACCCAAGGATTACCATTTGTTTTTCAGAAAATTCCGTGAGCAAGTAAATAAGCCGATTGAAGAACCGGAAAACGACAGCACTTCCACAGAGGCATTTGCTTCATGGCTCGATGAAAACTACGCCAATATTACCGATGCGGATAAAAAAGCCCTTACCGGTAATTACGATAACTGGCTAAAGGAAAAGGCTAAGAACTTAAAGGCATTGGAGAATTTATCCAAGCCTAAAAAGATGCAGCCTTATAGTGCCATTTTTAATAAGCTGCAAAAACTCATTCCCAATCTAAATAAACATTTGGAGACAGGTACTCCAAATGGTAAATCGGTATTGGATAGCAAAGCGTTGATGGACTTATCCTATGACTTTTTAGGTCAGGATAAAAAAGGACGTTACCTCATTGCATTGGCTCATTATTTCAGTCAAAATGGCGATTTAGTTCCCGATCCTGATATGCAGATTCGTATTGATTTGGAACTGGAAACCGGTGAAGCCATGTACTACCAAGACCAATTTGGTTACCGACCGGTCTATGTGTTTGAGGACGGTAAGGAACTGGTGAATCTCAAAGAGAAAAAAGAGCAAAACAAGTTCTTATCCGGATGGCTCAGTAATCTTTTAAACCAAGGTCATAAACTGGAATTAGAAGCTACTGAAAACGATGAAGAGGAACCTAATCCCGAACCTGAAACAACACAAGAACAACCCAAAGACGAAGGCATTCTTGCTCATAGTGGATTAACTCCCGATGGCATATTTCAATCATTTGATAAAGCCTACAAACAAAAGAATTACGAAGGAGCTGCCAGGGAACTGGATGTGCTTCTAATGGATATTCGCAATGGACATCACTTAGACAGTTTTCCTGAAGCCATACTTCGATCGCAAATGACCGGAATGCGAACGCCTATGAAAAAATTAGGTTGGGCTCATTACTATCGCATTATTGATGATGAACAGTTTAAAGAGGCTCTTTCTACCAATCTTTGGGAACTCGTTCCGCAGGAATACAAGCAGGTAAAAGCAATTAAACCACTTGACTGGAAAGCCGATCCGATGGATAAAGGCTTGCAAAAGATTGTTGCTTCTTTCGTTTCAAAAGACGAATACCGAACCGCCATGTTGGGGGTGAATTTTGATAAAAATGGCATTGTTGCTACTAATGGATTCAAGCTCCTTTTTATTCCTGAGACCGACCATGTAGCCGAAGGCTTGTATTGTATTTCTCCCAAATGTTGGGAGGCTATTAATGTTGAAAGCAAAGACGGCACAGGACTTTCAGAAGTAGATCAGGATCGTGTGGAACAATACCGTACCCAAACTCGATACCCGGATTACAGTTCGGTTATTCCTTCTTCCTTAAATCATATTCAACCCATAGATGCGGAAAGCCTATTGGGCTTTTTGGAAGGCATGAAGCGTTCCGGATTTTTAAAGCCGGACAATTACCCTGTTTGCTTAAAAGTAGGCAGCTACTTTGTTGGTTTTGCCGTGGACATCCTCATAGATTCCATTAAGGCAATATTGCATTTGGGAATCACCGAATTGGAACTAGGTGTATTGGAAGCAACCAAAGGTTGTTTACTGGCTGAAAAAGGAAAAACCAAAGATGCTAGAGGGTTACAACATCCTTTTGTGCTAATGATGCCTCTTATGGTGGATGCCGTTTATGAACGTGATTATCCCGATACTTGTGATGTGTTTTTTGATACCGCTCTTAATGCGGTAATTACCAAAGGAATTGATGAGCCCAAAGAGCAAGAATCAGAGCTTTTAAAGGATACGGAGGAAGACATTGAAGTCCCTTTTACCAAACAAACTGGATACAGAGGTTCCATTCGATTAAGAACCATTCCTGAAAAAGGATTTAGTTATGGTAATTCTTCGGGTAAACAATTTGGTGACTTTTCAGGCTCTTCTTCTCCAAGTACACCGGTTTCTGATAAAGATATTTTCTCAACAAAAGAGAAAGCCTTAAAAGCTGCATTTGATGAACATGTAAAAACACTTGCAGCTCATATTCAAAGCAGGGATAGCATTTACAACAATGAAGAGCAAAAGCTAAAGAAACTTAGAAAAGCTCTTGATGAACTAATTGCCTTTGCCAAAACGCAAGGCATTACCATTAGTGAAATTCCTGATAAAAGTCCGGCAGCTAAAGAAGGTTCAATTGATTTTATCCTTCCTGCTGCATGGAAAATGACCGATGACGAATACCCTCAAAACAAAGTGTTGGTATTTGGCAATCCCTACAATCAATCCAAGTTAAGAACGATTTTATTAGACCGTATTGAAGCCACTTCCATTCAATCTCAATTGGAACTGGTCAAAGACATTCGCAAGCGTTTTAAGGAACGAGCTCCTATCAAACTGGAATCTTCTTCTTTAGTAGCACAAAGTAAATCAGGCGAGAAAAAACATAAAGCAATCATTCGCAATTACCTAGATGATCTGATTCTAGACAATGAAATTTGGAAAGTCCCCGGAGCTACTTCGGGCGTACTGGAATATTTGGTTCGCTACCTACTCAATGAAAAAACTCCTGCGGTTAAACCGGAATCCAAACCCGATAAAAAGCCGAGTAATCAGCATGATTTGAATCTTCAAATTGAAGAGTTTATCGTGGAGAAAGATGCCGAAGATGAATCCTATTCAGAAGAGGACAAACAATTCATTGCCCAATATACCGGAAGTGGTGGCTTAATCAAGCAAGGAGCTTCGGGCAAAGGTGTGTTGTATGAGTACTTCACTCCGGAGGTCATTGTGCAAAAAATGTGGGGCTTGGCATACAAGTTCGGTTATTTAGGCGGTGCAGTATTGGAGCCTTCCTGCGGAACAGGAAACTTTTTCAAATACGCTCCCAAAGAAGCTGAATTGGTCGGCTATGAAATCAATCCCTATTCGGTTCGCATTGCAGAAATCATTTACCCGAATGCCAGTATCTATCAGCAGCCTTTTGAAACCCTCTTTTTTGCAGGTAATACCCACTTGAAGGATGATTTTGGTGATGCTAAGTATGAACTGGTTATTGGTAATCCACCCTACGGTGAATTTTCAGGGAAATGGGCAGGCATGGGTGAAAAGAAATGGACTGGAGCCACCGAATATGATCAATACTTCATTACTCGTGGACTGGATTTATTGTTGCCCGGAGGCGTATTGGTTTTCATTATTCCAAGTGCCTTTCTAAGTAACAATTCCAAATACAACAAGCTCAAAGAAAAGGTAGCAGCCAAAGCCGATTTGGTAGATGCTTACAGGCTTCCTGCCCGAATGTTTAAAACCACCGACATCGGAACTGACATCATAGTATTCAAACGCAAAACACCCTAAGGGTGATTAATTAGGGAAACGCCTGAGCAAGAAAAAAACAAAAGTGAAAAATTTCAAACGACAGTGATATGAAAACGAACTCATCCATAAAAGAACTGAAAAAATTAATCCAATTGGAATTACAGGAATGTGATTCCAATAAATG
>CAYULW010000020.1:0-4463 GCA_964445815.1 uncultured Flavobacteriales bacterium
ATAGGGGTTGATTGTCTCCACGAATTGCACTCAATCCTCTAATATTTACAATTGATCCAGAACCTGGACGTCCACCTTGGCCCTGTACATAAACACCTGAAATATTTCCAACTAAAGTCTGATCAATTGATTGGGATTGAATTTGATCTATCTGCTCAGAGTCCATTGAACCTACACTGCCTGTTAAATCTTTCTTTTTAGTTGTACCATATCCAACTACCACCACTTCATCCAACTCACTAATTTTATCCCTTAAAACAATTTTATAATCTGTTTTGTTAGCGGTAATCTGCTCTGTAAAGATTTCATAGCCTATACCTGAAGCAACTAGATAATACCCTTCTTCTCCCCTTAAAGTGAAATTGCCATCCAAGTCCGTAGCAGTTCCTTTTACAACAAAGTCTTGATTAATTCTTTCACCGGAAGGTTTTACGTTAGTGACATAAACAGTAATACCCATCAAAGGCATGCCATTTACATCAACGACCTTTCCTTTTATGGGTATCTCTTGTCTTGCCGATTTCGATTCCTTTATAACTACGATGCTGTTATCTTTTAACTCGAATCCGAAATTCCCTTTAGCTAAACTTAATCGCAATAAATCTTCAGCATTAATAATCCCTTTCTTTAATTTTACTTTTGGCATGTCCTTAAACATGTGTTCTGGATATAGAAAGCTGTAATTTGTTTGGGTCATGATGAGTTCAAAAACTTCATCAATAGTGACTTCCTTGTCTTCTTCTATTACCACATTTTGTTGTGCAAGGGCAGTATTGCCGTTGAAACTGAAAACTGTAGTACACAATAAGAAAATGAAAGTTCTCATAATTCCTAGGGGAAACCGTTTAGAATGTTTTAAACGGCAATTGGTTAATTTATTTTCCATAAATTTGCATTGTTTTTAGTTAGACTTTAGTTTAATTAATTACGATTTTCAAGAACGGAGTTCTGTACACGGCCAAATGTTTGGACTTCGTTCTCTTTTTTTTATCTACATACTTTTATTTTAGAATTACCTTTTTGTTATTGATTTCATAATCTTTTAGTATCCCCAAATTTTTAATGTTATTGAGAATATCCTCTATATTTTGATTTTTGCGAATAATGCCAACAAATCTCTCCTTTTCCAACTCTTTATTCTCAAATTTAACCTCCATATCATACCAGCGTGAAAGCACTTGCATAATTTCTTTTAGATTAAGGTGCGGCAAAATAAACTCACCATTAATCCATGCAATTTCGTTTCTAACTTTGACAGGAGATATATTTATTTCATGCGAACTTTTATTAAGAACAGATTGGTAATTAGGGGATAAGACTTTACTACCGAAATCGGTGTTTACAGCTATCTTACCTTCTGCAAGAGTAGTGTAAATATTATTCTCATCTAAATACGCTTTCACATTGAACTTGGTCCCCAGAACTTCGACTTCTTGGTCAGTATTCAAAACCTTAAACGTGGAGCCTTTAAAATCTGTACTAGGTGTTACTTCAAAATAAGCTTCCCCATAAACAAGCTCCACTTCTCTTGGTTGACCCTTAATGAAATTGACCGGGTATTTCAACTGAGTTTCACTATTCAGCCAGACTTTAGTACCGTCGGAAAGAGCCAAAAAGAATTCACCACCGCGAGGAATCGTCAATTTATTATAGGCTATGATGTTATTAGGTTCCTTTTGTGAATCGGTAGAATTGTAAACAATTTGATGACCATTACTCGAAACCTTCTGAGTGCTGAAATTCTTTCCTTTTTCCAAAGCTATTTCGCTACCATCTTCCAAAGTCAATGTTGCCTTATCGGAACCTGGTTTAATGTTGTTATTAATTATCGTTGGACTATCAACTATCAAATTAACATCATTAAACAATCTATCTTTGAAAACGAATGTCAAAGACAGTAGGCATAGAACGGCTGCGGCGGCAGCATACTTTAAGAGTTTTCTTTGAAATTTAGTCCTGACAACTTTTTTGTCACTCTCAATTACCTCCAACAATTTTTCTCTGGAAAGTTCCGTATTGAACTTTTTCATATTGGAATCTATTAAATAATTAATTTTAATATAACTTCTAAAAATATCCTCATTAGATTCTTCCGAAATCCAATTTTCCAGTTGGTCTAATTCCAATCTGGAGGCTTGATTATTAAGGTATTTTACTATTATATTTTCTATTACGGGAGATAACATGCATTTTCATTATATACACTAATACGAAACAAATTTTCATAACCCTAACTTTTTTTTAACTTTTTTTTATACTTTGCATAACAATTGCTATTATTTCTTGTCAAATTCTATGTCGACCCTCTTTAATGACAATGACTTTTTTATTGAATCTCTTAAGAAAGGAGATACTAAAGCTTATACCTTTTTAGTGGATACATATCACCATAAATTATGTGTCTATGCCTATGGATTAACCCATGACCATGATGTGGCAGAAGATATTGTGCAAAATGTTTTTATTAGAGTTTGGAAAAAGCGTGAAAAATTAAAAGAGGAGTTTTCAATACAGAGTTTCCTATACAAATCGGTTTATAATGAGTTTATCGATTATTATAGAAAACAAAAGATGGTTTTTCCATTGGAAAAAAAATACATTGATGTCTTGACATCCATTGTAGAGGATGAAGACACTCATGCTCTGGAGCGCTTGATAAGAATCGTTAAAAAGGAAATTCAAAACCTTCCTCCAAAATGTAAAGAAACATTTCTGTTGAGTAAAGAGGAAGGTCTTACCAATATTGAAATTGCAGAATACAAAAAGATCTCTCTTAAAACAGTGGAAGCACATATCACCAAAGCCTTCTCGATTTTAAAAGACAAAATCGGTGATAAGGCTGAAGGTATTTTATTCATATTATTTGGTTTGAAAAACGAAATGAAACAGTAATGGACTCATTCCGTTTTTTTATTAGCTACATTCTTTTCTAACCCCGTCCTGACTTTTTTTGGAATTGAGATGATTTCTTAATTGTTCCATATCGTTACTCACCTTTCTTTCAATGACACGAGCGTAAATTTGCGTGGTAGTAATTTTTGTGTGACCTAAAAGCTTTGACACAGTTTCGATGGGAACTCCATTGGCAAGCGTTACCGTCGTAGCGAATGTATGTCGAGCCATATGGAAAGTGAGATTCTTTTTTATTCCACATGCATCAGCCACTTCTTTTAAATAAAGGTTTAATTTTTCATTTGTGATGGTTGGAAACAATGTTCTGGTAACTTGGGTCATTGGATGTCCATCATATTTAGAAATTAACTCCTCCGCTTTATCCAATAATGGAACTTTCACCGTGGCTTTAGTTTTTTGGCGATTTGTTATGATCCAATTATTTCCATCGATGCCCTTACTAACGTTGTCTGGTGTCAGTTTAATAATATCAACATAGCTAATACCAGTATAGCAGCTGAACACAAATAAATCCCTGACACGCTCCAAACGCTCAATAGGAAAATAGTAGTTCTCTAAATTTGAGAGTTCATTCTCTGGCAGGAATTCACGCTCTCTTTTGTCCCAGGTTGGTTTCCATCTTACAAACGGGTCTTTTTCCAACCATTCCATATGAAAAGCCAAAGTAACCATTTTACGCAGCCTTTGAATATGTTTCATGACGGTATTATGATTTAGCATCTTTGGATGCCCTTTCGGCCAATAGGTATGTAGGAAAGTTTCAAAATCACAGATGAATTTATAATCTAATTGCTTCAGGAAAATATCAGAGGTTTTTCTTTCCTTACCCAGAAAACGCTTGATATAGTTTTCAGTAATTCCAAAGTTAATAACCGTTCCTTTGGCCAAAGTACCTTTGATTTTTCCTGTATGATAATCTATTAATTGAACTAACGTTTTGCTCGTTTCTACTTCGCCATTGTAATTGGCTTTTATAAGTTGCGCAGTGATTAACTCACCTTTAAATTTTAAATCTTGATAGAGTTGAAATAATTGAGAATGGGTTTGGTCCAAATACAAGTTTATTTGCTTGGCTTCTGTTGAGGTTCCTTTAGCTCTTTTCTTTTTGGCATCCCAAAGAGCAATGGTCAATTTACGCTTTAAACTAATATTTACTCGTTTACCATCAACGGTAATTCTGGCATATAATAATGCCTGGTCATCTGAAGTATTGTTTTGGTCTGCCCAAAACAAAATTGAGAAGGTGTTTGTTGAACGCATAGTTGTCGTCTTTAAATTGTTAAACATTTAATGAGACGAAAGTCAAATCAACTACAAAAGTTCAGTTTCTTGGATTTTCAAAGTGTCAGTTGAACTGACACTTTGGTTTTTAACTGTCGATTAACTACCATATTAATCTAAATTCAATCAAATTTAATGTACTCCTTAAAACTTGAAAACCACACAATTCATAAGAACTGTGCGGTTTTGTATGCCATTAAACAGGCTTTTAGTGACCTCGGCAGGATTACAGTATAACTGTAACAACCGAGGTTTTATACGGTTTATAT
>CAYULW010000021.1:0-4252 GCA_964445815.1 uncultured Flavobacteriales bacterium
TTTATTTGTATCTTTGATAGCAAATGTCAATTCAATCTGATTATGGTAGCCAACGTTTAGTATATGAAAAGTAGGCGGTTTCGAAGCACCAAACTTTCGTTTAAACAAGAAGTTTGATACGAGTCAGAAGCCTTGCATTTAGCATTATTCCGCCTATTTTTTATATACATTGTTGGCAGTTCGGCTTTATATTTTTATTTCTGTTACTCTATAAGAAAAATATTTATCTATCATTTTCATTGCAACTCTCGATGGAATTATTTTGAAAAAGAAGTTTCTTAAGGTGATTAATATGGGATTGGTAATTTGACCAATTTTCCCAAGTTTTAAACTTTCATTTATAATTTCTTTAGAACGTGGAAATTGATACTTTTCGTAAATTTCGTATGCTTTAGGAGATAATCCATATTTGTTGATGCATTTAGCTAAAAGGTAAGCACCTTCAATAGCCATACAACCACCTTGACCTAAATTTGGTGTGGTTGGGTGTGCTGCATCTCCAATCAGTGTAATATTGCCACTTGTCCAACCTTTGTGTGGATTACGGTCTGACAAACTATTTTTCAATATATTTTCTGTGCTTTCGATAAGCTCAGGAATAGGGTAATGCCAATTTCCAAAAAGGCGTTTAAGTTTTTGTTTTGTGCCTTCAGGTTCGTCATCTTTCAAAAACTCTTCATTATAAGTTGCCCACCAACCATATACACCGTCTTTTATTGGAACAATTCCAACCCGTTGACCTTTCCCATAGGTTTCACTTGCGTATCCAATATCAAAATTGGTTTTTACTACACCACGCCAAATATTATATCCTCTGAATATCGGTTCTCCATCATTGATTATGTGTTTTCTGACTATGGAGTGTATTCCATCAGCTCCAATTACTGCGTCAAAAACCGAAGATTTACCATTTTCAAAAATTATCTCTACTTGACCATTGTTTAAATTGGTTAATTTCTTTACGCCACTATCAATATGTAAATGAGCATTAATATCTGTCAATAAAATTTTGTGAAGATTGGCTCGGTGAATGCAAACAACAGGGTAATCGCTTTTAGGTGTTGATTTACTTAAGATATTTCCTTTATCCGTTTTTAGATACACATTTTCAAACTTTCCGCTTGTATTTAATATGCTATCAAGTAAGCCGATTTCATCCATTACACAGAGTGCATTTGGAAACACACTAATTGCCGCTCCTACTTCTCCAAATTCTTGTTTTTTTTCGAAAATGTGTGTTTCATAGTCATCAGAAATGCAACGAGCAAAGGTAAGTCCTGCAATTCCTCCTCCAATTATCGCAATTTTTCTTTTCATTTGTTTTTTTTAGCTGACTGCCAACTTGTTGTTAATGCAAATATAGCTAAACAATTAAATTTTATCATTGTATTACTATGTTAATCTGCTATAAATCTGTATAAACAGCTATCTTTGTTGAATGGATATTATAACAGAATTTATTAGGATTTTGGAGTTAAAGCGTTATAGCAAACAGACTATTACCAATTACAAAGGGCATTTGTTGTTGACAAAATCACACTTCAACAATAAACCATTCAAGTCTATATCCGACCAGGAGTTATTTGGCTTTATTTATCATTTGGTAAACATTAAAGGAATCTCAGCCTCTTATCAAAGGCAAATTGTTGGAGCTTTAAAGTTATTCTATAAGGAAATTCACAGAAGAGATATTCCATTTGAATATTTAAAAGTAACCCAAAGGGAAAACAAATTACCTGTTGTGTTGAGTAAAACAGAAACTATACGTCTAATTGAAAACACAAACAATCTGAAGCATAAAGCAATACTCTCGCTCATCTACAGCGCTGGGTTGAGAATTGGGGAATTGCTGGAGTTAAAGAAAGAAGATATTGATTCGGAAAGAATGTTGATACATATAAAGGGTGCAAAAGGAAAAAAGGATAGATATACGATCCTATCAAATAAAGTGCTCTTGCTTTTAAGAGATTATTACAAAGAATACAAACCCAAGATGTACTTGTTTGAAGGGCAAAAGGGAGGTAAATACTCTTCTGAAAGTGCCGGACAATTATTTAAGAGAGCCTTGAAAAAAGCCAAAATAAACAAATCAGCGACTCTACATACCTTAAGACACAGTTTTGCAACCCACTTACTTGAAGATGGTATAAGCATAGCACATATTCAAAAACTACTTGGGCACAACAATATCAGCACAACTTTGATTTACACGCATATTGCAAAAGATTCCATCCAAAATATAAAGAGTCCATTAGATGATTAGCAGACTGAAAAAGTTGGAAAAGTTGTACCGATGAAACACGGCTTAATTTATCCCTGTAATAAATGCAAAGCCTTTATTATAAAGATTTTTAGGTATTATAATATTTGAGACGCATCTTAATTTGTACCGAATTACAATTTAAAACCAACTTTTTTTCTGTGTTTAAATTACCTTTGTACACACAGAAGTATCTCTATAAATATATATATTATAGAGGCTTTGTGTAATCGCAGCCTGTTTGCTATATAGGCTTTGCTTTCCCTGCCTTTAGAAAGGCTTTTTATAAATAATAAAAAGACTGGATGAAGGTAGATATTTCATTTAATACAAATAAAAACGGTGTAGAGCTTCGCTTTGATGAAAAGCCGGACGAAGCAACAACCTCCCAATTAAAAGCCGTAGGTTTTAAATACAGCTACCGCCAAAATATGTGGTATGCTTCTAAGACCAATTCCATTGTAGATTTTGCAAACAACCTTAAAGTAGCTCTCGAATCGGGAGAAACAACCATTGCTATAAATATAAAGCCCTCTTTTTCTGCATCCGAAGAAAATATTGATCATAAGAATTTCAGTTATGTGAGCATTGCAGCTAAAGATGATGAAGGTAAACTGTTTTGGGAGAACTACATTGTATTTGAACCAAGTAAAAACATTGCAGAGCAATTGGTAAGTGAGTTTGCCAAAGAAACTTTTGGAGACAAACTCCACTCCATCAACATCTATCCAAGAAACTATGTCCGCAAAGCTCGTCAGCTTTTTAAGGAAGGCAATATCATTGGAGAAAAGTCCGAACCAACGGAAGTTCAAACCAAGGAACCAAGTGCAAAGCCTCTTGTTCAATCCGACCGCCCATTAAGCAAAAAGGACAAATTAGAAATCCTCAATGCCTTTGGAAAGTTCGCTCGCAAGCGACAAGCTGATTTTGGCAATTTAGAGGAAGAAGAAATGCCTTTGCTGTTTTCAGGTTGGTTGCGTGTGAATCATGCAGATTTAAGCGACCGCAAAAATGAGATTTGGAAAGAATACTATACCATTCAAAACATCCTGAATCCCGATCCTGAAAAACCTCAAATTCCATCCAAGGATTACCATTTGTTTTTCAGAAAATTCCGTGAGCAAATAAATAAGCCGATTGAAGAACCGGAAAACGAAAGCACTTCCACAGAGGCGTTTGCTTCATGGCTCGATGAAAACTACGCCAATATTACCGATGCGGATAAAAAAGCCCTTACCGGTAATTACGATAACTGGCTAAAGGAAAAGGCTAAGAACTTGAAAGCATTGGAGAATTTATCCAAGCCTAAAAAGATGCAGCCGTATAGTGCCATTTTTAATAAGCTGCAAAAACTCATTCCTAATCTCAATGAGCATTTGGAGGCAGGTACTCCAAACGGTAAATCGGTATTGAACAGTAAAGCTTTGATGGACTTGTCCTATGACTTTTTAGGTCAGGATAAAAAAGGACGTTACCTCATTGCTTTGGCTCACTATTTCAGTCAGAATGGCGATTTAGTTCCCGATCCTGATATGCAGATTCGCATTGATTTGGAACTGGAAACCGGTGAAGCCATGCACTATCAAGACCAATTTGGTTACCGACCGGTATATGTGTTTGAGGACGGTAAGGAACTGGTGAACCTCAAAGAGAAAAAAGAGCAAAACAAGTTCTTATCCGGATGGTTGAGCAATCTTTTGAATCAAGGTCATAAACTGGAATTAGAAGCTGCCGAAAACAATAAAGAGCAAACTGTTTCTGAGCCTGAAACACCACAAGAACAACCAAAAGACGAAGGCATTCTTGCTCATAGTGGATTAACTCCTGATGGCATATTTCAAGCATCTGACAAAGCCTACAAACAAAAGAACTACGAAGGAGCTGCTAGGGAACTGGATGTGCTTCTTATGGATATTCGCAACGGACATCACTTAGAAAGTTTTCCTGAAGCCATACTTCGATCGCAAATGACCGGAATGCGAACGCCTATGA
>CAYULW010000022.1:0-4057 GCA_964445815.1 uncultured Flavobacteriales bacterium
TAATAAACTTATCTGAATTTGTAGCTGTGGCTTTTACTTGTGAAACTTGAAATCCGCTGCCAAACCCGTCTAAATAATCATAACGAATCAAATCGAACCAATCTTCACCCTGTTCCGTAGCTAATTCAATTCTTTTCTCAATTCTTACAACTTCTAAAAACTGGTTTAGCGAGATTGATGCTGGGTACGTTTCAAATCCATTACCGCCAGTTGAAGTTGCACCTGCTCTTGTACGCACGGCATTTAAGGCGTTTAGAGCAACACTTGACACCGAATTAGTACTGCGAGCTTCAGCTTCTGCTAGAATGAGATATATCTCGGCCATTCTTAAAAAATAGAATGTTTCATGGCCTCCAGTTTGCTGTCTATATTTCATATTCCCGTTAAGACCTGGAAATGGTATAAAAGGAGCACCTGTAAGCATAAATGGAACTCTAGTTGCGTCATAATTTATTATTTGACCGTTAATATTGATTGTTTCAGTAGTTGCCATAGCAGCAAAAGCACTTGAAAAATTTGAATAGATTGTCCATTCACTACCATAATTTATTTGCTCATCATCCTGGTCAGAGTAAAGATTAAAAAGAGAACTGTTGTTATCAAAAACTTCTACAGATTGGTGGTCAAATAATGCTTGGAACGAAGGTAATAGTTGAAAATTTGATCCAGAGTTATTAATAACTTCACTCGCTAACGTCGCCGCTTCTGTATAATTACCCATGTATAAATAAACTTTGGCCAATTGAGCTTTTGCAAACGTTTTGCTTACGTAGAATTTCGGAGTAAGTTCTGGTGCTGATAATATCCCGTCTTCTAAATCATTTATTATAGCTTCATATGTTTCAGAAACAGAATTTCGGGGTTGCACTTGACCATCTTTTGCAGGAGTAAGTCTTACATTAATCCCATAATCAGAATTCACATCGTAAAACTGACCAAAAAGACGAAGTAATTGAAAATGTCCGAAGGCTCTTAGAATTTTTGCTTCACCTATAATTTCCGTACGCCTATTAGGTGTCGGAAATACCTCATCGCTTAATTCTGAAGCTTGCTCAATTATCCAATTAGCTCGATTAATTAAAGTATATTGACCAGTATAAATACTCAATAACATACTTCCATCTGACATTGGGTCATTAAGTGCAAAGCTTTCTTCTTCAGGACTCAAAGCTCCAAAAATAGCAGTTACAGGATTTTGACTCATTCCACTTAATGAGTTTGTTAATCTAGAGAGTTGAAGTACCCCATTCCCACCTTGTAGCGTACTATAAGCACCTGCCAAAGCTAGTTCGGCAGAGGCTTGGTCATAAATAGCCTCTTCCGCTGTTAAGGAATATAACGGTTCAAAATCATCTAACTCTTCGGCTATCTGACAGGAAGAGCATACTAACAACACAGTACAATAATAGACTATTTTAATTTTAAGATATGATTTCATGATTTTATTTATTTAAAATGAGAGATTGATAGCTATACTATAAATTTTGGATAATGGATAACTACCATTGTCATAAGCTAAACCAAAAGTACCCGAACCGGAATTTAAGGTTTGGACTGATTCAGGATCTAAGCCAGGGTAGTCCGTAATAGTAAAGAGATTATTGGCTAAAAATGAAATTCTAGCGCTAGATAGGTGTAAAGCATCTAAAAAAGATTTAGGAACCGTATAACCTAGTGATAACGTTTTTAATCGGATATAAGATGCATCCTCGACAAAGTTAGAAAGGGAAACTGCACCCACTGTAGTTGGTGAACCTATTCTTCCATAAGTAGCATCTGTATTATCTGGTGACCACGTGTCGTAAACTATTGATGTTGTGTTAGCGTAAGGATCTTCGTTTGCCAAAAAGCGAGACATGACAGTACTTACGTCTCTTTGGTTTCCTTTAACAAAAGTAAAATTAAGGCTTAAGTCAAAATTCTTATACTTAAAATTATTATTCCATCCTCCAAAATATTCAGGTAAAATACTACCTAACGGAATAATATCATCTTGCGTAATCTCACCATCACCATTTACGTCATTCAAGATATAATCTCCTGGCTCCTGCAGCGATGACCAATAGGAACCATCAGGAGCAGAAGCATTCAGATTGTCAATTTCTTCTTGTGTTTGAGCGATTCCAACCACATCATAACCAGTAATTACACCAATTGGTTGGCCTTCTTGCAAAGCCCTTGTACTCCCGCTTGCAGATACTGAACCGTCATATAAATTATCAACATTATTTTTTATGAATGAAATGTTGATTTCAGAATTCCATCTAAAATTATTTGTTCTTAAAATATCAGCTCCAAAACCAATTTCCCATCCTTTATTACTAACATCAGCTACATTGGCATTGAAACTTGTAAAACCAGATTCAGTGGGAAGCGGTGTAAATAGAATTATACCACTTGTATTTTTTTCAAAATAGACAACCTCTCCATATAACCGATTATTGAATAGGCCAAATTCGACACCAAAATCCAACTGGTCTGTTTCTTCCCATCTTATATCTAAATTGGGAATACCATTCACAGCTGTGCCATTTATATTATTATAAAAGTATCCTGAATTAAAATTTGCCAGATAAGAGAAAGATGCTAGATTGTCTGTACCAGTTTTACCCAATGAAGCTCTTAATTTCAATTTATTGATAATGTCATTATTGACAAACTTTTCATTGTGTACATTCCATGCCAATGCTCCGGAAGGGAAAAAACCGTATTGATTATTTGGACCAAATTTTGTGGAACCATCTCGTCTAGCTGTAAAAGTGGCATACCAGATATTGTTGTAATTGTAGTTAACACGCCCAAATTGTGAATTGAGGCCATTTTCTATAGACTCACTACCATAACTTTCAATTCGATTTGCACTGCCTATATCTGTTAGGATGTAATCGTCAGGAAAACCTAAATACCTTTGAGATTTTAAATCTTGACGATTTTTATCCCATGACACTCCTAGAACGACATCAATATTATGCTTTTTAAAGTTTTTGTTATAGTTTAAAGTATTAGTAAAGACCGTTGTATATGATCTTGAGTATTGATAATCCAAACTAGCTTCTTGAGTTCCTCCATTCAATAAACTAAAAACTGCTGAAGAAGAAAACGAGGGGTCGAAATTTTCAGTTTCACTTGAAGTTACGGCCGCATTAATTTGTGATCTAAATTTTAAGCCATCGATAATTTTATATTCCCCATAAATAGACGAATACAAATATTGGGCTAAAGTTCTATTTCTACTTTCAGCAGCACCACCAACGGGATTTCTTAAAACGAGAGCGCTGCCAGCAAAAACGGGCGAGGTAGTATATTCATTAAATTCGTCAAAAACCCCAACATCTGGTCTAAAAAGGGATACTTGTTCATAAGACCCTAAATCTGAAGATTTGTTTATGCTATAGTTATAATTTAAAGAAGCGCCAACTTGCAAAGTATTGGTAATATTTGCATCGGTATTCGTGGTTAAACCATATCTATTAAATTTTCCTCCAAGAAAGAGACCTTCTTGTTCGGAAATGTTTGAAGTCACCAAATAATTAACTTTTTCACCACCGCCGGTAAAGCCCACTCGGTAGTTTTTCCATAATGCCATATTATTGGTTACCTTTTTTTGCCAGTCAGTATCTTGATTACCAAAGAATGAATTTGGATCATTAACAATTTGGTCATCTAATGGTGTTCCTTCCCCGTTGTCAATACGATTTTGAGCATTTCTAATCGTAAACTCTCTATATTCACTTGCATTAAATACGTCATACGTATCTATTGGTGATTGGAAGACAGAGTTAAAATTAATACTCAATTGCGGTTTTAAATTTCTTTTACCTCGCTTTGTTGTAATAAGAATGACACCATTGGCTGCTCTAGAGCCATAAATAGCTGCGGAGGAAGCATCTTTTAAAACATCAATTCTCTCAATATCAGACGGGTTAATTGCTAAAAGTGGATTTTCTCCATTGCTAGACAAACCTGCCGGATTTACAACAATTGGGGTTCCGTCTAAAACATATAGGGGTTGATTGTCTCCACGAATTGCACTCAATCCTCTAATATTTACAATTGA
>CAYULW010000023.1:0-3880 GCA_964445815.1 uncultured Flavobacteriales bacterium
ATATTCAAAGCAGGGATAGCATTTACAACAATGAAGAGCAAAAGCTAAAGAAACTGAGAAAAGCTCTTGACGAACTAATTGCCTTTGCCAAGAAACAAGGTATTACCATTAGTGAAATTCCTGATAAAAGTCCGGCAGCCAAAGAAGGTTCTATTGATTTTATTCTACCTGCTGCATGGAAAATGACCGATGAAGAATACCCTCAAAACAAAGTGTTGGTATTTGGAAATCCCTACAATCAGTCGAAGTTAAGAACCATTCTTTTAGATCGTATTGAAGCCACTTCCATTCAATCTCAATTGGAACTGGTAAAAGATATTCGCAAGCGTTTTAAGGAACGAGCTCCTATCAAACTGGAATCTTCTTCTTTGGTAACACAAAGTAAATCAGGAGAGAAAAAACATAAAGCAATCATTCGCAATTACCTCGATGATCTGATTTTAGACAATGAGATTTGGAAAGTACCCGGAGCTACTTCGGGCGTACTGGAATATTTAGTTCGCTATCTACTCAATGAAAAAACACCTGCGGTTAAATCGGAAGCAAAACCCGATAAAAAGTCGAGTAATCAGCATGACTTGAATCTTCAAATTGAAGAGTTTATCGTGGAGAAAGATGCCGAAGATGAATCCTATTCAGAAGAGGATAAACAGTTTATTGCTCAATATACTGGAAGCGGTGGCTTAATCAAACAAGGAGCTTCGGGCAAAGGTGTGTTGTATGAATACTTTACTCCGGAGGTTATTGTGCAGAAAATGTGGGGCTTGGCATACAAGTTCGGTTTTTCAGGTGGTGCAGTATTGGAGCCTTCTTGTGGAACAGGAAACTTTTTCAAATACGCTCCCAAAGAAGCTGAATTGGTCGGATATGAAATCAATCCTTATTCAGTCCGCATTGCAGAAATCATTTATCCGAATGCCAGTATCTATCAACAGCCTTTTGAAACCCTCTTTTTTGCAGGTAACACCCACTTGAAAGATGATTTTGGTGGGGCTAAGTATGAACTGGTTATTGGCAATCCTCCTTACGGTGAATTTTCAGGGAAATGGGCAGGCATGGGCGAAAAGAAATGGACTGGAGCCACCGAATACGACCAGTACTTTATTACTCGTGGACTGGATTTATTGTTGCCCGGAGGTGTTTTGGTTTTCATTATTCCAAGTGCCTTTCTAAGTAACAATTCCAAATACAACAAGCTCAAAGAAAAGGTAGCAGCCAAAGCCGATTTGGTAGATGCTTACAGGCTTCCTGCCCGAATGTTTAAAACCACCGACATCGGAACTGACATCATAGTATTCAAACGCAAAAACTAAAGACATGGCAAAAAATTCATCTATACAAGAACTGAAAAAATTAATCCAATTGGAATTACAGGAATGTGATTCCAATAAATGGCAATACGTGTGTGAAATGCAAAGCACTCCAAAGGGTTATGCCCGAATTGAGGAAATGATTATCCGCTATGTAGCTAAAGAAGGCATGCCCATTGGCTCTGCCATAGCACTTATTGAACAGGAATTAGCTCATCAAAACGCATAAGGGATGGCACAAGGATATAAAGGCTTTGCCCAAATCGCACGAGAGGCAAACAAACGATTAGAAGAACTTAAAAAACAAAAAAGCATGGATCCACTACTAGAAGAACGAGGCTTTATTGGTCCGAACGACATTACTTCTGCTGAGTACGCATGGGAAATGCGAAAAACAGAATACCAACAAATCAAGGCGATTGAAAAAACCGGTAGCCCAATGGTATTAAATCATGCAGACGGTAAACAGCATGAATACCTCATTACCGAAGCCATAAAAGCCGGTAAGGAAATTCCCGAAGAAGTGTTGCAGGATTACCCATGGCTCAAAGCCGAAATGCAAGAACTGGAAACGGTGAAAGAAACTGAATCTGTTAGTCAAACAGAGCAACCTAATTTACTGATGGGTGATGCTTGGTTTGAGCAAAACCCTACTAAAATATTGGGAGAGCAATACGAAACGACCGACCGTTTTGGAAAGCCAACCACAAAGGTTAAAGGCTCCATGGATGATGTAATTACAGGTATTAATGTGCCTTCGGTAGATGTTCCTATAAAACATGTAGAAGCTCTTGAATCCAACATCAAAGACGATGTGGAGCATTTGGTAAAGGACAAGGTGTACAAAGAAAACATTGAGCAAGTCGTTCAGAAAACCAAAAAGGAACGAGCGGAAAAGGAACTACAAAAAGCCATCAACCCGGAGGCTCCCATGGTGGTCGCAAAAGACAATTTCTCTTTTGACGACATCATGCAGCAATACAACAAAGGACTTACCGAAGATGAAATCAAAGCATGGGTTTGGTACAAACGCAAAACCAATGGCTACAATGATGAAACAGTGATTTTGGCTAAGAAAAATGGTTGGTCAAAATATGTGGTTCCTTTAAACGAAGTAGGCAAACAACTGGATAAATGGCTCAAAGCCGGAGTGGTTTGCTACTACAATGACGACTACATGCCAAGCGTACTCTACTATGCTGAAAACATCTACAAACGTCAATCGGTATTGCTGCGTGAAAAGGAAACCATCATTCAAACCTTTGGCGAAGAGCAATACAACCGTCAATGGAAAGGACTGGAAGCGGTAAAACCACCAAAACTTACCCTAACCGATCCAAGAAAAGAAAATCGCTTGTTTATCAAGCCTACTTCTTCTTTTGGTAAAGAAATTCGTGTGGGAGCATTAACCGATGGAACCGCTTTTACAGAGTACAATTCCACGACCGGAAAATGGCAAGAAGGTACAACGGACTTAACTGATGCCTTTAAACAATGGCTTCGCAATCAGCCTAAAGATGACTTTAAAAAATCAAGTGCTTGGGATATTATTTCCTACTACATAGATGGCAGAACACCGCCAAGGCATTACGATAAAGAAGAAAAGCTCCGTATTCGTCAAAATGCTAAACAGGAAGGTGATACTTTCTTTGTGGAGTTTTTGGCAAAGGGACTTACTCGTGAAGACCAGTTAAAGATTGAGCAGCTTTGGAATGAGCGTTACAACGGCTATGTAGAAATCAACTATTTCAAAATTCCGGTAGCCTTTACCTGCTCCGCTACTTTCAAAAACAAACCACTATTTATCCGTCCAGCTCAACGAGAAGGTATTGGGTTTATTAGTGTGCATGGTTCGGGCTGTATTGCCTATGATGTGGGTGTGGGTAAAACAATGACCGCCATTTTATCGCTTGCACAAGCTTTGGAAAGCGGACAATGTAAACGTCCATTTATTGTGGTTCCCAATCAAACCTATAAAAACTGGCTGTCGGAACTGCGAGGTGTGGTGGAAAAAGGACAAGTCACCCTTACCGGAGTATTGCCTCAATATCAGGTAATGGATCTGTATAATCTTGGACGAGATTATTTAGAACTCTTAATGGATGAAAACGGCACAGTGCAACCGGTTCCTGAATATTCCATTTCGGTACTCACTTATGAAGGTTTTAACCGATTAGCCTTTAATGATGAAACGTGGGACACCATTGGAAATGAGCTTTTTGATATTCTCAACCAAGGAACCGAGGAAGAGCGTGAAAAAGTAAAGCTCTTTGAGAAGATTGAAGAGATGATGGGACGTGGTGTTAAAGGTGGAACAGCAAACATCGAAGAGCTTGGTTTTGATTACATGGTAGTGGATGAAGCCCATGCCATGAAAAAGTCTTTTACTCAGGTAAAAGGTGAGCAGCAAGGAAGTGGTAAACGTGAACGAGCTCCTTATGAAATCAAATCCGGACAGCCTTCTATGACGGCTTTGCGTGGCTTTATGATTAGCCAGTACATTCTTAGAAACAATAAAATGAGAAACGTACTGCTTTTAACCGCTACGCCATTTACCAATTCACCGCTAG
>CAYULW010000024.1:0-3099 GCA_964445815.1 uncultured Flavobacteriales bacterium
TATCCACCAATTGCACTCATAATTCTTTAATTAAGTATGGCTAAGATTCCTATGAGTCCAATGCTCACGCCAAGTCCGGTTCCTAGGAATATCTTATCTCGTTTATGTCGTTTCACCTCTGTTTTTAGAAAACCCAATTGCAGGTTTACCTCATTGTTCACCTCTTTACTATTGGTAATGATGCTTTGATAGTTGATCGCTTGATTATGGAGCAACTTAATAGTTGAATCCTGCTGCTGAATCAAAGAATCTTGCAAAGCCAGTTGAGTAGATTGCTCAACTGTAATGCTATCCTGATACTTTTTGCCTTCCAGTTCAATAGCAATTACTTTTGCTTGACTTACCGTAAAGCAGAAAAGTGTATCATTCTGAATGGTGTAAACTGTCGGTTTCAAATTCTGCGAAAAACCGATACAGTTCATCATTATCATAATTACCAATAGCCCTAATCTTTTCACTTTTCCTGTATTTAAGTTGTTCTAAATCCTTGTTTCGTTTTTTTAGTTCTTCCTTTATACCCTCTTGTTTTTCCAGTTGTTCAGTAATTTGCTCTTGCAAACCCTGATTGATAGCTAAGAGGCTGTCGTTTTGCTGTTCCAGTTTCTTGATGGTTTGCTCGTAATTGGGGTTTAGATTAACCGACCTGTCCTGCGAGCTCCAATACCATACAAAACCTATAATGGTCATCAGCCAAAGCAACAAGGTTGCATGGCTAAGTCGCATTTTCATCAGTTTGCTTTGTTTTTTCAATGGTCTGATGGAACTTCTCTGAAGTTTCATTTTCCTTTAGCGTTTTGTAATCCGTTCTTTTGCCTGTGATGTAGCGGACTAACCCATCTAAAATGAGTTTGTGAAAAACAAAGGCAAATACGAAGGACTGAAACAGTACTTCGATATGCTTAACTTCATATCCTCGAATGAAATACAGAATCACGGCATAGACTAACCCGACCAATGCCGTTCGGTATCTTCGCTTGGAAGAAATATTGGTTTTCTGCTTGATCTGATTGGTGAACTTTTCTGAGTTGATACCATATCCGATAATGATAAAAGTGAGAATGTAAGCCCAATCAAGGCTTTTCACATATCCCATAATTTGTGTCGCTATTTCCGTAATAATTCCTGTATCCATAATTCTTGCATTTATGATTGGAGCATATCTGTTATCTGTTTGAGGGCTGCATGCTTTTCTATACCCGATTCGTTTAGCTGCAAAGCCAATTTTTTGAGCTTTTTCTCTTTCCTCTCGGAAGGTTTGGCTAAATGCCATCGAGTTAAATTCCATAGCAAAACGTGCTGTTCGTAATCCAATACTTTGAGCTCTTTTTCAAGAAGTTCTTTGTTAGCCTCATCCACCTTTAAATCCTTTTCCCAACGACTTAATAAGCGTTTAGAAATGACCGTTTTCCCCAAAGGAGAATACGCCCAAGCCACATAACCGGCTCCGGCAAAAACGGATATAGCGAATAATGCAATGACCTTCTTATTCATTACTGAGCTTCCATATTTTTTACAATTCCTCGAATACCAAAAACGATGAGCGTAATCACCAAACCTGAACCCACGAGGTACAAGCTTGTCTTTCTCAAAGTCTCATCGGTCATTGTGATTTTGATGTCGGTTTTTAATCCATCATCGCTAAACACATTGTCCAAATAGTTTTTTATGCCTGTTCTTTCTTCTGTTTCCATGGTATTAGCTTATGGTTTTAAACTTCTCCTGAGACACGGTTTTAGTGCCAAATACCTTCTGAACTGCTGCTTCTGTTTTCGGACCAAACTTGCCATCAGTATCTATTCCCGATCCTTTTGAGTTCAGGTAGTTTTGGAGTTTCTTTACATTGGTTCCACAGGTTCCGAATTTCAATGGGAAACTGCTATCGGAATACATACAACTAAATGAGCGAACTCCTGAAGAACTGCTCGAAGTGGTTGTTCCCTTAATGCTTGCAGCAAATTGCTGTTTCTCTTTTCGCTTTTTCAGAAAATACCATACGCCAAAACCGGCTGCTGTAACTGCCAGTCCAGC
Source organism: uncultured Flavobacteriales bacterium (assembly GCA_964445815.1). GTDB lineage: Bacteria > Bacteroidota > Bacteroidia > Flavobacteriales_E > Vicingaceae > CAYULW01. The sequence goes on from CAYULW010000024.1 coordinate 2,029, forward strand.
TCCGATCCATAGCATTTTATTATCTAGTTTAATTGTCTCTTTCTTCATGTCTTTTAGGGTTTAATATTGAACTACAACTGCATCTTCACGCACATAACCTTCGGTTTTGCCTCCCACAGGTTTGGTCAATTTTATTTTGTACCAGTAATAGCCATCTTCACCTTTGAGGCGTTCTAAAATGGTTCCCACCGGATTACTTTCTGCTTGTGTTAATAGGTTGTGCGAGAAATCCATGGTAGTCCAGTTCTCATTATCCACCTTCGCAGAGCTTCTTATATTCACATAACCTTCGGATCCGTAATGCACTTTTTTACCAATGAGCTTTTGCTCTTCTCGTTCCTTTTGTTTGCCACTTGTAGTGCGGTTTTTTCGGTTCTTGATAAACTTGTGAACTCCAAATCCTGCAAGGGCTAAAACGACCGTGGCTACACCACCTATAATTAAATATTTCTTTGTCTTTGCATCCATAATTCTAAAGGTTAATAGCTTTCTAAAATGTCTTTTACTCGTGCCACTTCATCGGCATCATCTAGGTAGTAAGTGATGTACTCTGCCAAACTGCCGTATTTCATGGCACTGAACATTCGAGAAATCAGAGAAAGGTTATCAGCACTTCCGGCTTCTTCTAAAGCTGAATAAATGGCTCCTTCATCATCATTGTACCAGGAACCGGCATCATAAATTTGGGTAGCCAGTTGTTTTGCTCTATCGTGGGAAAGCGTAATTTTTTCCGGACGAGCATAATTCGGATCAAAGCCTTTGTAGCTCATTATGTCTCGAATCTTCTTGCTGCTTTTACAGTCGGCTATTCCAGTTTTACAAAGAATCGGGCGTATCACTCCAAAATAGGTAATGCCAATACCCACGAGGATAATTCCCCCTATGATGTAAGGGGTAGCCTTGTTTTGTGATAAGCCTTCAACGGCTTTTGCTCCTGCAACTGCTCCTACCATGTTTTCTGCTTTTTGGGATTAATTTATATGCCTATAATGTCTTCCGTAGTTTCTTTCACTTCGCTTTTGGTTAAGCCATTATCTTCCAAAAAGGACTTCAAACGATTTTTGATTTTCT
>CAYULW010000025.1:0-2373 GCA_964445815.1 uncultured Flavobacteriales bacterium
AGTTTCTTCCCGCTTATCCGTGAATACCTGATTAAGAAAATTGGCTTCAAGGATAACGAGGTAGGTATTATCAAAAGTGGATTGAGTGCTGCAAAAAAGGAAGGCATCAAAGAGAAATTCTTGGCAGGAACTATCAAGGTATTGATTGGAAGTGCGACCATCAAGGAAGGTATAAACCTTCAAAACAAAGCCACTACACTTTACAATTGTTGGCTCGACTGGAACCCTACGGATGTGAAGCAGCTCGAAGGTCGTATTTGGCGATTTGGAAACCGCTATGCCAATGTACGAATTGTCAATCCGCTTATGGAAGACAGTGTGGACACGTTCATCTTTCAAAAGTTGGAAGAAAAAACTAGCCGTATCAATGAGATTTGGTACAGAGCAGGAAAAACCAATGCCTTGAATTTAGAAGAGTTCAATCCGGCTGAATTAAAAATGGGATTGGTAACCGATCCAAAAGCTTTGGCTGAATTGCTACTCATGGAAGAACGTGAGCAAATTCAGGATGAAATCAATAGCTTAAAAAATCAGCAAAATGTCCTCACCGATATAAAGTCCGCTCGTGATAATTTCAATAGCAATATTGAGCACATCAATCAGGCAGTTGAACGCTACAAGCCTCAAAAGACCACCGATAAAGATGGTAATCCGATAAAAGTGCAAGCTCGAAGCATTGAAACGGTGTTAAAAATCTACAAGGATTATTTGGAGGATGAAACTACCCAAACCACTTATCGAGATCAAAACATCTATGATACGGTGCGAAAAGCCAATGCCACATTAAAGCGTGGATTGGAACAAGTACTGGAGCCCAAAGGCTACGACATCAATTTTGATTTTGAACAGGTAAACGGCAGAATCAATACAGAAATTGAGGAAAAGCAACGCATTCTGGAAGAACGAACCGGAACCGAAGCGGTAAACCAAAAGGCAGAGGAAATCATCAAAGATCGTGAGCAAAAAGGCTATAAACCCAAGTCGGTTGCCGAGCGTGTGGAAGAGTTTGCCTATCTCAATGAGAAGGTGCTCACTGAGCTGATGGTCTATGGTGGTGAATCAGCAAAAGCGACCGATACCAAACGAGCCAAGAAAGGTGAAGTACTGGAAAGTTCAGCAGATAAACTCGATAAAATCAGAAAACTACGTGGTGCTTTCAAGCAAATGCAAGAACGCCTACAACGCATCAAAGCCCTGAAAAAGGCTGCATAATTCATTAACAAAATAATAAACAAGCGATGATAAAAAATGATCCATACAAATTGCTCGAAAAAGAAGGTGTAGCCAAAAAGGTATTGAGCGAACGCTCCTTGGAGGCTTTGAGCATTTACGATGAAACACTGGAAGGTTTAAAAGAATTTCCGGACGATAAAACCATGAAGGACATGGCAGAGCAAATTGGCGAAACCGCTATTGAATTGCTCAAAGAAGATATTGCTACCATCAAAGATGAGCTAACTGACAAGGCAGAGCAAGAGCAAAAAAAACAGCTCAAAAAAGCTCAATCCAAAAAGATTGTAGAGAAGTCGGAAAAAACCATGGACTACCTCGCTGAGTGTAGGAGAAAGCTACGTGAAGAGCGAAAGCAAAAAATGGCTTCGGGGGAAATCAAAAAGCCGGTGAAACGAAAGCTTACTACCAAGCTAAAGGACAATATGAAAAAGATTGCCAACATGATGCCCAAGGCAATCAAAGAGGATCCAAATAAGGTAGAGCAAACCGAAAAAGCCGTGCAGAAATTCTTAGGCGACCTCAAACGCATTTGGGGCATGAATAAAATTAAGCCTATTGAAGATGAATTGCATGAAAAATTCAGTGAGTTAAAGGAAAAAGCAGAACAAACCGCATAAAACATTTACACATGAAAAAATATCCGCATCAGGTTTTCCTTGCCGAAAACAAGCTAAAAACAGAACAGCTCCCTAAGCAATTGCAAAAACGAATCAAAGGATTTGAAGAGCTGCAAGAAGATTTGGAACATGCCGTGGACGATGACCATGACCGTTTGGCTAAAAAGCTCGACCATCTCTCTTTGGAATTGGAAGAAGACCTTTACGAAGAGTTTGAAGACCAGTTGGAAAACAATGAAGAACAAGACGATTTGCAACCGGGCAGCTTATACAGTTTTAGTGATGGATTCACTTGGAAGATTGTCTCTAAAAAAGAAGCCAAAGCCCTGTTCAATAAAAATCAGGAAGTATTCGGATTAAATACCGATGAAGAAACCGAAGGAGTAATTGAAGACTTATCCGATTTAGAAGCTTATGAGGTTTTTGCCATTGAGCACAAGGCTCCCAAAACAAATGGTAAGGCAAATTCTGATGAAGCCATTTTGGATCAGTTGTATGCTAAAGGGAAAAGAGAAATTGCCCG
>CAYULW010000026.1:0-1727 GCA_964445815.1 uncultured Flavobacteriales bacterium
ACCAATCGCCATTATTGATTCCTGGTCCGCCAGCATTTCCTCCTAAAGCACGTTGCTCGGATTTTGATAAGGTATATGCTAACCAACCTGTAAAATTACCTTTGTTTTTTCGAAATAAAACCTCTAAACCATAAGCTCTAGCTTCTCCGTTTAATATTTCGGTTTCAATATTGTTATTTCCTATTAAATCTGATCCATCAATGTAATCTATACGATTATCGACTGTTTTATAATAGGTTTCGAGCTCTAAAGTATAAGCATTGTCTTTAAGATTTCTGTAATATCCTAGGGCAAATTGATTGGATATTTGAGGCTTTATATACTGTCCGCTTGGTGTCCAAACATCCAATGGTGTTACCGAAGATGTATTAGACAATAGATGCAAATATTGTGTGGATTTGGTATAACTGGCTTTTATTGAAGAGGCTTCATTAAGCTGATAAGAAACGCCTAATCTTGGTTCAAAATTTCCAAAGGTTTTGATGCTTTCACTCTTGCTGTAATAGGTTTCGCTTTCTGCTTCTCCTCGTTCGTAAATACCTAAATCGCTATTATAAATTACAGGTTGATTGTTGACATATGTCGTCATGCTTTGTCCACCCAATCTCGAAAATGCACTGTAACGCAAACCATAATTGAAAGCCAATTTTTCAGAAATTTGATGCTCTGCACTTATGTAAGCGGCACCTTCAAAAGCGCGCTTTTCGTCTAATTTTAAGTAGTTAATTGCAGAAGTTTCAGAAGACGGTCTTACTTCTCCAGGATTAAGATTATAGGTTAAACCGCTAATTCCAAAATCTAACGTAAGATCATTGTTTACGTAGTAGCCTAAATCATATTTTACATTGAAATTGGTGATGTCTGCGTTCCAATCTAATTCAATAAAATCTAGTAAAATTTGATAATCATATTTACTGTAGATAAAAGATAAATTAGAAAATAACTTGTCGTTAAACACATGATTCCAACGTAAATTTCCTGTCGCATTTCCGTAGTTATTTTCAATGATTTTAGATAGGTTGAAAATATCTCGACCAAAATAACCTGACAAATACAAACGGTTATTTTTATTGATTTCGTAATTGGTTTTCAGGTTAAGATCGTAAAAAGATATTTTATCGTCTTTAACATCTTCAATAAGCGGCATAAACAAATGTGCATAAGAGGCTCTACCAGCTATTAAAAAAGAACCCTTATCATTAAAAATTGGTGATTCTGCAGTCAATCTACTTGAAATTAAACCAACACCACCAGTCAATTCAAATTGCTTACTGTTACCATCTTTTTGTCTAACATCGAGCACAGAAGACACTCTACCTCCATATTTTGCCGGAATATCTCCTTTATACAACTTAATGTTTTTAATAGCATCTGCATTGAATACTGAGAAAAACCCAAAGAAATGTGATGTGTTATAAATTATAGCTTCATCCAAAAGCACCAAGTTTTGGTCTGCAGCTCCTCCTCTAACATGAAAACCAGCAGAACCTTCTCCATTGTTGGTAACTCCGGGTAGTAACTGAATAGATTTAACAACATCTACCTCGCCTAAAACCGCAGGTATTTCTTTTATTGTTTGCGAATTGAGCTTAGAAACACTCATCTGCGGTTTTCTGATGCTTACAACTTCAGATTCTTCTGCGACGATGACAATTTCATCAAGTGATGTTGTGGATTCTTCGAGTTCAAAATTTAGTTTTTGGTCTTTGTTTAAGGTTATTTCTTGT
>CAYULW010000027.1:0-1551 GCA_964445815.1 uncultured Flavobacteriales bacterium
AAAGGGATTCCCTTTCAAAACTGCTCATCTATTTCAAAGATGGCAATGTAAGAACACTATGGTCACTAGACTGGAAGCATAAGTATTCCAAGTTCATAGACCGGAATATCGGCTTAGCTCGATTAAGAAAAAAAGTGACTGAATACGGCACAAAAGCCGATGCAGCGATCATTTATGACAAACAAACCGGTAACGAAATTGAAAAGTATTTCGAGGGAACTCCGGTAAAAAAAGACGTGAACGCATGAGAAATGTAAAAGAACTATTAGAGCGATTAAACAGCTCTCTTTCCTTTGAGGAAAAATACCCTGAACTACAAGATGAAGCTGAAAAAGTACATGTATTGTATGTTGCTCCTTGTATGAATGCTTCGGGTTATTACAGAATGATAGCACCTGCCTTGGAACTCAACAAAACCAAGTCGCATAAAGCTATTGTCAATCAAATTCACAAATGGAACTTCAATAAGAAGTATGATGAATACGATACTCCAGTTGATGAAAGGTTAATTCATTGGGCTGACTACATCGTATTTCCTGCCTTCTTTACAGATATTCAACCGATCATTGAAGGTATTGTTTCTATTAACGACCGTATTCAGTTTGTAATGGATGTTGATTGTCATTATTTCAATTTCCCTGACTATCATCCGGGAATAAAAAAGTACCCCAAAGAGCAACTAGAAAAGCTATTGGAGAACCTTTCCAAAATGGATGTGATAACAGCTCCTACCAATGGCATACTGGAAACCATTGAAGATAAGTTGGAAGAAACCTATCCTGATGCAGATCCGATGTTTGCTTTTGTTCCCAACTTACTTTCTAATCAAGCTTATGCCGAAGTTCCTCAAATCAACAAGAACAATGGTAAAACTGTAAGACTGGGAATCATTACCAATCCTTCACAATCGGAAGATGTTAAAAGCATTTTACCTGTTTTGCAGGAAGTATTGAAAGACCAAAATGCGGAACTCTTCATTTTTGGTTGGAATGGAAAACTCAAAGACGAAAACAGCCTTGATGATTTACCTTTCAAATTCGTGAAGCCGGTGTCCTTTTTGGAATATCCAACTAAGCTGAATAAGCTCGCTTTGGATGTAATGCTTCACCCCATGAACGACCATCCATTTAATACAGAAGGAAAATCCTTTATAAAGTATTTGGAGGCTGCTGCCTTTGCAATTCCTATGATAAGTTCTTCTGTTTTTCCTTATTCTGAAATCATCAAACATGGTGAAAATGGTATGCTTGCAAAAGATGAAAATGAATGGAAAGAGCGATTACAGAAATTGATTACTGATGCTCAATTACGCACCGACATTGGACGAGAAGCTTTAAAGTATGCTTGGAAGAACTGGAGCTACAACAAGTCCACTATGGAGATTTATGAAGAGCTGTTCATTTAGATAATGAACAGCTTCGATTTATTTATCTAAACTTAGAAACTCTCAACGATCGTTATGTCCTTTTCCTTTGAAAATTTTCGGTTTCGCCTGATCAATTCTTGAACTTCTTGTTTTGGATTGTTTGGCTTCTGAAAAATAGAGCAAAT